>DASRLO010000001.1:0-2673 GCA_035648415.1 Allostellaceae bacterium
GGTTTCCGGTCGCGTTCCACGAGCCTTATTACGCGAGCTATCTGCGCGAGGATCTGGACCGGCTTTTCGGCCCAGGCTTGCGGCCTTCCAGCGAGAATCCGGCCTATTTCTCCAAAGTGTCGAGCTACCGCCGGGAAACCCACTAACACCATATCTAGTTGGCTATTGGCGACATGCCACAAGGATGCTACCGTATTTTGTGGGGCCAAGAGCCCCAGCCTACAGAATACGGTGGGGGACATGGATCTAGCCACTTGGACTTGGACAACCGAGAGCATCGAGCAATTAACCCTTCTCTGGGATGAAGGCGTGACCACCGCCGAGATCGGCCGCCGCATCGGCGTCACCAAAAATGCGGTGATCGGCAAGGTGCATCGCCTCGGCCTGGTGCCCCGCGTGATCACGGTAAAGGCGGCGCCGCGGCGCAACGTCTTCGAGTTCAGCGGTCCGGTCTGCATGTGGCCGCACGGTCACCCCGGCGACGAGGACTTCCACTTCTGCGGCGGGCGGCCGATGGCGGGCAAGCCCTATTGCGCCGACCATTCGGCGATCGCCTACATCAAGCCGAAGGAGCAGAAAGCGAACGCGGCCTGAGCCGCGGCGCTAAAGCACCTTAAGCACGGCTTCGGGCGGGCGGCCGAGCGCCGCCTTGCCGCCCGAGACGACGATCGGCCGCTCGACGATGATCGGGTTCGCGGCCATGGCGGCGATCAGCTGATCCTCGGACAGCGTGGCGGGGTCGACGCCGGCGGCAGCGGCCTCCTTCCTGCGCACGATCGCCTTCGCCGGCAGCCTGAGCTGCGCCAAAAGGCCCCTGAGCTGCGCCGCTGTGTAAGGCTTCTTCAAATACTCGATCACCTCGGGCTCGACGCCCTTGTCGCGCAGCAGCGCCAGGGTCTTGCGCGAGGTGTTGCAGCGCGGGTTATGGTAGATCGTGACCTGCATCGCGGCGTCCCCGCTATGTTCGGTTGTCCGGCCGATTGTCCCTGCCTAGAGTGGCCGCGCAAGGGCTTTCGGAGCGGCGATGCGGCTCGACGACGAAGAGCGAGGAATGCTCGCGGGCGAGGCGGGCGAGCCGCGGCGCTGGGCGATCGCGCACCAGGTCGCGGTCGGCGAGTTCTTCGACGCCGCCGATCTAGTGCCCATCTCGCAGGCGCACATCATGGCCGACACCGAGTCGCTAGGCGAGGCGGGGGTCGGTTTTCTCGAAGCGCTGGCCGCCGCGCCCGAAGCCGAGCGCCGCGTCCGGGTGCCAACCCTGACCGACCCGCGCGGACTCGACTTCGCGGTCTACAAGCGGCTCGGCCAGACCGAGGCTATGGCCGCGCTCGAAGCCCGCGCGATCGCCGCATTGAAGGCGTTCGGCGTGCTGATGACCGACACCTGCATCAACTACCAGACGATCCTGCCGCCGGTGCGCGGCGAGCATCTGGCGATGGGCGATACCGGCGTCGTCATCTATTCCAACAGCGTGTTCGGCGCGCGCAGCAATTTCGAGGGCGGGCCGTCGGCGCTCGCCGCCGGGCTGACCGGCCGCACCCCGCGCTACGGCTTCCATCGCGACGAATGCCGGCGCGCGACCAAGCGCTTCCGGCTGGAAGCGACGCCGCGCGATCTGAGCGAATGGGGCGCGCTTGGCGGCATCCTCGGCCGCGCCTGCGGCTCCTATTGGGAAGTGCCGCTGATCGCGGGAGTCGACGCCGCGCCCGGTTCCGACGCGCTCAAGCATTTCGGCGCGGCGCTGGCGAGCCACGGCTCGGTCGCGCTGTTCCACATGCCAGGGATCACGGCCGACGAAGCGGCGCCGGTTGATCCTGGCGTCGCGCCCATCCCCATCGGGCGCGCCGAAATCGACGCCTTCGTCGCCGGATACGCCGCGCCGGGCGACAAGGTCGATGTCGTGGTCTTCGCCGCGCCGCAATTGTCGCTGATCGAGATGCAGGACGTCGCCGATGCGCTCTCGGGTCGGCAGGTGCATCCGCAAACGACGCTGCTCGTCGCCACCTCTCCCGAGATCAAGCACGCCGCCGACCGCATGGGCCTGACCCAGCGCATCGAGGCGGCGGGCGCGATCGTCGCCGCCGGCATCTGCTTCTATCAGAGCTACGCGGGCGAAATGGCCGAGGCGAATGGCTGGCGCCGGTTGCTGACCAATTCGGCTAAGCTCGTCAACATCATCGGCGGCTACGGCTACCAGCCCAGCCTCGCCAGCCTCGAACGCTGCGTCGAGGCGGCCGTCGCGGGACGGATGCGCTGATGCCGGAGGTCTTGCGCTGCCACCCCGGCATCGGCCCGGCGGTCGAGGGCGTCGCGCTCGTCGCGCCGGACAATTTCAGCGCGCGGTACGATCTCGACCGCAAGAGGGGCGTCTTCTCGCGGTCGAGCCACGCGCTCGCCGGGCAGAGCTACGACGGCCGCATCCTGGTGCTCAACGACGCGAAAGGCGGTGTCGCGACCGCCTGGATGCTGCACGAGATGAAGGCGCGGGGCATCGTCCCGCTGGCGCTCGTCTTCAACCGGGTGAACCCGATCCTGGCGCAAGGCGCCGCGTTCGGCAACGTCACGATGGTCGATCGCTTCGATGGCGACATCACGACGATGATCCGCACCGGCGACCGGCTGCGCATCGACCCCGCCGCCGGGATCGTCAAAATCCTCGAGCGGGGCGGGCAG
>DASRLO010000002.1:0-5987 GCA_035648415.1 Allostellaceae bacterium
GGCAGATGTCGGGGCGCTGCCCGCGCGGATACGAGCCGATGACCAGCAAATCCCCGCTCGCGCTCTCGCGCTTATGCGCGACCCCGGCCGGGATTACCACGACGTCGCCGGCGCGCAATTCGACCGTCGCGCCGTGCTCGCCGCCGAGCCGCACCCGCGCAAAGCCGCGCGCGATGCCGAGCACCTCGTGCGCGGTGCTATGGTAATGATGATGGCCGTAGATGCCGTTGCGCCAGGCGCCGGGCCAGCCATTGGCCTCAAACATCGCCTCGCAACGCGCCGCGAGGTCGCCCTCGCCGCCGAGCGCGCCGCGATAAAGCACGAGCGGCAGCGGGTTGTTTGGTACGATGCCGTCATCGGCGAAATGATGGGTTTCGATGCTGGACGATAGGGTCATTGCAGCCTCCGCAACCGGGCGTCTCGCGCGCAGAATACTCTATCGAGATGGGCTGATCCTGATCATCGACAAGCCGGCCGGCGTTCCGGTGCATGCCGGCCCGCGCGGCGGGCCGAACCTCGAAGCCGGGTTCGACGCGCTGCGCTTCGGCCTGCCTCGCCCGCCGGCGCTGGCGCACCGGCTTGACCGCGACACCAGCGGCTGCCTGGTGCTCGGCCGCCACCCAAAGGCGCTGCGCCGTCTCGGCGCGCTCTTCGCCGGCGGCAAGGTGGAGAAGGTGTACTGGGCCGTCGTCGCCGGGCTCCCCGCCGAGCCGCAAGGCGTCATCGATGCGCCGCTGAAAAAGGAGACGCGTCGCACCGGCTGGCGGATGGAAATCGACCCCGCCGGGCAGCGGGCAATCACCGAATACCGCGTGCTCGGAACCGCGAACGGCCAAGCCTGGCTCGAATTGCGCCCAAAAACCGGCCGCACCCACCAGATTCGCGTGCATTGCGGCGCGCTCGGCTGTCCGGTGATCGGCGATCCGACCTATGGCGGTCCCGGGGAACAGGCTCTGCACCTGCACGCCCGCGCGATCTCCGTGCCGCTCTACCCCGCGCGGCCGGCAATCCAGGTCACCGCCCCGGTGCCGCCGCATATGCTCGCCGCGCTGGTCCGGCTCGGGTATGATCCCGCCAGCGAACCGCAGCAGGCCGCCACGGCATGATCCCGCGCTACAGCCGCCCGCAAATGGCCCAGATCTGGGAGCCGGAAAACTATTTCCGCATCCAGCTCGAGATCGAGGCATGCGCCTGCGAGGCGCAGGAGAAGCTCGGGATCATCCCCGCCGGCGTCGCCGAGGCGGTGCGCGAGCGCGGCAAATTCGAGGTCGCGCGCATCCGCGAGATCGAGCGCGAGGTGCATCACGAGACCATCGCCTTTCTCACCAACCTCGCCGAGCATGTCGGACCCGAGGCGCGGTTTGTGCACCAGGGCATGACCTCGAGCGACGTGCTCGACACCTGCCTCGCGGTGCAGCTGACCCAGGCCGCCGACATCCTGCTCGCCGACCTCGACGCGGTGCTCGCCGCCTTCAAGCGCCGCGCCTTCGAGCATAAAATGACTCTGACCATCGCGCGCAGCCACGGCGTCCATGCCGAGCCGACGACGTTCGGGGTGAAGCTCGCCGGCCACTACGCGGAATTCGCGCGCAACCGCGAACGGCTCGTCGCGGCGCGCCGGGAGATCGCCACCTGCCAGATCTCCGGCGCGGTCGGCACCTTCGCCAATATCGACCCCCGGGTCGAGGAATACGTCGCCGATAAGCTCGGCCTCGTCCCCGAGCCGGTCTCGACCCAGATCATCCCGCGCGACCGCCACGCCGCGTTCTTCATGGCGCTGGCCCTTGTCGCCGCCGCGATCGAGCGCTTCGCCACCGAATTGCGCCACCTGCAGCGCACCGAATTGCGCGAGGCGTCGGAATTCTTCGCCGAGGGCCAGAAGGGGTCGTCGGCGATGCCGCACAAACGCAACCCCGTCCTGTCGGAGAACCTGACCGGGCTGTCGCGCATCGTCCGCGCCGCGGTGACGCCGGCGCTGGAAAACATCGTCACCTGGCACGAGCGCGACATCTCGCATTCCTCGGTCGAGCGCTTTATCGCGCCCGACTCGACGATCACGCTCGATTTTGCACTCAACCGCCTCACCGGCATCATCGATCGGATGATCGTCAACCCCGAGCGGATGCAGGCCAATCTCGACTCGCTCGGCGGCCTTCCCGACTCGCAGCGTTTTCTCCTGGCGCTGACCCAGGCCGGGATGAGCCGCGAGGATGCCTACCGCCTCGTCCAGAAGCACGCGATGGGCTCGTGGCACGGCGCCGGCCGCTTCGCCGACCTGCTGAAAGCAGACCCCGAGATCACCAAGTTCCTCGCCCCCGCGGCGATCGACGCCTCGTTCGATCCGGCCTATCATTTGAAGCATGTCGACACGATCTTCCGCCGCGTTTTCGGAGCGGAAGAAGTTTCCAGGGAGAAGCGCGATGAGCTCGCTGCGCAGTAACACCGGCCCCCGCATCAAGTACACTCCCGACGACTCGCCCTACGAGACGATCACCGTTGACAAGCTGACCCCGATCATCGGCGGCGAGGTCGGCGGCGTCGATCTGCGCGACATCAGCAACCGGGAGATGGACGAAATCCACCGCGCGCTGGCCGAAAACCTGGTGATCTTCTTCCGCGACCAGCATCTGTCGCAGGACCAGCACCTCGATTTCGGCCGCCGTTTCGGCGAGTTGCACATCCATCCCGCGGCGCCGACCGAGCCGGGACATCCCGAGTTGATGATCATCCACGCCGACAAGGACTCGTTCCGCGCCAACGGCGAGGGCTGGCACTCGGACGTGTCGTGCGACGTCGAGCCGCCGATGGGCAGCATTCTTTACATCAGGAAATGCCCGCCCAAGGGCGGCGACACGCTGTTCGCCAACATGTACGCGGCCTATGACGCGCTCAGCGACCGGATGAAGACCTATCTCGACGGCCTCACCGCACGGCACAGCGGCGAGCATTATCGCGGCCAGTACGCCAATTACGGGGTCAAGGACAAGGAAACCTACCCGCACGCCGATCACCCGGTGGTGCGCACTCATCCGGTGACCGGCAAGAAAAGCCTCTACGTCAACAAGGGCTTCACGCGCTACATCAACGGCATTCCGCGCGACGAAAGCGAGGGCGTGCTGCGCTACCTCTACGAGCATATGGCAAGCCCGCTGTTCCAGTGCCGCTTCCGCTGGTCGGAGAATTCGATCGCGTTCTGGGACAACCGCTGCGTCCAGCACCACGCAATGTGGGATTACTGGCCGCACACCCGCTCCGGCAACCGGGTGACGGTGGCGGGGGATAGGCCGTATTGACGACCGCCGCTTGACAACAATGTGACCAAAGGTCACATTTGCGATCGTGGAGGTCGTTTTCACGCGGGCGGCGGAGAGATCGCTTGAGCGGCTTCCGCTAAGGCGCCGCCGCCAAATAGTCTTACGGATCGAGGCTCTCGCCGCCGACCCGACGGCACGGCGGCGCGGCGTCAAACCGCTCGCTGGCAGCGGGCTCTTCCGGCTGCGGGTCGGCGATTACCGGGTATTGTTCAGCCTCGATTTGGTGCAGTCGAAAATGACGGTTGAGCTGATCCGAACGCGCGGCGATGTTTATGGGAGGTAATCGTGTCGTTTCGTCTTCCCAAGCCGAAGCAGGTACACGGGGAAGAAGTCGTTCTATCGCGGGCCGATTGGGACCGCATAGTCGCCGTTCTGGAAGAGCCGGCCACGGCCGCCGCACTCTCCGAAGACGCTGACGATATTGCCGCGGTCATGGCCGCGCGCGCCGACGATCGAGGATTCGACGCCCACATCGAGACCCAACGCGGCTCCTCTATGGAAACCACGATCCCGCTCGGGGTGATCAAAGCCAAGCTCGATGGCGCCCACCCGGTTCGCGCTTGGCGAGATTATCGAGGATGGACGCAGATTTGCCTGGAGGCCGAATCCGGCGTCGGCCGGGATCTGATCGCTCAAATCGAGACGCGAAGAAAACTCGGCGGCGTTGAAACCCTCGACCGACTCGCCAAAGCGCTCAATGTGCCGATGGAAGCGCTGCTCGAACGCGATGGCCGCTGAGGCCGTGAGCGCTACTCCGTCATCACCTGCTGCTTGGCGGTCTCGGCGAAATGGTCGAGCTCGAACTGCACCTGCGCCACCGTGACGGCGTGGCCCTTGGCCGCGAGGTCGGCGACCAGTTTCTCGACCACATGGGGGTCGCCGCCGTCGAACTCGGCGGCGACGATTGTTTTGGCGTAATCCCCGGCGGCCTCGCCCGCCAGCCCCATGCGCGCGGCCGCCCACAGCCCCGCCAGCCGGTTGCGCCGCGCGGTGACCTTGAAGCGCAGGTCCTGATCGTGCTTGAACCGGGCTTCGAACTCCTTCTCGCGATCTTCAAGAGTCCGCATGTTCGTCTCGCTTGATAGAAATGGCCGCAATAGCCGGATGACCGGGTGATGTGCACGCTGGTGATCCTGCGTCGTCCTGAACATATGTGGCCGGTGGTGATCGGCGCCAACCGCGACGAAATGATCGGGCGCCCGGCTCTGCCGCCGGCGCGGCATTGGCCGGACCGCCCGGAGGTCGTCGCCGGGCTCGACCGACTGGCCGGCGGCTCGTGGCTCGGGGTCAACGATTGGGGCGTCGCCGCGGCGATCCTCAACCGCCACGGCTCGCTCGGCCCGGCGCCCAGCCAGCGCTCGCGCGGCGAATTGGTGCTGGAAGCGCTCGACCATCCCGACGCGGTCGCCGCCGCCGAGGCGCTGTCGCACCTCGACCCCGTCGCCTACCGCACCTTCAACCTGATCGTCGCCGACAACCGCGACGCGTTCTGGCTGCGCCACGCCGAGGGCAAGCGCATCGAGGTGTTCCCGATCGGCGACGGGATGTCGCTGATCGATTCAGGCGACCTCGACCGTCCCAACAACCGGCGCGTCACGCTCGCCGCGCCGCGGTTCCGCGCCGCGCGGCCGCCCGATCCCGACCGCGACGACTGGAGCGAATGGCAAGCGCTGCTCTCCAGCGGCGAATCGCCGCCCGGCGAGCCGGCGGAATCGGCGCTCCGCTTTCGCATGCCGCACGGCTACGGCACCGTGTCGAGCGCGCTGATCGCTCTGCCGCTGCCCAACGCCGGTGAGCGAAAGCCGCGCTTTCGCTATGCGCAATGGCTCCCCGCGCCGATCCCCTGGGCCGACGTGATGGGCGAAGCTCCCACATCGCCGCAGTGACATTGTTGGCCCCCATCGTGCTTGCTATATCAAGGGGGCGGGATCGCCCCGACCGGGATCCTAAGATGTCGCGACGCCGGCAGATTTACGAAGGCTCGGCCAAGGTGCTGTTCGAGGGCCCCGAGCCCGGCACCCTGGTGCAGTATTTCAAGGACGACGCCGCCGCCTTCAACAAGCAGAAGCGCGGGACGATCACCGGCAAGGGCGTGCTCAACAACAGGATCTGCGAATTCCTGATGCTGAAGCTCGCCGAGATCGGTATCCCGACGCATTTCGTCCGCCGCCTCAACATGCGCGAGCAGCTGGTGCGCGAGGTCGAGATCATCCCGCTGCGCGTCGTCGTACGCAACCTCGCCGCCGGGTCGCTCGCCAAGCGGCTCGGTCTCGCCGAGGGCGCGGCGCTGCCCCGCTCGATCATCGAATACCACTACAAGAAGGCCGAATTCGGCGACCCCCTCGTCAGCGAGGAGCACATCACCGCCTTTGCCTGGGCGAGCACCCAGGACCTCGACGAGATCATGCAGATTTCATTGAGGATCAACGATTTCCTCAGCGGCCTCTTTCTCGGCGTCGGCATTCGCCTCATCGATTTCGGCCTCGAGTTCGGC
Organism: Allostellaceae bacterium; assembly: GCA_035648415.1. Taxonomy (GTDB): domain Bacteria; phylum Pseudomonadota; class Alphaproteobacteria; order ATCC43930; family CGMCC-115725; genus DATARH01. Next base: position 5,809 of record DASRLO010000002.1, read on the forward strand.
CGGCTCTACAGCGACGACGACATGCGCATCGTCGTCGCCGACGAGATCAGCCCCGACAACATGCGGCTGTGGGACATCCGCACCAACGAGAAGCTCGACAAGGACCGCTTCCGCGAGGATCTCGAAAAAATCGCCGAGGGCTATCAGGAAGTCGCCCGCCGGCTCGGCATCCTGCCCGA
>DASRLO010000003.1:0-30224 GCA_035648415.1 Allostellaceae bacterium
CCGCAAGCGGGGGAGGGTCGGGGTGGGGGGGCTGAGAATGACCGCATTCCGCCCGCGCCTGGTGCCGACGCTGTTCACCGTGCCGGGCGTCCTGATCCTCATCGCGCTCGGCATCTGGCAGGTCGAGCGGCTGCATTGGAAGGAAGGGCTGATCGCCCAGCGCGACGCCGCGATCGCCGCCGCGCCGGTCGCCCCGCCGCAAACCCTCGCCGAAGCGCGCGCCGGCCAGTTCCGCCATGTCGCGGCTGAGGGCGCCTTCCGCAACGACAAGGAGCTCTTCCTCGCCGCCTCGTCCGAGGGCGGCGGCTCGGGCTACCAGGTATTGACCCCGCTCAAGATGAACGACGGGCGCACCCTCTTCGTCAACCGCGGCTTCATTCCGCTCGAGTTGAAGGACCGGGCGAGACGCGAAGCTGGCGAGCCGTCCGGAACTGTCCATATCGTGGGGCTGCTGCGCGTCCCGCCGGCGGAGAAACCGAGTTTCTTTCTGCCGGACAACCGGCCCGACCTCAACCTCTGGTTCTGGGTCGACCTGCCGGCGATGGCGCGGGCCGCCGGGATCGCCGACCCCGCGCCGTTCTACATCGACGCCGACAAGACGGCGAACCCGGGCGGCTGGCCCAAGGGCGGCGTCACCCTCCTCGAGCTGCCCAACGACCATCTGCAATACGCCATCACCTGGTTCTCGCTCGCGATAGCGCTGATTGTCATCTATGTCCTCTACCATCGTCCCGAGCCGCCGCTCGACGCTCGGCCGCGATGAACCAACCGGCGACGCAAAGGTTTACAGGATTGCCGCGAGCGGCCATATCTCGCTGAGGCGGGGCCTGACCGCTGGAGATGCAGCCCAAAAACGACAATATCGCCGAGGGGACCGGGTGATCGAGACTAATGCCCATCAAGAGGCTCGCGTCACCGACCGAGCCGCTCTAGGCCGATTGTTTGGCGCGATACGGCGCGAGAGCGAGGCGCTTGCCTCGCGGCTGACGCCGGAAGACCAGTCGATCCAGTCGATGCCCGATGTCAGCCCGACCAAATGGCATCTGGCGCATACGACGTGGTTTTTCGAGACCTTTATCCTTGCCCGCTTCGACCCGGCCTACCGGGTGTTCGATCCGGCCTTCCACTATTTGTTCAATTCCTATTACGAGGCCGAGGGGCCCCGCCATCCGCGGCCGCAGCGCGGGATGCTGTCGCGCCCGTCCTGCGACGACGTCGCCGCCTACCGCGAGCATGTCGACGCGGCGATGGCCCGGCTCATCGACGGTGCGCCGGCGGAAGTTTGGGCCGAAATCGCGCCGCTCGTCGAATTGGGCGCGCACCACGAGCAGCAGCATCAGGAGCTGATCCTGATGGACATCAAGCACGTCTTTTCGCTGAACCCACTGCTGCCGGCCTACCAGCCGCCGCGCCGCCGCGCGCCGGGGACCGAAACGGCGCTCGACTGGATCGGGTTTACCGGCGGTCTCGTGGAGATCGGCCATGGCGGCGGCGGTTTCGCGTTCGACAACGAGACGCCGCGGCACCGCGTCTGGCTTGACCCGTTCCGCCTGGCGAGCCGGCCGGTGAGCTGCGGCGAGTTCGCCGAGTTCATCGCCGCCGGCGGCTATCGCGAGCCCGAATTCTGGCTGTCCGACGGCTGGGCGATTGTGCGGCAGCAGGGCTGGGAGGCGCCGCTCTACTGGCGCGCCGCCGAGGACGGCTGGCGCATCTTCACGCTGTCCGGCGAAAGGCGCCTCGACCCGGCCGAGCCGGTCGTCCATGTCAGCTTCTACGAAGCCGACGCCTACGCCAAATGGGCCGGCAAGCGTCTGCCGGTCGAGGCCGAGTGGGAAGTCGCCGCCCAAGGTAATTTCGACCCGGCAGCGCCGCTCGCGGGCAACCTCGGCGGCAGCCGGCGTTATCATCCGGCAGTCGATGCGGGCGCCCCCGATGGAGTGGCCGGACTGCGCCAGCTGATCGGCGACGTCTGGGAGTGGACCGCGAGCCCCTACACTCCCTACCCGCGCTTCCGCGCGGTCTCGGGCGCGATCGGCGAATACAACGGGAAATTCATGTCGAACCAGATGGTGTTGCGCGGCGGCGCGGCGGTGACCCCGGCCGAGCACATCCGCGCGACCTACCGCAATTTCTTTCCGCCTTCGGCGCGCTGGGCGTTCTCCGGCTTGCGTCTCGCGGAGGATGCTTGATGCCAAGGGGCTTTGTACCAGGGGCTTTGTACCAGGGGCTTTGTAATGGACGGATCGAGCTTCATCTTCCACGACCTCGCGCCGGGCGAGGACAGCTTCCGCGACGCGGTGCTGGGCGGCCTCTCGACAACGCCCAAATCGCTGCCGTGCAAGTTCTTCTATGACCAGCGCGGCTCGGCGCTGTTCGAGGCGATCTGCGAGGTGCCCGAGTATTATCTGACTCGGGCCGAGATGGCGATCCTGGAGACCTACGCCGGCGACATCGCCGCGCGGATTGGTCCCAATTGCCGGCTCATCGAGCTCGGCAGCGGCGCCAGTCGCAAGGTGCGGCTGTTGCTCGATGCGTTGGAAGCGCCGCTCGTCTATGTGCCGGTCGACATCTCGCGAGATTTCCTGCGCGCCGCCGCCGCCGGCATCGCCGCCGATTTCCCGCAGCTGGAGGTCGTTGCGGTCTGCGCCGATTACACCCGGCCGTTCGCGCTCCCGGAGCTCGCCGGGCCGCCCGGCAAGCGGGTCGGCTTCTTCCCCGGCTCGACGATCGGCAATTTCGAGCCTGAGGCGGTGGTGTCGTTCCTCGCCCATTGCGGCCGGCTGCTCGGCCCCGGCGCGGAGATGCTGATCGGCGCCGACGTGAAGAAGGACAAGGCCGTGCTCGACGCCGCCTACAACGACAGCGAAGGCCTCAACGCCGCCTTCAACCTCAATCTCCTGCATCGGGTTTCAAAGGAACTGGATAGCGATCTCGAGGTCGACAACTTCGAGCACGTCGCGTTCTACAACCCCGACGAGGGGCGGGTGGAGCTCTATATCCGCAGCCTGAAAGACCAGAGCGCGGTCATCGCCGGCCGTCGCTTCTCGTTTGCCGCGGGCGAGATGATCCACACCGAGAATTCCTACAAATACGCGATCCCCGAATTCCGCGCGCTCGCCGCCCGCGCCGGCTTTCAAGCACTCGAGACCTGGACCGATACCGAAGGCCGGTTTGCCGTCCACTCCCTGCGGCCGGATTGAAGGGGCGGAGTGCCCAATGTCAGTGCGAGCGCTGCCGTCATTTCCCCCTGTTGGGATAATGTTTAATTCGCAAATAAACCGAGCGCGCGGCTAATCGCTTGGAGCCTCTCTGCGTCCGCGAAGGAGGCTGCGGCCTCCAGTTTTGCTCTAGAATGAGTAAACTCTTCGGCTGAACATTCGATGCGATGCGCACGATAAACGTAAGAGCTTCTTCCCTCGCTTCATATAAGTCGTCTATTACGTCAGAATCGGTAGTGGAATAGATTCTCCAAGTTGTTCAAGAGCCTAGAGCAGCGTGCCCCGCGATCCCTTGGCTCGCAGATCAGTCAGTGCCAATGCCACAGCATTGCGAACACGTGTAGAGTTCGTTTTAACAAGTAATTGTAGGGATTTATTAGTGCGTGAGTCCCGCGAGGACCGTTGACTTCTTAGACTTCTCAGTTCTGCGACAAGACGCCCCTCATCTCCCACCAACGACGAAGATTGGGGGGTGTCTACGCCCGCGGGGTGTCTCATTGGCAAAATCCGTTTTATTTTATGGCCGGCTGATCGCGACTTACCCAATCATCATACGCCTGCTCGGCTTCTTGACGCTCCTTGATATCCTCGCCACCGGCGTCATCCTTGCTCTCACGAAGCCACCAACGCCTAAAATCCGCAAAGTCTGGATTTTCTTCTAAACCAAACCACCTGTCCTGTCGCGTTTGTCGCCCACCTCGCATTGTTCTTGCGGCGCCTCAAGCCGTCGCGCCGCCGTCGACCGGCAACGCGGCGCCCGAGACGAACGAGGCCTCGTCCGACAACAGGAACAGCGCCGCGTTGGCGATCTCCTCCGGTCTGCCGGTGCGGCGCATCGGGATTTGCTGGCTGCGCTGGACGATCAGTGCTTCCTTGTCTTGCGTCGGGTTTTGCTGGTCGGGGCGAGCGACGAAGACGCGTAGCATAGGCGTGTCGATCGGGCCGGGGCAGACCGCGTTGACCCTGATATTGTCGGGCGCGAGGCGCTTGGCCAGCGAGCGCACAAAGCCGACGACGCCAAACTTCGCCATCGAATAGACCGGGCTGAACCCCGACCCGACGAGGCCCGAGGTCGAGGCGGTGTAGAGCAGCGCCCCGCCGCCGCGCGACCGCATCTCCGGGATCGCCGCCTCGGTCGTCACCAGCACGGTGCGCAGGTTGAGCCCGATCGCGATGTCGAAATCGGCCATGTCGATGCCCTCGATCGCGGCGGGGCCGGGATGACCGACATGGTTCCACACGAAATCGAGCCCGCCGAACTTGTTGGCGGTGCGGCGCACGATGTCGCGGGCGAAACCGTCGTCGGTGAGGTCGCCATCGATGCCGATCGCCTTGCCGCCGGCGGCGGTGATCACGGTCACCACCGCATCGACCCCGGCGGCGTCGAGATCGACGACCGCGACCGCGGCGCCCTCCTTGGCGAAACGCAGGGCGCCGGCGCGGCCCATGCCCGATGCCGCTGCGGTGACGATGCCGATCTTTCCGTCGAGCCGCATTGTTTCCTCCTGCATGATTTGTCGCCCCGGCGAAGAATTAGGCCGTCGTCGCTCTGCCGTCGTAAAGCGCCTCGATCGCGTCGCCATAAGCGGCGCGCACCGCGTGGCGCTTGACCTTGAGGGTCGGGGTCAATTGCCCGTTGCCGGTGGTGAACGCCTCCCGCGCGATCAGGAAACGGCGCACCCGCTCGTTGGCCGGCGAGGCCGCGTTGACCCGCGCGACGATGTCGCCCAGCGCCTTGATGAGGTCGGAATTATCGGTCAGCGCCGCCAGCTCGGCTCCGCGCGGTGCGAATTGTGCGGCGAATTCGGGGTCGGGGACGAGAATCGCGACCAGATGCGGGCGCTGGTCGCCGAACACGATCGCCTGGGCGATCTCGGGCTGCAGGGTCAGCGCGCCTTCGATCTTCGACGGCGCGATCATGTCGCCGCCCGAATTCTTGATGAAATCGCGCTTGCGGTCGGTGATGCGCAGATACCCGTCATCGTCGAGATGGCCGACATCGCCGGTATGGAGCCAGCCGTCGACGAGGGTTCGGGCGGTCGCTTCCGGCTCGTTCCAATAGCCCTTCATCACATTGTCGCCGGCGACCAGGATCTCACCGTCCTCGGCGATCCTGATCGCGACGCCGCGCAAAGCCGGCCCTACCGAATCGACCCTGATCGCGCCGGGCGGGTTGCAGGCGATCACCGGAGACGCTTCGGTCTGCCCGTAGCCCTGCAGCAGCTCCACGCCGAGCGCCAGGAAAAAGCTGCCGATTGCCGGGTTGAGCGGCGCGCCGCCCGACACCATCGCCTTGAGGCGCCCGCCGAACCGCGCGCGCACCTTGTCGCGCACCAACCTGTCGAGCAGCGGATCGACCAGCCGCTCGCCAAACCCGCGCGGCTGGCCGGCGAGGCGCTTGCGGCCGAGCGCCACCGCCATCTCAAACAGGGTGCGCTTCAGGCCTTTCTCGCGCTCGATGCCGCGGCGGATACGCAGGTGCATCGTCTCATAGAGCCGCGGCACCGCGGTCATGATCGTCGGCCGCACCTCGAGAAGATTGGCGGCGAGCGTGTCGGCGCCCTCGGCGAAATAGATTTGCGCGCCGATCGAGATCGGAAACATGAGGCCGGCGGTGTGCTCGTACGAATGCGACAGCGGCAGGAAGCTGAGGAACACCTCGTCGCCGAGGCCAAGCATTTCCAGCAGATGATAGGCGCCGGCGCAATTGGCGATGATGTTGCGGTGGGTCGCCAAGACGCCCTTGGGGAGGCCGCCGGTGCCCGAAGTGTAGATGATGCAGGCGGTATCCTCAGGCGCGAGCGCGGCGACGCGTCGGGCGACATCGTCCGGCTGCGCGTCGCCGAGCGCGAGCGCCTCGCCCCAGGCGCGCGTGCCTTCCGGCGCCGGCGCGTCCATGACGATGACTGCCTGAACGCTCGGCGCCTGTCGGGCGGCGGCGGCCACCCGCTCGCTGACCGGCGGCTTCGACGCGATGACGGCGCGCGCGCCGCTGTTGCCGAGGATGTGGCGGTGGTCCTCGACCGTGTTGGTCGTGTAGGCCGGCACTGTGATCGCGCCGGCGCTCATGATCGCGAGGTCGGCGATTACCCATTCCGGCCGATTCTCGGCCGCGACCGCGACCCGGTCGCCCGCCACGACGCCAAGCGCGACGAGGCCGCGCGCCAGCCGGTTGACCGCCCGCGCGGTCTCGGCCCAGCTCAGCGACTGGTAGGTGCGTCCGTGCTTCGCCCACAGGAACGGCTTGTCGCCGCCGCGCCCGGCGATCTCGAAGAACATCGCCGGCAGGCTGCGGCAGGTGTCGTAATCCATGGCGTCCCCAGGGGCGTTCCCCTTATCGCGGAATGATAGCGGAAACATCGACCGGAAAATTGCCGGATTTGTAGTGCAGGTATCGGTCTCGCGTCGCGCTGCCGGGAGAGCGCGGCGTGGCGCGGGCTAGCCTGTTTTGCTGATAAAAGGCGGCAAATAACAGACATAACAGGCATACGATTGCCAGTTACCGGTGGGAATGACAGAACCTTCGGCATGAGCGATGAAGACACCTTCTCCGGCCGAATGCGGCGCTATGCGCAGGTCGGCACCGCGGTCGGCGGCCTGGCGGCGCGGCTCGCCGGCGAGCGCTATCTTGGGATCGCGGTCGATCGCGGGCGCCACGCGGCCGATCTGAAAGCGGCGCTTGGCGGCATCAAGGGGCCGCTGATGAAGGTCGCGCAATTGCTGGCGACCATCCCCGACGCGCTGCCCGAGGAATATGTCCGCGAGCTGATCCAGCTCCAATCGAACGCGCCGGCGATGGGCTGGCCGTTCGTGCGCCGGCGGATGATGGGCGAGCTCGGCCCCGATTGGCACGGCCGGTTCAAGAGCTTCGAGCGCGAGGCGGCGCGCGCCGCCTCGCTCGGGCAGGTGCATCGCGCCGAGGCGCTCGACGGCACCAGGCTCGCCTGCAAGCTGCAATATCCCGAGATGGCGTCGGCGGTGGAAGCCGATCTGCGCCAGCTCCGTCTGGCGATGGGGCTGTACGAGCGGTACGACCGCACCGTCTCGACCCCGGAGATCCACGCCGAGATCGCCGCGCGGCTGCGCGAGGAGCTCGACTACCAACGCGAGGCCGCGCACATGCGGCTCTACCGCGAAATCCTCAAGGACGAGCCGAAAGCGGCGGTGCCGCGGCCGCTCGCCGAGTTGTCGACCAACCGGCTGTTGACGATGACCTGGCTCGACGGCGGGCCGATCCTCGACATCGCCGACGCGCCCTTGGAGCAGCGCAACGAGATCGCGCTGCGGATGTTCCGCATCTGGTATGTGCCGTTCTATTTCTACGGCGTCATCCACGGCGACCCGCATCTCGGCAATTACACGGTGGCGCCGGACCTCACTGTAAACCTCCTCGATTTCGGCTGCGTCCGCATTTTCCCGGCGTCTTTCGTCAAGGGCGTCATCGACCTCTACCACGCGCTCGAGCGCGACGACGACGAGTTGGCGGTACAGGCGTACAAAAGCTGGGGCTTTGGCAATTTGTCGTCGGAGATGATCGCCGTGTTGAACCGCTGGGCGCGGTTTGTCTACGGGCCGTTGCTCGACGACCGCACGCGGCCGATCCAGGAGCGGCCCAAGGGATCCAAAGCAGAGCCGGAGGGACCGCGCCTTGTCGACAGCGTGCACCAGGAGATCAGGCGCCTCGGCGGCATCGCGCCGCCGCGCGCCTTTGTCTTTATGGACCGCGCGGCGATCGGGCTCGGCTCGGTGTTCTGGCATTTGCAGGCCGAGATCAACTGGCACCGGCTGTTCCACGAGCTGATCGACGATTTCGACGAAGCGGCGCTCGCCGAGCGCCAGCGCGCCGCGCTCGACCGCGCCGGCGTGCCCAGCGCCGAAGATTGATCTGCCGTATATTGCCGAGAAGGAACAATTGCGCACAGCTCCACGTTGTGGTGGACTAGCAAAATTCGAGGGCGGGGACGGACAATGCAGAGGTCGCGAGCCGGTTTCTCTTATCCGTTATTGTTCGCGTTATCGGCGATTATTGCGTCACCGGAAATTGCACGGGCGCAGGACATGCCGCCGATCTGGACCCCGCTGGCGCCGCCGCCGGCAGCCGCCGCTCCGCCGCCGGTAGCCGCCACTCCGGCGTCTGTCCCGCCTTCGGCGGCGGCTGTCGTGTCGCCGGCCGTGACCGTGCCTTCGGCTCTGCCGACCGTCAAAAAACAGGTCGCCGCCGCCGGTCGTCCGGCAAAGCCCCGCCATGCAGCGAAGGCCTCGGCTCGCCAGGAAGCAAAATTCGCGGCTTTGACAAAGCGCCTCACCGCCGTTCATGCGCACCCGGCGACCCGTCACGTGGCCGTCAGGGCCCCGGAGCCGACCCCGCCGCGAGGCATGATCGTTCCGCCGCCCGGTTATTATTACCCGCCCCCTCCTTACGAGCAGCTCGTCTATGGCGGCCCGCCTCGCGGCCTCTACGGCGGCTGGGGCGGTTATCGCGGGCGTTATCCGTATTAACCCGGCGGTGTTCCACGCGCCGCGCGGTCGGCGACGCCGTCATCTGCTTTGGGTAGCGCTGACCATGGTTGCGTCGAGGCGCAGCCGAGGGCAAACTCGACGCGCTTTGTTCTGCCGCCGGTTGAAACCATGCGATTGATCCTGGCTCTCACGCTCGTCGTGCCGCTGGTCGCGAGCTGTACGCCGTACTTGCCGCTGAAGGACGATTTCGGCACCAGCGCCGCGGCCGCCAGGGGCGACATCCCGCCCGAGTACGCGAGGTTCAACGCCTATGACCCGAGCGTCAACGCATTGCTGGCCGACCAGATTTGCGCGACGCCTTATCAGCCTCGCGATGTCGCCGTCAGCGATGCGACCCCGGGTCAGATCGTGACCGCGCGCGGCAGGTGCGCGACGCACGTACCGATCGTCGGGAGCTGGTAGCGGCCCTTATTCAGGCCGCGGTCGTCTCGCGCGTCACGTCGCTGCGGTCGCTCAGCAGCCGATCGAAATAGGCGATGGTCCGCTGCAGGCCGGAGCGCAACTGGGTGCGCGGCTTCCAGTCGAGCAGAGCGCTGGCCTGGCTGATATCGGGGCAACGCTGGATCGGGTCGTCGACCGGAAGCGGCTTGTAGACGATGCGCGAGCGGGTGCCGGTGAGATTGACCACCATCTCCGCCAGCTCGGCGACCGACAACTCGACCGGGTTGCCGAGGTTCATCGGTCCGGTGATGTCGTCGGGCGCGTCCATCATCCGAAGGAAACCCTCGATCAAATCGTCGACGTAGCAGAAGGCGCGGGTCTGGCTGCCGTCGCCGTAGAGTGTGATCGGCTCGCCCTTCAGCGCCTGGACGATGAAATTGGAGACGACGCGACCGTCGTTCGGGTGCATGCGCGGCCCGTAGGTATTGAATATCCGCACCACCCGGATGCGCAAATTGTGCTGCCGGTAGTAGTCGAAGAACAGCGTCTCGGCGCAGCGCTTGCCTTCGTCGTAGCAGGCGCGCGGGCCGATCGGGTTGACGTTGCCGCGATAGGCCTCGGGCTGCGGGTGCATCAGCGGGTCGCCGTAGACCTCCGAGGTCGACGCCTGGAGGATCTTCGCCTTCAGCCGCTTGGCGAGCCCCAACATATTGATCGCGCCCAAAACGCTGGTCTTGGTCGTCTGCACCGGATCATGCTGGTAGTGCACCGGTGAGGCGGGGCAGGCGAGGTTGTAGATCTCGTCGACCTCGACAAAGAGCGGATGGGTCACGTCGTGGCGCATCACCTCGAAGCGCGGGTCGTCGAGGAGATGCTCGACGTTCTCCTTGCACCCGGTGAAGTAGTTGTCGACGCAGAGGACGTGGTGGCCCTGGGCGATCAGCCGTTCGCACAGATGCGAGCCGACAAACCCGGCGCCGCCGGTGACGAGGACGCGCTTAGCTGAAGTGCGCATGGAAGATCCTTGGGTTGTTTGTTGCTTGGGATGGCTTCAGGCGATCGCCCGCAAATTCGAGCTGACGCCAACCGGAAGGTCGCCGGCAATGCGGCCGATGCTGTGATAGACGAAGCCGGCATCGGCCATGTCTTGCGGCTGATAGATGTTGCGCAGATCGATGACGAGCGGTGCGCGCAAGAGGCTCTTGACCCGTTCGAGGTCGAGCGCGCGAAATTCGTTCCACTCGGTCAGCAGCACGAGCGCGTCGGCGTTCTCGATGGCCTGATAGGCGTCCGCGCAATAGTCGAGATCGGGCAGCTGCTTTTTAGCCTCGGCCATGCCCTCGGGATCGAAGGCGCGGATCGTCGCGCCGGCTTCGACCAGCGGCGGCAGGATCGAGAGGCTCGGGCTGTCGCGCATGTCGTCGGTATTGGGCTTGAAGGTGAGCCCCAGGACCGCGAGCGTCTTGCCGGCAACATCGCCGCCGCACGCCGCGGCAATGCGATCGGCCATGCCGCGCTTGCGCGCCTCGTTGATCCTCAGTACGTCCTCGACCATCGTCACCGGACGCCCGGCCTCCTCGGCGGTGCGCACCAGCGCGGCGCAATCCTTCGGGAAGCACGAGCCGCCGAAGCCGGGGCCGGCATGCAGGAACTTGCGGCCGATGCGCCCGTCGAGGCCGATCCCGTGCGCGACATCCTGCACATCGGCGCCGACCGCCTCGCACAGATCGGCGATCTGGTTGATGAAGGTGACCTTGGTCGCGAGGAACGCGTTGGCGGCGTATTTGATCAGCTCGGCGCTTTCGAGAGTGGTGAACACGACCGGCGTCTCGAGCAGATAGAGCGGGCGATAGAGCGCGCGCAGCACGGTGCGGGCATGCTCGCTGTCGGTGCCGATGACAACGCGGTCGGGCCGCATGAAATCCTGGATCGCCGAACCCTCGCGCAGGAATTCCGGGTTGGACGCGACGTCGAAGCTAGCCGGAGGCAGGCGCAGCGACAGGATGCGCTCGACCCGGCGGCCGGTGCCGACCGGCACGGTCGACTTGGTGACGACGACGGTGTGATTGGCCGGTAGCCGCGCCAGCGTCTCGGCGATCTCGGCGGCGGCGGCGAAGACATAGGAGAGGTCGGCATGGCCGTCGCCGCGCCGCGACGGGGTGCCGACGGCGATGAACACCGCCTCGGCGCCGTCAAGGGCGGCCTTGAGATCGGTGGTGAAAATCAGACGGCCCGCCGCCTTGTTGACGGCGACGAGCTGATCGAGGCCGGGCTCGTAGATCGGCGTTTCGCCGCGATTGAGGCGCGCGATCTTGTCTGCGTCCTTGTCGACGCAGGTGACCGACACGCCGAACTCGGAGAAGCAGGCTCCGGAGACGAGTCCGACATATCCCGTGCCGATCATCGCTATACGCATCAGTCAACTCCACAATGAGCGGCTACCGACCGCAACCCAAAACGGGCCGCCGTTAGGCTTATTCCACCACCTCTCGCTGCGTTGCGGTATGGTGACGGCAACCGACGGAACATCGGCGCCGGCTTCCCGTTGTGTCGGTGCGAACCCAACCACGGCAAGAGTGGCCCTGATGTCCCAATCGGTGCTGGTCACGGGCGGCGCCGGCTATATCGGCAGCCACGCCTGCAAGGCGCTCGCCGAAGCCGGTTATACGCCTGTGACCTATGACAATTTGTCGCGCGGTCATCGCCATGCCGTGCGTTGGGGACCGCTCGTCGTGGGCGATGTCGGCGACCGGGCGGCGGTGGTCGCGGCGCTCCAGGCGCACCGGGCGGCGTCGGTCATGCATTTCGCGGCTTTTGCCTATGTCGGCGAATCGGGCGCCGATCCTGCCCTTTATTATCGCAACAATGTAAACGGCACACTGACGCTGTTGGACGCAATGCGGGAAGCCGATGTCGGCCGAATGGTCTTTTCATCGACTTGCGCGACTTACGGGATGCCCGACAGCGTGCCGATCCGGGAGACGATGCCGCAGCGACCGGTCAATCCCTATGGCGAGACCAAACTGGCGATCGAGCGGGCGCTTTACTGGTATGGCGAAGCCTATGGGCTGCGCTCGGTGGCGCTGCGCTACTTCAACGCCGCCGGTTGCGACCGCGGTGGCGAGATCGGCGAGGAGCACGATCCCGAGACCCATCTGATCCCGCTGACCCTGCGGGCCGCGCTCGGCTCCGGGCCGCCGATCGCGATCTTCGGCACCGATTACCCGACGCCGGACGGCACCGCGATCCGCGACTACATCCATGTCGAGGATCTGGCGAGGGCGCATGTGCGGGCGCTCGGCTACCTCGTCAAGGGGGGCGCCAGCGCAGCCGTCAACCTCGCCACCGGCCGCGGCTATTCGGTGCGCGAGATCGTCGCCGCAGTCGCCAAGGCGACCGGCCGCGACGTACCGCAGCACGAAGCGCCGCGCCGGACGGGCGATCCGCCGGCGCTGGTCGCCGATCCGGGGCTCGCCCGCTCACTGCTCGGCTGGCAGGCGGAATGCTCCGACCTCGACACGATCATCCGCACCGCGCTCGCCTGGGAGATGCGGCAGCATAATGCCGTAGCCGGCCAGGGGAATTGAACCGCCTCTTCGCGCGTTATGTTGCGCTGCCGTCGCCTCAACCGGGTGACCCGCCGAACCGCGCCGAGGAAGCCGGATGAGCCTTGTGGTTGAAGAAGATGCCGCCGTCGCCGAACCCGCGTCGCCGGCGAGGGCGGATGTCGCCGCCGAAGCGATCCGCGTCGACGGCAAGTTCTTCCGCGCCGGGGCTACCAAGCATTTCGTCAAGGGCGTCACCTACGGGCCATTCGGCCTGGGGAGCCACGGCGCGCAGTTCCCCGAGCTGGCGGTCGTCGAGCGCGATTTCGCGCTGATGGTAACCGCGGGGATCAACACGGTCCGGGTCTTTACGGTGCCGCCGGTCTGGCTGCTCGACGCCGCCGGACGGCACGGCCTCAAGATGCTGGTCGGGCTGCCCTGGTCGCAGCATGTCGCGTTTCTCGACGACGAGACGGTGCAGGCCGGCATCCGCGAGGCGATCGTCGGCGGGGTGCGCTCCTGCGCCCGGCACGCAGCCGTCTTCGCCTATCTCGTCGGCAACGAGATCCCGCCCGACATCATCCGCTGGCACGGGTCGCGCCGCGTCGAGCAATTTGTCGAGAGCCTGGTCGCGCTGGTGCGGCGCGAGCACCCCGGTGCGCTGGTCAGCTACGCCAATTTCCCCTCGACCGAATATCTCAACGTCGCCGATTTCTGCGATTTCCTCTGCTTCAACGTGTACCTGCACGACGAGACGGCGTTCCGCCGCTATATCGCGCGGCTGCACAACCTGACCTTCACCAAGCCGCTGGTGCTGACCGAGTTCGGCGCGGATTCTTTGAGGAGCAGCGAGGAGGAGCAGCGCCGCATCCTCTCGTGGCACATCAACGCCGCGTTCGCCGGCGGGGCCGCGGGGACCTTCGTCTTCGCCTGGACCGACGAATGGTTCACCGGCGGTCACTCGATCGAGGATTGGGATTTCGGCCTGGTCGATCGGCAGCGCCGTCCCAAGCCGGCCTTCGCCGAAATCGTCGCGCAATATTGCGGGCAGCTTCCGCCGCGGCTGGCGCGCTACCCGCGCGTCTCGGTCGTGGTCTGCGCCTACAATGCCGAGCGCACGATGCTGCCCTGCCTCACCGCGCTCGAGCGGCTGAACTACCCGGATTACGAGGTCATCGTCGTCAATGACGGGTCCGGCGACGGCACGCTGGCGATTACCGAATCGTTTCCTTTTTGCCGGATCATCAGCCAGGAGAACAAAGGACTGAGCGCCGCGCGCAATATCGGCGCGGAGGCGGCGACGGGCGAGATCGTCGCCTATACCGACAGCGATTGCGTCGCCGACCCCGACTGGCTCGATTATCTGGTCGGAACAATGGAAACCAAGGGGCTCGCCGCCTGCGGCGGGCCGAACTTCGCTCCGAGCGAGACGAGCCTCGTGCCGGAGGCGGTCGCGGTGGCGCCCGGCGCGCCGTGCCACGTGCTGCTTGATGACGAGATCGCCGAGCACATCGCCGGCTGCAACATGGCGTTCCGCCGCGACGTGCTGCTCGGGATCGGCGGGTTCGACCCGGTCTTCCGCACTGCGGGCGACGACGTCGATTTCTGCTGGCGCCTGCAGGATGCCGGCCATGCGATCGGCTACAGCGCGGCGGCGTTCGTCTGGCATTTCCGCCGCAATACGGTAAAGGCCTATATCGGCCAGCAGAAGGGCTACGGCAAGGCCGAGGCCCTGGTCTACGGCAAGCATCCCGCGCGGTTCAACGCCTTCGGTCAGGCCAAGTGGAGTGGCCGCATCTATGGCGATCTGTCGTCGGCGATGCTGCTGTGGCGCAAGCCGGTGATCTATTCGGGAACCTTCGGGCGCGGCCTGTTCCAGACGCTGTACCAGCCGCCGGCGGGGCTGCTCGAATATCTGCCGCTGACCTTCGAGTGGACCCTCGCATCGTTGCCGCTCGCCCTTTTCGGCATCGTCGCCGGCGGTTGGTGGCGGCTGCTGGTCCTGCCGCTGCTGTTGACCGCAGCGATGTGCATCAAGGGCGGCTTGAGCGCCAAGGTCGCGCCGCGCTTCGCGGGGGGCAAGGCGCACGCGCTCATCGCCCTGCTGATCTTTCTCGGGCCGCTGCTGCGCGGCTGGGAGCGGCTGAAGTGGCGGTTGAAGGCGCTGCCCGCGCTGATCCCGGACGAGCCGGGCCTCGCGGACCAGCGGGGCCGGTGGTCGTGGCGCGCGCGGGGCTTCGTGCTGTCCTATTGGAACGAGACCGGCGCCGAGAAGGAAGAGATGCTCGGCGCGCTGATGCGGGCATGCGCCGCCGAGCATTACCCGGCGGCGATCGATGCCGGGTGGCGGGACTGGGACCTGGAGATCGCCGGCGGTCCGGCGGGCGGCGCGCGCATCCTCATCGCCGGCGAGAACCACGGCGCCGAAAAGCGCCTGCTGCGCGTGCGCGCCGCGTTGAGCCCGTCAGTATTTGCACGCTCGCTGGTCGGGGGTTTCGCCGCCCTGACGATCGCGAGCCTGATCGCGGGGTGGCTGGTTGCGGCGGCGATCTTCGCGATCCTCGCTGTCACCACGGGCGGGCTTGCCGTCTGGCAAATTGCCCTTTTCGCGCGGCGGCTGCACCGGTTCGTCGAGGCCGCGGCGGATGAAAGCGGGCTGATCCCGGTCGACCCGCTCGTTCGCGCCCCGTTGCCGGTCGGCTCCTCGCCCCGCATCGCCTGACGCCCGCGGTCAACGCCCATGTTGCTCAAGATCTGGCCTTACCTTCGCGCCTACCGCTGGCAGGTCGTCTGGGCGTTGGCCCAGGTATTCCTGATTGCCGGGTTGGAGCTGCTGAAGCCGTGGCCGCTGCAGATCGTCATCGACTATGTGCTGGGTCACAACACCCCGCCTTCCGAAGGGCTCGTCGCCCGGCTGCTGTCGCTGCCGGCGGGAGAGCTGTTGGTTCTCGTCTGCATCGGGGGCGTGCTGGTCAATCTCGGCAGCGGCGGGCTGACCCAGCTGCACTACTACACCACGATCCGCGTCGGGCAGAGCATGGTCAACGATCTGCGCGGCGCGCTCTTTGGGCATTTGCAGCGCCAGTCGCTCGCCTATCACGGCAAGCAGCGGGTCGGCGACCTGATGTACCGCATCACCGCCGACAGTTTCGCGGTGCAGACCATGATCATGAACGGCATCCTGCCGATCCTGTCGGCGGTGATCCTGCTCGTCGGCATGCTGGCTGTGCTGCTGCCGATCGATCCTTTGTTGACGCTCCTGGCGCTGACCGTGGTGCCGGTTCTTTTCCTGCTGATTTCCAGTTTTAACAGGAAGATCGTCAGCATTTCGATCGAGGCGCGCGAGCGCGAAAGCCGCGTCTATTCGCTCGTGCAATGGACAATGAGCGCGATCAAGATCGTCCAGGCCTTCACCAAGGAAGAGGAAGAGCACCGCCGCTTCATGGGTGCGAGCCGCGACAGCCTGCGCGCATCGCTCAGGCTTTACAGCTGGCAGACGCTCTATTCGGGCATCGTCAACCTGACCATCGCCGCCGGCACGGCGCTCGTCATTTATGTCGGCGCGCGGGCGGTGATGTCGGGGCGTCTCACGCTCGGCGAGCTCCTTGTTTTTATCTCCTATCTCACGCAGCTCTACACGCCGATCAACCAGATCACGCAAAGCTGGGGGATGATCGCCGGCGCCCGGGTCGGCGCTCGGCGGGTGTTCGAGGTGCTCGACACCGAGGCCGATCTGCCGAGCGGCACACGGCAGTTCCCGCCGCAAGGCGCGCGTGGCGAAATCGCCTGGCGCGGGGTCAGCTTCCGCTATCTGCCGCAAACGCCGGTGCTCGACCGGATCGAGCTGAGTGTCTCGCCGGGGATGAAGGTGGCGATTGTCGGTCCGACCGGCGCGGGAAAATCGACGATGCTCGGTCTCCTGCCGCGCTTTTTCGATCCCACCGCCGGCACGGTCGAAATCGACGGCGTCGACGCCCGCGACTACGAGCTCAAATCGCTGCGCAGCCAGATCGGCATGGTGCTGCAGCCGCCCCTCATTTTTCCCCTGTCGGTGCGCGACAATATCGCCTACGGCCGGCCCGGCGCCGATGACGCGGCGATCGAGGAAGCCGCGCGGCGCGCTCACATCCATGACCGGATCGGCGAATTGTCCGAAGGCTATGAGACGCTGGTCGGCGAAGCCGGCGTGGCGCTGTCCGAGGGCGAAAAGCAGCGCATCACCATCGCCCGCGCCCTGCTGCGCGACGCGCCGATCCTGATCCTCGACGAACCGACCTCGGCGCTCGACGTCGAGACCGAGGCGCTGGTCATGGCGGCGATCGAGGAGCTGGTGGTCGGGCGCACAACTTTCATTATCGCGCACCGGCTCTCGACGATCCGCGGCTGCGACCGGATCCTCGTGCTGCGCGACGGCATCATCGCGGAACAGGGCACGCTGCCCGAGCTGCTGCGTCGCAACGGCGTCTTTGCCGGCTATTACCGGACCCAGTTCTTGTCGGCGCCGGATTCACCCGCGGCGGTCCCGTCTTTCGCCTAGACCGCCGTTGCATATTTGCAACATAGTGTTGCGTGTATGCCGCATGATTTCCAGAATTGAGGCCATGAAATCGGGTATTGCGCTGACGGCGGACGTCAGCGAACTAATACTGGATTTTATCCTTGCCTTATTTTCCAGGTGTACGATTAAAGGCTGTTTATCGGCAGCCGATTTTTGTTGGCGTTGAGACTATCGAATGATTTCTAAGAAATACTCCGGTAGCGTTTCTTTGGAGGATATAGTGAAAGTGTAGGCGCTCGAACAGCCGATTTGCTGTTGCAATACCTGACTCGCTTGGCTAGGCTTCCCGGCATGAGGGGGCGCTGGCGCGAAATCCGGCTGGCGGCCGTGAGGCTTGGTTAAACGGTCCGCCCGGGCCGCAAGGTAGCGGGGGAGAATGATCGGTAATTTAGTGCAAAAGGGAGCCTTGCGGTTCCCCGGGGTCCGGTCCGTTATTCCATCCACCGGCATGGTGTTGACGCCGCTCAAAACGCGGCGCGCGCTCTATGCCGCCACCGCGAGCGCCGCGATCATCGCCGTCGCCTTCTCGGCCGGCAGTTTTGTGCTGCACGAGCGGCATCTGGCCGCCGAACAGCTCGCGGCGAGCCGCGTCGAATCGGCCAACATCGATTTGCAGGACGAGATGGCGCGGCTGCGCGATCAGGTCGCCGCCTCGAGCCGCGATCTCGCGGCGGCGCAGGGCCGGGTCGGGGCCCTCACCGAAGAAATGCGCGCCCACGCGCAGGCGCCGGATCGCCAAGCCGCCGCGCCGACGGTCGACACGACCGCGCCCGTCAAGGGCGACAAGGTCTCGCAGCTCTCGCAGCAGCTGCATGTCGCCGAGGCACAGCGCGCAACCCTGGCGGCGCGCCTCAGCAAGGCCGAGACCGACCTCGCCGACCAGCAGGCCAAGCAGAACGATCTGCTGGGACAGATCGACCAGTGGCAGAAGAAGCTGGAGCAGCTCTCCTCCGATCGCGATCGGCTAAAGGTGCGCGTCGGTGAGCTCGAAAAGCAGTCGGCGTTGCGGCATGCTCAGCAGCAGGTGGCGGAAGCGCGGCCGGTGTCGCCGGTACCTGCACCTGCAGCGAATGCCGTGCCGGTTCCGACCACCGCCGCGGCTGCGGCGCGGCCGCAAGCCGCACCCGCGGAGGCGCCGCAGCGGGTTGCCGGCATCCTCAACGCTCCGGCGACCGTCGCTGCTCCGGCTCCCGTCGCTGTTCCGGTTGCCGCCGCTCCGGCTCCTGCCGTCGCGAGCAAGGCGGCCCTCGCGGTCGGGCACAGCGCGGTAGACCATTTCGCCCGGGTGCTGGCCTCGGCCGGCGTCGATGTACGCCATCTCTTCGCCGAGTTCGGCGTCAATCGCGGGGAGGGCGGCCCTTTTATTCCGGTGTCGCGCGGCCAGGTTCCCGACACCACCTTAAGCCCGGAAAAGCTGGCGGCGCTGCGCGCAATGGTGAAGGCCCTGCCGGTGACGGCGCCGCTGCAAAACTATGAGGTCTCCAGCCCGTTCGGCGTGCGCGGCGATCCCGAGAACGGCCACGCCGGCTTCCATACCGGCATCGACCTGACCGCGCCCTACGATACGCCGGTCTATGCTACCGCGCCCGGAATCGTGACCTTCGCCGGGTTCCGCGACGATTACGGCAAGATCGTCGAGATCGACCACGGCAACGGCATCGCCACGCGCTATGCCCATTTGCATGCTTTTACCGTATCGGTCGGCCAGCGGATCGCCGCCCACACCCAGGTCGGCTATCTCGGCTCGACCGGCCGCGCCACCGGTCCCCACGTCCATTACGAGATCGTCGTCAACGGCGAGCCGCAGGATCCCGAAAAATTCTTCGGACTCGCGCGCTACGTGCCGTCGATCGCCGTGCCGGTAGCGGCGCGGAACTGACGCGACGGCGCGGCCTAACGCGCCAAATCGGCGGCGAGCGAAAACGCCGCGGTATTGCCGGTGTTCTGGCCGCGATAGATCTGCACGCTTTCGAGCACCCGCTGGACGTAAAGCCGGGTCTCGGTGAACGGGATCGATTCGATCCAGTCCACCATCGCGATCTGGCGGCCGCGGGGGTCGCCGTAATCTCCGAGCCACTGGCGCACACGCCCCGGCCCCGCGTTGTACGCGGCGATGGCGAGCGCATAGGAACCCCCGAAATCGTCGAGCAGCTTAGCGATGTACGCGCTGCCGAGCGTGAGGTTGTAACCCCCGTCGCTGGTGAGGCGGTCGGGCGCGTAGGGAAGCTGCTGTTGCCGCGCGATCAGCGCCGCCGTTCCCGGCATCAGCTGCATCAGGCCGCGCGCCCCGGCGCCGCTGACGGCTTGCTGGTCGAAGGCGCTCTCGGTGCGCACGATGGCGAGGACCAGCGCATGCTCGACCGTGCTGCCCGACGGCAGGCTGGTCAGCGGGTAGCCGTGAATCATCAGCGGCATGCCGGCATCGATCGAGCGTTTGGCGACGGTGATCGCGACATCGACCCGTCCGTGCTGCTCGGCAAAGGAGGCGATCATCGCGAAGTCGATCGGGTGTTTCGCCAGGTCGGCTTCCTGCAACAGGAAGACCTTTACATGATCGCGGTCGGATGCGGCGGCGAACAAGGCTGCCGCCTGGACCAGCGGGCGTGTGTTGAACTCGGAGACTTCCTCGCCGCTCGGGCGCGGTTCCGGAAGCGGGTGCGGCGGCGCGTCGTCGCCGAGCTGGTGCGCGGCGAGCTGGCCGTAGAACGTCGCCATGTGCTCGGCGCCGGCGGCGTACCATTTGGCGGCGAGCTGCTGCTTGCCGTCGGCCTCGGCGGCGCGACCGCTCCAATAGGCCGCGCGCGATTTGCCCCACGGCGTCGTCGAGCGCGCCAGCACCCGCGAAAAATGCTCGAAGGCGAGCGTCGGGTCTTTTTTGAAGCGCAGCGCGATGTAGCCGGAAAGGAACTCGGCTTCCGAGTAATTGTTACTGTCGCTGGCCGTGGTCTGCTGGACGACGCGATAGGCGAGATCGGCATTGCCGGCGGCAAGCAGGCGGCGCGCGACGGTCTGGCGCTCGCCGGCCCAATTGTCCGGCCGCACCGGGTTGTCGGGATGGGCGAGCAATAGTTGCGCGGCGGCGTCGTTCTGGTCGTTGTGCCGCTCCGAATGGACGATGTCGAAGACGAGGCCGGGGTCGTCGCGCAGCGACTGCGGGACTTGGGCGACGATCGTCTCGGCATTGGCGGCGCGGTCGTAGAGCGCCAGCCGCGCCACCGCTTCGGCGCGGTTATCGGCCGGCACCATCGGCAACATGCGGCGCGCCGCGTCGCCCTGGCGGTCCCAGAGCAGCCGGTCGAGCCGCTTGATGTTGTCCTCCGGCCGGATGTTGCCGCCGTAGCGCGCGAGGAAATCGTGCTCGTCGCCGGCGTTGAAATCGCCGTCGATCCACGCCTGGCGCAGCGCCGCCTGCCCGCCGACGGCGTCGCCGCCGGCCATCTGGATTGCGGCAAGCCGCGCCTTGCCCATTGCACTGACCGGTGGAAACCGCTTCAGCCACGGAGCGGCGACGGCGTCGCTCTCATTGACGAGCGCCTGCTCGGCCTGCCGGCGCAGGATCTTCTGACCCGGCCAGTCGGGGTTCCGCTCGATAAAAGCGGCGACATCGGCGAACCGGCCGGCGACGTTGGAGCGGGTGTAGTCGAGCCAGCGTACGATCTTTACCGGCAGGGGATTGGTGCTGGCCGCGGCAGCCGCATACGCTTGAGGCCACTGGCCCAGGCGCGCGGCGCTGATCGCCGCCACCGCGGCGGTGCGGTCGGCGTCCGTCAAATCCTGCGCCCGTGCCGGCATTGCCGCGGTGCCGATGGCGGCGGCAATCAATAAAATTCGCAACCAAGCAACGGTCACCCGCTATTCCCCCGCCGATGTTTTGGAGGCGGCCAGTCTTTACGGATTTCCCCGGAGCCGCAAGGCGAAGCTCTGGATTTTCCCTCGCTCTACGGTGTTGTTGATGCACAAGGCGGCGAGGATTATCGTTTACCCGGCTCGCCGTGTCGGACCGGGAGGACGCTATGTTCAAGGGATCGTTGGTCGCGCTGATCACCCCATTCCGCGACGGCAAGGTCGACGAGACGGCGTTTCAGGAACTCGTCGCCTGGCAGATCGGGCAGGGGACGCACGGGCTGGTGCCGTGCGGCACGACCGGCGAAACCCCGGCACTCGAGCATGACGAACAGCGGCGGGTCATCGAGCTGTGCGTCGAGGTCGCCAAGGGACGGGCTCCCGTGATCGCCGGGACGGGGTCTAATTCGACCGCGCATACGATCGAGGCGACGCAGCAGGCGAAAGAGGCCGGCGCCGACGCGGCGCTGATCGTCTGTCCGTATTACAACAAGCCGACGCAGGAGGGGCTCTACCACCACTTCAAGGCGGTGCACGACGCGGTCGAGCTGCCGATCGTCATCTACAACATCCCCGGCCGCACGTCGGTCGACATGACCAACGCGACGATGGCACGGCTCGCCCAATTGCCGAACATCGTCGGCGTCAAGGACGGCACCAACGACCTCAGCCGCCCGGTCAAGATGCGGATCGAGATCGGCGCCGATTTCTCGCTGCTCTCCGCCGAGGACGCCACTGCCGTCGCCTATCTCGCGCAGGGCGGTGACGGCTGCATCTCGGTCACCGCCAATATCGCGCCGCGGCTCTGCTCGGAAATGCACGAGGCGTGGCAGAAGGGCGACATGGGGGCGGTACGGGCGATCAACGAACGCCTCATTCCGCTGCACGACGCGCTGTTCGTCGAGACCAGCCCGGCGCCGGTCAAGTACGCCGCCTCGCTGCTCGGCCGCTGCCGGCCGGAGGTGCGCCTGCCGCTGTGGGAAACCACCCCGGCGACGCAGGACAAGGTGCGCGACGCCATGCGGGGCGCCGGTCTCATCAATTAGCATGCGCGTCAATTAGCCATGCGCGTCAATTAGCATGCGTGCTGGCGACCGCTACGCCGCGCAGAACCGGCGCGCCCGTCACGACTACCTGATCGAGGACACGCTCGAAGCCGGGCTCGTGCTGCACGGCAGCGAGGTCAAGGTGCTGCGCCAGGGCCAGGCCAGCATCGCCGAGGCCTATGCCAACGAGAGCGATGGAGAGCTCTTTCTGGTCAATGCCAACATCCCCGAATACGCCCCCGCGAAGCATTTCAGCCATCAGCCGCGCCGCCCACGCAAGCTCCTGCTGCACCGCAAGGAGATGGCGCGGCTGCTCGGCGCGATCCGCCGCGAGGGGATGACCCTGGTGCCGCTGTCGATCTATTTCAATGAGCGCGGCCGCGCCAAGGTCGAGCTCGGCCTCGCTCACGGCAAGCGCAAGGCCGATAAGCGTCAGGCCGAGAAAGCCCGCGACTGGCAGCGCGACAAGGCCCGCATCATGCGGGCGCGCGGTTAGCCGGAGCGAAGCTCAAGGCGCTCCTTTAGCGTCGCGAACACTGCCTCGAACATCTCGCGCGTCAGGGTGCCGGTGTTGGTGTTGAGCCGCGAGCAGTGGTAGCTGTCGGCGAGCAGCACGCCGTCGGGCAGTTGGTGCAGCGCCGCGTGCGCGAACGGATAGGCGGCGCGTCGCAGCTCCTTCGCCGCCAGCACCGCGTGATGGGCGATCGCGCCGAGCGCCAGCACCACCCGCACGTTCGGGAGGGCGTTCAGCTCCGCGACCAAAAACCGCCGGCAAGCCGCGATCTCGCCGGTCTCGGGTTTGTTCTGCGGCGGAACGCAGCGCACCGCGTTGGTGATGCGGGCGCGCTCGAGCCTCAACCCGTCATCCGGGCGGCCGGCGTAATGGCCGGTCGCGAAACCGAATTTGTGCAGGGTCGCGTACAGCAGATCGCCGGCATAGTCGCCGGTGAAAGGCCGCCCGGTGCGATTGGCGCCGCGCAAGCCGGGCGCGAGGCCGACGATCAACAGCTTGGCCGATGGTTCGCCAAAGGGCGGGACCGGAGCATTGTGCCAGTCGGGATGCGCCTTGCGCTGGGCGCCGCGAAACCCGACGAGCCGGGGGCAGAGCGGGCAATCGTCGGGCGGCAGCGCCAGCCGCAGGGCAAGGCTCACTCGTGATCGACCGTCTCGCCGCGCAGCCGGGCCACTTCATCGCGCGGCGCGTGGGCGCGCGCGATGCTCGGCGCCAGGTCCTGCAGTTCGACAAAGCTGTCGGCCTGGCGGCGCAGATCGTCGGAGGCCATCGGGGGCGAGGAGCGTATCGTCGAGACGACCGACACGCGGACACCGCGCCGCTGCACCGCCTCGACCAGCCGGCGGAAATCGCCGTCGCCGGAGAACAGGATAGCGTGGTCCATGTGCTGAGCCATTTCGAGCATGTCGATCGCCAGCTCGATGTCCATGTTGCCCTTGATCCGGCGCCGCCCCAGCGAATCGGTGAACTCCTTGGTCGGCTTGGTGACCATGGTGTAGCCGTTGTAATCGAGCCAATCGACCAGCGGCCGGATCGGCGAATATTCCTGATCCTCCATCAACGCAGTATAATAAAAGGCGCGGATCAGGCGTCCCTTCGACCGAAAAAGATCAAGCAAACGCTTATAATCGATATCGAAATTGAGACCTCTCGCCGCGGAATAAAGGTTGGCGCCATCAATAAAAATGGCGATACGCTCCTGCGGGTAGAAAATCATCAGCAACCCCGGAAAATTCGGTAAGTTGTAAAAGTGTCATCCGGCGTGGTAACCGCGTCAAGTTAACTGCATGTAAGCAGCCGCACGTGATCCTGATCGGCATCGGCAGCAATCTCGCGGCGCCCCCGGCCGAGACGCCCCTCCAGACCCTCATGGCCGCGCTCGTCGCATTGCCAAGAAGCGGGATCGAAATTGTCGCGCGCTCCGGATGGTATTCGTCGGAGCCGATTCCGGCCTCCGACCAGCCTTGGTTCGTCAACGGCGTCGCGATGGTTTCATGCACGCTATCTCCCAGGGCGCTGCTCGACCGTCTGCTCGCCGTGGAAAGCGATTTTGGCCGCCTACGCGGCGCGCCCAATGCCGCTCGGACGCTCGACCTCGACCTGCTCGACTGCGAATCGCGCCTCTGTGACACGACAACCCTGACCTTGCCGCATCCGCGGCTGCATCAGCGCCGGTTCGTCCTCGCGCCGTTATGCGAGATCGCGCCCGACTGGCGCCATCCCCGGCTCGGGTCGAGCGTCCGTGAATTGCTTGCGCGCCTGCCGCCGGGCCAACCGGTGTACCGCATCGGCGGTTGAACTCGCACGCCGCCGGCCTTGGCACAACCGCAGGTGCAACACGCCATGTCGCTAGAGGCAATTGTGATTGACCGGCGGGGCCGATATAACCGGGCCGGGGCTGGTTCGTTTCGGCCGGCGCCTTGTCTCATTTCCGCGGTGATGCGATGTCCGGTTACGAAGCAGCCCGCGCCAACATGATCGAGCGTCAACTGCAGCCCAATAAGATTACCGACGAACGCGTGATCAACGCCTTCGCCAGCCTTCGCCGCGAAGTGTTTGTCCCTGAAAAACTTCGCGCGATCGCTTATTCCGACAGCGAGCTGGCCCTCGGGACCGGCCGGTATTTGATGGCGCCGATGCTGGCGGCGCGGCTGCTCCAGGCAGCCGAGATCGCGCGCGGCGACAACGTGCTCGTCGTCGGCGCCGGAGTCGGCTACGAGGCGGCGCTGACCGCGCTGCTGGGACGCAGCGTCGTCGCGCTGGAAGCCGATTCGGAACTGGCGCGGCAGGGCAGGGCAGCGCTCGTCGAGCACCGGATTGCCTCGGTCAATTTCCTCGAAGGGGCGCAGTCGCAAGGCAGCCGCTCGCGCACCGCCTACGATGCGATCCTGTTCGCCGGGGCGATCGCGGAAATTCCCGCGGAGATTTCCGCGCAGCTCGCCGAGGGCGGGCGGATGGTCGCGGTGGTCAAGCCGGATAGCGGTGTCGGCCGCGCCATGCTGACAACGCGCACTGGCGGAGTCCTCGCGTCGCGCGTTATGTTTGACGCGGCAACGCCGCTACTTCCCGGGTTTGCCCGCAAGCCAGCTTTTGTGTTCTGAGGATTGGATGTCTAAGCCGACCCCGCAGGTGTTCCCGTTGTCGGCAGGGCTGATTCGCATGGGTGCCAAACGGTTTGCCCCTCTGCTCGGCGGGACCGCGCTGGCGGTCGTGCTCGGGACCGTTCCGGTTTCGGCGCAAACCCTGACCGAAGCCCTGGGTTACGCCTACAACACCAACCCGCAATTACTGGCTCAGCGCGCGCTGCTGCGTCAGACCGATGAGGGCGTGCCGCAGGCGCTTTCCAATTGGCGGCCGACGGTGACGTTCACCGGCGAAGCAGGGATAAACCGCGGCGCCCTCAGCGAAGGCACCGGCGACCAGTTCTCGACTTTCCACACGCGCGAGGTCGATCTCCGGGTTACCCAGCAGGTGTACCGCGGCGGCCGTACCGAGGCGCAGACACGGCAGGCGATCAACCTGGTCGACTCCGCCCGCGCCCAGACGCTCGCGGTCGAGACGACCGTCTTCCAGGCGGTCATGCAGGCGTTTTTCGACACCTACCGCGATCAGACGCTGGTCGAGGTAAATCGCAACAATGAGGCGGTCCTGAAAAGGCAGCTCGAAGCGACGCGCGACCGGTTCCGCGTCGGCGAGGTGACCCGCACCGATGTCGCCCAGGCCGAATCGTCGCTGGCGCAGGCGACGGCCAACCGCATCGCGTCGGAAGGCCAGCTCGAAGTCAGTCGCGCCAACTACACCCGCGCGGTCGGCCACGCGCCGGGGCGGCTCCTCCTGGCAAAAGAGCGGCCGGTATTGCCCGCCAGCCGGGACGAGACCCTGGCGCTGGCGTCAACCAACAATCCGAACGTGATCTCGGCGGGTTTCGCCGAGGCCGCCGCACGCGACAACATCGATGTCGTGCGCGGGCAGCTCCTGCCGCAGGTGTCGATTATCGGCGACCTCAACCGCAGCTATTCGCCGTCGATCACCCTGAAGACCGCCCGCGAGGACACGGCCTCAGTGGTCGCCCAGGTGACGATGCCGCTATATGAGGGAGGGGCGATCTACTCGCAGACGCGGCAGGCCGAGCAGGCGGTGGGCCAGCGCCGCAGCCAGGTCGACGACGCGCGCCGCGCCGCGGTGCAGACCGCGACGCAGAGCTGGGAGACGCTGATGTCGGCGCGCGCCGCCGTCGCCTCGTTCGGGGCGGCGGTCAAGGCGGCGCAGATCGCGCTCGAAGGGACTCAGCAGGAGGCCCTGGTCGGCTCGCGCACCGTGCTCGATGTGCTGATCTCCGAGCAGCAGCTCTTCACCACCGAGTCGCAACTCGTCGGCGCCCAGCACGATTCAGCGGTGGCCGAATACAATGTGGCGGCGTCGATCGGCCGGCTGATCGCGCCCGAAATGAGGCTGCCGGTCCAGCTTTACGACATGGAGAGCCACTACAGATCGGTGAAGAGCAAGTGGTTCGGCTTCGGCGGCGGCCTCAAGGAATAGGCGCTGTTGCGTTAGCCCCCAGGCTCCTCATGTGCGTTTTAGCCTTAAGTCGATAGCCCGTAACGGCGGGCGCGGGTGGTATCAATGTCCGACGGTAAATCCCCACCAGAACCTTCGATGGATGAGATTCTGACTTCGATTCGGCGCATTCTCGCCGAGGACGAACATGCTGTGCCGCGTCCTCCGCCGCGGGCACGGGCGACGGGGAATGTCCTCGATTTGACCGAAGCGCTCAACGACGACGGCAGCGTGCGCCATATCCCGCCAATCGCGCCGGCGCCGCCCGAAGCGCCGGCATCGATTCTGTCCGACGGACGGATCGAACCGCCTCCACCGCGCCCGGAAGGCGGCGAAGAGTCGCCGTTCCTGATTTCCGCCGTCAGCTCCGAGGCGATCGGCGCCTCGTTTGCGCGGCTTTCCGCGCTGCCGAACCGCGAGGGCGGCGACGCCTCGCTCGAGACGTTGGTGCGCCAAACGCTGCGGCCCTTGCTGCAGGCCTGGCTCGACGAGAACCTGCCGGCTCTGGTGGAACGGCTGGTGCGGGCCGAGATCACGCGTGTGATCGGCGAGCGCCCCCTGGCGCCATGACGCTCGGCAAGACCTACCGGCCGGACGAGGTCGAGCCGCGCCAATATGCGGCGTGGGAGCGTTCGGGCGGCTTCGCCGCCAACCCCGACAGCGCCAAGCGGCCCTACGCCATCATGATGCCGCCGCCGAACGTCACCGGCAGCCTGCACATGGGCCACGCGCTGACCTTCACCTTGCAGGACATCCTCATCCGGTTCGAGCGGATGCGCGGGCGCGACGCGCTGTGGCAGCCCGGCACCGACCATGCCGGAATTGCCACCGAGATCGTCGTCACCAACCGGCTCGCCGAGCGGCAGATCGACAAGCACGCGCTCGGCCGCGAGAATTTCATCGAGCGGGTGTGGGAGTGGAAGGCCGAGTCGGGCGGCACGATCGTCAACCAGCTGCGCCGGCTCGGCGCGTTGCCGGATTGGCCGCGCGAGCGCTTCACGATGGATCCGGGGCTTGCCGCCGCGGTGCGCAAGGTGTTCGTCCAGCTCTACCGCGAGGGCCTCATCTACCGCGACAAGCGGCTGGTGAACTGGGATCCGGAGATGCACACCACCATCTCAGACCTTGAAGTCGATAGCCGCGAGACCAGGGGCTCGCTGTGGCATATCCGCTATCCCGTCGAGGGCGAGGAGGGGCGCTATGTCGTGGTGGCGACGACCCGGCCGGAGACCATGCTCGGCGATACCGGGGTGGCGGTGCATCCGCAGGATGCGCGGTTTGCCGATCTGGTCGGAAAGCGGGTGCGGCTGCCGCTGGTCGGGCGGCTGATCCCGATCGTCGCCGACGAATACGCCGACCCCAAAATGGGCAGCGGCGCGGTCAAGATCACCCCGGCGCACGATTTCAACGATTTCGAGGTCGGCAAGCGGCACAGCCTCGAAATGATCAACATCTTCGATGCCGATGCCCGGCTCAATCAAAACGCCCCCGAGGCGTATCGCGGGCTCGACCGTTTCGCGGCGCGCAAACGGGTATTGGCCGATATCGAGGCCGCTGGGCTGATCGAGAAGGTCGAAGACCATACGCTGATGGTGCCGCACCACGACCGCTCCGGGGTGGTGATCGAGCCGTGGCTGACCGACCAATGGTACTGCAACGCCAAAGCGTTGGCAGAACCGGCGATCGCCGCGGTCGAGACCGGGCAGACCGTTTTTGTGCCGCGTCAGTGGGAGAACACGTTCTTCGAATGGATGCGCAATATCCAGCCCTGGTGCATCTCCCGCCAGTTGTGGTGGGGCCATCGGATCCCGGCCTGGTACGCGCCGGACGGCTCGGTTTTCGTCGCCGAGAGCGAAGAGGAAGCGCGCCGGGAGGCCGAGGCGAAGTTCGGCGCCGGAGTGGCGCTCCGGCGCGAGGACGACGTGCTCGACACCTGGTTCTCGTCGGCGCTGTGGCCGTTCTCGACGCTTGGCTGGCCGGAACCGACGCCGGAGCTGGCGCGCTACTATCCCGGCGACGTGCTGGTGACCGGGTTCGACATCATCTTCTTCTGGGTCGCCCGGATGATGATGATGGGGCTGCATTTCATGAAGGACGACAAGGGGCGGGGCGAGGTGCCGTTCCGCACCGTCTACATCCACGCGCTGGTGCGCGACGAGCGCGGCCAGAAGATGTCGAAGTCGCGCGGCAACATCATCGACCCGCTCGATCTGATCGACCGTTACGGCTGCGACGCGCTGCGCTTCACCCTGTCGGCGCTGGCCGCGCCCGGCCGCGACATCAAGCTCGCCGAGAGCCGGGTCGAGGGCTACCGGAATTTCGTGACCAAGCTGTGGAACGCGGCCCGTTACGCCGAGATGAACGGTGTCGCGTTCGATGCCGGCTTCGCTCCGCAGAACTGCAAGCTGACCGTCAACCGCTGGATCGCCAGCGCGCTGCGCGACTGTGCGACGGACGTCACGGCGGCGCTCGAAGCCTATCGTTTCGACGAGGCGGCGAACCGGCTCTACGCATTCGTCTGGGGCAGCTTTTGCGGCTGGTATCTCGAATTCTCGAAGCCGATCCTGCAGGGTGATGACACGGCAGCGCAGGCCGAAACCCGATCGACGATCGGCTGGGCCCTGACGCAGATCGTCCACCTGCTGCACCCGATCATGCCCTTCGTGACCGAGGAGGTCTGGGCGCAGCTCGGCGGCAAGGATGCCGGGATGCTGCTGACCGCTTCCTGGCCTCAATCGGAGTTGGCCGATCCCGAAAGCGCTGCCGAGATGGAATGGGTGGTGGCGGCGATCTCGGCGATCCGCGCGATCTGCTCGGAGATGAATGTGCCGGCGGCGGCGAAGGTGCCGCTGCTGGTCAAGGTTGCCGATGCGACCGTGGCGGCGTGGCTGGAGCGCCATCGCGAGCATATTTTGCGCCTGGCACGGGTGGAGAGCATCGGCCTGGCCGACGAGGCGCCAGGCGGCAGCATCTCGGTCGTGGTTGACGGCACGACCCTGCTCCTGCCGCTGGGCGATGTCGTCGATTTCGGCCAGGAGAAGGCGCGGCTCGGCAAGGAGATCCGCCGGCTCGACGCCGACCTCGCCAGGTTCGCTGCGAAATTGGGCAACCCCGGCTTCCTTGCCAAGGCCAAGCCCGAGGTGATCGAGGAGCAGCGCGAGCGCGAGGCCGACACCCGCCGCGACCGCGACCGCCTGAAATCCGCCTACGAGCGCCTGGAGGCGGTGTGACGCTTCGCACCGACGATCTGGTCGAGGCCGGTCTCGTCGGGCCCGAGCGGATTGACGAAGTGCGGCGGGTCGCCGAACAGTTTGCCGTGGCGCTGACCGACGAGGTGGCGGCGCTGATCGACCCGGCCGATCCGGCCGACCCGGTCGCCGCGCAATTCGTGCCCTCCGCCGCCGAGCTTGACATCGCCGATGAGGAACGCGCCGATCCCATCGGCGACGAACGCTGGTCGCCGCTGCCCGGCATCGTCCACCGCTATCCCGACCGGGTGCTCTTGAAGCCGAGCCTCGTCTGTCCGGTCTATTGCCGCTTCTG
>DASRLO010000004.1:0-72821 GCA_035648415.1 Allostellaceae bacterium
CAGAGTTGCGTGTCGCAACCCAACCCTACTCAGGATCGCCCCGGTGGCCGCTGACCGGCCTGCCTGCGCCAGACTCTTGGCGGTCGCTCCGGCGGGCCGGTCAGCGGTCTCCTACACCATCACCAGGGACACGACCGCTCGCGCAGCGCGCATACGATGATTCAAGTCCGTGGGGCCAGCAAAAGAACATAACCATCATCGGCTACGCTCTCATCCACGAGGTTACAGAACAGGGCGGCGATACGTGGCTAGAAGCCGGTTCCGGGCATGGCGGAGACGGCGCAGATGTTTTTGGGCAAACGGGAGGAATTGGAAATACACAAGCCGAGCAGTTCTTTCCGCCCGGCGTAGGCATTGCGCAGGGGCCAGTTGATAGTCCTAACCGCGCCCACATCGATCTCTACGGCACATGCTCCAGTGGGCGGCAGCGCGCCATCGCGTCAATCTTTTACGCGAGTCGATGATGGAGTTTGTGACGACAAATTTAAGACTGACCCACTAACGAATTTCCGCACTCTATTGGTGTATGGCGCGCCGGTTTTCGTAGACCTGGAGGTGGGCGTAGGCGGTGCGCAGCAGCGGCGTCGCCACGCCGAGCTCGACCGCGCGGCGGCGCATGTCGCCGACGACCCACTCCGCCTCGGTGCGCGCGCCGTGCGCCAGATCGTGGTGCATCGAGGCGTTGTTGACGCTGCCCTTCTCGGTCAGCATTTTCGCGATGTTGTCGCAATACGCCTCGCGCGGCGCATAGCCGGAAGCGGCGGCGACCGCGCGGTTCTCGGCGAACAGCCGCAGCGCCAAATCCGCGCCGTCGGCGGTCGCGGCGATCTCGCCGATCGTGCCGCGCATCAGGCAGTTCATCCCGGCCATCGTCGTGATCATCACGAACTTTTCCCACATATCGAGCATCACGTTCTCGCTCGGCGGGGCGGAGACCTTGCTGTTCTCGAACTCGGCGGAAATCGCCCGCGCCCGCTCGCTGACGCCGCCTTGCCGCTCGCCGAAGGCGATGCCGGAGAGCTGGTTGTGGTGGCGGATGCTGCCGTCGGGTTGCAGGCTGGCGCCGACATAGGCGACGCCGCCCAGCACGGCTTCCGGCCCGAACGCGGCGGCGAGCCGGTCGAGATGCACGAGCCCGTTCAGCATCGGCAAGACCGCGCTGCCGGCGCCGACCGCCGGGCGGATCGCGGCGATCGCCTGGTCCAGGTCGTAATGCTTCGCGGTCAGCAGGATGAGGTCGTAAGGACCGTCGAGCCGCTCGGCGGTGGCAAGTTGCGGCTTGACGGTGAAGTCGCCGAGCGGGCTCGCCACCCGCAGCCCCCGCCCGGCGAGCAGCGCCGCGCGCGCCGGACGGACGAGAAAGGTGACGTCGCGGCCGGTCTCGGCGAGCCGCCCGCCGAAATAACCGCCGACCGCGCCGGCGCCCAGAACGAGGATGCGCACCGGTCGCGCCCTAGCGGTTATTGCGCGCGGTGGCCAGCGCCAGGCCGTGCAGCATGTCGAGCGCCTGGGTCAGCTGCTCGTCCTCCGAGCCGCCGAGCTCGCCGGTGGCGACCGACGACGTCGTCTCCTTTGGCGTCGCCGCGGGCGTCGCGCCGGGCGGCGGGGCCGCGGCGTTCGGTTCGCTCGCCGGCGTTCCCGGCTTTGGCGCGGGGCTGGCCGGGTTCGAGCCCGGCACCACCGGGTCGGTGTTCTTCAGCGCGCCGCGCAGATCGGCCTCGTGCCGGCTCATGCCCGAAGCGAGCCGCTCGAGCTTGACCGGCGCGACGACCAGGTCGGGGTCGAGCCCCTTGCCCTGGATCGCCCGGCCGCTCGGCGTCTGGAACCGCGCCGTGGTCAATTTGATCGCGCCGTTGCCGTTCAACGGGATCACCGTCGTGATCGCGCTCTCGCCAAAGGTCTTGGTGCCGACGAGAACGGCGCGGTGGTTGTCCTGCAGCGCCCCGGCGACGAGCTCGGCCTCGCTGGCGGTGCCGCCGTTGACCAGCGCGACGATCGGCAACCCATTGGCGATGTCGCCCGGCGTCGCGGCGAGGTGCTTGACGCTGCCGCTCTTGCGCCCCTTGACCAGGGCGATGTCGCCCTTGTCGATGAAATCGTCGGCCGCGTTCACCGCGACGTCGAAATCGCCGCCCGGATTGTTGCGCAGGTCGACGACGTAGCCGATCAGCTTGCTGTTACCTTGCTGGAGGTTCCGCACGGCGGCGCTGAGCGCCGCCTGCGTCCCGCCATCGAACCCGGCGAGCCGGATGTAGCCGACATCGCCGCCCTCGACATGCGAGGTGACGGTGGGCCATTTGCCGGTGGCGCGCTTGACCTTGATCTCGGCCGGCTTGCCGTCGGCGCCGCGGGTGGTGAGCGTCACCTCGCTGTCGGCCGGGCCGCGCAGCTTGGCCTCGATCTCGGCCAGGGTCAGGTCGAAGACCGGCTCCTTGTCGATCGCGAAGATCGCTTCGCCCGGCTTGATCCCGGTCGCGGCGGACGGCGAACCGTCGCGCGGCGAGACCACCTTGAGCTGCCCGGACTGGATCGTGACGACGAGGCCGATCGACCCGGTTTGCGGGTCGGACGGGGTTTGCTGCGCCTTGTACTCGTCCTCGCTCAGATAGGCCGAGCCGGGGTCGAGGCTGGCGAGCATGCCGGTAATCGCGGTCTCGATCAGCCGGCGGTCTCCCACCGGCTCGACCGCGTCCTGGCGGATCCGCTCGAACGCCTCGCCGAACAGGTTGAGCTGCTCGTAGACGCTGCTCTTGCTGTTGGCGACAGCAGCGGGGCCCGGAGCGACAGCGGGGCCCGGCGCGGGAACGGGCGCCGGCGCCGCGGGGGCCGGGTTCGGCGCGGGGCTGGGGGCGGATTTGTTTTGCGAAAACGCGACCGCCGGCGCGAGCAGCGCGAGCAGCACAAGCGTCGGCACCCATTTGCGCATGCGCATCTCTTCTCCAAGAAAAGCGCCCGCACACTATTCGAGATGCCGGGATTTGCAATGGCCCACGCGAACGCGGCGGGCAAACGGCGGCGTCGATTAAACCGAGGGTGAAGTCAACCCGGTCGGCGGCGCACCCTCGGTTGGGCCGGCCGCCGGCCTCGGCGCCCGCTCGCCGTTTTCTTGTTTCAGCGCGAGATCGGCAGCCGTGTGCGGAACGAGCATGCCATACGGGCGCCGCATCGACCGGAGAGGCCGAGATATCGTATTATGAAACCATGAGCGTCGTCGGCCGCATCCTCGTTGGCGCCCGCCACCTGTCGTTTGGCGGGCCGCTCGGTCATCTGCTCGCGCGGATCGCCGAGCATTTGCCGCATTGGCATACGGCGACCGACCCCGACGGCCGGCCGGCCGACAACGGCCATGGCGACCCGCGCCGGCGCGTCACCTTCACGATCGCGGTCGTCGCGCTCGGCGCCAAGATGGCGAAGGCCGACGGCGAGGTGACGCGCGACGAGGTCGCCGCGTTCAACGAGGTGTTCAGCGTGCCGCCCGGCGAAGAGGCGCACATGCGCATGATCTTCGACCTGGCGCGGCGCAGCGCCCACGGCTTCGAGAGCTACGCGCGGCAGGTTGGGCGCCTGTTCGCCGGTGACCGCGCGGTGCTCGAGGACCTGCTCGGCGGGTTGTTCCACATCGCGCTCGCCGACCACGCGCTGTGCGCCGCGGAAGACGCCTACCTGCGCGAGGTGGCGCGGCTCTTCGGCTTTGACGGCGCTGCCTATGCGCGCATCCGCGCGACCCATTGCGGCGCGCCGCCGGATGAAGACCCGCACGCGATCCTCGGCGTCGCCACGAGCGCCTCGTCGGAGGAGATTCGCGTCGCCTACCGCCAGCTGGTGCGCGAGCACCACCCCGATGCGCTGATCTCGCAAGGCCTGCCGCCGGAAATCCTGCAGCGCGCCACCGCCCGGATCGCGCGGATCAACGCCGCGCACGATCGGCTGGTCAAAGTCGGCGCATCCTCAGGCATGAACAGATCGGCATGAAGCGACCGACATGAGCGGGCTGGCGATCCGCGAGCGAGAATCGTCGAACCACGACAGCCGCGGCGAGGTCGTCGGCGGGACGCCGCGCATCGACACGCTGGTGCTGCACTATACCGGCATGCGGAGCGCTGCGGCGGCTCTCGACCGGCTGTGCGACCCCGCGGCGCGGGTGAGCTCGCACTATGTCGTCGAGGAGGACGGAACGGTATGGCGGCTGGTGCCCGAGGAGCGCCGCGCCTGGCATGCCGGGATATCGTATTGGATGGGCGAGACCACGCTCAACACGGTCTCGATCGGCGTCGAGATCGTCAATCCCGGCCACGAATGGGGCTATCGCCCGTTCCTCGAGGCGCAGATGCAGGCGGTCGAGGCGCTGTGCCGCGACATCGTCGCGCGCCGCCGCATCCCGTCCTACCGGGTTGTCGGCCATTCCGACATCGCCCCGACCCGCAAGGCCGACCCCGGTGAATTGTTCGACTGGCCGCGCCTCGCCCGCGCCGGGATCGGGTTATGGCCGGAGCCGATGCCCGAGACACGCCGGCGCCGCGGGCGTGGAGTTGGCGTCGTCGAGCGGGCGAGCGCCCTCGCCGACCTCGCGCGGACCGGCTATTGCGTCGAGGCGGGTGTCGAGGCGGCGTCCCTCGCCGCGTTCCAGCGGCGCTACCGGCCGGAGCGCTGGGACGGCAAGCTCGACGGCGAGACCGCCGGGCGCCTCTCCGAGGTGCGCGAGGTGGTCGAAGCGGTGCAGGCGGTCGAGGAGCTGGCGAAGCGCGCCCGGTTCCGCTGGGGCCGGCGGATGAATTAGGGACGGCCTCCCGCTTCGCCAGCCGGTTTCATTGATTGTCACCATTAGCCGCGAAGATCGTGATCTCCGGTTTCCAGCCCTCCGGGAGTTCCGGCGGACCGACTGATTCCAGATCGAGCCGGATGAACGACTTGAGGATCGATTAAAAAGTCTGCGTATCACGCGCCCAATGAATGACGCCGTCGAAATCCTTGGCGAGCCAGTGCGTGAGATCAAGGGACGAACGGCGGTTGATCCCGACGGGGCTATCGACTTGCGCGACGGCGATCCTATCGCCTCCGACCCATCGCGCGATATCTTCGGAAAACTCATGGGCGTAGTCGCGCCGCCCGTTCCAAACGGCCGCCCGGATGACTTTTCCAGCAGGCGTTGCAAAACGAAAGATCCAAGGGGAATCTTTCTGCGCGATGCCGGTTGCCGTGTAAAACATGGGCGGCGGCGGGCGGTCCAGAATTGCGGCTTTCTGCTCTCGTATTTTCCGGCGTTGGGCAACCGTCAACCGTTCGGCCTGCATTCCTTCCGGATCAAAAAGCCGGATCGCGTCGGAATAGTATTTTTCCGCTGTTCCGGCGTCATAGACGTCGGAGTCCGGGAAGGCGAAGAGCAAAACCCGACCGGCGAAACTGCGCAGGTGGCGTAGTACGATGTCCCAAGCAATGTCCTCATGAACAACCGGCACGACATGTAGTGCTGCGCCCGGCGCTTCCATCATCAAGCGGTCGATCACCGCGATCCCGACCGCGCTAAACCCGGTCTCGTTTCCGAGGCAGAAGCCAACACAAAATGTCCGATCCCCGACCACGGCCCGGAACGCGTTCAAAATTACCTGCGTCGCATCGGGTATTGTGTCGTCGCCCGTCAATTTGCGTATGCGCGCGCCATTGATCGAAGCAACCGGCGGGAGAAAATGCAGATCAATTCTGCCTCGGCAACTATCTGCGCGCGGCCAGGCCGATCTTTCCTGCTGTTCCCTTTTTCGCTTGGCTTCGCTCATCGCGCGGCTCTCCAAATCTAGCTGAAGGCTGCGACCACGGTTTCGATGGGGAGAAACAAGGTGCGGCTGTCCTTTGGATATTCGATGAACTCGGCGCAGCTTATATAAAAGCGCTTCGCCGCATCGTCCTTGGCATGGACCAGCACGGCCCCAATCCCGATGCTCTGAGAGGCAACCGCCACGCGGTGCAACGCTTCCGCGAGGATATCGGCCCCGAGTCCTTTGCCCGCATGGTCGCGACTCACGGCCAACCGCCCAATCACCGAAACTGGAATCGTGTCTGGCGCGTTGCGCCGTAGCTTGCCCGGAGCGGTCGCGCGGTCCACCGCACCAGCTGAAATGCAGAAATAGGCGACTACTCGGTTGCCCTCACACACAACATAGGTGCGCGAGAAACGATTTTCGTTCTTCAGGGCCCGGTGCTGCAACCAGCCGTTCAGAGCCGGCTCACCACAGTCGAAGCCCGAAAGGACATGCTCCGAAGTCAAGGGAACAGGCACCGAAAGGCGGGGTTTTGGAACGGCTCGGATCGCCTTCTATCCCCGCCATGCCGGTATTCGGCGCAGTAAAGATCGTAGTTTCGGTCCGGGTGCGGGGGGATGGTCGAGCGCGTGCATGAAAGCGTCATAGCGCTCGGCATCAAGCACGAAGAGGCGCTGATCGAGCAGCACATCGATCGCCTGCCGCCGGGCACTCTCGATCATGAACTCGGTGCGGGTCTTACCAAGGATCGCCGCCGCCTCGTCGATGAGCTGTCGGGTATTGGCCTCTATGCGAAGGTTGATGCTGCCCTTCGCATCGGTCGCCGAAGGGTGTTCTGCGACCGCAACGAGTTCAGCGCCGTGCTCTTCCGACACCAGAGAACGGTCTTTTGACATCCGCGGGATATGCTTCTTTGTATCCACAATGTCAATACGCTTGCCCGCCCTTTCCCCAAAAGGCGGAGAGGTTCGGCGTTCGCCGTTAGTTCATCCTTCCCGACGCCGGATGCGGGCCGGTCGGGCGGCGGGCGGCGAGTTGCCCGGCTTGATGGTGCGCCAGCCGCCAGCCGCCGTCCTCGCGCACGAACCAGTTGCTGGCGATGAGGGTGCCGCCGTCGAACTCCTCCTCGCAGACCACCAGCGCCGTGTCGCCATAAAGAAACACCCGCTCGTCATAGCAGGCGATGCGCGGCGAAGCGGGGTTCGAAAGGATGCCGCGCCAGCTTTCCAGCACCGCGTCGCGGTCGGCGAGCGGCGGCCAGCCGGGATGGACGCAGGCGACCGGCGCGCGCCGCGCCCACAGCGCCTCCATCGCCTCCACGTCGCGCGTCGTGAACGCGCGGTAGAATTCGAGATTGGCGGCGAGCACGGCGTCGCTGTCGTTCATCGTCGTCTCCGCATCGGCGGCCGAGCATAGCGCCAGCTCGGCGAAGTTGCGCGCGCTCGAACGGGATTCTTTAGTCTAAAGGTCGGCTACTCGTCCTCGATCGGCGGCGTGAAGATGTAGCCGCCGCCGCGCACCGTCTTGATCATCGTCGGGTTTTTCGGGTCTTCCTCGAGCTTGCGGCGCAGCCGGCCGACCTGGACGTCGATCGTGCGGTCGAATGGGCCGGCCTCGCGGTGCCGCGACAGATCGAGCAGCCGGTCGCGCGACAGCACCTGGTTGGCGTGGTTGACAAAGGCCGCCAGCAGCTCGAACTCGCCGGTCGTCAGCCTCACCTCTTCGCCCGCCGACGACAGCAGCTCGCGGCTGGCCAGGTCGAGGCTCCAGCCGGCAAAGCGGATGCGGGCGCGGGATTCCCCCGCCTTGTCGCCGCCCCCGCCGCGGGTCGACCCGCGGCGCAGCACGCTGCGCACCCGCGCCAGCAATTCGCGCAGGTGAAACGGCTTCGACAGATAGTCGTCGGCGCCCATTTCGAGACCGATGATGCGGTCCACGATCTCACCCCGGCCGGTCAGCATGATGATCCCGATATCCGATTGGCTGCGCAGCTCGCGAGCGAGCTGCAACCCATCCTCGCCACGCAGCACCAGATCGAGGATGACGAGATCGATCGGGCCGCGCGCCATCTCCTCGCGCAGCCCGGCGCCGTCGTTGGCGGTCGAGACTCGGAAGCCCTCGTCCGACAAATATTCGCGGACCAGGTCGCAAATCTCTTGCTGATCGTCGACGACCAGGATGTGGCCGCTTTCATTCATTGTCCGCTACCGAACCCAACCGCTGAAGTCGCAAGCAAAGTCACACCCACTTTACCAGTTTGCCGACACATTCGGTTACAATTACTTACAAAAAGACGCTCGCTTGTCATCATCGGGTTGCCGGCGCTCGGTAGATTTCACCCCGTTCCGGATCGGCATCCGCCGGTCGCAAAAAAACGGGAGAAGCCAAGTGGCCGAGCTCCGAGACAGAATTGAAGCCGAAATTCCCCGCCTGCGTCGGTACGCCCGGGCGCTGACCCGCGATGTCGTCGCGGCGGATGACCTCGTCCAGGATTGCCTCGTCCGCGGGCTCGCGAAATTGCACCTGTGGAAGGAAGGCACCGATCTGCGGGCGTGGCTCTTCACCATCCTGCATAACCAATATGTCAACCAGGTTCGCCGGGCGGTGCGCGAAGGCGCCGCGGTATCCGTCAGCGAGACCGAACCGTCCCTCACCCGCGCCGCGGATCAAGGCAAGCGTCTCGAGCTGCGCGACCTCGATCGCGCGCTGGCCCGGTTGCCCGAAGAGCAGCGCGTCGTAATCCTCCTGGTCGGCCTCGAGGGCATGCGTTACGAGGCGGTCGCCGATGTCATCGGGGTCCCGGTAGGCACCGTGCGCTCCCGTCTGTCGCGCGGCCGCGAGGCGCTGCGCCGGCTGATGGGCATCGTCGCCGACCGTCAGGCCGAGGTGGCGATGGCGCGTCCGTCGCCGCGCCGGGTGAGCCCGGACGGTTCGGTGCGCGCCGGGTTCCGGCCCGTCGCGATCGAAGACCGGCGTTCGCCGCACCAAGCGGCCTAACACCAACCCCGCCGCTCGCGGCGGGCAAAGCGGGAACCGGAACTCCTCCGGTTCCCGCTTTTTGTTTCCCGACGACCCACCGGTTCGGCCGACGCGCCGGTTGACGGCAACTCGGCAAGTAAGCCCGCTTGAAACGGCGATCACTGCTTCGGCCTGGGTTGCGCCTGCGCAGGGGTGAGCCCGAGCTTGTCGCGGGTTGCCGCATCGACCACGCCGCTGATGTTGAGCCCGGCCTGTTTCTGAAACCGCGCCACCGCCAACGCTGTCGCCGTGTCGTAAACCCCGTCGGCGAACGGTTCGGCCTCGTTCGCCTTCACGGCGTTCTGCACCGCGCGCACGTCGCTGCCTTCTTCCGGCGGGTCGGCGAGGCGCAACAGGCGCTGCCAGCCGGGCGGCGTCGGCCCGGATCGGCCGCCAGCCTGCCAGCCACCGATGTCGTTGCCATTGACCGCGAGCGGCTTTCCGGTCTCGGAGGTCAGGTGAAATTTGACCGCCTTGGCGCCGTCGGCATCGTCTTCCGGGATGCCGAGAAACTTCATCAGCGGCAGGTACATGCGCACGTCCGGCGCGGCGAGGATCCCGGGCAGCGCATCAAAGCCATGGACGGTGATATCGCCGGAAGCGGCGTAGCCGATCGGCGGCGGCGGCGCGCGTTTCGCCTCCCCGCCGGCGTCGATGCGGACCTCCTTGAAATCGAGCGTGAGCTGGTAGAGCCGCAGCAGCGGCTTCAGCGCCATCGCGGCGCCGATGATCTGCGGCAACACCGCCTGCTTGTCGGCGTCGCTCGCGCCGGGCCCGGTCTTGCTCGCCGCGTCGAGGATCGTGCGCAACGGCGCCCCCGCGATCTGCTCGATGCCGAAATCGACGACCATCCGCCGCGGCACCTGCGGCTCGGGGACCAGCGACGGCGCGATCGCCAACCCGTCATGGCCGAAGGTGAAGCGCACCGCCGCGCCGTCGCTGCCGAGCCCGGTCATGCTGCCGGCCATCGTGGCCTTCGCCAAGGTCACCAGCGTATCGCCACCCGGCCGCTTGACGCTCGTGCCTTCGACCGCCAGCTCACCTTTCGACCGGGTAAAGACGGCGAAGAATTTGGGCAGCAGCGCGAGCCACAGATCCGGTTTGGCGGCGGGATCGTCCTGCGCCTTCTGGCGCAGCCCGCCGACCTCGTCGCGCAGCGCGTCGAGGTCGGCGAGGCTCGGCCCGCTCGCGTCGGCGCTGTAGCGGATCCGGTCGATCGTGCCGCCGAGCGCGGCGTCGGTGAAGAGGAACTCGACCGCCTTGACCTCGAAATCGATCGGCCCGTTCCAGCCGCCGCCATCGCTTGCCGCGACCTTCGACTGCGTGGTCATCGCACCGAACTTGATCCAATCGGCAGACCCGGTCCGCTCGATCCGGGCACCGGCGAAACTCGCGCTGAGGCTGCGGTAGCGGTCGTCCGGCTCTTCGACCACCGCGCTGGCGGCCGGGTCGGTCAGCGCCAGGGTAAACTCCGTCCCGTCGGCCGCGACGAGCGTCGTGCGCGACGGGAGGGTGACGTCGAACTCGACCTCGCCGCCGCTCGCGGCGGGTTTGCGGCGGATTTCCAGACGATCGATCGTGATCGTCGCCGCCGGTTTGGGATCGGCCGGGTTTTTCCGGACCGAAAAGCGCCCGTTGGCAATGACCGCGACCGCCGCGTCGCCGTCATCGCGCACGTCGAATGTGTCGGCGCCGTCCCAATGGAGGGCGCCGAGCCGCTTGAGGTAGGTCTCGATCTGGCCGCGCAGCGTCCCCGCCCCGGCCGCCAAGGCTGGGTCCGTCAGTTTCGCGCCGCACAAGACCAGGGCCACGGCAGTGGCTCGCAGCATCGCCCGCAGAATCATGCGTCACCCGCTCAGCTTCGCTTTTACTATAGGCGGGAGCCGTCGCGCCGACCGTGCAAAAAAGGAGGCCGCCAGTGAGGCGGCCTCAAGGCTGAGGGGAGGATGCCCATGCGGGCAGCGCGCATCCAGGGAAGCGCGTCTTAACCAGAATGCCGCGAAAAGGTCACTGAAAGGTTAACCATCGGCGCGCTCGCGGGCTCTGGCAAAGAAAACCCTTGCATCGCCTCGGTCCCGGCCCAAAATTGGGGCGAGGCTGGGGTGCTGCCCGGCGGTGCGGCGTGTCCGCCCGAGTCCGGCAGCTGAGAACAGACCCACTGAACCTGGCCGGGCCTGTCCCGGTGAAGGGAGTCCGTGATTAGCGCGCAAAACACCGCAGCATCGGATCGACCGAAGACCGTCGTCATCGGCGCCGGCGTCATCGGGCTCGGCATCGCCTGGCGGCTGGCGCAGGCCGGTTGCCGGGTCGCCGTCTACGACAAGGGCGAGGCCGGGCGCGGCGCGAGCTGGGCAGCGGCGGGGATGCTCGCCGCCGCGGTGGAGACCGAGCCGGGCGAGGAGCCGCTGTTGCCGCTGACGCTGGAAAGCCAGCGTCTATGGCCCGAGTTCGCGCGCGAACTCGAGGCGGCGACCGGGATTTCCGCCGAGTACCGCGACGAAGGGACGCTGGTCGTCGCCCTCAATCGCGACGATGCCGAGACGCTGCGGCATTCGTACGAATTCCAGCAGGGCCTCGGCCTCGGCCTCGACCTCGAATGGCTGAACGCCGGCGAGGCGCGGCGGCGCGAGCCGCATTTGAAGCCCGGCATCGCGGCCGCCGTGTTCAGCCGCAACGACCACCAGGTCGAGAACCGCGCGCTGGCCCGCGCGCTGATCGCCGCCTGTCGCGGCGCCGGGGTCGACATCCACGAACATTGCCCGGTGGCGGAGGTCGCGATCGCCGGCGGCCAAGCCCGCGGCGTCGAGACCGCGCGGGGCCGCGACGACGCCGAGATCGTCGTTCTCGCCGCCGGCGCGTGGTCGCGCGGGGTCGGCGGCATTCCGGCGCGTTACCAGCCGCCGGTGCGCCCGATCAAGGGGCAGATGCTGGCGCTGCAGATGGACCCGAAGGCGCCGATCCTGCGCCATGTGGTGTGGCTGCCGCGCGGCTACCTGGTGCCGCGCAACGACGGCCGGCTGATCGTCGGCGGGACGGTCGAGGAACGCGGCTTCGACACCACGATCACCGCCGGCGGGATGCTGGCGCTGCTCGAGGGCGCCTGGCGCGCGGTGCCGACGATCGAGGAATTGCCGATCGCCGAGACCTGGGTCGGGTTCCGGCCGGGCTCGCCCGACGACGCGCCGATGCTGGGCCCGAGCGGCATCGACGGGCTCGTCATCGCGACCGGGCACCACCGCAACGGCATCCTGTTGACGCCGGTCAGCGCCGCGGTCGTCAGCGCCTATATCCTCACCGGACGGCTGCCGGACATGGCGCTGGCCTTCGATCCCCAGCGCTTCGGCCCGCAGCGCTTCGGCCCGCAGCGCTCCGGCCCGCGGCGCTCCGATAGGGCGCGCCTCGACAAGCCGCGGCCGGCGCCGGTCGCCGCGGCGGCGCAATGACGCGGGTCAAGATCAACGGCGTCGACGAGGAGGTCGCGGCGACCACCGTCGCGCAGTTGCTCGCCGGGCGGGGGATCGATCCCGGCGCGCGGTTTCTCGCCGTCGCGATCAACGGCGCGGTAGTGCGCCGCGCGGCCTGGGACGCGTTGGAACTGAGCGCCGGCGACGCGGTCGAGATCGTCCGCCCGCTGCAGGGCGGGTGAAAATTTGTCCCTGGCCCCGGTGCATTCGCCCGGGCCAGACACGCCACCCACTCACCATGGGAAAAACCGACTCGCCCTCGAGGCGGCCAGTTCCCTCCCACATTCGAGGACATCCCGCCGCAAGGCCGACCCGGATGGTTCGCCGATATGTCAGGGCGACTTCCCGCAGTGTGCCGCGCGCCTTCGTGGGGAATGACCCCACCCTGACGACATTGACCCCGCCATATCAGCGCTGCCGTGCCGCTGGCTGTCTCATGTCCGCCCCCAAGGGGATCGATTTCGCGGGTTTGGGTCGCGGGTTTCGGTTTTCCGGCCGGCTTGAAGTCGAACGTCGCGCGTGACCGGCCGGCGGCTCCGCCCCGCTTAGCCCGATCGCCTAGTAGCGATCCTGGTGATGATGGTGATGGTGGTGATGGTGATTGCGGTAACGAGGGTAATAATCACGATAATAGGGATTGTAATAGCGACCGTAATAGGGGTTGTAATAATTGCCGTAATAATTGTAATTGGGGTAATAGTATCCCTGAGCAATTTGAACCCCCTCCCGAGGCTTCGTTTTTTGCGCGCGAGCGGCATCGTCAGCCTTTAGCAGCGCGACGGCATTCGGGATTGGCGCAAGGAGCTCCGCATAAGAAGACGCCTGCAGCGAATCCGACAGGTTGAAACCAGGAGAGGTTGTAGCTTGCGCGGAGGTGACACTTGCCAGGCCAGCGACCGTGCCGAGCAAACCGGCGATCTTCTTATCCATATGACTCCTCCACCTGTCGGAACATAAGCGCGGCGCAATGCCTCGGGATTTGCAAAAAACGCCTCTCCGGCTGTTTTATTCCACCTCACCGAGGGCGTGTGCCTCGGCGACGATTTGGGTTCCGCGCAACCCGCGTTTCCGTACTATCCTTGGTTGACCCCCTGGGCAGACCCTGTTTTAGGATGTCGAGCATGGAGAGCGACCCCTTCCTGATCGCCGGAATCGCGCTCAAATCGCGGCTCTTTATCGGCACCGCCGGCTATCCCAACCAGCAGGTCATGCTGGATTCGCTGGAGGCAAGCGGGGCCGAGCTGGTGACCATGTCGATACGCCGGATCAGCCTCGATTCCTATAGCGGGAGCCTGGTCGAGGCGTTGAGCCCGCGCTGCCGGCTGCTGCCCAACACCTCGGGCTGCGTGACCGCGCGCGACGCGATCCTCACCGCCGAGCTGGCGCGCGAGGCGCTGCAGACCGATTGGGTCAAACTGGAGCTGATCGGCGACCGCGAGACGCTCTACCCGGATGTCGAGCAGCTGGTGCCCGCCGCCGACGAATTGGTGCGCAAGGGATTTATCGTGCTGCCCTATTGCAACGACGATCCCGTGACCTGCCAGAAGCTGGCCGATGTCGGTTGCGCCGCGGTGATGCCGCTGGGGTCGCTGATCGGCTCGGGGCGCGGCATCGCCAACCCGGCGGCGATCGAGCTCATCTGCGCGCGCAGTCCGGTGCCGGTGGTGCTCGACGCCGGGATCGGCACCGCGTCGGACGCGGCGCTGGCGATGGAGCTGGGCTGCGACGCCGTCCTGGTCAACACCGCGATCGCCAAATCGCACGCCCCCCTCCGGATGGCGGCGGCGATGCGGGCCGGGGTCGAGGGCGGCCGCTTTGCGCGGCTCGCCGGGCGCATCCCGAAGCGGACCTTCGCCGAGCCGTCGAGCCCCCAACTGGGTCTCGTCGGCACCTAGCGGCGGTCATACCGCCGGTACGCCGGCCGCGGCGTATTTCTCAGGCGCGCCTTTCGATCACCGTGTTCATGAAGAACTGGAACAGCACGGCGCCAATCCGCGTGCCTACACCAGGATGTGGGTAATTTCCTTG
The DNA here is from genome assembly GCA_035648415.1 of Allostellaceae bacterium. Lineage (GTDB taxonomy): Bacteria > Pseudomonadota > Alphaproteobacteria > ATCC43930 > CGMCC-115725 > DATARH01. Next base: position 14,264 of record DASRLO010000004.1, read on the forward strand.
TAGGCCCGCGCCTCGACGAAATGGCGCTCGCGCGTCGCCTTGTCGATGTAGTGGAAGATTTGCACCACGAAGATCATGTTGACGCTCTCGCCGTCGTTCGAGAGCGGCATGAAGAGGACTTTCGTGTGCCGCTCGGGCTCGCGGCGCGAGGGGGCGAAGAACAGGCATTCGGAATAAAGCGCGCGCCGCTGCTCGACGCATTTGTCGTAGAGGCGCAGCACATGCGCGGCGTAATCGGGCCCGGGCAGCACCTCGTCGAGGAAGCGGCCGGTGGCGTTGACCCCGTGCGCACTGGTGTTCTCGGTGCCGATCAAGCGATAGCGGTAGCGGCCATTGTCGAGCCGCTCGACCAGCATCACGTCCGGCAGGAGCTTGGGAATCTCGGTCGGATCGATGTCGGCGCGACTGGGCATCCTGCGCCCGGCGGCCTTGCCGCGCCAATAATGATGGGCCTGCTCCAGCCGCGGATCGGTGAAGGCCGACAGCTCCACGGCCTCGCATCCGACCGCGCCGTGCAGCAACGCGGGATTGCCGATCGCGAGCCTCCTGCGGCGGGCAGGGAAACCCCGCCGTCAGTAATTACTACAGCCGGCTCGGTAAAAATTTGGTTTAGATTCGCGCGGGGAATGATACCCGCCGCGACGTGTTTGCCGAGGTGCCGCCCGCTTCAAATTGCGCTCTGGCGGCGCTGGGGACCGGCATGGCATTTTACCGTCGATGTTACGGCTACCTGGGCGCCTGCGCGGTGGCGTCGTGCTAAGCGCGATAGCGAATTTTCTGCGCGGATTGGCGCAGCTGCTGTTCGTCATCGTGATCCTCGTCGCCGTCTTCGCGGGCGGCGCCGTCGCCCTGGCGATCGCGCATTTCAGCCAGGATCTGCCCGACCACCAGCAGCTTTTGACCTACCAGCCCGCGACCGGCACCAAAATCTATGCCGGCGACGGCAGCTTCATGGCGGAATACGCCACCGAAAACCGCACGATCATTCCGTTCAAGCAAATCCCGCCGGTGGTCGTGCAGGCGTTTCTCTCCGCCGAGGATCGCGACTTCTACAGCCACAACGGGGTCAACCCGCTGTCGATCCTGCGCGCCGCGTTTGCCGACCTGATGCGCTATGGGCGGGGCCAGCGGCCGATCGGCGCGTCGACGATCACCCAGCAGCTCGTTCGCCATTTTCTGTTGACCAACGAGGTCTCGGTCTCGCGCAAGGTCAAGGAGGCGCTGCTCGCCTACCGGATCGAGAACCAGCTCAGCAAGGACCGCATTCTCGAAATCTACCTGAACGAGATGTATTTCGGCGCCGGGGCCTATGGCGTCGCTACGGCCTCGGAAACCTATTTCGGCAAGCCGCTCGCTCAGCTCACGGTCGCCCAGACGGCATTCCTCGCCGCGCTGCCCAAGGCGCCGAACAACTACAACCCGGTGCGCCATCCCGAGGCGGCGAAGACGCGGCGCGACTGGGTGCTCGACGGCATGGCCGAACAAGGCTGGATCACCGCCTCCCAGGCCGAGGCGGCAAAGAACCAGCCGCTCGACGCGGTCCCGCGCGCCCAGCCGGAACCGGTCCAGGCCGGGTATTTCGCCGAGGAGGTGCGGCGCGAACTGATCGACCGTTTCGGCGAGAAAAAGGTCTACGAGGGCGGTCTCACCGTGCGGACGAGCTATGTGCCGGCCTACCAGGCGATGGCCGAGCACGCCTTTCGCACCGGGCTCGTCGAATACGACCGGCGGCACGGCTGGCGCGGGCCGGTCGCGCACCTGGCGAGCGTCGCGGCGGCGGAGGCCTCGCTGACTACAACCCCGGAGCCGCCGACGATGCCCGATTGGCGTCTTGCCGCGGTGACGAGCGTCGACAATTCGGGCGCCAACATCGCGCTGAAGAGCGGCGCCATCGGCCGCATCCCGCTGAGCGAGCTGACCTGGGCGCGGCGCACCGTCGCCGACCAGCGGCTCGGCCCGGCGGTGTACCGGGCGCAGGAAGTGCTGAACGTGGGCGACCTCGTTCTGGTCGAGCCGCTCGGCGCCGCCGCTCCCGCTTCCAGCGCTTCGGGCAACGCCAAGCGCGGGCCGGTTTCCGCCGCCCTGCTTTACGGTTTGCGCCAGATCCCGGACGTCAGCGGCGGCTTCGTGGCGATGGACCCCAAGACCGGACGGACCTTTGCCCTGGTTGGCGGCTGGGATTACCGCGACAGCCAGTTCGACCGCGCCGTCCAGGCGAGACGCCAGCCCGGCTCGTCGATCAAACCGTTCGTCTACGTCACCGCGCTCCAGGGCGACTATACCCCGTCGACGATCATCCAGGACGCGCCGATCGAGCTCGACCAGGGGCCGGGACTGCCCAAATGGAGCCCGGTCAACTACGAAGGCAACTACGTCGGTTCGACGACGCTGCGCCAGGCGCTGGTGCATTCGCGCAATTTGGCGACGGCGCGGCTCGCCTCGGTGATCGGGCTGCCGGCGATCGCCAAAACGGTCGAAGAGTTCGGCATCATGGACAAGATGCCGCTCTATTATTCGATGGCGCTGGGCGCCGGCGACACGACGCTCTACCGGATGACCGCGGCGTATTCGATGCTCGACAATGGCGGGCATTGGCTGCTGCCGTCGATCATTGATCTGGTGCAGGACCGCCAGGGACAGATCATCTATCAGAAGGGGATCGGGTCCTGCGCCGCCTGCTTTATCGTCGCCGGGCCGCGCAACGCCCCCGACACCGGCGGCCTCTATCATCCCGCGGGCGCCGCCGATCCCTCGATGATCTGGCTCAAAGGCGCGAGCTACGCCAACAACCCGATCTACTACAAGGCCAACAAGCCCGACCCGCTCATCGACCAGGTCGCCGATCATCAGATCATCTCGATGATGGAAGGCGTCGTGCAGCAGGGCACCGGCATCAAGGTCAAGGACGTGGGCAAGCCGATCGCCGGCAAGACCGGCACCTCGAGCGATTGGCTCGACGCCTGGTTCGTCGGCTTCTCGCCCGATATCGCCGCCGGCGCCTTTGTCGGTTTCGACATACCGCGCACCCTGGGCGACGGCGAGACCGGCGGCAATGTCGCGGCGCCGGTGTTCCGCGACTTCATGGCCGACGCGTTGAAGAACGCGCCGGCGCTGCCGTTCCCCGACGCGCCGGGCGCCAGTATGGTGCTGGTCAACTCGATCAGCGGCCAGCGCACGGTCGCGAGCGACAAGGATGCGATCCTCGAAGCCTTCCGCCCCGGCACCGAGCCCGGCAGCGGCAGCGGCGGCGGCCGCGGCGAGGCGCAGATCGCCGCCGACCCGGATGCCGGCGAGATGGGCGATGCGGGCATGCCGCCCGGCGCGCCGCTGGTCAGCGTCAATGCCCGGTTGCCGATGGGCACCGTGCTGCCGCCGCCGACCGTCGTGCTCAGAGGTACCGGCGGCCTCTACTAGACTAGGCGCGCAATGCCTGTGGGTTTTTCCGCGCCGGACGCTATTTCGACGCTGCGTCCGGCGCCGCTGGGGTGCCGTCGGGCACCACTATGTCAGCCAAGCTCTCGAGCTGGCTCAGCCACGCCCTGACGCGCCGGCGGTTGGTCCCGAAATCACCGCTGCCGTAGCGCGCCCGGCTGTAGACGGCAAGGCTCGACCGGTCGGGACCAAGCGCGACGAACTCGGCCGTGACGATGTCCGGAAAGCCGAACACGGACGTATGCTGGATCACCACCAGCCGGTTCTGGTCCGGCTGGGCAGCGACCTTGACGATGTTCGGTTCGCCCGCCAGGAGCTGCGTCCAGAGCGCGGCGAGGCGGTCGACCGGCAGCGCGAAGGCCGGGCTCGCCGCCGCCGTCGCCTGGCAATAATTCGGCGGGCAGGCGAGAAAGGCGTTGCCGGGGATCGGGTCGCGCAGCTCGCGGATCGCGATGCGTTCGTCCGGCCGCAATTCGTTTTCGGACGGCCGGCTCATGTAGATCCGCACCGCCAGGCCAAGCCCGACCAGCACCAGCACCGCGACGATCAGCTTCATGAACATCCGACGGCCAGCCTTTCAAGTCCGAACGCCTCGGCGAGCAGGGTATAGGAACGTTTGCGCGCCTCGTAGTCGTGGGTGATCGTCAGCACGACGATCTCGTCGACGCCGTATCGTTCGGCGAGGTCTTCGAGCCCGGCCTTGACCTGGCCGGGGGTGCCGACGATCTGTCGGCGGCGGTGGTGCTCGACGACCCGCCGCTCGATGTCGGTATAGGGATGGGCGAGCGCCTCCTCGGGTGGCGGGAACGGCTTGAGGATGCCCTGGCGCTGGCGCAGCCGCGACAGGTCGCGGCTGACGGCGAGGTATTGCGCGCGCTCTTCGCTCTCGGCGCAGATCGCGAACACGCCGATGCTGGCTCGCGGCGCGGCGAGATGGGGCGACGGGCGGAACCGCGCCTTGTAGACGGCCATGATATCGGCGCCGCCCTCGTCGGTGATGAAATGCGCGAACGAGAAGGCGCGGCCGAAATAGGCGGCGAAGATCGCGCTCTGGTCGCTCGACCCGAGGATCCAGATCTCGGGCAGGGTCTCCCCATCGGGACTGAGCTGGATGCGCGAGAACGGGTGGTCGCTGGGGATCGTGTGCTCGAGATAGCCGATGAGGTCGGCGATCTGGTTCGGGAAATGCTCGATCCCGAGCGCGCCCGGCCCGTGCGCCAAGGCCGCGGCGGTCAACTGGTCGCTGCCCGGGGCGCGACCGATGCCGAGGTCGATGCGGCCGGGATGGAGCGTCTCCAGCATGCGGAACTGCTCGGCCACCTTCAAGGAGCTGTAATGCGACAGCATCACCCCGCCCGAGCCGACGCGGATGCGGCTGGTCTCGGCGGCGATGCGGGCGATCATGATCTCGGGCGCGCTGCCCGCCAGCGCCGGGGTAGCGTGGTGCTCGGCCAGCCAATAGCGGCGATAGCCGAGCGCCTCGGCATGGCGCGCCAGTTCGATCGTCTCCATCAGCGCATCGCGCGGCGTCACCCCCTGCCGCACCGGCGATTGGTCGAGCACGCTCAAAGCCAGCATGGCGCGCAGATTACACGCTAACGGCCTCAGCAGACGCGGATTTCGGCCGTGGACAGGAGCGGCGCGGCCGGGCGCGCTTGTCAAGCCGGCGGGGTTCTGGTTCGATCGCCGCAGCGCCGCGGGGAGAAGACATGGCCGATTCGATCATCACCGACACGGCGACCAGGATTTTTCAGGATTTGTGCGAGGCCGAGACGGTCAATCAGGCCGAGAAGGGTGAGTGGCCGGCGGCGCTGTGGGACGCGCTCGAAGAATCAGGGCTGCCGCTGACCTGGGTTCCCGACGCGTTCGGCGGCGCCGGGGCCGAGATCGCCGACGGCTTCGCGGTGCTGCGCGTCGCCGGGCGGTTCGCCGCGCCGGTGCCGCTCGCCGAGACCCTGCTCGCCGGTTGGCTCCTGGCGCAAGCCAAGATCGCCGCACCCGCCGGACCGATGACGATCGCCCCGGTCCACGAGGACGGCAACATCACCATCGCCGCCGACGGCAGGCTCGCGGGCCGGGTGCGGCACGTGCCGTACGCCCGCGACACAAGGCACATCGCGGTCGTCGCCACGCGGAACGGCCAGCCGGTCGTGGCGCTGGTCGAGACCGAGGGGCTGTCGATCAGCCCCGGCGTCGGCCTTTCCGGCGAGCCGCGCGACACGGTGAGCTTCGACGGCGCGACCGCAATCTCGGTCGGGCCGGCGCCGGGTCTCGATCCCGCGAAGCTGACCCTGATCGCCGCCGCCGCCCGCACGCAACAGATGGCCGGGGCGCTCGAGCGCATCCTCGAGCAGTCGGTGCAGTTCTCCTTGGATCGCGTGCAGTTCGGCCGGCCGATCGCCAAGTTCCAGGCGGTGCAGCAGAACCTCGCGAACCTCGCCGGCGAGGTCGCCGCCGCCGGCGCCGCCGCCGACGGCGCGGCCGAAGCCATTTCCGAGCACGGCGTCGCCGGCGACATCGTCGCCGCCGAGGTGGCGATCGCCAAGCTGCGGGTCGGCGATGCGGCCGGCGCGGGGGCCGCGATCGCGCACCAGGTGCATGGCGCGATGGGCTTTACCTATGAGCACACGCTGCACCATTCGACGCGCCGCCTCTGGGGCTGGCGCGAGGAATTCGGCAACGAGACGCTGTGGGCCGAGCGCCTGGGCCGCATGGTCGCGGCGCAGGGCGCCGACGCGCTGTGGCCGTTCGTGACGCAGGGATCGTGAGATAGGGGATCGTGGGGAGATAATGGCCAACATTTTCCAATTCGATCCGGTCGAGCTGCCGCCCGAGTGCAAGGAATTGCGCCAGGAGGTCCGCGCCTTCCTCAAAGAGGAGATGGAGGCCGGCACGTTCAGCCCGAGCGGCCGGCGCGGCGACAACGCCGCCGCCTTCGCCCGCAAGGTCGGGGCCAAGGGCTGGATCGGCATGACCTGGCCGAAGGAATACGGCGGCCAGGGCCGCAGCCAGCTCGAACGCTATGTCGTCACCGAGGAGATGCTGGCGCACCGCGCGCCGACCCGCCACTATTCGACCGCCGACCGGCAATCGGGCCCGGTGCTGCTGCGCTACGGCCAGGACGCGGTGAAGAAGGACATCGTCCCGCGCATCTGTTCGGGCGAATTGTGCTTCTGCATCGGCCTCAGCGAGCCGAATTCCGGCTCGGACGTGTTCGCCGCCTCGACCCGCGCGACCAAGACCGATGGCGGCTGGCTGGTCAACGGCCGCAAGATCTGGACCTCGAACGCGCACCAGGCCGATTACATGATCGGCCTCTTGCGCACCTCGAACTCCACCCCGGAGAACCGCCGACACGGCCTCACCCAGTTTCTCATCGACATGAAGTCGACGGGCATCGCCATCCGGCCGATCATCAACCTCACCGGCGCGCACGATTTCAACGAGGTCGTCTTCGACGACGTGTTCGTGCCCGACCTCAACATGATCGGCGAAGTGGACATGGCATGGAAGCAGGCGAGCGCCGAATTGGCCTACGAGCGCAGCGGCCCCGACCGCTGGCTCGAAACCCTACAGAGCCTGGTCGAGTTGATCCGCGTCGTCGGGCCGGAGCCGAGCGAGCGCCAGGCCGAGGGCATCGGCCGCGAGGTGGCGCATCTGGCGACGATGCGGCGCATGTCGCTGTCGGTCGCCGGCATGCTGCAGGCCGGCAAGACGCCGGCGGCGGAAGCCTCGATCGTCAAGGATCTCGGCACCAATTTCGAGCAGGCGCTGCCCAACAAGGTGCGATTGATGGCGCCGGTGCGCGGCGATTCCGACCCCGACAGCAACGACGACCGCTTCGAGCAGGCGCTCAACTACACCACCCTGATCGCGCCCAAGCTGACCATCCAAGGCGGCACCCGCGAAATCCTGCGCGGCATCATCGCGCGCGGGTTGGGGCTGCGGTGATGCTGGATTGCCGATCGTGCGTCCATCGAGGCTTTGCTTCGCAAAGCACCTCAGGATGAGGACCGTTTAGTGATGCCATGCAGGAAGGGTCCTCATCCTGAGAGCTCTGAGGTGCGCCGCCAGGCGCCTCGAAGGACGCAGCGCCGTTTTGCAGCACGAGTAGCACATGCCTGACCTCCGACCGCTGCTCTCCCCCAAAAGCCTCGCGATCGTCGGCGCGGCGTCCGACGAATCGATCCGCGGGCGTCTGACCAAGCAGCTCATCGGGCACGGTTTCGACGGGCCGATCTACCCGGTGACGCGCAGCCAGAGCGAAATTCTCGGCCACAAGGCCTATAAGAGCGTCGCCGACCTCCCCGAGCCGGTCGACCTCGCAATCATCGTCGTGCCGGCGGCGCATGTGATCTCGACGATCGAGCAATGCGGCGCGCGCGGCATCCCGGCGGCGGTGATCATCAGCTCCGGCTTTGGCGAGGAGAAGAGCGAGGCGGCGGCCCGGCGCGACGCCGAGTTGCGGGCGCTCGCGGCGCGGCTCGACATGGCGATCTGCGGGCCGAATTCCGAAGGCCTCGTCAACCCGCTGCGTCCGCTGGTCGCGACCTTCAGCCCGGTGTTCCATGACTTCTCCAAGCCGCTGCTGCCCGAGGGCAGCTTGGCGAAGCCGATCGCGGTGTCGTGCCAGTCGGGCGCGCTCACCTTCTCGTTCCTCAGCCGCGGCCAGTCGCGCCAGCTCAAATTCACCACCCAGGTCAGCTCCGGCAACCAGACCGTGCTCGAAGCGCACGACTACATCGAGGCGGCGCTGGAGTCGGGCGCGGCCGACATCTTTCTCGTCTATCTCGAAGGCATCCGCCAGCCGGCGCGGTTCCGCGCGGTTGCCGACCAGGCGGCGCGGGCCGGCAAGCCGCTGATCGTCGCCAAGGTCGGCCGCTCCGACGCCGGCCGCCGCGCCGCCGCCTCGCATACCGGCGCGCTGGCGCAATCGGGGGCGATCGACGACGCGGTCTTCCGCCATCACGGCATCGTCCGCGGCGAGGACCTCGACCACATGCTCGATGTCGCCGCCGCCTTCGCGTTCTGCAAATTGCCCAAGGGCAACCGCGTCGCGATCATCACCGGCTCGGGCGGCAGCGCGGTATGGATGGCCGACATATTGTCGGCGCACGGTCTCGAAGTGCCCGAGCTCGAAGCCGACCTCCAGGCCAAGATCATGGCGATGCTGCCGTCCTACGCCTCGGCGCTCAACCCGATCGACGCCACCGCGCAGGCGATCGGCGAGGTCGGCTACAAACCGATCGTCGAGCTGGTGCGGCAATCGCGGCGCATCGACACGGTCCTCCTGATCTCGTCGGTGGCGAACGAGACCACCGCGCGCAAGCGCGCCGAGGAACTCGCCGGCATCGTCGCCGAAACCGCGCAGCCGCTGCTGATGGCGACCTACACCACCGCGTCGCCGGGGGCGATGGCCGCCTTCGCCGAATTCGGCATCCCCTGCTACACCTCGATGCCGAGCTGCGCGCGGGCGATCAAGGCGCTCGCCGATTACGGCCGCTTCCGCGAGCGCCTCGCGCGCCGCGTCGCGCCGCAGGCGACAACCGCCTCGGTGCGCGACACGGTCGGCAAGGCTCTCGCCGAGTCGGGCAAGGTGCTGACCGAATTCCAGGCCAAGGCGCTGCTCGCCGCCTACGGCGTCAAGCGGGTGCCCGAATTTCTCGCCACCGGCGAGGACGACGCGAGCGAGGCGGCGATGCGCCTCGGGGGGCCGGTCGCGCTCAAGGTGCAGTCGCCGGACATCGCCCACAAGACCGAGGCGGGCGCGGTGCTGCTCGGCCTCAGCGGCGACGCCTCGGTGCGCGAGGGCTACCGCGATGTGCTGGCGCGCTCGCGGGCTGCGGCGCCCAACGCCAAAATCGACGGCGTGCTGGTCCAGGCGATGGCGCAGCGCGGCCAGGAGATGATCCTCGGGATCACCCGCGACGCGGTCTTTGGGCCGATGCTGATGGTCGGGCTCGGCGGCATCCATGTCGAGGTGCTGAAGGATGTCGCCTTCGCCCCGGTGCCGCTCGACAGCGAGGATGCGCTGGCGCTGATCGGGGAATTGAAGGGCGCGGCGCTGCTCGACGGCGTGCGCGGCGCGCGGCCCGCCGACAAGGCGGCGCTCGCCGAGCTGATGGTCGCGCTGTCGCGCTTCGCCGCCGACCACGCCGACCGGATCGCCGAGATCGATTTGAACCCAGTCATCGTCCACGAAGCCGGCGAGGGACTGAGTATCGTCGACGCGCTGATCGTTAAAACCTAATTCGCCACTGAGGCGCGGAGAACACGAAGAACGATTTACCGCAAAGGACGCGATGGTTACGCAAAGAACGCAAAGGCCTATCTTTCGGGCGCGCTGCGCCCAATAATTTTCCACAATGAGACGGTGAGACAGTGAGGTATCGAGCCACTGAATCTCACTGCCTCATTGTAATTTATGGCGCTTCGCGCCGGTAAAATCGCCTTCGCGTCCTTTGCGTAACCATCGCGTCCTTCGCGTCAAAGCATTCTGTTTTTTCTTCGTGATCTCCGTGCCTCCGTGGTTCGACAAAGGAGCATCCCATGAGCGATCTAGGCACCTATCGCGATATCGCCGTCAGCCTCGACGGAAACGTAGCCACGATCGAGATGCGGCGGCCGCCGCATAATTTCTTCGACAGCGACCTCATCGCCGAGATCGGCGAGGCGTTCGAGCGGCTCGACGCCAACGATACCTGCCGCGCCATCGTGCTGTGCGCCGAGGGCCGCTCGTTTTGCGCCGGCGCCGATTTCTCGAAGCGGATGGATACCGGCACGGTCAACGAAGGCTCGCGCAGCCGCCACGGCAAGCACCTTTACAAGGAGGCGAGCCGCCTCTTCCGCACCAAAAAGCCGATCGTCGGCGCGGTCCACGGCGCCGCAATCGGCGGCGGGCTCGGCCTGGCGCTGGTGCCGGATTTCCGCGTCACCTGCAGCGAGGCGCGGTTCAGCGCCAATTTCAACCGGCTCGGCTTCCACCCCGGCTTCGGGCTGACCGCGACCCTGCCGCGCCTGGTCGGCGAGCAGCAGGCGGCGCTGCTGTTCTACACCGGCCGCCGCATCCCGGGCGACGAGGCGGTGCGCATCGGCCTCGCCGACCTGTTGGTGCCGCAGGCCGAGGTGCGCGGCGCCGCGCAGGCGCTGGCCCTCGAAATGGCGCAATCCGCCCCGCTGGCGGTGGTCTCGACCCGCGAGACGATGCGCCGCGGCCTGGTCGACGCCATCGAGGCGGCGACCGAGCGCGAGCTCGTCGAGCAGGACTGGCTGCGCCGCACCGAGGATTTCGGCGAAGGCATCAAGGCGATGGCCGACCGCCGCCTGCCGAATTTCCAGGGACGGTAGCTACACCCCGAGCAGCTCAACGTCGAAGATCAGGATCGCGTTCGGCGGGATAACGCCGCTGGCGCCGCGCGCGCCGTAGCCGAGCTCCGAGGGGATGATGAGGGTGCGCTTGCCGCCCACCTTCATCCCGGCGACGCCCTCGTCCCAGCCGCGGATCACCTGGCCGGCGCCGAGGCGGAAACCGAACGGCTGGCCGCGATCGACCGAGCTGTCGAATTTCTTGCCCTTCTGCCCGCCCGGCTCCTGCAGCCAGCCGGTGTAGTGGACCGAGACGCTGTTGCCGGAGGCGGCCTCGTCGCCGGCGCCGACCACGCTATCGGTGTAGATGAGGCCGCTCGAAGTCGTGGGCATGGGGATACTCCGTGATAGGGCGGTGCTATGCTGCGAACACCGCGCAGATCGAAATGAGGTCATGTCGTGCAGGGCTCCATCTTGGCCGAGACCATCGCCGCCGTCACCGACATTCTCGGGGCGGAGCTTGACGCCATCGCGGTCGAGCGCGCGGTGATCGGGCTGTTCTTCACCGGCGTCAAGCTGACGACCGGCCATGCCGGCGCCTGCGCGACGCCGATCAAAACGATCCCCGAGGCGGTGTGTTGCCCCTCGTCGGCGATGGCGATGCCGTTCCCCGGCAAGCTCAAGGGCAAGCCCGCCCGCGACGCGATGACGGAAGCGTTCTCCGACCACGGCATCCGCCGCGGCGTCGGCATCGCCGCGGTCAACGCGCTCGCCGAATTGTGCTGGGAGCGCCGTCCCAACCCGGCCGTCGAGCTGCTGCGCGGCGTCGACGCGTTCGAAGCCAACATTTTCCGGCCCAACGACCTCACCGTCGTCGTCGGCGCGTTCGTGCCGTTCCTCAAGGAGCTGAAGCGCCGCAACCAGCCCTTCCTCGTGCTCGAAAGGGACCCCGACACCTTGAAGGCCGAGGAGATGCCGTTCTTCCGCCCGGCCGAGATGGCGCGCGAGGTGGTGCCGCAGGCCGATGTGCTGTTGGTCACCGGCACGACGCTGCTCAACGACACGCTGGAGGAGCTGCTGTCGTGGGCGCGGCCCGAGGCTTGGGTCACCGTGGTCGGGCCGACGGTCGGGTTGCTGCCCGACGCGTTCCTCGCGCGCGGCGCCGACTATCTCGGCGGGGTAACGATTACCGATCCCGACGCGTTCCTCGAACTCCTCGCCGAAGGTGGTTCGGGCTACCATTTGTTCGGCCGGGTCGCCGAAAAAACGGTGCTGGCGCGGCGCCGCGCCGCGGGCGCCGCAGCGAAGGCGGCTTGAGCTGCGGAAAAATTCAGCGGAGGAAGACATGACGGCGGTCCGGCTCGGCGGCGGCCAATACACGTTCGAGGTCAACGAGAATTGGGCGAAAATTCCTGCCGAGATCGTGCTCGGCGACGTCGCCGCGGTCGGGGTCGACAGCAAGGACCAGGTCTACGCCTTCAATCGCGGCGACCACCCGGTCGCGGTGTTCGACAGCGAGGGCAATTTGCTGCGCACCTGGGGCGAGGGAGTGTTCACCCGCCCGCACGGCGTCCATGTCGCGCCCGACGACACGATCTGGCTGACCGACGACGGCGACCATTCGGTGCGCCACTGCACGCTCGACGGCAAGGTGCTGCTGACCCTCGGCGTGCCCGGCAAGCCGGCGCCCTACATGTCGGGCGAGCCGTTCCATCGCTGCACCCATACCGCGCTGTCGCCGCAGGGCGACTACCTCTACATCTCCGATGGCTACGGCAACGCGCGCATCCACAAATACACGCCGGGCGGCAAGAGGCTGGCGTCCTGGGGCGAACCCGGCACCGATCCCGGCCAGTTCAACATCCCGCACAATATCTGTTGCGACCCGGACGGCTGGCTCTACGTCGCCGACCGCGAGAACCATCGCGTCCAGATCTTCGACGGCGACGGCAAGTGGGAGACGCAGTGGAACTACCTGCACCGGCCCAACGGCATGTGCCTGGGACGCGGCCCGGTTCATGGTCAGTCGGCGCCGCTCTGCTATATCGGCGAAGGCGGCCCGCAGGGCGAGATCAACCGCAACTGGCCGAATATCGGCCCGCGCGTCAGCATCCACACGACAAAAGACCATCAGGTGATGGCGCGGCTCGGCAAGCCGCATGCCGGCATCGAGCCCGGCCAGTTCACCTCGCCGCACGGGATCAGCGTCGACAGCAAGGGCAACATCTATGTCGGCGAATTGTCGGGCCGTTCGTGGGAGCGTTACGCCACCGGCCCGGTGCCGGCGAAGCGCCGGGTGATCCACAAACTGGTCAAGGTGGCGGCCTAGCGCGCGGCGCGCAGTAACGGCTCAGTCGGCGACCGCCGGCGCGTTGTAGTCGGCCTCGCTGACCGGCTCGCACCAGGCGGTGCCGTTGCCCTCGTCGTCGACCTCCATCATCGCCAGATGGGCGAAAAAACGGTCGGGCGCGGCGCCGTGCCAGTGCCAGGTATCGGGCGGGATCGTCACCGTGTCCCCTGGCTCCAGGATCTGCGGCGGCAAGCCTTTGAAGCAGATGCGGCCGATCCCGGCGGTGCAGTAAAGCGTCTGTCCGACCGGGTGGCTGTGCCAATTGGTCCGGCCGCCGGGGTTGAAATTGTACATCGTCGCGCGCATCCGCGACGGCTTCTCGCCGACCATCACGATGTCGGCCCAGACGATTCCGGTGAAATTGTCCGCCGCCGCCGGCCGCGTCGGCCGCGTCCCCGCACGCACCACTCCCCTCGCGCTCATGCCCCACCCCTCCAAAAAACCTCGATCGGCTACTCGCGCAGCCGGACCGGCGGCACCTCGCTCGGCACGATCAGATTGCACCCGGTCGTCGCCTTGACTTCGCCGACCGAGACGCCAGGCGCGATCTCCCGCAGCGCCATGCCTCCGGGCGTGATCGCAAACAGCCCGTAATTGGTGATGACCAGATCGACGACGCCTTTGGCGGTTACCGGGATCGCGCAGCTTTCGACCAGGCGCGGGCGGCCGCTGCGCGTCACCTGCTCCATCGCGACAAAGACGTGCTTGGCGCAGGCCGCGAGGTCCATCGCGCCGCCGATGCCGCCGCCCTTCTGTCCGGCCATCTTCCAGTTGGCGAAATCGCCGTTCGCGGCGACCTCGTAGGCGCCGAGCACCGTCACGTCGATGCGGCCGCTGCGGATCATCCCGAACGCGTCGGCATGGTGCACGATCGCCGAGCCCGGGTTCATCGTCACATGCTGGCCGCCGGCGTTGACGAGGTGCATGTCCTCCTTGCCCGGCGCGGCCAATGCGCCGTAACCGACAACGCCGTTCTCGGAATGGAAGACGATCGCCCTGTCGCCGAAATCGCAGTTCGAGCACAAAGTCGGGATACCGATGCCGAGATTGACGATCCAGCCGTCCTCGAACTCCATCGCCAGCCGGTCGCACATCTGCTGGCGGGTGAGGCCTTTGGTGTCGCTCATGGAAAAATAACTCCCTACCGCAAAGGTCGCGATGGTTGCGCGATGGACGCAAACGTTCAGAGCCCGTTGACCATCCTCACAATACCGTCGCGCAGATGCGCGACCTGAAAATTCATCAGGAAACCCAACTTGAAGCCGCCGAGGCGGAGATAGCTCAGCAATTGCCCGCGATGCACCGGAAGGATCGCGGCCACGGCTTTCAGTTCGATGACGACGGCATCCTCCACAAGAATATCTATCCGGTAGCCGTTATCGACGATCAGCTCCTCATAATGGATCGGGACAATCACCTGGCTACGGACGCGCAAACCTTGCTTTTCGAGTTCGTAGAGCAAGCAAGTCTCGTAAGCACTTTCGAGCAAACCCGGGCCGACGACCGAGTGAATTTTCAAGGCTGCGCCAATGACACCGTGGCCTACCTCCTCGATCGTCATCCATCGCGTCCTTTGCGCGTCCGTTGCGCCCTTTGCGGTAAAGCGTTTCTTTTTACCGTGCGGTCGCGCGGGCGGCGATCTCGGCGGGGCGCATCGGCCACCAGCCTTCGGGCGCCGGCGGCACCTTAACCAGGCGGTGCACGAAGATACCCGACAGGTGGACGTCGTCCGGGTCGATCGCGCCCAGCGGCAGGATGTCCTCCTCGACCTCGACGATCGTCACCGTGGCGGCCATCGCCATCAGCGGGTTGAAATTGCGCTGCGCCCGGCGGAAGCGGAGATTGCCGAACGCATCGGCCTGCTGGGCGCGGATAAAGGCGTAATCGAGCGGCAGCGCCTCTTCGAGCAGGTACTCGCGGCCGTTGAAGACGCGTGTCTCGCGGCCCTCGGCCAATTCGGTGCCGACCGCGGCCGGCGTGTAGAACGCCGGAATGCCGGCGCCGGCGGCGCGCAGGCGCTCGGCGAGCGTGCCTTGCGGCACCAGCTCGGCGTCGATCCGTCCGCTCTCGTAATATTCGGAGAAGATCAGTTTCTGCGAGGCGCGGGTCGGCGCGGTGAAGGCGCAGATCACTTTCTTTGCCTGGTCGTTCTTGATCAGCCAGCCCATGTCGGGCGCGTCGTCGGGCAGGGTCGCGCCGCCGCGCGTGCCGTTCGACACGCAAATGAGGCCCTTCGCCCCCTGCTTCGCCAAGGCGCCGTAGAGGTTGACCGGCATGCCGACGACCGCGAACCCGCCAAACCCGACCGTCACATTGTCCGGGATGTCGGCGACCGCGGCGTCGAAGCTGGGAAAGATTTTGGATTTTGGCATTGCGACCGCCTTTTTCGCTCCCCCGGCGAAAGCCGGGGCCCATTTGCCCGCTGTTCGAGCGGTCGAAGAGTGGGTCCCGGCTTTCGCCGGGATGCGGAGCTATGAATTACCGCAACTTCACGCCTTCGCTGTCGCCGCCGAGGAAGATGTTCGGGCGCAGGAACATCGACAGCACCAGCGCGCCGTTCGGCGAGCGCGCGGTATGGCGGTTGCCCTTGGGGCGCCAGACGTAATTGCCGGCGGTGACCTCGCCTTCCGCGTCGGCGAGGCTGCCTTCGAGAACAAAGGTCTGCTCGATCTCGACATGCTCGTGCAGCGCCAATTCGGCGCCCGGTTGCCAGCGGAACAGCGCGGTCAACAGCCCGGTCGCCGGGTCCTCGACCAGCACCTTCATCTCGATGCCGGGGCACGGGGTCGGCTTCCACGGCAAATCGTCGACATCGACATAGCGCGACGCCAAGGCGGTGAGCTTGTCCGCGCCTTTCATGCCCGGCGTCGTCGCGGTCGGCGCCGCGGGTTTGGTTTTCGTCATCACATCGTTCATCGGATTACCTCATCTAGTCTGGTCTCGGGCACGCCAACCTTAATGCTCGGATTTGAGGGGATTCCATCCATTATGCTCTTAGTCCAAGTATCCCACACGGCATGTCGAATTGCGGTCACCAGAAATCTTGCTTTGTTTATCGAGAAAAACAAAATCCCACCGGCTAAGCCATCCGATGAACGGCAGATCAATAATACGTGCCACTGTTTTCCTGCAAACCAGGTAAAAAGAACTTTAGATAATATAAGTAACAACATCGACCATCCGAAACGGACCATATTTGCAATCAGAATTTCGACAATCTCATCTCGTCGTTTGCTTACATTTTCGAATATTTTTGAACCGAGCTTATTAATATGCCCCCAATCGTTCGAGGCACGGAGAACGATGAGCGGGATGGTTATTGCGGTCAAGAGAACAACAATCTGAACTAAATCGCCTGCAACTGCCGCGATCGCCCTCGGCGGCGGGATAGCAAAGATGATTACGCCAACGAAAAAGGTAATCGCTCTGCTCCGGCGCGAGCCGGGCTGCGGTAACGGCAGCGGACCGGTCGAAGGGTCGGTCGCTGTCTGCGGCGTTGGAGCAGCTGCGACCGTCTTTGACATTTCGGCAGTCACGTATACCTCACATCAAGAACACGCCCTTGCCCGTGGTCTGGGTGTCGAACAGCTTGTAGGCCTCGTCGGCTTGGTCGAGCTTCCAGCGATGGGTGAACAGGCCCTCGACATCGATCCGGCGGTCGGCGACGAAGCGGGCGCATTCCTCCTGGCCGATCGACGAGAAGGTCCAGGATGCGACGATGGTCAGCTGCTTGCGCAGCATGTCGGGGCTGACATCGATCGTCACCTGGTTGCGCTCGCCGACAAAGCAGGTCGTGCCCCATACCTTGGTCGCGCGCACCGCGGCGATGCGGCCCTCGGGCTGCGATGATGTGTCGAGGGTGAACTCGGCGCCGTAGCCGTGGGTAAGGTCCTTGATCGCGCCGACCGGGTCGTTCGAGCGCGGGTTGACGGTCTCGGCCGCGCCGAACTCCTTGGCCCGCTCGAGCCGCTCCTCGCTGACGTCGAGCGCGATGACCCGGGCGCCCATCGCCGCCGCCAATTGCGTCGCCGAGAGCCCGACCGGCCCTTGGCCAAAGATCGCGATGGTGTCGTTGCCGCTGAGCCGGATGCGGCGCAGCGCTCCATAGGCGGTGCCGGTGCCGCACGAGATCGCCGCGCCGGTGGTGAACGACAATTCGTCGGGGAGCGGCACGACGGTAAACGCCGGCACCTTGATATAGGCCGCGTGCCCGCCATGCCCGTTGTTGCCGTAGATCGTGACCGGCACCTCCTGGCAGAGCTGCGCCCAGCCGGAGCGGCAATGGCCGCAGACCGTACAGCCCTTGTAATGGTGCACCATGACGCGCTGGCCGACCCGCGTCTGGGCCGGGCTGACCGCGCTGCCGATTGCGGCGACGATGCCGCACGGCTCATGCCCGGCGATGGTCGGCTCGCTCGGCGCGGCGAGGCCGCCGGTGTCGCCCCCGGCGCGCGGGCGGCGGTACTGGTGCAGGTCGCTGCCGCACATCCCCGAGGCCTTCATCTCGATGACGACCTCGTCCGGCTCCGGCGTCGGGTCCGGAAAATTCATCAACTCGAGCTGACGATCGCCGGTGAACACAACCCCGCGCATGGCGTTCCTCCTTCGTGTCTTGCCGAATGCTAGCATGAGTTTCCGCCGGGAAATCAGGAATCGAGGCTGATCGTCGATGCGCGTCCTCGTGCTCTTTGCCCATCCTCTCGCCGACAGTTTCGCCGCTGCCTTGCATAAGGCGGTCGTCGCCGCGCTCGGCGAGGCCGGCCACGAGGTCGACGATTGCGATCTCTACGCGATGGGCTTCGATCCGGTGATGACGCCGCACGAGCGCCGGGCTCACAACACCGCGAACCCCGATCTCTCGGCGGTCGAGAGCCACGTCGAGCGGCTGCGCGCCGCCGACGCCGTGGTGTTGTGCTTCCCGGTCTGGTGGTGGGGCATGCCGGCGATCCTCAAAGGCTATTTCGACCGGGTCTGGATCAACGGCGTGGCGTTCCACCTGCACACCGGCGGCAAGATCGAGCCGGGCCTGCACCGGATCAAGAAGCTCGGCGTCGTCACCACCTACGGCTCGCCGTGGTGGCTGATCAAGCTGGTGCTGCGCGATCCGGTGCGCGGGGTGATCCACACCGGAATCCGCGGCCTGTGCACCCGGCACGTGAAGACCCGGTTCCTTACTCTGTACAGTATTGAATCGAAGAATTCGGCCGACACGACGCGCTTTCTCGCCAAGGTCGAGCGCACGTTCCGCCGGTTCTAGCCGATCTTATTTTTTATGGATCGGGTCGACCCAG
Organism: Allostellaceae bacterium; assembly: GCA_035648415.1. Lineage (GTDB taxonomy): Bacteria > Pseudomonadota > Alphaproteobacteria > ATCC43930 > CGMCC-115725 > DATARH01. Next base: position 32,642 of record DASRLO010000004.1, read on the forward strand.
AGAACCTGCTCGGGCTTCTCGACCGGCTCGATGTCGAGATTGACGACCACCGCCTCGTTGTCGCTGCGCACCAGAACGCATTCGAGCGTCTCGTCCGACGAGGCGTTGATCTCCTGGTGCGGCACGTAGGGCGGGATGAAGATGAAATCGCCGGGGTTGGCCTCGGCGACATATTCAAGGTGCTCGCCCCAGCGCATCCGCGCCTTGCCCTTCAGCACATAGATGACGCTTTCGAGCGCGCCGTGATGGTGTGCGCCGGTCTTGGCGTTGGCGTGGATATGCACCGTGCCGGCCCAGATCTTCTGCGCCCCGACGCGGGCGAAATTGATCGCCGCGGCGCGGTTCATCCCCGGAGTTTGCGCGGTATTGGTGTCGAGCTGGTCGCCGGGGACGACCTTGACCCCGTTGTGTTTCCAGTCGGTGTGGGTGTGGTCGCTCATCGAGACTGTCCTTGCTTCAACGCCGTAGCCGTAGGATGGGTTGAGCTGGCGAAACCCATCATTTTGCGGGCGATGGGTATCGCTCCGCTCCACCCATCCTACATGATTCCTTCCGGTCAGCCGGCCGCGGCGCGCAGTTCGGGCATTGCCGCCTCGAAGCCGCGTTGGAAGCGGTCGAGCGCCTCGTCGATCTCGGGCTTGGTGATGCACAAGGGCGGCGAGAACGAGATCGCCTCGACATAGGGCAGCGCGCGCACCATCACGCCCTCGTCCAACGCCTTCTTCTGGATCGCGCGATGGACCCACTTGTCATGGTCGAAGAAGCGCTTGGTCTTGCGGTCGGCGACCAGCTCGATCGCCATCATCAGCCCCTCGCCGCGGATCTCGCCGACATAGGGGTGGTCGGCGAACCGCTCTCCAAGTTGCTCGCGGAAATAATTGCCCATCGCCGCCGAGTTCTCGATCAGGCTTTCGCGCTCCATGATGTCGAGATTGGCCATCGCCACCGCGCCGCCGACCGGGTGTCCGGAATAGGTGAAACCGTGCATCATCGGCCCGATCTCGGGCGAGGTGTCGCGCAGCACGTTCCACATCCGCTCGGAGATGACCGAGGCGGAAAGCGGGAAATAAGCGCTGGTGATCCCCTTGGCGAGGGTCACGATATCGGGCTTCAACCCGTAAAGCCCGGTCGCGAACCACTCGCCGGTGCGGCCGAACCCGGTGATCACCTCGTCGGCGATAAACAATATGTCGTTCTCGTCGAGCACTTGCTGGACCTGCTCGAAATAGCCGCGCGGCGGGACGAAGGCGCCGCCGGTGCCCATGATCGGCTCGGCGATAAAGGCGGCGACGGTCTCCGGCCCTTCGCGATGGATCATCTCTTTCAGGTCGCCGACCATGCGCCGGGTAAACGCATCCTCGTCCTCGCCCGCCGCGCCAAAGCGGAAGAAATGCGGGCAGGAGGTGTGCAACACCCCCGGCAGCGGCAGATCGAACGCTTTGTGGAACGAGAGGATGCCGGTCATGCTCCCCGCCGCGGCGGTCAGCCCGTGATAGGAGCCGAGCCGGGAGATGATCTTCTTCTTTTCGGGCTTGCCGCGCAGATTGTTGTAGTAGCGCACCAGCTTGAAATTGGTGTCGTTGGCGTCCGACCCGCTGGTGCCGAAAAATACCTTCGACAGATGCGGCGCCCCGGCGCGCTCGCGGAACAGCGCCAGGAGCCGGTCGGCGAGGCGGATGATCGGCTCGTTCGAATACGAGCTGAACAGGTGATAGTAGCCGAGATTGGCCATTGCCTCGGCCGCCGCCTGGCCGAGCTCGGCGCGACCGTAGCCGATATTGACGCACCACAGGCCGGCGCCGCAGTCGATCAGTTCGCGTCCCTGTTGGTTGCGCACCCGCACCCCCGAGCCGCCGGCGATGATCGTCGGCCCGTCGCGCAGATGGTCGGCGATCGAGGTCGAGGGATGCAGCAGGCTCTGCCGGTCCATCTCCTCGAGCGAGTAGTTCTCCTTGAGATCGAGAGTCATGCCGCGCCTCACTGGTGCGAGAAAAGGGCGAGCCCCGGCGTCGGAACCTTGGCCATCAGGACCGTGCCGGTCTCGCTTTCGGTGATATAGAGCGTCTTGCCGTCGGGGCCGCCATAGGCGGCATTGGTGGTCGCGTGTCCGGCGCAGGATTGCAGCTCATGGAGCGGCCGGCCGAACTTGCTGAAAATCCACACCGAGCCCATGCCGACATGGCAGATTGCGAGGTTGCCCTCGCCGTCCATCGCCATCCCGTCCGGCCCGGTGCCGCCGGAAAGCTGGATGAAGATGCCGACCCGGCCGACGCTGCCGTCGGGGTGGAGCGGCACCCGCCACACCGCGTTGCCACGCGTCACCGCGAGATAGAGGATGCCCTCGTCCGGCGTCAGGATCAGCCCGTTGGGGCTCGGCACGTTGTCGAGCAAGAGGTCGAGCCGCCCATTGGCGCGCAGCCGCCACAGCCGGCCGGTCGGATCGTGCAGCCCGCTTTCGCCCTGGTCGGTGAAATAGAGGTCGCCGTTCTTCGCGAAATGCAAATCGTTGAGGCCCTTGAACCGCTCGCGATGCGGCCGGTCGAGAAATATTTCGGCGCGGCCGATCGCCGGGTCGATCACCATCAGCCCCCGCGAATGGTCGGCGATGAAGATGCGGCCGTCACGGTGGATTTTGAGCCCGTTCGGCTCGCCGTCATAGGTCGTGACGAGGCTGAATTCGCCCTGCGGCGTGATCCTGAAGATCTGTCCGTACGGAATGTTGGTGATGTAGAGGTTGCCCTCGCGGTCGAAGGACGGCCCCTCGATAAAACAGTCGCGCGGCACGCCCGATTGGTGGCGCGGGTCGCGGTGTTGGCGCAGCGAATCGGGCACGCGGGCGAAGATCTGCGTTTCGATGACGGGCGGCGCGGCGAACACGGGGCGGATCCTCGCTCGGGTGGCGCGCGAGCTTATCACGCGCTCCGGGCAGGCTCACCGAAATGTGTGGTGCAGAGCGGCGCGCTCGGTAGCACTACTGCGCCATCGCGTCATCGCGCAGGGAAGGATTCACGATGCGCCCATTGTCGCTTTTCATCGTCGCTCTCACCGGGCTCGTTGCCCTACCTGCCCTGGCGCAAAACCCGCCGCCGGAAGGCGCCCCGATGCGCATCCGCGGCTCGATCGAAAAGATCGTCGGCTCGGATCTGACGGTCAAGTCGCGCGACGGCCAGTCGGTCTCGGTCGCCCTCGCCGACAACGTCGCGATCGAAACCCTGATCAAGAAAAGCCTCGCCGACGTCAAAACCGGCGACTTTGTCGCTTCGACCGGGATCAAGGGCCAGGACGGCAAGATCCACGCGGTGGAGCTCCGCATCTTCCCCAAGGCGACGCCCGACGGCGGCCGGCAATTCGCCTGGGACCTGACGCCAGACAGCGTAATGACCAACGCCACCGTCGGCACCGTCAGCAAAACCGCCGACGGCACCGTCCTGCATGTCAGCTTCAAGGGCGGCGAGTCCGAGTATTCCGTCGGACCCGAAACTCCTGTCCTCGCGACCGCGCCCGGCGACAAGAGCCTGCTGAAGCCCGGCGCCGCGGTATTCGTCATCGCCTTGAAGCACGATGACGGAAAAATCACCAGCGCTCGCCTCTACGTCGAAAAGGACGGGATCAAGCCGCCGATGTAGCCCCCGCTGTCATTCCGGGGCATCGGGCAGCGATGAACCCAGAACTTATGCACACAGGCGGCGCGGTCTATATTTGTCGTCGGAAGGCAAAAAGTCAGGTCCGTGTTCATCGTTCCGGTCCGCCTTTCGGCCGTCCCGGAATGACAAGCGAAAGATTGCGCGGTGAAGTACCCTTGGAACGACTACAGCCGGAGGCTGTCGCCGCTGAAGCTGACGGTCTTTGTCGCATTGTTCCTGCCGGCAGGCTGGACGCTCTTCGCCTTTCTTACCGGCAATCTCGGCGCCAGGCCGCTCAACGAGGCGATCCACCAGCAGGGTTTGTGGACGATCCGCCTGATCCTCACCGCGCTGGCGATCGCCCCGCTGCGCTCGATCCTGCAATGGCAGCGTCTCATCCTGGTTCGCCGCATGATCGGGGTCGGCGCTTTCGCCTATGTCATGTTGCATTTCAGCCTCTACGTCGCCGATCAGGGGTTTAATCCGCTGACGGTCGCGCGTGAGATCGTGCTGCGCATCTATCTGACGATCGGGTTTAGCGCTCTGCTGGGACTGGCGGTGCTGACGGCGACCTCGACCGACAGGATGTTGCGCCGCCTGGGCCGCAGATGGCAGACGCTGCATCGCCTCGTCTATCTCATCTGCCTTCTCGGTCTCATCCACTATTCGATGCAGTCGAAGCTCGAGCAGTGGGAGCCGGTGATCGCCGACGGCATCTTCATCTGGCTGATGGGTTACCGGTTGCTGGCCTGGAAATTCGCGGTGCGCGGCCGCCTGCCGCTCGCCTGGGTCGCCGCGCTCGGGGTTGCCGCGACGGTGCTGAGCGGCGGCGGCGAAGCGGTGTATTTCGCCATCGCCTTCGCGGGCCGCGTTACGTTCACTACGGCGCTCAGCCTCGATTTCTCGCTGCGGACCGGGGTGCGCCCGGCGGTTGTGGTCTTCGTCTTCAGCCTCATCGTGCTTGCCGCTGGGCTGGCGCGCACCCGGCTCGCCCCGCCGCCGAGAAGCCGCGCCCGCTACGCTTGACCTCCCGGCAAACTCCATTTGCGTTGGCCGACCAGCCTCATGGACTTCGGCAAAGGATTGGGTATGGTCGCGGAGATGCAGTACCGGATCGAGATTTCGACCAGCCGCGAAGGGGTCGCCCGCATCCATCTGCCCGGCCGCAGCCTCGAATTGGAGGCTCGTGCCGATGCCGGCGCCGGCTGGCACGTCGCCGTCGTCGATCCGCAAAACCCGCCGCAGGATGCTTCCAACACCATCGCGCTGCAGGCCGCGAGCGCCAACGACGCGGTGTGGCGCGTCGCGCGCGCCGCGGTGCGCGCGGTCTCCGAACTCACCAACAGCCCGCTCGACGACGAGCTGCGCCACGATCCCGCGCCATAGGATTCTCCAGGAGGAACGATGCAAGCGACCGACAATTCGATGATCTGGAACTTCAAGCTTCTGTCGCACAATTCCCTCGACGGGTTCGGCGGCATCGGTGAAGGCATGTCGATGCAGTTGACCAAGGACGGGCGCCGCATCCTCTGGCTGGCGCATGAGAGCGCCCCGAAGAACTTCACCGCGGTCGACGTCACCGACCCGAAAAATCCCAGGATCGTCGCCCGCGCCGACCTGCCGCAATCGCACATGCGCTCCAACTCGCTGGAGACCGTCGGCGACATCCTCGCCGTCGCCTACCAGACCAAGGAGCCGGGGCTGAAGCCGGCCGGGTTCGAACTGTTCGACATTTCGACCCCGGAAAACCCGAAGAGCATCAGCTTTTTCGACTGCTCCGGGCCGGAATCGCGCGGGGTGCATCAGCTCTGGTTCGCCGACGGCGAGACCATCCACATGAGCGCCGGCGCCCCCGATTTTCGCCCCTCGCACCCCAAGGACGACCAGTTCTACCGTTCGATCGACGTGCGCAACCCGTCGAAGCCGACCGAGATCGGCCGCTGGTGGCTGCCCGGCCAGCAGATCGGCGACAACGAGGGTCCGCTGAAGCGCCATCCCGGCGGCAGCGACAGCGGCTTTCGCCCGCACAACACCAACGTCTACCCGGAGCGGCCCGACCGGGTCTACATGGGCTATCTCGACGGCGGGATGATCGTGCTCGACATCGCCGACCGGGCGCATCCGAAAATGGTGTCGCGCTGGGACTATCACCCGCCCAATGACGGCTTCACCCATACCGTAGTGCCGTTCTTCGACCGCGACCTGCTCGTGGTCAGCGACGAATGCGTGCGCAATGACGGCGCCGACTGGCCGAAGCTGGTGTGGATCGTCGACAACCGCGCCGAGGAGAACCCGACCCCCATCGCGACCTGCCCGATGCCGCCGGTCGAAACCTTCTCGCGCCGCGGCGGCCGCTTCGGGGCGCACAACCTCTGGGAAAACCTGCCGAAAGAGGGCTGCTACAAATCAGACCGCATCGTCTTCGGCACCTTCTTCAACGGCGGCTTGCGCGCGTTCGACCTCGAGAACCCGTATCAGCCGAAGGAAATCGCCTATTTCGTGCCGGAAGTGCCCGGCGCCCCATTCGGCTCGTGCCAGCTCAACGACGTCTTTATCGACGATCGCGGCATCGTCTTCACCGTCGACCGCTTCGTCGGCGGGCTCTATTGCCTCGAGATGGATTTTTGAGGCGCGAGCAATGACCTACGCTCCGGTCAATTTCCGGCAAAAGCTGAGCCTGTTCGCCGACCAGTGGCAGCCCAAGGTTGTCGCCGAGATGAACGACTACCAGTTCAAGCTGGTGAAGCTGCAAGGCGACTTCGTCTGGCATGACCATCATGACACCGACGAGACCTTCATCGTGCTCGAAGGCGAGTTGCGGATCGATTTCCGCGACGGCGCGATGACGCTCTCGGCCGGCGAGATGTTTGTCGTGCCAAAAGGCGTCGAGCACAAGCCCTTCGCGGAACATGAGGTCAAGCTGCTGCTGATCGAACCGCGCGGCGTGCCTAACACCGGCGATGCCGGCGGGCGCGTGCACCTCCCAGGACGATGTCTGGGTTTGATTGCGGCTTCCTGATAATTCACGTTTTGTTCTTGACAATGGCGGTGGCATTCTGTACAAAGATGCCGTCCCGGAAATTGCGTGAAACGGGTTGAACGATGGTCTCGGCAAGCGAGGTGCGCGAGGCGTGGAAGGAACATGCCCGGCTCCGTCCGATCGCGCCGACAATGGCACTGACCGCAGAAGGCTTGGTGCTGGGCGCCGGGACCGTTTTGGCCAAACGAGCCGACCGCGACGGCGAACCTCGACTGGCGATCGATGGTTGTGAAGAGCGCCTGTTGGCGCTGTTGTCGATCGCCTATGGATACGCCGTCTCTCGCGCCGTTCTCGGCAGTATCCGCCGGGCGGCGCGCGACTGGAGCCGCGGCGAGACGTGCCTGGCCGCGATTCATCTCGCGCGCAGCCGCCTGCCGCCGCTGCCGGCCGGCGAAGCGGCACGCTTCCGGCTCTTCGCCTCGGAACGCCTGCTCGATGACGGAATGGCCCCGCGCCAGATTCTGGAAGACTGCGAGATCGACACCGCCGGTCTCGACATGCTCAAGGCTGGGTTCAACCCGGCGGAGCCACGTGTCTCCGCCGGGAGCGGACGCGAAAGCGGCGAGTGGACCAGCGGAGGCGATACGGGTGGAGGCGATGCCGAACTGGTGCCTGTTGCGGCCGCCGAATACCGGACCGGTGATCCCGACAAATTCTTCGATACGCTCTATCAGCAGGTTCACGATCTCGCTCAGCGCCTCGGCATCGACGAGAATTGGCTATTTGGCCTGGCACTGCATGAAAGCGGCTGGTTGGACCAGCACAACCGAGAGCTCAACGATCCTTTTGGCGTCACTTATGGCGGAGGCATAAACGTCGGGTACGCTTCGATAGCCGGCGCCATTGCCTACTGGGAAAGCCGATTTGGCCCCGTCGTGCAGGGTGCGACAAGTGCACAAGACTTTGTGCAACGGCTTTACGCGGCGGGATACAATACGCATTTGAATTGGCCCGGTCTCGTACTCAGAGCCATTGGCTCGGTCCCGTCGCATCTTTCGACGTGGAAAGCAAAACGGGGCATTTGATGAGCGCCGGGCTCGTTGCCGGGATTCTGGCTTTTTTTGTTGTAATGGCGAGCACACACAGCGGTTGGGGCAGGCCGGTCTGCTTTCCGACTTCGATAGCGGATACGCGAAAGTATCGAAATACCGATTACCAATTTTCAGTCGAGATTCCTCTGAGACTGCACGCATGTAAGAGCTCATCGCCGTGCCCCAATCACGGAATTTGGTTTCCTTTGAAAGATGATCTTGATTGTCATGATTATCCCCAGGTTCCCTACATTGACGTGGACGCTGAATACAACGCTGCAGAGGAATCGGACAGCGCGGAGGGGTTGGCGGCGATTCAGTGCCGCGACCGCGGAGCACGAAATATCGTGTGGCTGAAGGAGGAACATCTGAGTGGCCGTGACGCTGCGGGATGTTGGCGGGATTTTCGCGACGGTCACATAGAGGTCAGCCTTATCGTGTTGCGCAGAACCAACGAAAGCCCTGGCGCGTGGATTGAGGTTGCCGTGGATTTGGTTACAACGCCGGCGCGTTACGAAACCGACATGCACGGTTATCGGGAAGTACTGCGCGGCATATGGGTGCATCCGGATGGGCCACACCCTTGAGGCGCAGGAACATAAACTCCGTAAGTCGGCGCCTCGGCAAATCGAGCTAGCCACCGCATCGTGCTGGCCAAGACCGACCTCGCCGAACCGGCGATGACCGCCGCGCTGCGCGCGTTCGACCTCGAAAACCCGTATCAGCCGAAGAAGTCGCCTATTTCGTGCCGGAAGTGCCGGGCGCCCCGTTCGGCTCGTGCCAGCTCAACGAGGTCTTTATCGACGACCGCGGCATCGTCTTCACCGTCGACCGCTTCGTCGGCGGGCTCTATTGCCTCGAGATGGATTTTTGACGCCGAGCTGCGTCGATATTCATGATTTGTTCTTGACATTTTGGCTGCATTCTGTACAGCAAGGGCCATTCCACCAACGCATGAACGGGCGGAACTATGCTCTCGGCAGAAGGCGTGCGCGCGGCCTGGAAAGAGCGTGCCCGGTTGTGTCCAATAGACCCGACAATGTCCCTCAGAGTGGACGGGCTCGTGCTGGGCGCAGGCACCGTCCTAGTCAAGCAGCAAAACGGACGCTACGGCGAACTGCGGCTGGTAATCGATGGCGATGAGGAGCGCCTGCTGGCGTTGCTGGCGGTCGCTTATGGGCGTGACGTCTCGCCGACCGTTCTCGGCAATATTCGCCGGGCGGCCCGCGACTGGAATCGCGGCGAGAAATGCCTGGCCTCGATCCAGCTCGCACACAGCCGCCTGCCGCCGCTGCCGGCCGGCGAAGCGGCGCCCTTCCGGCTTTTCGCCGCCGACCTGCTGCTCGACGAGGGAATGAACCCGCGCGAGCTTTTGGCGATTATATACTTGACTGACGGAGGCAATTGACCTATCTTTTGGATCAAGGAGATAGGCCATGAAGACCCCCGAGCTGCTTTCCGATCCGGTCTACCACGACGAAGAAGCCGCGAGGCTCTATCTGCAAGAGGTTCGCTGGCCGGAAGGCGTGTTCTGCCCGAAGTGCGGCACCCTTGACGGCATCAAGCCGCTAGGTGGCAACAGCATGGGGCCGGGCTGGTTCTACTGCGCCGCCTGCCAGGACAAGTTCACGGTACGCGTCGGCGCGATCTTTGAGCGCTCGCATATCCCGTTGCACAAGTGGTTGCTCGCCTTCCGCCTCATGGCGTCGAGCAAGAAAGGATGCTCCGCGCACCAACTACACCGCACCTTGGGGATCACCTACAAGAGCGCGTGGTTCCTCGCGATGCGCATCCGCGAGGCGATGGCCCCCGCCGATCCCCCGATCCTCGGCGGCGAAGGCAAGGTGGTCGAGGCCGGGCGCGGATTACCGAGAGCCGGTACAGTTAGTTCTTCCCTTAGGGACGAGCAAACCGGTCGGGTCGTGAGTTGTCACGCAAAATCTGGCGAATCGGTTATGCGATTCGCGGGGGCCTAGAATTCTCTTGACACCATACCCATTTTATGGCGCATGCGCCGCTTTGCGGTAACAAGGAGATAGGGGGACCGATCCGCGCCCAAATACCACACCTCGCGATGCGCTAGGCGCTTCGCGCTATAGGTGGTATTTCCCGCGTGCTCCTTCCGGAGGATGACGAAATGAAATCAATTCCCAAGGACGATGCGACCTTGCGCGCCTATTTCGCCGCGATCTCGGGAGAGAAATCCTTGGCTGCGCATATAGCTAACGCGAGTGTGCCCAATTCTGCCGACAACCATGATAGCGCTGTGGTGATTGATCGCTACAAGAAAAATGTCAAAAAGTACGTAAGCTCGGTTATCCGTGCCGGCCGCCGTTTTCTTACTGCCCACGCCAAGTAGTCTCCCAACATTCCTATTTTAAGCCCCGCCAAATGGCGGGGCTTCTTTCTGCGGGGTCGTGCAAGTATGTTGCGCAAAAACCCTTTTTATGATGACGCATACGTATGCGGTCGTTGGATAGAACTACTTCGCCTTTTCGAATCCTTTAAGACGGAGTACGAACTGGAAAATGGCGGGGCTATTACCCTCGGCATTGATGAGATTGCACTATATCAAGCCGTGGTAAGCTATTTTCATGATGTAGCTCGTTACAAATGGTGGCATTTTACGGATGACCCCGAAAACCATCGTGTCGATGATACGAAAAAAAGTGCTTATATGGTGTATTGGCTCAATAAAATAAGGCCGTTATATGTTGATCGTTCAGGAATAGACCCGACTACCCTAGCGGCAATGCTAGACGATGATACGTCCATTATCGCGAACGCGCTATTTGCCCTAACAGTAGCGTATGGATACTTGGATTTAGTATTCGCTGACGATATAGCAGAACAATTTCTATACATCTTGACTTATAGATCCACGGAGCCCAATCCCCTCATATTTGTATTTCAAATAGCAGAGAATATTAGGGACGGCAAACCCGTAATTGCCGCTTAGGAAATAATCTCATCCAGGAAAACAGCGGCATCGTCGTATTCATCGACAAACATTGCTGATACTCCTAAATGTTTCAGCGCCAATCCAGTCATGGCATCAAAAAATGCGGCATGCTTTTTTGTCAGGCCCCTGGAGCCTTCGCTTGCTTTTAAAATACAGAAATGGCGCTGCGTATCATTAGTAAGGGTAGCGGCGTCAATGATACGGCTAACACTTGGGTCGGTCATCGAAAATCCAACAAATAGGCATGTCGAATATTTAAGCCTTCCGAGCTGAATGTGGTTGCTCCAAAGGGAATTGTCGATATAAAGGCTGTGATATTCATCTTCTGATAAGATTAAACGACCTAGATTTTGGCTTGGGTCAGTTCCATAAGGAAGATATCCGTGCGGATGAATGACCTTTACAGATTTTGTTGATGCACGAAAACTGTGATCATCAAATACGGTATCAGAGGATAATGGAGCGGCATTCTCTAATGCCACATCGCACAGGTCGTCATAATTGTACGTTATAATGGCGATTTTCACTTTGAGAAAGCAGAATTTATTTAGCGTCTGCTTCCACGCCTAACTACTATATTTAGCGCGGAGCGTGAGCGGCTCTCGTTGGCTCAAAAGAGGCCCGCCAGGTTTCGGGCCTCAGTGACCCCGCAGGAAGCGGGAGTCGCCAGCTCCGTTATGGGGAACGTTGGGAAGCCGTTGGCCGAGCGTCGGGAAGGGAAGCCAGCGACGGAACGCATACCTGGACGGAGCGCGCGGATTATGCCGCGCAATTTCCATGATGCTAGCCTAAGCCAAAATTGGGCTCTCCTTCATTTTTTGCTTGACAGGTAGGCGTCAAAAATCCGGCGATTCGCAATCGTGTAGGTTGCGTTGAAGGAGGGTCGCCGTGACGCCAGAAGTCTTCATAGCCCGCTGGCGTGGTTCGACGCGAACCGAGAGATCGGCGGCACAGGAACACTTCATCGATCTTTGCGCGCTGCTCGGCGTCGATAAGCCGGGCAACGTGGATCGGCACGGCCACAACTACACGTTCGAAAAGAACGTCCTAAAACTCGATGGCACCGCAGGATACGCGGATGTCTGGAAAAAGGAACGCTTCGCCTGGGAATACAAGGGGCCAAAGAAGAACCTAGTGCGAGCATACGCACAACTTAAGCAGTATGCCGACGCGCTTGAAAACCCTCCGCTGCTGATCGTCTCCGACATGGAGGAGATTAGAATCCACACCAATTTCACGAATGCCATCACCAAGCAGCACACAATCCACTTAATCGATCTGATAGCCCCCGAAACAAGGCAACTGCTGCGAGACTGCTTCATCGCGCCGGAACGGCTCAAGCCCACGGCGACACGTGAGTCGGTAACTGCCGAGGCAGCGGTATCGCTGGGAGCAATAGCTGCCCGGTTGCGCGCTCGGGGCATTGAGCCGGGACGAATCGCGCATTTTCTTAACAAGATCGTTTTTTGCCTTTTTTCCGAGGATATAGACCTCCTACCCAATCGATTGTTTGCGGACATCATTGATGAAGGGTCGCGGCAAACGGACGACTTCGGGCCAATGCTGCATAAACTCTTTTGCGCGATGGCAAGGGGGCTGAGGTTTGGAACCTCCGCCGTGCCCTTTTTCAACGGCGGTCTGTTCAATGACGCAGACGTTTTGGAATTAGGGGCACTCGGGATCGCCGATCTCGCCTCCGTAGCCCGCCTAGACTGGCGAGCTATCGAACCATCTATTTTTGGAACGCTGTTCGAGCGCGGCCTTGATCCGGCCACCCGGCGCGATATGGCGATGCTGTTCGATAAGGCTGCCCAAGCTTCGGATCAGGTGCCTCTTTTCAGTCTTGCTTCGGCAGAAAACCGGGTCGGCGTCGGCATCCATTATACCGATCCGCTGACGATCTCAAAAATCATCGAACCCGTTGTCTTGGCTCCCCTCGCGAGAGAATGGAACCAGCTCAAGGGCATGGCCGCAGCGATGGGAGCCAGAAATATTGAGCGTGAATATATCGTGTTTCGCGAAAAGCTCGCGGCGTACCGCGTGCTCGATCCAGCTTGTGGTTCCGGCAATTTTCTAGCTCTGGCGTTGGCCAGCCTTAAGGATTTTGATCTCAAGGTACGGAAGGACGCCGAACGACTCGGCCTGCCGCCAGATAACCCGCGCGTGGGGCCACAGAGCGTCTTAGGAATCGAGATCGATCCTTACGCCGCCGAACTGGCCCGGCTCACGGTGTGGATAGCCGACCTTCAGTGGGAGATCCAAAACGGTTTTCGGATCGAGCGCAGCCCCATTCTCGGGACGCTCAATGGCATCGTCCGGGGGGATGCTCTACTAAAGCCCGATCGCTCTCCGGCAGAGTGGCCGGTAGCCGCTGCGGTGATTGGTAACCCCCCTTTCCTCGGCAGCAAATTACTGAGGACGAAGCTGTCGAGCGAGCGCGTAGATCGGCTTTACGCGGCATATTCCGGCGAGGTGCCGGCCGAGGCCGATCTAGTCACTTACTGGTTCGCCAAGGCATGGGAGGGCATTAAAAATGGCCGCTTCAAGCGTGCGGGGTTTGTGGCCACCAATTCCATCCGAGGGGGAGCAAGCCGGCGTGTGCTTGACCGAATTTCGCGAGAGGGTGCGATATTCGACGCTTGGGATGATGAGCCGTGGGTTGTGGATGGGGCAGCGGTTCGGGTGTCATTGATCTGCTTCGGGCGGGAAGCGCCGCAAGGCGTCATGCTCGATGGTCGTCCGGTGCAGCGGATCAATGCCGATCTCACGGAAACCATCGACCTTACGGCTTCACGGCCGCTTAGCGAGAACCAACAGATCGCCTTTCAAGGCCCGGTCAAGGTTGGTGCGTTCGATATTCCAGGCGAACTTGCCAGGGCATGGATGCAACTACCAGCTAATACCAATGGACGGAAAAACCTCGATGTGCTGCGCCCTTGGACGAATGGTCTCGACATTACGCGTACCCCAACAGACACCTGGATAATTGATTTCGGAGAGATGTCGGAAGCAGAGGCGGCGATTTATGAGAGGCCGTTCGAGTTCGTAAAACAGATGGTAAAACCACTTAGAGATAATAATCGAGACACAAATCGAAGAGAGCATTGGTGGCGGTTAGGCCGTAGCGGAGCCGCAGTTCGCACTGCCGTTTCTAGATTACCCCGGTATATTATTACGCCACGGATTTCTAAATACAGACTATTCACCTGGATGCACCCAGCGGTGCTGCCAGACAGCGCGGTTGTCGCTATCGCGAGAGAGGATGACACCGCTTTTGGTGTGCTTCATAGCCGTTTCCACGAAGCATGGTCGCTCCGACTGGGCACAAGCCTCGAAGACCGCCCGCGATACACGCCATCGACAACCTTTGAGACATTCGCGTTTCCAGAGGGTTTGACGCCAAACCTATCGCCGGCGTCATATGCTCGGGCCAATAAAGCTGAGGCGATTGCAAGCGCGGCGCGACGACTCTTTGAGGCCCGCAATGAATGGCTTCGGCCTCAAGAATTGGTGAAGCAGGTTCCTGAAGTCATGCCGGGCTATCCGATGCGCCTGATTCCGCGCGATGGGAAAGCGGCAACGGAGCTAAAAAAACGCACGCTCACCGCGCTCTATAACGAGCGCCCGACGTGGCTCAACCACGTTCATCAGGATTTAGACGCAGCGGTTGCCGACGCTTACGGCTGGTCTGCGTCAATCTCTGATGACGATGCGATCGGACGGCTGCTCGAATTGAACCTCGCGCGTCCCGCTCAGAGGGCCGCAGCACCAACCGCCCATATGTGATAAAATCCGGAATTATGTAGCAAACTCAGGTACGGGACGTGACAAAATAGCCACTGTGTGCCTTGCGGGCAACTTGTGACCAGCGCAACCGTTGAAAAGTTTCGTGCGCTTCCTCATCAGACATCCGCGCGACCTGAGCTAGGCTCAGGCTCCGTGCGGCTGCTGAAAGGAGGAAATGCTGAGACATCCGAAGCCAACGTATTTCGTTGATGTAGAATATAAACGTTGGCCTATACCACGTCAACGCTTTTCGTTGACACCATCAGAAAAAATCCGTATTCCATCGGCATGAGTCCGGAGCAATGCCGCGCGGCTCGGGGATGGTTAGGCTGGTCTCAGCAAGACTTAGCTGACCGTGCCCATGTCGGTCTCTCGACGGTGCGCGACTTTGAAAAGGGTCGGCGCGCTCCAATAGCGAACAATCTAGACGCCATGCGCCGTGTCCTGGAGCTTGCGGGGGTACACCTTGTATTTGCCCCTGATGGCACTCCGGAGGGCATCACGACGGCTCGGCGAGATGCAGACGCCGCTTAAGAGCGGCGCGCCCCGATTCTGCCGATTCCGAATTCGGCTCCAGTCAAGGCTGAAAATGCAAATGCTCCGTAACCCATTGATATTGACTCAGATTGTGTCTGTAAAATCAATGGGTTGTCCCGTTATCGATGTTTGATTATCCTGCCGAACTGGTAGAATCTCGCGGGAAGGGAGCAAGGCGCGTGCGTGCAGGGTCTCCACTCGTTCAGTTTGATCGCGCGAAGTTCAAAGAAGTCGTGCTGTTTATCTGCTCGATTTGCGACCCCGATCGGCTTGGAGCGGTAAAGCTACATAAGATTCTCTACCTTTCGGACATGGTACAGTTTGCGTTCGAAGGTCGCCCGATAACAGGATCAACTTATCGGAAGCGAGACTTCGGGCCGACCTCTCAGCATCTCCTTAGTACGCTTCGCGCTCTAGAACTGGAGGGGGCGATTCGCATCGGTCAAGTCCAATATTTTCAGTACATAAAGAGAACATATGTCCCGTTGCGCGATCCCAACCTCGCGCTATTGAGCGAGGAAGAAATTACCCTGATCCGCGATGCCGCTGATTTCGTTGCAAATCATAACACGGCAAAGACGATCAGCGATTTCAGCCACAACCGCGCGTGGGAAATGGCTGATTTTGGGGCAGAAATTCCGTACAATTCCGCCTTTGCGTTGTTCCCCTCGGAAGTCTCTCCGGAGACTATAGAGTGGGCGGTCTCGGTTGCGGGGGAAGTTGAAGCTGAAAGACCCCAACGACCTGCGGTGGACTACACGTCTTTCGCAGATTTTCGAAGCCGGATGCAGGCGGGTCGCGGCTGACACTCCCCGATTCTGGGATTTACTGGATTGGGTTGACGATTGCCTTGAACATGAACCGCGAGGTTGCGGTCAAGAACTGAGCCGGCCAGAAACGTTCGGGTCAGCGGATATGTGGGTCTGGCAGTCGCCGCTCATCTCGACTCTCAAAATCGTCCGGGTGCTGTACGAAATTCGCGATGCTGAACGGGCCGTGATTATGCACCACATCTCTGTCGCCGATCTCCCGGACTATGGCGCGCTGTAGCTCACAAGGCCCGAAAGGAGATATCAAAATGGTGCATGTTCCATCGCCTTACGCAGACGCAATTACAGACGAATACCGGCTATTCCAAGCCCAATTGGAAGCGGGCCGCGAAGGCAACCGCGAAGAAAAATCGAGGTTGATCGGCGAATGGCTTCAGGCGCGGCGGCGAGTCCGGGAACTTGCGCCCGTTCTAACCTGAGTTTGCTACATAATTCCGATAAAATCGGCGCATGACCAAACCAGCCAGACCGACGACGCCCGAAGAAGAGGGCATCGATCTTCATCCCGATGGATGGGATCGGTTCGAGCGCCTTTTCGACAAGGTGGTCAAGGCTCCTCCGGTTCATCGAACTGGAAAGCCAACTGACGCGGATCAGGCAAAGCCGAAGCGCGCTGATCGCTCCAGCGCCAAGTCGAGCCGCTAGGACGCTTCGGCCTCGGATTGCCCACGAGTTCTTTGATACGTAAGCCGCTTGCCGACCGCGCCGCGCGCCAGCTTCTCGGTGCGCTCCATGTCGTTGATCCCAAGCCCGACGCGGTTGTTGAACCGGAAATCGAACTCGGCGACGTAGCGCTTTAGGTGCGTCGGGCTGACGTGCTGGTATGTGCCGTAAATCCCGCGCTTCAAAATCGAGAAATAGTTTTCGCACGCGTTGACCGTCGCTCCGCCGCGCACATATTCGCCGATGTTGTGCTGGACGGTGAAATGGCCGGCCGGGAAATCGGCGGCGATGCCTCGGTAATAGGTGGCTTCGTCTGTGAACACCATCGCGGCCGGGCTGATTTGCTCGCGCAGGATCGGCTTCAAGGTCGCGCCGTTGACTTCCGGCACATGGAATGAGCGGGCCTGCTTGCCGTCAACCAGCGTGATGATCGGCTCTTTCGCCGCGTAGCCGCGCTTGCGAACCTCGCCGGCCCGCGTCGTGGTGCGTCCGACAAAGGTTTCGTCGGCTTGAACCGGCTGGCCGCGTCCGCCCATCAGCGTGCCAAGGTACGGCTCGCGAGCGGCTTCCCTGATCCGGTGCATCAAGAACCAGGTCGATTTGAGGCTGACGCCGAGCATCCGATGGAGCTGATGCGTGCTCATGCCCTTCTTGCTGGTCGCGAGCAGGTACATCGCCTTGAGCCAGATATGGAGGGGGATTTTCGACCGCTCCATGACGGTGCCGACCGTGACGGAAAATTGCTTGCGGCAAGCGTTGCATTGAAAGCAACCCGCGCGGTGCTTTGTCCCTTTTTCTCCACCTTCGCCGCATAGCCGCGTGACACCTTCGCCAAACGCACCGCAATGGGGGCAAACGGGGCCGTTCGGCCAGATGCGCGCCTCAAACCATTCGCGGGCGAGGCCGTCATCTTGAAAGGCTGGATTGTCGAGTGCTGCGGTCATTTGCCATCGTCCTAAACAATGGCAAGATTTTGATCACTAGTTACTGCTTTGTCAAGGTGAAAATCGCCGTTATAATGCTTAATTGATGATGATGAGAAATACAAAATTGTGAGATTCGACAAATAGCATCCAATGTTTTATTGTCGTTTGATCTATCCACAGAGGAATATAATGAATCATAAATAGCATAAAAGAAAGAAGACTCTATCTTAAACGATGACTTCAGAAACCTTGCAAGTATCAATGGAGATAAGTCTGGTTGCGTTGTGACAATCTTATCAAATAGTATCTTATCTGTGTCGCTCAGAGCGCGCGCCGAAAGTCTCGATAAAAGTGTTGCCCAAGTAGGAATGCCGTTGGGAACCGAGACCCCGGCGCCTAGACAAATTGTCAGCCTATTCGTGCGTAAAGCCTCACGCAATTCGCGGATCGCTGCACCCCGATCGGCATTGAAAACGGTATTACCGGATGTTCGGCGGTACCGTTCTAGTACTCGGCGGATTAGGGCGTTTGGCGGCACGGGGCGGGAACGTAAGCGTCACGTGTCGCTTTTGGAAGCTCGGCCTTTTATTTTTGACCGTTCTTTCGGTTTCCGCGTGATCGGCTTGTGCGGTGTCTGAAATGCTCGCTGTAGGCCGCGCTGGAACCGCTCGGCCATGCCGGGTTCGTCGGCGATCTGGGGCTGCGGCGCTGGCGTTGTGCTTTTGCTCATCCCCACAATATGCGTCGGCACTAAGCGAGCGGCAAACCGCCCAGATGCAAAGGATTCGCGCTTAACGGGATTTCATGGAATCGTACTCGCGCAAGCCCCCCCTTGCGGCGAGTTCCCCCTATGCGCGTCACCCTTGGCCACAAAGGCCGCTACGCTCATTCCACCCCTGAAACCGGCGAGATGGAGCGGGACGAAATGCTGATGTCCCTACTCGGCGGCATCCCGGTCGCGCAACCGACGCCGATCGCCCGAATATCAATCGAATTCGCGGAACTTGTCGGTGCGCAAACCGACATCGTGAAAATCGGCCCGATGACCATCAGCAAGCTGCAAGCCAAGCACACGATGGCGCTCGATTACGACCTCGGGTTGCTATATCACGGCTTCTTGACCGGGCGCGTTCAGCAAGACGGCCCGCGCTCGCTGGTCGTGTTGTTCCGTGATCCGCGCAAGGCCCTTCGTACCCTGATGGTGGTCGTGAAAGCGTCGCGAGATGGCATCGATCTACTAATCTCGACCTACCACGTTTGCACCGGGAAAAAGCTGAAAGCCGCCCTAAAACGGGGCAGCGTTGTCCGAGATGACGGATCGTGGGAAGGGTGAGCGGGTAGGCTGCCGGCCAACCTACCCGCTCGCGCACGGTGTGGGGACTCCCATGTCCCCCACATACCTCCCGCCCCCTAGGGAGCGAGCCACGGCCGGGAGATTCACCGTGTCAACCGCGCGATGCTGTAACCCTAGCGGGAGTCCCGGCCAGCGTGGTTGGCGCTTTCCGCTATCCACAGGCTCGTCCCCGCTAAACGTACCTTATCCCCGCAACACTCCACTTAACCCCCGTCCCTCCCCTGAGTTGTCCACATGACGCCGGCCTGTCCGGCCTCAGATGGGGTGGAGGGTCTGTCAGTCAAGTACATAATCCCCGAGCTTTTGGAACATTGCGAGATCGACACCGCTGGGCACGACTTGGTCAAGGCCGGCTTCAATCCGGATGAGCCGCGCGTCCCGGCAGGAAGCGGGCGCACGAGCGGCGAATGGACCAGCGGCGGGGACGCGGCGGGGGGCAATACCGGCGAAAGCAACGCTGGTGGTGGCGCTTCCGACCAAGATGATAACGCAGTCGTGCCGGTCGCGGCGGTGGCTCCGACGGACAAGGACCCGTTTTTCGACACGCTTTATCCATTGGTGCATCTTGCACAAAAGCTTGGGATTGACGAAACGTGGCCGCTTGGCTTGGCTGCGTATGAAAGCGGTTGGTTAGGACCGCACGCCCGCGACATCAACGATCCATTCGGCGTCACTCATGGCGGTGGTCCCGACGTGCGGTACGATTCACTGGAAGCCGCAATCGATGCCTGGAAACGGCGTTACGGTCACATGGTGCAAGGGGCGACCAGCGCCGCTGATTTTGTTCGGCGGCTGTTGTTGGTTGGCCGTTACAACTCAGCGACAAAGGGATGGGCAGCCGAGGTGTTGGGGAGTATCCGTTCTGTACGGCACCGCCTCGACTCCTGGAAGTCAAGGCATAATCTATGAGGTGGGTTCTCGCAATCGCTATGGCTGTATTGGCTTTCGGCCTATTGCGGGCAAATGCGCAAATCCCCGCACCAAATTCCCAGCATTACGACAATTTTGATTATCAGTTTTCTACAGATTTGCCTCAAAGATTTCAGGCCTGCGTCGACGAGAACACAAATCATGGAGTTGTCATATTGCTAAATAGCACGGTATGCCGAGGTTTTAGCAAAATCGCGCCGCGCATAGCTATCTTTGCCAACTATAACGTACCTTATGAGGCGCGCACACCCGCGCAACTTGCGAGGCATGACTGCAGCGCATCTCGCTTCGATCCTGCTCCGCGCCGAATAGAATGGCTTCATGCCCCGACCCTGGGCGGGCGCCGTGCCGTAGGATGCTGCCAGTATTTTCGCGACGGCCGAATCGCGGAGTGGATCGTTACTTTGCACAAGACGGATGAGCCTGTTTGGGATTGGATCGAGGTCGCGGCATATCTCGAAACAACGACGGGTCGCTATGCGAAAGACCTGCGCATCTTCCGCAGAGTGCTGAAAGGCGTCTGGATTCATCCGGACGGACCGTTCGATTGAGCGATAGTCCCGCCTCTCTCTTTGGCACGAGCGCCGCGATCGCAGCTCCGCCGAAGCCGCATCGGATAAGCTTTTGAGAATAGCCCCGTAACCCGACCTATCTCTTCTAATCTCTTCTCCTATACGTGAACCGAATACCCGGGGTGGCCTGGAGATGGATTTCTGAGGAGCCCTTCATTGTCATCCACAGGCCGGGTCCACAGGCCGGGCAGGCGCCAGCAGTCGTTTTCAGTGGACGCTGACCGGCTCCAGTTCGTTCTGGCGCACCACCGCGAAGGCGATGGCCCGGTCGGCGATGAGCGCCATCTGCGTGCCGTCGGCCGCGTGGATCGCATAGCCGGCGTTGCCGTCGACCACGACCGGTTTCACATAAGCGATGTCCTGCATGCCGAGCATCGCCAAATCGTTTGGGGTCATCTGCCGCATCTCTTCGATCGTTTGCATCTCTACCTCCCCCTGCTCCGGTCTTGAGCCGATCGGCAGGCGGTTAAGTCCCGTCCAGGTACCGGACGGCGATATGCGAATCTCACGCCAAGCTCCGATTTTAGGGTTCTACTTGGATGAACGCACCAGGGTCGGCGTCGTTCGCGTCAGCCCGACCGCTTCGGAGGCGCCCTCGGCGTTTTTGATCTCGATCGTTCGCACCCGGGTTTCGACCGGCGGGCGCATCAGGTCGATATGCAGGAGCCCGTTGTCGAGCCAGGCGCCGCGCACCTCGATGCCTTCGGCCAACACGAACGAGCGCTGAAATTGGCGTGCCGCGATGCCGCGGTGCAGGTAGACGCGGCTTTCGTCGTCGCTTTGCTTGCCGCGGGTGACGAGCTGGTTGTCCTCGATCGTCAGCTTCAGATCGCTCATTGCGAAACCGGCGACGGCGAGCGTGATGCGCAGCGAATTGTCGTCGAGCTGCTCGATATTGTAGGGTGGATACCCGTCGCTCGATACTTTGCTGACCCGGTCGAGCGCCCGCTCGAAATGGTCGAAGCCCAACAGGAGCGGGGAGCTGAACAGCGACAAACGTGCCATGATGGCTTCTCCTCACCGAGCGAGACACCCGCCGGACCCGAATTCGGCACCCGGCGGCATGGTTTATATGGCGATCCGGAAGAGGCCGATCAAGCGAACCCCTGCGGGCTCTTATTGCGCCATGCTGTTGCAAAGGCTCGCGGCACCCCATATGAGCGCGCAGCGTTGCTGATCCGGATGGACCCGACGATGACCCAACGGCCAATGACCCTACGAACGATGCGGTGGCGATTCGTCGTGGCTCTGCTGTTCAGCCTCACGCTTGTCCTGGCCCCTAGCCTCGCCGAGGCGCGCGCCGGCAGCAGTCTTGGCGGCGGCTTCTCGGGCATGGGCAGCCGCGGCTCGCGCAGCTTCGAGAACAACGGCGCCGCACCGCTTAGCCGCTCGATGGAGACGCCCGCGCCGGCGATTGGCGGCGGCTACGGCGCCTATGGCGGCGGCGGGTTCTTCTCGCGCCATCCATTCCTGACCGGGATGTTCGGCGGGTTTATCGGCTCGATGCTGTTTGGCGGCGGGATGTTCGGCCATATGTTCGGCGGGCTATTCTCCATCCTCATCATCGGGTTGGTGATCTACCTGCTGTTCCGGCTGTTGTCCGGGGCCTTTGCCGGAGGCGGGAGCGGGTTGGCGCCGCGCTCCGTCGGCGCGGCGGCGGCGCCGGCGCAGCAGCGCTATCGCGGCCGCGACATCACCGTCAGCGATGCCGATCTTGCCGCCTTCCAGTCGCTGCACGCGGCGATCCAGGAAGCCTGGGGCCGCAGCGATCTCGGCCAGATGCGCCAGTTGATGACGCCGGAAATGCTGAGCTATTTCTCCGAGGAGCTGACCCGCAACTCGAGCCAGGGCGTCGAGAACCACGTTTCCAACGTCAACCTGATCAAGGCCGAGCTTGCCGAGAGCTGGGAAGAGGGCGATCTGCAATACGCCACGGCCTATATGCGGTGGACCGCGCTCGACTACACGGCGCGGATCGGCGCGGCGCCGTCGAGTCCCGGCGCGGTGGTCACCGGCGACCCGCGCGTCCCCACCGAGTCCGAGGAGGTGTGGACCTTTGTCCGCCGCAGCGGCGGACACTGGCTGCTGTCGGCGATCCAGCAGGTTTGAGCTACTGGCGCAAGCCGCGGATTCTGGGGTCGCCCTGTCCCGGCGATTCGTCGGCGCGGAACCCGAAGCGCTCCGCGGCGGCGGCGATATCGTCGAGAAACTGCTGGTAGCCTCGCTCAGGATCGGCGGCTCGCGCGGGAACCAGGAAATTTGGCGTCGGCGGTTCGCCGGCGTGCCGGGTGGCGCGCTCCATCACAAAACAGCCGCTCTCGTCCGGCGCCGAATCGATACGGACGCCGTGTCGCAATTCGTTCGGCACCTTGTCGTTCTGTACCGCGTCTCCGGCGAATGCTTCCCGCGGATAGACGCGCTCGAGCGAATTGCGATCGTTGACATTGACCTTGGCCATGCTTGGCCCAACGCCGCCCGGAGCGCAGCGTTCCTTACGGCCGCGGGCGCAGCGTTCCTTAGGGCCACGCGGCCTCGGGCGGCAGCGACATCAGGATCGCCTCGACATTGCCGCCGGTCCTGAGTCCGAACCGGGTGCCGCGGTCGTAAAGCAGGTTGAACTCGACGTAGCGGCCGCGGCGGACGAGCTGGTGTCGGCGCTGCTCCGCATTCCAGTTCTGTCGCATCCGCGACCGCACGATTGGCGCGTAGGCGGCCAGGAACGCCTCGCCGACCGAGCGCAGGAAGGCGAAATCGCGCTCCCAGTCGTCACTCTCGACATAGTCGAAGAAAATGCCGCCGGCGCCGCGCGGCTCTTCGCGATGCGGCAGGAAGAAATACTCGTCGCACCATTTTTTGAACTTGGCGTAGGCATCGGGTTGATAGGCGTCACAGGCGCCGCGCAGCGCGGCATGAAATTCCGCCGCCGCGGGCTCGTCGGGATAGATCGGCGTTAGGTCGGCGCCGCCGCCGAACCAGGCTTTGCTGGTCACGATGTGCCGCGTGTTCATGTGAACCGCCGGGACGAGCGGCGAACACGGGTGCGCCACGAGCGAGATGCCGCCGGCCCAGAACCGCGGGTCTTCCGCCGCGCCCGGGATTTCGCCGCGGAACTCGGGTGCGAATTCGCCGAACACGGTCGAGACGTTGACCCCGATTTTCTCGAACACCCGGCCCTTCATCACCGCCGTGGTGCCGCCGCCGCCTCCTTCGCGCCGCCAGTCGTTTCGGATGAAACGGGGGCCGGGAGCGCCGGCGAACTCGTCCTCGATCGTCTCGAATCCGCTGCAGATGCGGTCGCGCAGGGCCGCGAACCATTGCGTCGCGCGTTGGCGGCGGCCCGGATCGGGAAGGGGAATGCTGATGTCCTCGGCCGTCATCGTCATGCCGCTGAGAGGCCACCGGTCTGGCGCAGCGCCTCGAAGAGCGCGATCGCCCCGGCTAGCGCGACGTTGAGCGATCGCGCCGGCGGGCGCAAGGGAATGACGATTCGGGCGGCGGCCGTCTCATGGACGGCCGCCGGTACGCCCGCGCTCTCCCGTCCGAGCAGGATCGTGTCGCCCGGCGCGAAGGCGAAGGAATCCAGCGCGACGGCGCCCGATGTCGTCATCAGCACGAGCCGCGACCCGGCGTCGCGCGCGGCGAGAAAGGCGGCCCACGAGGCATGGCGCCGCACGACCGCGAGTGCGGCATAATCGAGCGCCGCACGCTTCAGGCGGCGATCGTCGTAGAGGAAGCCCAACGGCTCGATCAGGTCGACCCCCACCCCGAAACACGCCGCCAGCCGTAACAGCGCCCCGGTATTCTGAGGGATGTCGGGCTGGTAGAGGGCGAGGCGCATCGCGAATTTCCTGACGTTTGCGACGGAAGTCGCGGGCACCGCGACAAATACGCGTATGGTGTCGCAGTTCCTGCCGATTTATGCGGCAGTCTGTCGCATAGTTCGGCTTCTTCAACGGTATAGCTTGCCTTCGCTCTGGCCGCCGGGCGTATGGCGGCCGCCATACGAGGTTTCGCATGTCGGACGTGGCCCAATCGCAGGTTTCTCACGGCCATAGTCCCGGGCATGCCGGCGGGACCCGGCGCGACTTCCTCACCCTGACCGCGTCGGCGCTCGGCGTGGTCGGCGTCGCCAGCGCCATCTGGCCGTTCGTCGACAGCCTCAATCCGGCGAAGGACACGCTGGCGCTGTCCACGGCCGACGTCGATCTGTCGCCGATCCAGGTCGGCCAGCGCCTCACCGCCGCCTGGCAGGGCAAGCCGGTCTTCATCGACCACCGCCCGGCGGCCGAGATCAAAGCGGCGCAGGAGGTCGACGTCTCGACCCTGCGCGATCCGCAGAAGGATTCCGACCGGGTGCAGAAGCCCGAATGGCTGATCGTCGTCGGCGTCTGCACGCATCTCGGCTGCATTCCGCTCGGGCAGAAGACTGGCGACGACCGCGGCCTCTTCGGCGGCTGGTTCTGCCCGTGCCACGGCTCGATGTACGATACCTCGGCCCGCATCCGCCAAGGGCCGGCGCCGCTCAACCTGCTGGTGCCGCCCTACAAGTTTACCTCCGACGCCAAGATCACGATCGGTTAGGACACGCCATGCCCGTAACCGGAACCGGCCGAACCAGCCGGATCATCCGCTGGATCGACTACCGGCTGCCTTTTGTCGCGATGCTCGAGCATGAGCTCAACGAGTATCCAACGCCGCGCAACCTGAACTACTGGTGGAATTTCGGCTCGCTGGCCGGGATCATCCTGGTGATCCTGATCGTCAGCGGCGTCGTGCTGGCGATGCACTACACGCCGAACGCCGGCATGGCGTTCGATTCGGTCGAGCGCATCATGCGCGACGTCAACTATGGATGGCTGCTGCGCTACATCCATATGAACGGCGCCTCGATGTTCTTTCTGATCGTCTACATCCACCTGTTCCGCGGCCTTTATTACGGCTCGTACAAATACCCGCGCGAGCTCCTATGGATGCTCGGCGTCGTCATCCTGCTGCTGATGATGGCGACCGCGTTCATGGGCTACGTGCTGCCCTGGGGCCAGATGAGCTATTGGGGCGCGACGGTCATCACCAATTTGTTCTCGGCGATCCCGCTGGTCGGGCAGAAGATCGTGACGCTGCTATGGGGCGGGTTCACGGTCGGCAACCCGACGCTCAACCGTTTCTTCTCGCTGCACTATCTGTTGCCGTTCGTCATCGTCGCGGTGGTTGGGCTGCACCTTGTCGCGCTGCACAGCCACGGCTCGAACAATCCCTTGGGCATCGACCACCGGGGACCCCAGGACTCGATCCCGTTCCATCCGTACTACACGATCAAGGACCTGTTCGGGCTGATGGTGTTCCTGATCGTCTTCGCGATCTTCGTCTTCTATGCGCCGAACCTGCTGGGCGACCCGCAAAACTACATCCCGGCCAACCCGCTGCAGACGCCGCCCGACATCGTGCCCGAATGGTATTTCCTGCCGTACTACGCGATCCTGCGCTCGATGACGTTCAACGTTCTCGGCATTCCCAGTAAGCTGGTCGGCGTCATCTTGATGTTTTCGTCGATCCTGGTGCTGTTCGTGTTGCCGTGGCTCGACACGTCGCGGGTACGCAGCGCCACGTTCCGGCCGATCTACAAGAAGATCTACTGGCTGCTGGTGATCGATGTGCTGGTGCTGGGCTATTGCGGCGCGCACCCGCCGGCCGGCACCATTGTCGTCGTCGGGCAACTCGGGACGTTCTACTACTTCTTCCACTTCCTGATCCTGATCCCGCTGATCGGCAAGATCGAGCGGCCGCGGCCCTTGCCGACCAGCATCGGCGCCGCGGTGCTCGGACCCGCCAGTGCGGCGGGGGGCAACTGACATGCCGAGGTCGGCTCTCGCTCTGGCCGCGCTTCTGGCGCTGGCCCTCGCCGGTCCCGCCCGCGCACAGGAGGAGGCCCCCTCGCCGCCGCATCAGCAATGGTCGTTCGAAGGCGTGTTCGGCACTTATGACGAGGCAGCGCTGCAACGCGGCTTTCAGGTCTACAAGGAAGTCTGCTCGGCCTGTCACGCGGTCAAGCACCTCTATTACCGCGACCTGACCGAGATCGGTTACACCGATGACCAGGTCAAAGGCTTCGCGGCGCAGTCTCAGGTCACCGACGGGCCAAACGACCAGGGCGAGATGTACCAGCGCCCGGGGCGCCCCTCCGACCCGTTCGCCTCCCCGTTCGCCAACGACCAGGCGGCGCGGGCCGCCAACAACGGCGCGCTGCCGCCCGATCTGTCGCTGATCGTCAAGGCGCGCGAGGGCGGCCCGGATTACGTCTACGCCATCCTCAACGGGTTCAAGGACGCGCCGGCCGACGTCAAGCTGAACCCAAACATGAACTACAACGAGTATTTTCCCGGGCATCAGATCGGCATGCCGCCGCCGTTGACCACCGACGGTCAGCTCACCTTCGCCGACGGTACCAAGGCGACGGTGCCGCAGATGGCGCACGACGTCGTCACCTTCCTCGCCTGGGCGTCGGAGCCGAACCTCAACGAGCGGCACCGCATGGGCGCCAAGGTGATCCTGTTCCTGGTGATCGTCGCCGGCATCTTCTACGCGGCGAAGCGCCGGATCTGGGCCGATCTGCACGGCCACCGCATCGCGCAGGCCGGCGAGGACGATTAGGGCGTTCGGCGCGATCTGCTAGGATCATCGCCGTCCGCGCCATCCGGCGAGGATCGGGCTTCGGGAAACACCATGACCGATCCGGTCATCGGCATCATCGGCGGCAGCGGGCTGTACGAAATCGACGGCCTCGCCGAAATCGAATGGCGCCGCGTCGCGAGCCCGTTCGGCGAGACTTCGGACGAGTTCTGCTTCGGCCGGCTTGACGGACAGCCGGTCGTCTTTCTGCCGCGGCACGGGCGCGGCCATCCGCTGCCGCCGTCGGGCATCAATTTCCGCGCCAATATCGACGCGTTGAAGCGCTGCGGCGTCACCGACATCGTTTCGTTGTCGGCGGTCGGCAGCTTGCGCGACGATTTGGCGCCCGGCGATTTCGTGCTGGTCGACCAATTTATCGACCGCACCTTCGCGCGCGAGAAGAGCTTCTTCGGCCCGGGCTGCGTCGCGCACGTGTCAATGGCGCACCCGGTCTGCGGCCGGGTCGGCGATGCGCTCGCCGCGGCGGGCGGCACAGCCGGCATCGCGATCAAGCGCGGCGGCACCTATATCGTCATGGAGGGCCCGCAATTCTCGACCCTGGCCGAGAGCGAGCTGTACCGGTCGTGGGGTTGCGACGTGATCGGCATGACCAACATGCCCGAGGCCAAGTTCGCCCGCGAGGCGGAGATCTGCTACGCGACAGTGGCGATGGTGACCGATTACGATTGCTGGCACCCGGGCCACGACGCGGTGACCGTCGAGATGATCCTCAAGGTGCTGTTCGCCAATGCCGACAAGGCGCGCGCGCTGGTCAAAAGCGTGGTGCCGCTGCTGTCCGGCCATCAAGGCCCGTGCCGGCAGGGCTGCCAGCGCGCGCTCGACTACGCGCTGATCACCGCGCCCGCCGCGCGCGACCCGGCGGCGCTCGCCCGGCTCGACGCGGTCGCCGGCCGGGTGCTGACGGCACGCGCTGAGGCGACATGAACGTCAACGGCCGGCCGATGCGGACGATCTGGCTCGCCGCGGACGGGCGCACGGTCGAGATCATCGACCAGCGCCGGTTGCCGCACGAGCTGGTCGTCGCCCGCCTCGCGACGCTCGACGACGCGGCGGCGGCGATCCGCGACATGGCGGTGCGCGGCGCGCCGCTGATCGGCGCGGCCGCCGCCTATGGCGTCGCGCTTGGCGTCGCCGCCGACCCATCGGACGAGGGGATCGCGCGCGCCAGCGAGGCGCTCGCCGCGACACGGCCGACCGCGGTCAACCTGCACTGGGCCTTGGACGCGATGCGCCAAGCTTTGCTGCCGCTGCCGCCGCGCCGGCGGCACGACGCGGCGCTCGCCCGCGCCGCCGAAATCGCCGAGGAGGACGTCGCGATCAACCGCGCCATCGGCGAGCACGGCCTGAAGCTGATCGCCGCGGCGCGGCGGCGCAGGAACGTCGGCCCGGTCGAGATCCTCACGCATTGCAACGCCGGCTGGCTGGCGGCGGTCGATTGGGGCACCGCGCTGGCGCCGATCTACCGCGCGCATGATTCGGGCATCCCGCTGCATGTCTGGGTCGACGAAACCCGACCGCGCAACCAGGGCGCCAGCCTGACGGCCTGGGAATTGCTGCAGCACGGGGTGCCGCACACCGTGATCGCCGACAATGCCGGCGGCCATTTGATGCGGCGGGGCATGGTCGACCTCTGCATCACCGGCACCGACCGCACCACCGCGACCGGCGACGTCGCCAACAAGATCGGCACCTACCTCAAGGCGCTGGCGGCGCGCGACAACGCCGTCCCGTTCTATGTCGCCCTACCCTCGCCAACCATCGATTGGACGCTTGACGACGGCGACCGCATCCCGATCGAGGAGCGCAATCCCCGCGAGGTCACCCATATCGCCGGCTGGACCGAAGCGGGCGAGCGGGTCGAGGTGCGGCTGACCCCCGAGGGCAGCCCAGCGGCGAACCATGCCTTCGACGTGACCCCGGCGCGGCTCGTGACCGGCTTCATCACCGAGCGCGGCGTCTGCCCCGCCTCGCGCGAGGGACTGCTCGGCCTGTTTCCGGAGCGGCGCAACAGGGGCGCGGCTTAGCCTTCATCGCCTCTTATCGGCTTGCGCTCGTACAGCTCATCACGTGACCAGAGACCAATATCCATCGTCGGCTGCTTCGACAACCGATCAAACAGGGCCTGTCGAGCAGCTCGCCGGGGCTTGCCGATCCCCCACACCGGCTTGGAGTCTCGGCGCGATGATTTGGAAGTCTGCCTTTTCACGGAAGTCATAAGAGTACCCCCGGTTTACTGCGGCGAGCTGCGCTTGGCGTCGGTCGCCTCATCAACGCTGGCGAAATAGAGCGACGGGTCGGCGGCGCGGACGTGCGCCTCGGGGAGGCCCAGCTCGCGGCGGACGATGTTGGCGCCTTCGACCAGGCTGACACATTTGTAATAGGCGATGCGCCGCGACAACCCTTCGCGGCCGAAGCCGCAATCGGTGGTGATTACCAGCCGCTCCGGCGGGATGTGCTCGAGCGCCTTGCGAATCAGGGCGGCGACATGCTCGGGCGGCTCGACCACGGTGTTGCAGTGGTTGACGACGCCGATGCCGATTTTCTTGTCGGTCTGGTATTTGCCGAAGAGGGCGAGGTCCTTGCCGTCGCTGCTGCAGCATTCGATCGTCAGCACGTCGCAATCGAGCTGGAGCAGATGCGGCAACGCGCGCTCGTAGCTCGGCACCTCCCAATAGACGCGCTGCTGGTTCGGGTTGCCCCAGCAGGTGTGCACCCAGATCTCGGCATCGACCCCGACAAGCTGGCGGTTGAACGCTTGCGTCTGGAATTCGAGGTCCTTGTCGGTGGTGTCGGAGCGCGTGGTCATCCCGTGGTGGCGCGGCTCCTCGACCTGGATCACCGGGCAGCCGGCGGCGGCCAGTTCCTTGAACTCGGCGTTCATGATGTCGCAGAGGTCGAGCACCAGCGCCTTGTCGTCGCGGTAATGCTCGTCCCACAGCATGCTGGCGATGCCTGGTGCGCAGATCGCGCCGAACTTGACCGGCTTGTCGGTGAGGCGCTGCGCCACCTGCCACAAAGCGGCGTATTCGAGTGGGCCGCGGCTGAGCTTGCCGGCGACGATCGCCGGCTGATAGGCCTCCTGTACCTCCCACAGGATGTGGCCCGGCCTCAGGCCGTGGCGGCCCATCCAGCCGCGCGAGGTCGAACGGTGGCCCTTGATGCCGCCCAACCGCTCGATCGGATAGAAGAACCACGATTTGCCGCCGACATTGAGGTCGAACCGGCTGTCGCCGTCGGTGACGATGTCGAGCCCCGCCGCCTCCTGCGCGTTGATCACCGCAGCGACCGCGTCGAGGTACTGCTCGCGGAACATCGAATCGCCCATCGCCGCCTTGAACGAGCGGCCGTTGAGGTTCTGGTCGTACCATAAGGGGCGCGGATACGACCCGGTGATCGCGGTCGGCATCACCATGTCGCGGGTGGTTTTCAGCATTGGCGACCTCATCTAGACCGGTATCCGGGGTGAGCGGAAACCGCCGTCGCGGTTTCCGCTTAGTATTTTCTAACTAACTCTCGTTATGCGGCCGATTGTGGCCGTTGCCAAAGTAAAACCCAATCACGACAAACATTAAGTTCATAAAGCTTCCCGTCGCGCCGTCTCTGAAAATCAGGACATAAAAGAGAGCACCAACGAGAGTAAGGGCGATCATTTTTCGTTCGTTGCCGTCCGGCATTCTCTGGCCTCCCTTTAGGAAGCGCCCACAATCGTATGTGCCGCAACTATCCGATAGATCAATCAAAACGTCAGCACGTCCTGCCACCTCGCCGGCTTTCATCGCGCGGAAGGCTTGATTGATGTCGCCGAGATGGCCGGTCTTGATCCCCATCGCGTCGAGGGTCGCGCGGCCTCTGTTTGTAGAATTCGAATTCGCGATTTCGATCCGGCATCGGTTCGAGACATTGCGCAGGCCAGTGGGTAGTGGGTCAGTGGGTGGTGACGCATTTTGAATTTTGGGGTTAGGGAAAATTAGCACAGCCTGCTGATTGGGTTATCCAACGCCGCAAGGACGATGCTGCGTGCGTGGAGCAGGACAGATTTGAGCTCGTCTGCGGAAACCTCTGCAAACCCGAGTCCCCGGAGCAGAAAAATACCTTCAACAGCCAGCAGTGCGTGACGGACTTTAGCAACCTCACCATGTTCCGATCGGAGCGGATCGAGCAATGCGCTGTAAAAGCGTCGTACCGGTCCCAGCATGTCAGGGGCATGCACTAGTGCGGTTATGAGAAAAGCCGCCATTTGCGTCGAGGCGTCGTCCTCGGCCAGGGCTTCCTCGATGTGCGCGAGGACCAATTCGACCGGCCCAGTTGGCCCACTGCCGATTCGCCGACGTACAGCCTCCTGAAAACGAGCCATTTCTCGTTCTAGCGCCGCGTGTACCAATCCATCCTTAGTCGCAAAGGTATAGACGAGACCGCCCTTGCTGATCCCCGCACGCTCGGCCACGGCATCGAGGGTGAAATTTCGGCCACCAGAGTCGAGGATGACGGCCTCGGCAGCATCCAAGACCTTGTCCCTGTCGATTTCCTTCTTTCGCGTCACACAACGCCCCTTGCTTTTTCGACTGGTCAGTCACATATCATTGCCGACTGGATAGTCGAATTAGCACGGCGGCGCTTGCTCGGCAAGACTGCTCCTCAGCTAACCCTCTAGCGAACTTTATGAAAGGACTTAGAAATGGACGACTCTTTACCCGCCGCAGCCCTCGCTCACTTTGTCATGAAAGTACAAAATATCGAGGCAAGTCATCAATTTTATGTTGGTTTAGGTCTGCGCGCGCTCGACACATTTCCTGGATTGGCGATCGTTGAACTGCGCGGTGGCACGCATTTGCTGCTATTTCAAAAAGACGATGATCAGAGCAGTACTTTGCAGAACAGTCATGTCGGCCAAAGACCAGATTTTGGCAGCGAAAAAATAGATCTTATGATCGCTGGGCATAAAAAAGCGGATCTGGAACTCTACAGGACCCGCCTGATTGATAAAGGATATTCACCGTCATCCATCGCAGAACGCGCGCTATACGGCCATCATTATTTCTGGATACAAGATCCTGATGGAAATGGCGTCAGTTTCTACACCAGTCATTGTGGCGACAAGCCCGTTTGATATTCCCGCCAGCTAACTGACGGGTACGGTGCCGCGGACCGGGCGCGCGATCTGCAGGCCGAGCGCGAAGAAGCCCGGGGCTTGCGGTCTACCGTGGGCCACGTTGATGGACGCGGCCAGTGCCCGGGAAACTCCGAGTGTTAGTGTCCCTAACCCCAAAATTCAAAATGCGTCACCACCGGTCAGTGCTACCGCTTGACATATTTTTCATAAGTGTCATTTTAAACGCTTGTGACACTCAAGGCGGTTGTGATGCAGAGCAAAGCACGCATCAACCGGCAGGGGCGCATCGTTATTCCAGCCGAATGCCGCGCCGCAGCCGGTTTGAAACCCGGCGACGATTTGATCGTCGAGGCGGTCGGCGAGGGCGAATTGCGTCTGCGGACGCGACGACAAGCGCTCAGGGAGGCGCAGGCTATCGTCGCACGCTACGGCTCGGGACGCGATCTGGCAGCCGAGTTGATAGCTGAACGGCGTGCAGAGGCGGAACGTGAATGACGGCGGGCTCGTCGCCGACGCTTCGGCAATACTTGCAGCCCTAAAGAACGAACCATTCGGCGAATTCGACCCCGAGCACCTCCTACGCACGTCCATCAGCACAGTAAACCTTTGCGAGGTGCTCACGAAATTGCATTCGGACGGCTTGAGCGAGGAGCAAGCCGCCGCCGCGGTCGCCAAGCTCGATTTGCGCGTTATCGCGTTCGACCAACGTCTCGCGACGGTTGCCGCGGAATTGTGGTTTCGCACACTGCGCATGGGTTTGTCCTTGGGCGACCGGGCCTGTCTGGCTCTCGGTCGGGGGCTCGGATGCCCCGTCGTTACCGCCGACCGCGCCTGGGCCAACCTCGACGTCGGGGTCGAAGTGATCTTGATACGCTGATCCCGCTCAACCAAATGTAGGCATCATCTGGGCCACCTGGGGGGCATGAACACGGCTAACCACTTACAAAACCCATCCCTGCTTGTTGAAATAATCGATTACCTTTTCACTGGAATGGGAGCTGACCTCGTTATTTCGTGCGGAATAAATATAGAACCGTCACTGGCTATTCTGAATTCAAACATCTTTGATCTAAGAGCGCGCGGTCATCTTTGTCTTCCCGTGAGTGATTTTATCTTCGCTCGTTGTAGCAGCACTCCTCTCAATCGAACGTCAGCACCGTGCGCGCGACCTCGCCGGCTTTCATCGCGCGGAAGGCTTCGTTGATGTCGGCGAGGTGGCCTTTTTTGGTCACCATGGCGTCGAGGTCGAGGCGGCCTTGCTTGTAGAATTCGAGGTAATGCGGGATGTCGATGCGGAAGCGGTTCGAGCCCATGCGCGAGGTCTGCACCCGGCATTCGGGGCGGATCGCCATCCACGGGAATTCGATCGTCGCGTCGGGCGGCAGCACGCCGACGATGGTCGCGGTGCCGCGGATCGCCAGGCTCTCGATCGCCTGGCGGCAGAGCTTGGCGTTGCCGACCGCCTCGAAGGCGTGATCGACCCCGGCGCCGCCGGTCAACGCGCGCACTGCCTTCACCGGATCGTCCTCGGCGGAATTGATGAAATGGGTGGCGCCGACGCGCAGCGCCATCTCGCGCTTCGACTCAAACTGGTCGACCGCGATGATCTGGCGCGCGCCGCCGATCCGCGCGCCCTGGACGATCGAGAGGCCGACCCCGCCGCAGCCATAGACCGCGACGGTCTGCCCGGCTTCGAGCCCGGCGCTGCGCAGCGCCGCGCCGACCCCGGTCAAGACGCCGCAGCCGACGAGGGCCGCCTTGTCGAGCGGGATCTCGGGGTCGATCCTGACCACCGAGTTCTCGTGCAGCAGCATCTTCTCGGCGTAGGACGAGATGTTGATGAACTGGCGCACCGGCCGGCCGGCCAGCGACAGCCGCGGCGTCTCGCCCTCCTTGCGGCCGACGATGTTGCCGCTGCACAAATTGGGATGGCCGGCGAGGCATTGCGGGCAGGTGCCGCAAAACCCGCTGAGACAGGCGACGACATGGTCGCCGACTTTGAGCGTCGTCACGTCCTTGCCGACCGCCTCGACCACCCCGGCGCCCTCGTGGCCGAGCACGATCGGCCGGTCGAGCGGCCAGCGCCCGACCCCGTCGACGACGTGGAGGTCGCTGTGGCAGACCCCGGTCGCGACGGTGCGCACCAGCACCTCGCGGCCCCATGGCTGGTCGATGTCGACGGTTTCGATGGTCAGCGGGTCATGCGGCTTGCGAAAGACCGCGGCCTCGATTTGCATGGAAAAATCCTCGTGTCGGGAAGCGCCGGGTTCGGCCCCATGCTACACTTCCCACCGCGAGATTGGGGAGGAAACCATGCCGGGCGCGCTGGAGGAAAAGGACGCGATCCGCGAGGTGCTGGCGCAGTATTGCTTCGCCCTCGACGACGGCAGGTTCGCCGACATGGCGGCGTGCTTCGCCGAGGACGGCACCTGGCGCACCTTCTACGGCGAGGCAACCGGCCGCCAGGCGATCGCCGAGTTCGCCGCCGGCCTGCGCGCCCACCGGCCGGGCCAATCTTCATCCAGGGCGCCGCGCGCGATCCACCACGTCACCAACGTCGTGATCGCGCTCGACGGCGACAGCGCGAAGGTGCGCTCGAACTGGACGACGGTGCAGAATTCGCCCGAAGGTCCGAAGATCGGCTCGGGCGGCGCCTATGACGACGACATGGTGAAGGTGGACGGGCGCTGGCTGTTCCGCTATCGCACGATCGACCGCTATATCCGGCCGGAGGAATAAGATGCGGCTCGCTCTAATCGGGCTGGGATTTGTCGCGGCCGTACCGGCACAGGCGCAGTTGCTGACCCACAAGGATCTGTCGCTCGCCGTCGCCACGACGATCGCGCAGACCGCCTACGACAAATGCACCGCCGAGGGCTACGGCGTGTCGGTGGTGGACGAGCCGTGCGTCGAGGCCGGCATCGACAAGGTCGCCGACCAGCTGAAATAGAGTATCCCATGCACCCTTGGATCGAGACCTATCGCGGCGCTGTGTCGCCGTGGGAGACCGACGTCACCGAGCACTTCACGGTTGCGTTCTATTTCGACCGCGTCGCGATGGCGGAGGCCTCGCTTGCGGCCGAGCTGGGTCTCGGCGAGGCGCTGCGCGCCGGCGGCTTTGTCCGGCGCTATGACGTGCGCTATGCGCGCGAGCTGCGCGCCGGCGCCGCCTTTCACATCGAGAGCGCGTTGCTCGGAACCGATGGCGGGGTGCGGCTCGGACATCGCTTTATCGATTCCGTCACCGGCGAGACGATCACCTGGTTCGATGTGCATTGGGACGGGGTGGCAGCGGCGCTGCCCGGCGGCCGGATCGCCGCCTGGGACGGGCCGGAGTTCGAGGCCCGCGCCGACCCGACCGACCTCGCCAAGTTGATCCCGACGGCCGGCGGGCGGGCGCAGCCCGAAGACCTCGACGAATTCGGCCGCATGGGACTGCGCGGCTTTATCCACCGCTTCACCGATTCGTCGGTGCAGATCGGCGCCGCGGTCGGCCTTACCGCCGATTACATCAAAACCGGCCGCCGCGGCTTTTCGACCTTCGAGTTCCGCGTGCGCCTCGCCGGCTCGCTCGGGCTCGGCGACCGCTACCAGACACGCACCGGCATCGCGCATCTCGGCAATTCGTCGCTGCGCTTCCTGCATGTGATGAGCGACGCAAACGGGCGCGAGATCGCCCGGCTCGGTCAGTTCGGGGTGACCCTCGACCTCGACGCGCGCCGTCCCGCCGCGCTCGCCCCCGAACTGCGCGAGCGGGCGCAGAAGCTGGTATTGCCGGCGCAGTAGGGTGGAAGAGCGAAGCGTATTCCGCCGATGACGCGGCGGCCCTGGAAATTGGCGGATTGCGCTGCGCTATCCGCCCTACAGCTAAATCAGCATCCCGACGATCGCGCCCGACATGCAGCCGGCCATCGTGCCGGAGAGGATCGAGCGCAGGCCGAGCGCCACGATCTCGGGGCGGCGCTCGGGCACCATCGCGCCCATCCCGCCGATCAGGATGCCGAGGCTGCCGAAATTGGCGAAGCCGCACATCGCGTACATCATGATGAGGCGCGAATGGTCGCCGAGCTCGCCGGCGGGGGCCTTCGCCAGGTCGATATAGGCGACGAATTCGTTGAGCACGGTCTTGGTGCCGAGGAGCTGCGCCGCGGTCGCGACCTCGCTCGCCGGAATGCCGATCAGCCACACCACCGGACGGAAGGCGAAGCCGAACAGCCGCTGCAAGGTGATCGGCTCGCCGGCAAGGTCGGGCAAGAGGCCAAAAATCGAATTCAGCAGGCTGACCAGCGCCACCAAGACCACCAGCATCGCGATTATATTCGCCAGGAAGACGATGCCGTCGCGGGTGCCCTTGGCGACCGCGTCCATCGTGCTGACGGGCGGGTCGTGGATGACGAGCTCGACGGGCGCCGACGGGTCGGGGCGGAACGGCACCATCAGCGCCGCCAGCGCCAGCGCCGCCGGCGTGCTGATCACCGCGGCGACGAGGATATTGCCGAGCGCGTCCGGGATCACCGGGCCGAGGATCGCGGCGTAGAGCACCATCACCGTGCCGGCGATCCCGGCCATCCCGCAGCTCATCAGCGCGAACAGCTCGCCGCGCGCGAGCCGCAGCAGGTACGGCCGGATCAGCAGCGGCGCCTCGATATGGCCGACAAAGATATGCACCGCCGCGCCCAATCCCAGCGGCCCGCCGATGCCAATCGAGCGGCGCAGCACCCAGGCGAAGCCCCGCACGATCCGCTGCAGCACGCCCCAATAGAACAGCAGCGTCGCCAGCGCGCTGATCACCAGCACCAGCGGCAGGGCGCGGAACGCGAAGATGAAGGCGGCGCCGGGATGCGTCTCGGCAAAGGGCAGCGGCCCGCCCCCAAGATAGCCGAAAACGAGCCCGGTGCCGGCATCGGTCGCCTTTTGCAGCGCCTGGACTCCGTCGTTGAGCAGCAGGAACAGCTTCGCGGCGGGCGGGAACTTGAGCAGCACCACCGCCAGCACGAATTGCAGCAGCACGCCGGCGACGACGACCCGCAGCGGCACGCGAAACCGGTCCTCGCTGATCGCCCAGGCAAGCAACAGCAATGCCGCGATCCCCAACACTCCCCGCATCGGCCCCCCCCGATCGAGATTGCCGCGGCGCCTCGCGGCGCCTCGCAATGACAGGACTTTCATGTCATTGCGAGCGCAGCGAAGCAATCTCGTGCCAGACTGCTCGTCAAAGGGCGCGGAGGAGCGGTTATGAGCAGCGGCCTAGCCGGGATCGACCACATCATTGTCGGCGTGCGCGACCTCGAGGCGGCGCGCGCGAACTGGGCGCGGCTCGGTTTTACCCTGACGCCGCGCGGCCGGCATATCGGCCAGGGCACCGCCAATTACCTGCATCATGTTCGAGCGCGACTACCTGGAGCTCTTGGGTTTTGTCGAGCGCGACGAATACGGCCACCGGCTCGAAGCGTTCCTCGCCGAGCGCGAGGGACCGATGTCGGTGGCTTTCGCCCCTGAACGTGACACCGCATCGACACGAGCGGCGCTTGCCGCGGTCGGGCTGCATCCGAGCGAGCCGCGCGCGCTCGGCCGCGCCCTCGAATTGCCGGAAGGCGACGCCATGCCGCGCTTTAGCCTGTTGAACCTGCCGCCGGAGGAAACGCCGGGCCTCGACTGCTTCGTCTGCGGCCACCTGACCCCGGAACTGGTGCGCCGGTCGGAATGGCTCGCGCATGCGAACGGGGTCACCGGGATCAAGGCGGTGCATCTTTTGGCCGACGATCCCGCCGCGCTCGCGCCGGCCTACCGGCAACTTTTCGGAGAGGGTCGAGTAAGGATCAACATCGACAGTATGGCGGTAGATACCGAACGCAACGTCTTGTCATTCACGACGCCAGACGCGTTCCGCAACTCCTATCCCGTGCTCAAGCTTGGATCATTTTCGATGCCCGTCATTGCAGCGCTTGAACTCTCGGTTACCAGCCGCGAGCAGAGCGTCACGTATTTCCAGCAAGCTCAGATCGGCTTTATCGAATTGTTCGACGGACGCCTCGCCGTGCCTGCCGGCGAAGCCAACGGCACGACAGCGTTGTTTGCTATGGGCTGATTATTTCCAGGCCGATCGCGTAGGCGATTTGACGTCGAATTGCGTCCAATTGATCAGCAAGAATCCGCGAGGGGGTTGCCTGCAGGCGAGCCACCGAGGTCGTTGTCACACAATACGACAATGCAAAGCAGCGATTGGAGCATCCGTTCTCGGGTGTCGGATCGATCGCGAGCGCTAACCGCTCAGGCGCCGCCCGCATTTCCCCGCTCAGGGGAACGAGGATCACGTTTGAGTAATCCGGAGGGAAAAGCCGCTCGTCTTCAACGACAATTGCCGGGCGAAGCTTGTTCGGCTCCTTTGGCAGCGCATCGCGCCAATCAGCCAACACGATTTGTCCTGCACGCAACGTCGACACTATGGCAACTCGGCCCTTGGCGTGCCCCAGAACTCGAAGAACTCCTGAGCCTCGGGATTCTTTGCAATGTATTCGGCAACAGCTTGCATCTGTTGCCGGGTGCGCCGACGGCGCGCTTCCTTGGCGGCTTCGGTGGCGATCTCGCGCAGCAGAGCGGAAAGGCCGATATTGCGATCGCGCGCCTCGCTTTCGAGAAGCTCGCGGGTGGCGTCGTCGAGCCTGACGGAAATCGGTGAGGACATCGCTTACCTTACCGTAGTGCATTGGGCACTACATAAGCGTAGGCGATAGCTGAAGCAAGCCACCCGACGCGAGGCGCAACAGTTCGGAAGCTGGAGAATAGGGAGAATCAGCACGGTGCGTCGCATAGAAATGCAGGTTGGCCGCGCGCCTCAGTCGTCCAGGCGAACGGCACGACGCTGCTTCTCACCCTGACCGGCGCTTCAGAGATTGAACCGGAAATGCATGATGTCACCGTCGGCGACGATGTACTCGGCGCCTTCGAGCCGCATCTTGCCGGCGTCCTTGGCGCCCTGCTCGCCGCCGCAGGCGACGAATTCGGGGTAGGAAATCGTCTCGGCGCGGATGAAGCCTTTCTCGAAATCGGTGTGGATGATTCCGGCGGCCTGCGGCGCCTTCGAACCGTGCGGCACGGTCCAGGCGCGCGCCTCCTTGGGACCGACGGTAAGAAAGGTCACGAGGTCGAGCAGCTTGTAGCCGGCGCGAATAACGCGCACGAGGCCCGGCTCGTCGAGGCCGAGCGTCGCAAGGTACTCTTGCCGCTCGGCATCGTCGGTGAGCTGCATCAGCTCGGCTTCGATCGCCGCCGAGATGACGACGGAACCGGCGCCTTGCGCCACCGCATAGCCGGCGACCCGGCGGCTCGCCTCGTTGCCGATCGCGGCGTCGGCCTCGCCCACATTGGCGATGTAGAGCACCGGCTTGGCGCTCAGCAATTGCAGCAGCCGCAACTCCGGTTGCGGGATGCCCCCCGAGAAAGCCGTCGCGCGCGCCGGCTTGCCGTCGCGCAAGCCCGCGAGCAACGGTGCGGCGATGTCGAGCAGCGCCTTCGCCTCCTTGTCGCCGCCGCGGGCGCGCTTCTCGGCGGCGGCGACGCGGCGCTCGAGGCTGTCGAGGTCGGCGAGCATCAGCTCGGTCTCGACCACCTCGGCATCGCGCACCGGATCGACCGAGCCCTCGACATGGACGACATTGTCGTCGGCGAAGCAGCGCAGCACATGCGCGATCGCGTCGACCTCGCGGATATGCCCGAGAAACTGGTTGCCCAGCCCCTGGCCCTGCGAGGCGCCGCGCACCAGCCCGGCGATATCGACGAATTCCAATTGGGTGGAGACGATCTTCGCCGATTTGCCGAGCCGGGCGCAGACTTCTAGCCGCTCGTCGGGCACCGCGACGCGGCCGACATTGCGCTCGATCGTGCAGAACGGATAGTTCGCCGCCTCGGCCGCCTGGGTCGCGGTCAGCGCGTTGAACAGGGTCGATTTGCCGACATTCGGCAAGCCGACGATGCCGCAGGAAAAGCCCATCTAGGTGTCGAAGCTATGAAGGTTGTTCATCCGGGTCGGTGGTATGAGGCTGGGGTTGCGAGACCAGCCAACCCAATGCCGGAGCCCCGGATGAACATGCACAAGAATGCGCGGCTGACGCCGCAAGGTCGACTCCTGA
>DASRLO010000005.1:0-2330 GCA_035648415.1 Allostellaceae bacterium
GGGTTGGGGTTTCGACGCGCTCCCTGCCCCGCTGGCGGGGGAGGGTTGGGGTGGGGGCCGATGGCGGCGACCTACAAAAACACCGCCGGCGGGTTGCCGAGGAGAATCTGGCCGCAGGTCTCGAAATGCACGTCGCGCGACTGGATTTGCTGCGACACGGTGTGGATGTCGCGGAAGCGGCGCATGAAGGGGCTGGCCGGGAAGATCGCATCGACGCCCGCCGCCTTGTAGGTGTAGTCGGCGACGCTGACGGCGGTCGAGATCGCATGCGTCCCGGCCAGGCGCACCCGGCCGCGCGCCGGGATGTCGATCGGCGCGATGCTGTCGGCGCCCTCGTGGATTTCGGCGATGGCATCGAGCAGGTAGGCGCGCGCCGCGCCGAGCCGGGCCTCGCATTTCGCGACCTCGGCCTGGATGACGCCGCTGTCGGCGAGCCGGGTCATCCCGCGCGGCGTCTTCGCGCATGCGAGCTCGATAAAGGCGTCGAGCATGCCGCGCGCCAGACCGAGCGCGACCGCGGAAATACCGACCGAATAGAGGGTCTGCTGCGGAAAGGCGTAGAGCCGGCCGGGCTCCCGGCGCAATTCCGGGTCTTCGCGGGTCGAGGAGAATTCCTCGGCCACGAACAAATCGTCGACCCGGTAGGAGTCCGAAGCGGTGCCGCGCAGGCCGATCGTGTCCCAGGTATCGATGAGGGTCGCCTGCGCGGTCGGGAACAGCCAGGTGCGGATCGTCGGCCGGCCAAAGCGGTTGAGGCGCAGCGAGCCGTCGGGCTCGACGACGGCGCCGTGCGCCCCCATCCAGCTCGAATGGCGGCAGCCGCTGGCGAAGCTCCACTGGCCGGTGACGCGATAGCCGCCGGGCACCGCGCGGACGGTGCACTCGTTGGGCGGACCCCAGGCGCAGGTCGAGCGCGGGTCGCCGAAAATCTTGCGGGCGATCTCGACATCGAGATAGGGCGCGATCAAGGCGATGCTGTTGGCGATCGACAGGCACCAGCCGACCGAGCCGTCGTAGCTCGATGCCGCCTCGACGGCGCGGACATAGGCGACCGGATCGATCTCGTCGCCGCCCGCCGAGCGCGGCAGCAGCATGCGGAAGAGGCGCGCATCGTGGAGCTGGCCGAGAAGCGGTTCGGGGAGGCGCCGGGTGCGCTCGATGGTGTCCGCCGCCGCGCCGATCGCCGGCCCCAGCTCGCGGACCCGCGTCAGCGGATTTGCCAAGGGATCGCGCTTTATCAGATCGTCCATGCGGCACCTTGCCTATTTGCTGCGCTATTGCGGACGAGCCATTGGGCGGTGTCAATCATCACCCTGTCGGCTATTGATCATCTTTCGCGCCATCCCGGCGGAAGGCCGGGGACGCCTCGCGGCTCGCCTACACCGAACTCCTGCCGGACGAGAAGCCTGCCGGACGAGAACAATCGCCCGCCCTGATCCGGGCAGACGATAGAGCCGCCATTGACGCTCATCGGCGTGGTCGCGCCGGACTTTTGTATGCTCTCCACCAGTATGACCGAGCCATTTTTGGAAAGGCCGCCGTCAGCCGACGCGGCGGGCGGCCAGCAGGAATTCGCGGTTGCCGGCCGGGCCGGTGATCGGGCTTTCAACCATTCCAAGGACCGACCATCCTGGCTGGGCTCCGACCCAAGACGCGGCTGCATCGCATACCGCGCGGTGAATTGCCGGGTCGCGCACGACCCCGCCCTTGCCCACCGCGCCCGGACCCGCCTCGAATTGCGGTTTGATCAGCGCGACCAGCAGCGCCGCGGGCTTGGTCAGAGCCAGCGCCGCCGGCAGCACGGTGGAGAGACCGATAAAGCTGGCGTCACAGGTGACGATGTCGACCGGCTCGGGGATGTCCGCCCTGGTCAGATAGCGCGCGTTGACGCCTTCGCGGACGCTCACGCGCGGGTCTTGCCGCAGCGTCCAGGCGAGCTGGCCACGCCCGACATCGACGGCATGCACCCTGGCCGCGCCGCGCGCCAGCAGCACGTCGGTGAAGCCGCCGGTCGAGGCGCCGATATCGAGCGCGACGCGCCCTGCGACGTCGATCGCAAAATGGTCGAGCGCATGGGCGAGCTTCACCCCGCCGCGGGAGACCCAGGGATGATCGCGGCCGCGCACCTCGATTTCGGTTTCGTCCGACACCGGCTCGCCCGCTTTGTCGATGCGCCGCTCGCCGGCATAGACGAGGCCGGCGAGGATCAGCGACTGGGCGCGTTGCCGGCTTGCGGCGAGGCCGCGGTCGACGAGAAGCTGGTCGGCGCGGCGTTTCGCGGCCATTAGCCCCCACCCCGACCCTCCCCCGCGTGCGGGGGAGGGTCGGGG
>DASRLO010000006.1:0-42268 GCA_035648415.1 Allostellaceae bacterium
GCCGTCACCGCCAGCGCTGCGGGACGCGCGGCGCCGGCCGCGGGTCCCTCCTATGCACTACATGGATAAGCCCAATCCGAGCGCCTCAGAGGGGTCGCGATTGAAAGCGAAAAGGGGGTCGCGGTTGGAAGCGATTTGACAGTCTAGCGCGGCGTTGCTGCGCATATGGTTGGGATTGACGGTCTTCGGCAGCGGAAGCAGCCCGAGCTGGAGGCAATAGCGGATGCAGATCTGGGCAATGCCGACGTCGTATTTCTCGGCCAGCTCCGTAAGGGCTGGGTCATTCAGCACGGCGCCATGTGCGACCGGGGAATAGGCCTCGACCAGCATGCCTTTGGTCCGACTGTAGTCGATCAAGTCAAGCGGCGTGTTGCCGACATGGGCGAGAATCTGGTTGACCATTGGTTTGACGGCGCCATTGTCGAGGAGATTGTCCAGGTCTTCCCGTTCGAAATTGGAAACCCCGATCGCGCGGAGCTTGCCCGCACCGTGCGCCTCTTCGAGCGCCCGCCACGCCTCGAGGTTCCCTTCGTGAAAATGCTGACCCTCGCGGAATTCCGACCAAGGTTGCGGGCTGTGAATCAGCATCAGATCGATATGATCCAGGCCGAGCGCCTCTAGCGATCCGTCGATGCGGTCCTTGGCCTCAGCGTAGTTTTTGCACTCGGCGGCGAGC
Organism: Allostellaceae bacterium; assembly: GCA_035648415.1. Taxonomy (GTDB): domain Bacteria; phylum Pseudomonadota; class Alphaproteobacteria; order ATCC43930; family CGMCC-115725; genus DATARH01. The sequence goes on from DASRLO010000006.1 coordinate 677, forward strand.
TTCGTGGTCACGAAGAACTGGTCGCGGGGAACGCCGCTGCCGCGCAAGCCTTCGGCCACGCCGCGTTCGTTCGCATAGGCTTGGGCGGTATCAAAATGGCGATAGCCAACCTCGACTGCGTCGCGAACGACCCGTGCGGCCTCGCCATCGGGGATCATCCAGGTGCCGAACCCGAGCTTCGGAATTTCCACGCCGTTGGACAGGGTGAACGTCTCTTTCAATATCATGTTACTCACCTTTCAATCTGCGGACTTCGGATCCGGACCGTGTCCGGGCTCTTTCGTGAGCGTTTCCCAATTGCCTTGGATGTCCGGCTCGTAGACGCGCGTGGACCATTCGTTCGGGGAGACTTCCTCGAAGCCGACCGACACCGACTCCTCGCCGTAGTCCAGGATGTCGGTCACACCCCGCACGATGGCATCCGACAGGCCGCGCTTCTGCGCGTCGGATTTGCCCGGCCAGAGCTTTACGTCACATGTGGCACGGCTTAGTCGCTTGCCAATGGTGCGAGATATTCTTCGTCCGTGACCTTCTCCATCCAGGTCACGGGCGAGCCGTTGACAGATTCCTGGATAGCGATGTGGGTCATGCCCTCATGCGGAGTCGCGCCATGCCAATGCTTATGCTCGGAAGGGCACCACAGCACGTCGCCGGCGTAAAACTCCAGCTTTGGCCCGTCTTCCAGTTGGGTCCAGCCGACACCTTCCGTTACAATCAGCGTCTGCCCCGCCGGATGGGTATGCCAGACGGTGCGCGCGCCAGGCTCGAAATGTACGATCGCGCCGCTGACGCGCGATGGCTCAGGCCGCTGGAACTGCCCCGTGATGGTAGCCTTTCCGGTGAAGAATTCTTCAGGACCGTCGACGGACTTGAGGTCCGCTTTGCGTGTAATGTCCATTGCTGTGGTTCCTTCCTTCGAATGTATGGCGCCCGTGGTGGCCAGGAGGACGGCCGGAAACGTCGCGGATTTGACCATCGCCGTGGCTTTCTCCGTCAGCCGTCTGCCGGTATGGGCCTGCGATCTGAAAGGGATATAGCTCTTCGCCGGAACCTGGATTAGGCCCCGCGCGAGCAATGAGACGATGAACAGCGCTCAACAATGTGGTAATGTGAGCCATGCAGTTGAGCCGTACAGACCTTGCGGACTTCGCCTACTTCATCGCTATCGCCAAGCATCGCAGCTTTAGGCGCGCAGCCTTGGAGATGGGCGTCACGACCTCCGCGTTGAGCCATGCCATCACAGCGCTGGAGGCCCGCCGGGGCGTAAGATTGTTGAACAGGACGACCAGAAGCGTAACCTTCACGGCGGCCGGCGAGGAGCTTCATGCCATGATCGAAGAGCCTCTTGAGATCATCGGCCAGGCTGCGGAGAACCTGAACCGTTTTCGCGATGCACCGGCCGGTCGCATGAGGATCAACATCCTTGAGGACGCTGTCTCGCTTCTGCTCGATCCGGTCATGCCGGTCTTCGTTGAACGCTATCCGGAGGTCGAGGTGGATATCAGCGTGAGCAACCGGCTGATTGACGTTATCGGCAGCGGCTTCGACGCAGGCATACGCTATGGCGGGACGGTGCCCCAGGACATGATCGCGCAGCGGCTTTCGCGGGACTTTCGCTGGGTTGCGGCGGCATCGCCTGATTACCTGGAGCGCTTCGGCACGCCCTCGACCCCACAGGATTTACGAGAGCATCGCTGTGTCCGCATTCGCCTGGGCAACGAGCAATTATATCAGTGGGAATTCGAACGGGGCGGAGAGGCGATCGCGATTGCAACACCTGGTCCTCTGACGGTCGATGAAAGCCATGCCGTGATCGGCTTCGGTTTGAGCGGCGTGGGAATCATCTATGGAGCCGAGCCAGTACTTCGCCGATATCTGGACAGCGGAGTGTTGAGGCTCGTGCTAGGTGACTGGGCATCCATAGGCAGCGGATTCCATGTTTATTACTCTGGCCGCCGGCAACTACCCACCGGATTGCGTCTCCTGATTGACCTGATCAGAGAAATCCGCCCTCTCGGCCTTTGATCCGTTGCGACGGTGCGAAGGCATGTCCGCTTTTTGGATCGGAAGCTGAGCTCCGGAATGGCGATGTCGGGGCGAGACCTGCCGGGACCCAGGGCAAGTCGGGCGTCCATGTTCGTACCGAGCAGGTCTGAAGACAGGTATATCCCGGCTTCTAGAATTTCAAATTTTGCAGGTTCAGACGCCTGTTTCTCTGACGGGCGATGTTGGCCGCAGAGGAGGAAGGAATGGGACATTCCGAGTTTGATCCAGTAGCCAAAGATCGGCGGCCCTGGAACGCAGGCCGAAAACCTGGCGTATAGTTCAGGCTCTTGCTAGCCGTGACGGCCTTTTTGCCGACGGGGCTAATCGTGCAGGCGCGGCTAAAGAACGTCGAAAATCGACCAATCGATGCCGATAGTCGCTGAAACCGAGGGGGTTTTGAATCGCCGCAATTTCCCTTTGAAATCAAAAGCGCGAATTTCTGACGGATCGGTGAGACGGTTCTTCGCTGCAGGCGGAGAAAATTTGCGTCGCCAGTTCAATGCGTTAACATGCCACAGAACAATCGAGTGGGAGTGAGGGGTGGGGGAGTACAGTGTAGTAGAGGAGGATAGGGCAGCATGTTTAAGACAATGTTGGGGCGGCAATAGCAGTCAATAGTCCCACACTGCCCTTGCCATCGCGGTTCTTCGGCAGGTCGGCGAACTGGATGCCGTTATCGGTGAGCACGGTGTGAAGCCGGTAAGGTACGGCTGCGATCAAGGCTTCGAGGCAGCGCGCGGCGGTTGGGCGATCGGCCTTTTCGAGCAGACGGCGAGGAATTTGGACGTCTGGCTGGAGAATGTCCGCGAGAACGGCCTGAATCCCAACGGTTGCTTACTTCTAAAGTACATGTGCTGATCGTGATCATGGACAATCTCGGCTCCCACAAGGCCAAGGCCGTGCGCGCCGCCATCCGCCACGCCGGCGCCCGGCTCGTCTTCCTGCCCAAATATTCCCCCGACCTCAACCCCATCGAGCAGTTCTTCGCCAAGCTCAAACACCCCCTGCGAGCCGCCCAGGCGCGCTCCGCCGATGCCATATGCGACGCCATCGCTCTCGCTCTCGATACCGTCACCGCCACCGAATGCTCAAATTATCTGGCTCACGCCGGATATATACCGACCTGGCTGTGTGGGCGGATTTATTATTAATACACTTCCGCGTAGCGCTCGCAAATCTCCGTCGGGCTCATGCCGTCGAGCACCTTCAACTCGGACCGCTTGAAACGCAGATAGGCCTCGAAGAACTCGTCACCGAACCATTCGCGCGCGGTCTCGCTGGCGGCGAGCAGACCGAGCGATTCCTCGAGCGAGCGCGGCAGCGGCTTGGCGCCCGTGGCGCGGCGCTCCGTGTCGGTCATCTCCCAGAAATTCGCATCGTTGAATTCCGGCAGCGCCAGCCCGCGCCTGACGCCGTCGAGCCCGGCCCAGGCGAGCGCGCCCAGCGCCAAATAGGGGCTCGCGGTGGCGTCCCCGACCCGGAACTCGACATTGAAATTGTGGCTCGCCGGCCGGTCGAAGATCGGGCAGACGCGAACGCTCGCGCCGCGGTCCTGCAGGCCGAGATTGGTCCAGGTGGGCGCCCAGCGATTGGGCTGCAGCCGGTAATACGAGGCGACCGAAGGCGCGGTGATCGCGGTCAACAGCGGCAGATGGTCGAGGATGCCGGCGACGAATTGCTCGCCGACCGGGCTCATCCGCCACGGCCGCGTGGGGTCGAACATCACCGGCTGATCGCCCGGGTCGCGCAGGCTGAAATGGATATGGGTGCCGTTGCCGATGCCGTCCGGCTCAATGACGGGCGCCAAGATCACGCGATGGCCGAGCCGGTGGGCCACCGCGCGCGCCATCTCGCGCGCGATGATCGCCTCGTCGGCGGCGCGGATGCCGCGCGCCGGGCTGATCGTCATCTCGTATTGGCGCGGGCCGTATTCGGGCAGGAAGCTGTCGGGCTCGAGCCCGGCGCTGCGGATCGCCGCCATCAGATGCTCGGCGAAACTCCCCTGGCGCCGCCAGGCATCCAGCGAATAGGTCGCGCCGGGGCGGTGTTCGACGCCGGTGTAGACGAATTCCTGCTCGAACGCCGCGACCAGGCCGAGATTGGCCTCGTTCTGCAGCGCGTCCAGCGCGCGGCGCAGGAAGTGGCGCGGGCAGCACTGCCAGTGCTGGCCGGACAGCATCAGGATATCGCCGAGGTAAAAGCGCTCGGTGTCGCCCAGTTCGAACTCCACCTCGACATAGGTCTTGGCGTCGGGCACCAGCATCAGATCGCCCACGGTGCCGAACGGCGTGTCGTAGATCGGCCCGAACGCCGACATCATGATGTTGCTCGGCGCGAGGCCGACGCCCTGACGCAGCCGGAGCGCCTGCGCGGTCAGCGGAAACCCCTTGCCGCGGACAAGTCCGGCAAGGTCGCAGGTGCCGACAAAGATCAGCGGTTCGCGTTCCACGGTCGAGCCTCACAGGAATCTGACGCGCCTGATTAAAGCGGCCGATGGTTAATTTTTCGCAAGCCTATACGCCGACGGGCTCGCGTTCCCGTCCCGGCAGGTCGACGCGGAACCCGCCCGATTGCCGCCGCCACAGCGCGGCGTAGGCGCCGCCGCGCGCGAGCAGCGCGTCGTGCGTGCCCTCTTCGATGATCCGGCCGCGGTCGAGCACGACCAGCCGGTCCATTCGGCAGATCGTCGACAGGCGGTGGGCGATCGCGATTACCGTACGCCCCTCCATCAGCGCGTCCAATTGTTCCTGGATCGCCGCCTCGACCTCGGAATCGAGCGCCGAAGTCGCCTCGTCGAGCACCAGGATCGGCGCGTCCTTGAGGATGACGCGGGCGAGCGCGATGCGCTGCCGCTGTCCGCCCGACAGTTTGACCCCGCGCTCGCCGACATGCGCGTCGAAGCCGGTGCGGCCGTGCCAGTCTTCCAGGCCCTCGATGAATTCGGTCGCGTGCGACCGGCGCGCCGCGTCGACGATCTCGGCCTCAGCGGCGTCGGGCCGTCCGTAGCGGATGTTGTCGCGGATCGAGCGGTGCAGCAGCGAGGTGTCCTGCGTCACCATGCCGATCTGCGCGCGCAGGCTTTCCTGCGTCAGCCCGGCGATGTCGCGCCCATCGACCAGAACGCGGCCCTCTTCGGGCCGGTAGAAACCGAGCAGCAGGTGGACCAGCGTCGACTTCCCGGCGCCCGAACGGCCGACGAGGCCGATCCGCTCGCCCGGCGCGACGTCGAGGTCGAGCCCGCGCAGCACGCCGCCGAGCCGCTTGCTGCGGCCGTAGTCGAAATGCACCTGCTCGAAGCGCACCGCGCCGGCCGCGCGCGGCAGCTCGACCGCGCCCGGCTCGTCCGGCATCTGCCGCGGCACCGCGATCGAGCGCATGCCGTCCTGCACCTGGCCGATATTGTCGAAGATATTGGCGATCTGCTGCGCCACCCAGCCGGCGATGTTGCCGATCTGCCAGGCCATCGGGATCGCCATCGCGACGGTGCCGACCGGCACGCGCCCGTGCGCCCACAGCGCGATCGCGATCGCGCCGGTCCCGGTCAACAGCGATGCGTTCATCAGGATCAGCGAAAGGCCCCAGGCCGAGGTCATGCGCAGCTGGCGGCGATAGGCGCGGGTGTGCTCCTCGACCGCCTCGCGGACAAAATCGTCCTCGTCGCGGGCGCGGGCGAAGAGCTTCACCGTCAGGATGTTGGTATAGCTGTCGACCACCCGGCCGGTGACCTCCGAGCGCATCTCCGACATCCGCCGCGAGCGCTCGCGCATGCGCGGCAGGAACAGCCGCAGCACCGCGGCATAGGTCGCGAACCAGCACAGGACGGGAATGGCCAGCCGCCAGTCGGCCGACCCGAGCACGAGCGCCGCGCTGGTGCCGTAGACCAGGATGTACCAGACCGCGTTGATGCTCGAGACGACGCTTTCGCGCAATGCCGGCCCCGTTTGCATCACCCGGTTGGCGATGCGGCCGGCGAAATCGTTCTGGAAATAGACCCAGCCCTGGCGCACGACATGCCAGTGGCTTTGCCAGCGCGTCAGATTGGTGAGCCCCGGGACTAGCGCCTGGTTGGTGACCAGCGCCGAGGCGAAATGCGCGGTCGGCCGCAGCACCAGCAGCAATACCGCCATGCCGGCAAGCTGCCAGCCGGCGACCCGCCAGATGGCCTCCGGCGATTGCGACGACACCAGCGTGACGATCCGCCCCATGAACACCGGGATCGCCGCGTCGAGCAGCGCGACGACAAAGCCGGTGGCGAACAGCGCGGTCAGCAGACCCGGCACCTGCCGCACGAAATGCCAGTAGAAGCGAGTGAGCGCGCGCGGGCTGCCAAGTTCGGGCGGCGGCGTGTCGGACGGGGTTTCGCTCGGCTCGATGAGGTGTTCGAAAAAGCGGAACATACCGTTGTTAGATGCCGCTCGCGTCAGCCGGGGTCAACCGGCTGTGCACAAATTCTGCCTGATCGGTCTAATGGTTCGGCGGCGGGGCCCCCTGCATTGTCCCCATTTCGGCATCTTCGGCTTCCGGGCCAAACATCTGCTTGCCGCTGAGGCGATCATACATGGCGTCGGGAGCCAGATCGGGACCATCCGGCCAGCAGACGGCGCCGGACCCCTCGTCGATGGTTACTCTGCGAAACACCGCCACATCGCGGAGCGGCGCAAACACCGGTCCGGACAGCCGAGGGAAAATTTCCACGATCCCCGCTACACCATCGTCGAATTCGACATGCAAACGGTATTGCGGAAGCGCGGTGACTTTGACGACGCGATGCATCATGGCCCCCTACTCCAACGGGTTAATGTTGTTCAGCGGCCGGCCTTCCTCGATTAAATCCCAATTGGCGAGAAGTTCGTCCTGGTGCAGTTCGGCCCAGTCAAGCGCAAGGTTGAGCGCGCGCCGGGGCAAGCTGCCGATTTTTACTTCGAGAGTCCGTATATCGATTACGGCTTGGTAGCCCTGATAAGCAACGTGAAAGTGCGGCGGTCCGTGCTCGTCGTAGAACATGCGAATAATGATCCCATAAAAGGCGCTGATGACGGGCATGTCGACGCGCCGCCGCTGTCGTTTTGCCGCCCCGATCACCGCAGTTCCGGAAAATCCTCCTCCCAGAACTCGGCTTCGACGCGCGCCCCGGCGGCGCGGCGCTCGGCTTCGGCGGCGCGCAGCTCGACGCGGCGGATTTTGCCCGAGATGGTCTTTGGCAGCTCGGCGAATTCGAGCCGCCGTATCCGCTTGAACGGCGCGAGAGTGGCGCGCACATGGCGGAAAATCTCCAGCGCCGTGTCGCGGTTGGGAATGTGGTTGCCGGCGAGCGCGACAAACGCCTTAGGCACGGCGAGGCGCAGCGGGTCGGGCGACGGCACCACCGCCGCCTCGGCCACCGCGACATGCTCGATGAGGGCGCTTTCCAGCTCGAACGGGCTGATCCGGTAGTCCGCGGCTTTGAACACATCGTCGGCGCGCCCGACATAGGTAAAATACCCGTCGGCGTCGCGCAGCGCGACATCGCCGGTGCGGTAGGCGGCGCCCGCCACCGGCAGCACCGCGCCGTCATCGCCCTGGTAACCCTGCATCAGCCCCAACGGCGGCGGGTCGAGCGCCAACGAGACCTCCGCCTCGTCCTGCTCGGCCCCGTCCGGGTCGATGAGGCGCACCCGGTAGCCCGGCGCCGGCTTGCCCATCGCGCCCGGTTTTACCGTCTGGCCGGGAAAATTGGCGATCTGCAGGGTCGTCTCGGTCTGGCCGTAGCCGTCGCGGATCACCAGGCCCCAGGCGCTGCGCACCTGCTCGATGATCTCGGGGTTCAATGGCTCGCCGGCGCCGACCAGCTCGCGCAGCGCGACCGTCCACGCCTTCAGGTTTTCCTGGATCAGCATGCGCCACACGGTCGGCGGCGCGCAGAACGTCGTGACCTGGTAGCGCGCGAGCGCGTCGAGCAGGTTTGTCGCGTTGAACCGCTTCTGGTTCAGCATGAAGACGCAGGCTTCGGCGTCCCACGGGGTGAAGAAGCAGCTCCAGGCATGCTTGGCCCAGCCGGGCGAGGAGATGTTGAGGTGGATGTCGCCCGGCTGGAGGCCGATCCAGTACATCGTCGACAGCGAGCCGACGGGATAGCTCTGGTGGCTGTGCAGCACGAGCTTGGGCTTCGCCGTGGTGCCGGAGGTGAAATAGAGCAGCAGCGGATCGGTTGCGAGGGTCTCGCCGTCCGGCGCGAAGCGGGCCGGCGCCTTCGCGGCATCGGCGTAATCGTGCCATCCCGGCGCGCTGCCGGTGGCGATGCGGGTGTAGCCGCCGGGAATGTCGGCGAACTTGCCGGCGTTGTCGGGGCTGGTGACGACATGCCGGGCGCGTCCTCGCTCGAACCGGTCGATCAGGTCGTCGCGGGTCAGCAGGGTCGACGCCGGGATCGTCACCGCGCCCAGTTTCATCGCCGCCAGCATCACCTCCCACAGCGGCACGACATTGCCGAGCATCAAGAGGATGCGGTCGCCGCGGCTGACCCCGAGCCCGCGCAGGTAGTTGGCGACCCGGCTCGACCGCTCGGCCATCTCGGCGAACGAGAGCTTCGCCTCGCCGCCGCCCTTGTCCCCCATCCCCTGATCCACGATCCACAGCGCCGGCCGGTCGTTCCCATGCGCCATGCGGTCGAAATAATCGAGCGCCCAATTGAACCGATCGAGCACCGGCCAGCGGAAATCGCGGTAGGCCGTGTCGTAATCAGTGCGATGGGTGAACAGGAAATCGCGGGCTTCCAGAAATGCCGCCGCCGACATGAGGCGCCTCCCAGGCTGCTGGCCGCTATGCTCGATCAAGCTGGGGCCGCTGTCGAGGCCGCTGCAAAGCCGTCAGAGGCTTTGGCCGCCGCCCGAATGGCGCGATACTCGATCCTCACGGTCTGCCGGAGGTTCAGCATGCGGCCATTCCCTACCACCATCGGCGCCATCCTGACGGTCGTGCTCGGCGCCGCACTCCCCGCGGCGGCGCAGACGCCGGATGACCTGGCCGCGGCCGAAGCCAGCAACATGCAGATCATCGGGCGCAGCGACCTCAACGGCGTCGGCAAGGGCGGCGAGGGTCTGGCGCTTAAACAATACCCCGACGGCAAGCGGGTGCTGTTCCTGGCCCACGAATCGGCGCCGATGTGCTTCAGCGTGATCGACGTCACCAAGCCGGAAGCGCCGGCGGTGATGACCCAAATCCCGGTCGAGGCCAACTTCGTGCGCTGCAATTCGTTGGGTCTGTCGGGCAATACGCTCATCGTCGCGCACCAGACCGAAAACCCGGGCCAGCAATATGCCGGGATCGACATCTATGATGTCGGCGACCCCTCCCATCCGCAAAAGCTGTCGCATTTCGACACGTCTGGGCCGCATTCGCGCGGCGTCCATTATCTCTGGTTCACCGACGGCCACTACGCCTACCTCTCGACCGGGGCGCGCGACTTTACCCCGCATAACCAGAAGGACGACCAGTTTCTGATGATCGTCGACGTGTCGGATCCCAAGCTCCCGCACGAGACCGGGCGCTGGTGGCTGCCGGGGACGCGGGTGGGCGATACGGCGCCGACGCCGGCGCGGGTCGCCGACGACGACAGCGGCATGCGGCTGCACACGCCAATGATCCCGGTCGACCGGCCCGACCGCGCCTATGTCGGCTGGATCGACGGCGGGTGGCTCATTCTCGATATCAGCGACAAGGCGCATCCCAAGGCGATCGCAAGGCGCTCCTGGCAGTCGATGGACGAAGGCTTCGCACATACCGTCGTCGCCATTCCCTCGCGCGGCCTCGCGATCCAGTCCGAAGAGGCGATCGGCAACAAATGCAGCGACTGGCCCAAGCGCGACTGGGTGTGGGACATCTCCAACGAGCGCCATCCGGTCGTGCTCGCCCCGCTGCCGCCGGCGCCCGATCAGGCCGAGTTGTGCAAAGCCGGCGGCCGTTTCGGCGCGCACAACATCGACATGAACCGGCCGCATCCGAACTCGCTGACCCTTGACAACACGGTGGTCGGCAGCTTCTTCAACGGCGGCGTGCGCGCCTATTCGATCGCCGATCCCTCGCACCCGACCGAGATCGGCTATGTGATCCCGAAAGCGCCGCCCGGCAACCCGACCCACACGATCCAGATCAACGACGTCTATGTCGACGAGCACGGCCTGATCTACGCCAACGACCGGCTGACGGGCGGGCTCTACATCATCAAATACACCGGGAGCACGCCGCTCGATTGACGTCGACCTCCCCGTTGTCGCGATAGGTCTCGACATAGGCCGCATCCGCCGCTTTCCACACGCTGTGGACGCCGTGCCCGGCCGGGAAGCTGACGCTTAGAGGAAGCCGATCGACAGCCAAGGGATCGCCGCGACGATCAGCAGCGACACGACAAGCGCCCCGATATAGGGCCAGATCCGCCACAGCGAGTCGTCGGGGTTGGTGCGGCCGATCGCGCAGGCGCCGTAAAACCCGACCCCGAACGGCGGGGCGAAGAGGCCGATCCCCATCGCCAGGATCACCACCATCGCGTAGTGCACCTCGTGCACCCCCATCGCCTTGGCGACCGGGAACAGCAGCGGTCCGAACAGCACGATCGCCGGCAGACCTTCGAGCACGCTGCCGAGGATGATGAAGGCGACGATGGTGATCGCAAGGAACCCCCAGCTGCCGCCCGGCACCGCCGCCATCACCGAGACCAGCCACAGCGAGAACCCCGATTGCGTCAGCGCCCAGGCCATGCCCGTCGCGGTGCCGATGATCATCATCACCGCACCGGTCAGGGACACGGTCTCGACCAGGATCGGGTAGATGCGCCGCCAGTCGAACTGGCGGTAGACGAGCAGCCCCAAGAGCGCGGTGTAGACGACGCCGACCGTCGACACCTCGGTCGCGGTGGCGATGCCTTCGATCACCGTCGCGCGGATCACGAACGGCAGCGTCAGCCCCGGCACCGCGATCACAAAGGTGCGCAGCATCAGCGAGACCGGGGCGCGCTCGCCGGCGCCGACATCGGATCGGCGCGAGCGCCACCACGCGACGATGACGAGGGCCAGCGCGGCGACAAAGGCCGGCAGCAGCCCGCCGGTGAACAAGGCCGCGATCGACAGCCCCGGCACCACCGAACCGATCGTGATCAGCACCAGGCTGGGCGGGATCGTCTCCGACATCGCGCTCGACGTCGCGAGCAGCGAAGACAGCTCGCCCGGATGCATCCCGCGCCGCTGCATCTCGGGGAAGAGGATCGGCGCCACCGCCGCCATGTCGGCGGCCTTCGACCCGGAGATGCCGGAAACCAGGTACATCGCCCCGAGCAGCACGTAGGAGAGCCCGCCCTTGACGTGCCCAACCAGTGCCGCGAGGAAGTTGACCATGACCCGCGCGATCCCGGTCATCTCCATCAGGAGGCCGAGAAAGACGAACATCGGCACCGCCAGCAGCAGCAGGTTCGAGATGCCGTCGTCGAGCCGGTTGATGACGATGGTCAGCGGCATTTGCGTCGTCAGCGCCAGGTAGGACAGCGTCGCGATGCCGAAGGTGAAGGCGATCGGCACGCCGATAAAAACGCATGCCGCGACGATCACCACGAAAAACAGGACGAGGCTGCCGGCGCCCATCGCCACCAGCACCGGCTGCGCCAGCCACAAGCCGCCGGCGATCGCGCCGACGACGGCGAGCGCCGCGAGAAAGCCGCGCGGACTGCTGCTTTCGAGCAGCCGCAACAGCGCCACGGTCGCGATCAGCCCGGCGCCGACCAGGATCGCGACGACGCGGTAGCCGTCCGAGATATGCAAGGTGATCAGCTCGGTCGAAGCCTGCACCTGCAAATAGGCGTGCGCCGGAAAGATGATCTCGAGGACGAAGACGATGACCACCAGCTCGGCCACCGTGGCCAGCCAATTGCCCCATTTGGGCGTGCACCAATTGACGAACGTCGTCAGCCGCATGTGCCCATCGCGGCGCAGCGCGACGACGGCGCCGAACATCGCCAGCCACAGGAACAGAAAGGTGGCGAGCTCATCGGTCCACATGATCGGGCTGTTGAAGACGTAGCGCGAGACGACGCCGGCAAAAAGGATGCCGGTCTCGGCCAGCACCAGCACCGCGCCGATCGACTCGGCGAGCCGGCCGATCAGCAAGTCGAGGAAGAAGGCCGTGCGGCGCACCCCACCCCACGACATGCCGCCCGCGGCGGTTCGCGCGGCGGTTTCCGCTACCTGCTGGGTCACGCGCTCTATCTCCCGGCGGTCAGACTAGAGGGCCGACATATTTTTCCAGCAGCGCCCAGGCCTTGTCGCCGGATTTCTTCTTCATCTCGCCATAAAACCCGGCCTTTTTCAGCACTTCCTGAAAAGGCTTCACGTCGGGGGTGTTGAAGGTCATGCCCTTGCCGGTCAGGTTCTGGGTCTCGTCCTTGGTCATTTTCTGCCAATCCTCGCGCTCGGCGAGGGCGGCGGCGTTGAAATGCTTCTCCGAGAGCTGCTGCAGATCGGCAGGCAGCTTCTTCCAGTACGGATTGCCGAACGAGTAGTGGATGCCGGCCCAGACGTGGTTGGTCATGCTGCAGTATTTCTGCACCTCGTAGAGCTTGGCGGTGTCGATCAGGATCAGCGGGTTTTCCTGTCCGTCGACCAGCCCCGTTTGCAGCGCGCTGTAGACCTCGCCGAAATTGATCGGGGTGGGCGAAGCGCCGAGCGCCTGGAACAACGCGATCAGGTAGGGCGCGACCGGCAGGCGGATCTTGACGCCCTTGAGGTCGTCCGGGGTGTTGATCGGCTTCGACTTCATGGTGATTTCGCGAAAGCCGTGGTCGGGGCATTTCTCGATGCAATGAAAGCCGATCTGCTCGGCGATGCCGCGCAGATAGCCGCCGAGCTCGCCATCCATCGCGTCCCAGATATGGGTATAGCCGTCAAAGGCGAAGCCGACCCCGAAAATCCCGCAGGCCTCGTTCTTCGGCGCGAGCAGGTCGATCGGCAGGCAATACATTTCGAGCGCGCCGGCGATCGTCTGCGAGATCATCGCGGTGTCCTGCCCGAGCACGCTGTTGGTGTAGAAGGTGATGTCGAGCTTGCCCCCGCTCTCCTCCTTGATCTTGGCCGCCGCTTCTTTGCCGCGGATGACCATCGGGTGACCGTCGGGCAGCGCGGTGCCGCATTTGTAGGCGAACTCGGCCGCCTGGGCCGGCCAGTGCAGGATCGCCGGCGAAGCGACCGCTCCGGCGGCGGCGACCGAGGCGCGCGTCAGCAAGGTGCGGCGGGTAAGGCTCATCGTCTTTCCTCCCATGATTTTTGGCGGACGCGCGCGTTGCGGCAATCCATCCGCCGCCGAATCTGCAACGGCCTAGACGCAACGCTTCCCTGTCGGCTGCCGGTTTGGGCCGGCCGGCGCCCGCTCCGCGGGTCTTGGCGGCATCTTAGCCGCAATTGCGGGGGTTTCCGCAACGCGCCTGTGCGGGGCGCGACATTTGACGCTCGCGCAACGCTCCCGCGCCGAGTCACATTAGCCGCGACGCATATGGAGGAAACCATGCAATTCGGCTTCAACCTGCCGAACAGCGGCGCGCTCGCCGACCCGGCGATCATGTGCCGGGTCGCGCGCGAGGGCGAGGCGCTCGGCTACGACTACCTGACCGTGACCGACCATGTGACGCTGCCCGACATGGCCGAGCCCGGCTACCCCTATTCGCAAAGCGGCGCGTTCTATTCGAGCGACAGCGCGCATCGCCACGAGATGCTGACCCTCGCGGCATATCTCGCGGCGATCACCACGCGACTGCGGCTGGTGCTGGCGGTGCTGGTGGTGCCGCACCGCCCGGCGGTGCTTGCCGCCAAGCAGCTGTCGACGATCGACGTGCTGTCGGGCGGACGGCTCACCGTCGGCATCGGCGCCGGCTGGCTCAAGGCCGAATTCGACGCGGTGGTGACGACGCCCTTCGCCGAGCGCGGCGCGGTCACCGACGAATACGTCGCCGCCTTCAAGACGCTGTGGACCGAGAAGCAGCCGGTGATCGCCGGCAAATACGTGCATTTCGACCGGCTGCTGCTCGAACCCAAGCCGGCGCAGAAGCCGCACCCGCCGATCTGGGTCGGCGGCGAGAGCGGCCCGTCGCTGCGCCGCGCCGCCAGGCTCGGCGACGCCTGGTACCCGATCGGCACCAACAACGCGCATCTCCTCGACAGCCTGCCGCGCTACCGCGCCGCCGTCGCCCGCCTCAAACAGCTGACCGAAGCCGCCGGCCGCAGCCCCGGCGCGGTGGCGCTGACCTACCGGGTCAAGCGCTGCGGCGGCGACCTGCCCGACCGCGCCTCGGACGGCGAGCGCCGCCTCTTCTCCGGCGACGACGCCGACATCGTCGGCGACATCCACGCGCTCGCCGACCTCGGCGTCACCGCGATCGACTTCGATTTCGAGCGGCCGCGGGAGGACGCTGTCCTCGCCGAGATGCGCTCGTTCCGCGAGCGGGTGCTGGCGAAGGTCTAGTTGGTAAACCGATAGAACTTCGCCGCGTTCTCGCAGGTGATCTTGTGAATCTGGTCCGAGGTCAGTTCGGCGAACTGCTCCTCGATGAATTTGTTGGATTCCGGCCACACGCCGTCGGTGTGCGGATAGTCGGAGCCCCACATCATCGTCTCGAGGCCGATATCGTCGATCAGCTTGGCGCCGATGCGGTCGAACTGGAAGGTGCACTTGCAGTTGCGGCGCCAGTATTCGCTGGGCTTGAGTTTCATCAGGTCGCGGAAGCGGTCCTCGAACTCGAAATCCATCCGGTCGAGCGCATAGGCGAGCCAGCCCGCGCCGCTCTCGCCAAAGCCGACCCGCAAGGTCGGATAGCGGTCGAACACCCCGGCGCCGATCATCGCCGCGATGATGTTGATGAGGCCCATCTGGAACGCCGACACGCCGGTGAACATCGCCGCGCGCCGGACATGCGCGCTGGTCTCGGCGCGCGCCTTGGGGTTGGTGGTTGGGAAGGTGTGGAAATGCAGCGGCAGGTCGACATCGGCGACCGCCTTCCACAATTTCTCCCAATCCGGGTGCCACATCGGCACCATGTCCCACGAGCACGACAGCTCGAGGCCGCGATGGCCCATCTTGGCGACGCGATGAATCTCCTTCACCGCCTCGTCGATATCGCCATAGGGCAGGCAGGCGAGGCCGAGCTGGCGGTCGGGATAGTGGCTGCAGAACTCCTTCAGCCAGTCGTTGTAGATGCGCAGCAATTCGTTGCTGGCTTCACTGTCGTCGAGCTTCGACGCGGAGCCGAGCACGCCGAAAATGATCTCGGCGTCGACGCCGTCCATCTCCATGTCCTTGAGGCGGAGATGCGGGTCGCGCACCCGGTACTTGCCCTTCTTGGCGTCGTCGTAAAGCCCGGCCTTGTGCATGATGTCGACCCGGTAGTTCTGGCCCGGCACATACTTCGCGCCGCCCGGGCCGACGCCATTGACGAGGCCGAAATCCGCGCCGTTCTTGGCGACCCAATGCGGCCCGTCCGGCCCGTCCGTGACATACGGCATCCGCTCCTTCAGCGCGCGCGATGCGTTCTCGACAAACAGCTCCGGCGGCATGCATGGCATGTCGAGATGGCAATCGGCGGAGATGCGCTTGTACTGCATGGCGGTTCCTTCCGGACGCAATCGGTTGACCGAACTGTAAACCCGGCCGCTCGAATTTGCCTATGCTGCAATTGCAGCCCCACCCGTCGTTCCGGCGGAGCCATGGCTGACTGCCGCTTGTTTGGCGTTCATCGGCTTGAGGGTAAAGTCGGGTGGCCCGGGCGGGCGAATGCCGAAACCGCCCGTGACGAGCCGGTGATGACGGGTTGAGAGCCAAGCATGGACATGAAGAGAAGCAAACCCGCGAGCACCGTCGATCCCGGCGACGCGCCGGGATTGCAGCGCGAGCGGTTCGCGCTGGTGTCGGAGGTCCGTCCCATCGCCGGGGCGATCGGCGCCGAGATTTTGCACGTCGACCTGGCCCGCCTCGACAATGCGCAAATCGCGGCGATCCGCGCCGCGTGGCTGCGCCATCTCGTCATCTTCTTCCGCGATCAGCGCCTGACCCCGGCGCAGCTTCTCGCCTTCGCGGGGCGTATCGGCCAACCCATCGAGTATCCGTTCCTCAAGGGCCTCGACGGCTTTCCGGCGATCACCCCGGTCGTCAAGCTGGAGCACGAGCGGGTCAATTTCGGCGGCATCTGGCATACCGACACCGCCTATCTCGAACGCCCGCCGATGGGCTCGATGCTGCTGGCGCGCGAGGTGCCGCCGCGCGGCGGCGCACGCTGTTCGCCAACATGTACCTGGCCTACGAGACGCTGTCGCCGGGTCTGCGGCGGATGCTCGACGGCCTCGTCGGGGTCAACTCATCGGCCAAGGCCGACGTCACCAAGACCCGCGAGGACCGCATGAAGGACGGCGCCCGCCAGGACGCGCGACAGGAATACGTCGCCGAGCATCCGGTCGTGCGCACCCATCCCGAAACCGGCCGCCGGGCGCTCTACGTCAATCGCGGCCACACGCTGCGCTTTGCCGGGATGACCGAGGCGGAGAGCGCGCCGCTGCTCGACTACCTCTTCGCCCACCAGACGCGGCCCGAATTCACCTGCCGTTTCCGCTGGGGGGTGGGCTCGCTGGCGCTGTGGGACAACCGCTGCGCGCAGCATTACCCGCTCAACGACTACCACGGCCATCGCCGGGCGATGGAGCGGGTGACGCTGGCCGGGGATAAGCCGAAATAATTGTCATTGCGAGCGAAGCGAAGCAATCTCCCGCCGTCTTAGCCCTCTGCGGCGGGAGATTGCCGGGTCGTGTTGCGCACTCCTCGCAATGACGACTAACCGACGACGGCGATCCCCTGCACCTCGACCAGCATCTCGGGCCGCGCCAGCGCCCGGACGGTGATCAGGGCGCTCGCCGGGAAATCGCCGCCGAAGATCTGCGTACGCAGCTGGGTCAGGCGGTCGCCGTGACGCTGGTCGGTGATGAACACCGTCATCGTCACCATGTCGGCGAGCGTGCCGCCGGCTTCTTCGAGCGTTTCGCCGAGCAGCCGGAAGACCTCGCGCACCTGGCCGTCGAAATCGCCGGCCAGCTTCCGTCCGGCCGCATCGGCGATGGCGACCTGTCCGGCGAGCCAGACGATGCGGCCGCCTGCGGTGACGACCGCCTGCGAATAGGCCCGCGCTTCCGCCCGCTCGCGTTTGATGTGCGTGCGCGTGTGCGCCATCGCGTCCCCCTAAAGCATTGCCGCGTCGGCGGCGGTGGTAATGAAGTATTTGGCGAGCAAATTGGCGTTGGTCTCGGCGGGCAGCGAGCCCGGCCGCTCGACCTGGGCGAGAAAGCTCCGGGTCAGCTCGCGGAAATGCGCGTCGTGGCCGATACGCAACCCGTCGGGAATGGCGATCTTCCAGGCGCCGCCGTGCCGTTCGAGGCTCAGGCCCCGATGGGTCTCGGCGAGGCTGGCGATGCGCCGTTCGAGCGCCGCGCCGATATCGGCGAGCGGCACGACATAGAGCTGCGGCCGCCAGCCCTCGTCCGCGCCGTGGCGCAACTCGATGCGGGCGCGGCTGCCGCGCCAGGTCTCGGTCTGGGTGTCGCCGCCGCCCAGCGGCTTGAGCCAGTCCCACACCATGTCGAGCCCGACATGAATGCCGCGCACCGCGTAATCGAGGTGCGTGTTGCACTGGTAGGCCAGCGTGCCGCCGCTGACCGCGCCGGCCAGGTAATCCGGCCAATCCATCGCGCCCGTCACCTGGCGGAACTGCGCCAAATCCATCATCGTCGGCCAGCGCCGAACCCCGTCGATCGCGATGTCGCGCCGGTAGTCGAGTGCCTCGCCCGCAAACAGCGTGGCGTGCACGCGATCGACCAGATGCGTGCCGATATCGGCCAGCGCGTCGCCCTGTTGGCGGATGTCGAAATACCAGGGCGGCCGCGGGTTCGGCACGCCCGAGACCATTTTCATCAAATGGTGGACGCTGCTCATCTCGACGCCGGGCTCGGACGCCGAACCCGCGACCTGCTCGCCGAAGATTTCCGGGTCGGCGTGCAGCAGCCGGGTCAGCGACCGGGTGATCTCCTGCCGCCCACCCATCATGTCGAGGACGACGAGCCCTTGCGCCGCGGCGTCTTCGAGCACGGCCTCCAGCGCCGGCAGGTCGCCGCGGCGGACGATCATCGGCTTGTCGGCGAGGACGTTGATCCCGGCATCGACCGCCTGGGCGATGGCGGCGATCTTCTCGTTGTTGCGGCCGGCGAAGATTGCGGCGTTCCCCGCCCGCTCGCGCGCCATGCGGTCGACAAAATCGGCCCCCGCATGGATTTCGAGCTGCCACGCGGTCGGCGCCTCGGCGCGGGTGTTGAAGCGCGCGATGCGTGTCAGGTAATCGACCAGATCGGGGCCGACCGGGGCGTAGACATGCACCTGCTCGGCGACATTGTCGTACATCTCCTGTAGCGCCAGCGCGGCGTGGAAATGCCCGGGATCGACAACGATGAGGCCGAGCTTGGCCATCGTCTAGAAGCCGAGCGTCGGCACCGTCCCAGCCGGCGCGGGCGTCCATTTCTTCAGCGGGCGGCCTTCCTCGATCGCGCGAAACTCGCGCTCCATGATCTTGCGCCACAGGATGATCGCGGTGTCCGACCGCCCGAGCCGTTCGTTGGCGCGGTCGGCGATGCGGCCCTGCCCGGCCTGCACCGCGAAATCCTGCACCCGCACCCGATCGGGATGGTCGATGTCGGCGAAGCGCACGCGCCCGTCCATCACCGCCCGCGCCAGGTCGAGCGACGAGCCGGCCACCTTCTGCCGCTCCAGATATTTCTGCCGCGCCGCCTGGTACGGCGCCACCGCCTCGCCAGTCACCCCGACGAGGTTGGTGATGAACCACATGTTGGTTTCGTCGTCGATCGGGGTGAAGGCGAGGTAGAGCTCGCGCCAGCCGCCGGCGCCGTCGAGCCCGGCCATCGGCGGCACGATGACCCGCGTGCAGTTCGGCATGTTTGCAGGCTGATGCGTTCCCCTTGGTCCCCTGGGTTGCCGCGCCGCCCATAACGGATCATGCCCCAAGCGGTCTCCTCGGCGGCGATCTCCGGCAAATCGTAGATGCCCGAATGCGAGCCGCCGACCTTGTGGACAAAGGCGACATGCACCTCGTCCATGCTGTTCTCGAAGCATTGCAGGTAGTTGCACGGCACCACCGGCGGCGCCTGGTTTTCGATGAGCCCTTGGGCCTGCGGCATCGGATAAGGCGGGAAGGCGGGCGGCGCGCCCTCGCCGAGATAGGCGAAGACGAGCCCCATGTATTCGCGCGTCGGATAACTCCGCATCTGCACCTTGCGGGCGAAGCTCGCCTCCTCGGCCGGCTGCTCGAGGCACTGGCCGTCGCAGTTGAACTTCCAGCCGTGATAGACGCAGCGGATGTCGTCGCCCTCGACCCAGCCGAGATGCATCTGCGCGCCGCGATGCGGACAGCGATAGTCGATGACCTGCGCCACGCCGCTCTCGCCGCGATAGAGCGCGAAATCCTCGCTCATGACGCGGATCGGCTTCGCCTGGCCTGGGGGCAGATCTGCGGCCCGCATCACCGGCATCCAGAAGCGGCGCATGAAGCGGCCGCCCGGCGTCTCCGGGCCGGTGCGCGCGAGGTCGATTTCCAGGCGCGGCGCGCGCCCCCGGGCGGTCCAATCCTCGGCAACACTCATGTCGTCCTCCCGGTCTTACGCTGCCGCCTTCGCCGTGGCGCCCTGCGGCGGATGGCGTCCCGCCGGGTAGGGGTAAGGTCCCAGCCGCAGGAAGATGACACAGGTGACCAACAGCATGATCTCATAAACGACAAAGATCGGCCGATAGGAGTGAAACCGGTCGAAGCTGAACCCGCTCAACGCCGGGCCGATGCCGACCCCGAACCCGAACATGCCGAACATCGTGCCGTAGATTTTGGCGTAGTTTCTCAGCCCGAAATACCGGCTGACGAAGAACGCCATCAAATCGATCTCGGCGCCGATCCCGAGCCCGCAGCAGATCGCGCCGATAAACGGCACGGCGCCGGCCGCCTGGCTCATCAGCAGGGCAAGGCCGATCATCGGCATGACGAAAAACCCGACCGCCACGTAAGGGCCCCAGAAACGATCGAGGAACCAGCCAGAGAGAATGCGTCCGGCGAGCAGCGCGATCCCGGTTCCCGACAATGCCGCCGTTGCGGTCTGCAGCGCGATGCCGCGGTCGGTCAACAGCGCGACGATGTGCGTGAGAGTGCCGTTGATCGCGATGACGTCGAGGAAAAACGCGAGGCCGAGCCCCCAGAACAGCCCCGAGCGGAAGGCTTGGCCGACCCCGGCGCCGGGCAGGTTGAGCGCGGCGCCGCGCGACTGGCCGCGCTCCGGCCGGGCCGCGAAATCGGGCGGCTCGCGCACCAACAGCGCCACCGGCAGGAACGCGAAGACCATCACCGCGATCGCCATTCCGAGATAGGCCGTGCGCCAACCGAAATGCCGGATCAGTTCGGCCGCGAGCTGCGGCATCAGCGCGACGCCGAGCCCGACCCCGGCCATGCCGATTCCCAGCGCCAACCCGCGCTGTCGGTCGAACCACTGTGCGATCACCGTCGAGAACGGGATCGGGCCGCCCACCGGCGAGGCAAAGCCGGTGACCGCGAAAATCAGCAAGGTGACGGCAAACGGATCGGCCTGGATCAGTGCGCCGGCGGCGATGCTGAGGGCGTAGAGGACGATGCCGGGGACCATGCAGCGCCGCACGCCCCAGCGGTCGATCATCCAGCCGAAAACCGGGCAGGCGATCGCCCCGATTGTCGCGTGCAGGGTCAGCGCCGAGGAAAAAATGCCCCGCCCGATCCCGAGATCGGCGGTGATCGGCTTCAGAAACACGCCGAAGGCGAAGACGTCGATCGGCCCGGCGCCGACGATCAGCGCCAGCACCGTCGCCGCCACGACCCACCAGCGGTTCGCGAAGATGCCGCGCATCGGCGCTCCCTCCAATCCTCGTTGCCGCCAGTTTGATGGCGGGCGCGTGCCGGCGCAACTTGCTAAGCTTCGGCCGGCGGACGGATCGACGGGAGAACGCGATGAAGGTCACGAGCCTTGAGGTGCTGCGCGCCGATGCCGGCTGGCGCAACTACTACTTCCTGAAGCTTTCGACCGATGACGGGATCACCGGCTGGAGCGAGTTCGACGAGGGCTTTGGCTCGCCCGGCATCAGCGCGGTCATCGAGCGCCTCACGCCCAAGGTCGTCGGCCAGGATGCGATGAACCACGAGCGCATCTTCGCCGAGCTTTACTGCTCGACGCGGCCGGCGGCGGGCGGAGTCGTCGCCGAAGGGCTGGGCGCGATCGAGAATGCGCTGTTGGACGCCAAGGCCAAGGCGCTCGGCGTGCCGTGCTATGCGCTCCTCGGCGGCAAACTGCGCGACCGGGTGCGGGTCTACTGGTCGCATTGCGCGACATGGCGGATCAACCATCCGCATCTCTTCAAGCCGGCGATCACCGACCTCGACGGCGTGAAGAAGATCGGCGCCGAGGTCAAGGAGCGCGGCTTCACCGGTCTCAAGACCAACATCTTTCTGCACGACGTACAGCCGTTACACGGCTGGCGGCCGGGGTTCGGCGTGCCGTTCTACCCCGAGCTCAATGTCGAGAAGCGGGTGCTGCGCAACCTGGCGACCCATCTCGAGGCGATCCGCGACGGCGCCGGCCCCGATGTCGATTTGCTGCTCGACCTCAACTTCAACGCCAAGACCGAAGGCTACCTCAAAATCCTCCGCGCAATCGCCGAGTTCGACATGTTCTGGGTCGAGATCGACAGCTACAACGCCGAGGCGCTCGCCTATATACGCAGCCACAGCCCGCACCCGATCAGCTCGTGCGAGACCTTGCTCGGCGTGCGCGAGTTCCTGCCCTATTTCCGCGCCCAGTCGATGGATGTCGCGATCGTCGACGCGGTGTGGAACGGCGTCTGGCAGTCGATGAAGATCGCCGCCGCGGCCGAGGCGTTTGAGGTCAACATCGCGCCGCATAATTTCTACGGCCACCTCGCCTCGTTCATGAACCTGCATTTCGCCGCCGCGGTGCCGAATTTGCGGATCATGGAGATCGACGTCGACCGGCTCGACTGGGACAAGGACCTCTTCACCCACGAGCCGGTGTTCGAGAACGGCTACCTCGCAATCCCCGACCGTCCCGGCTGGGGCTGCGAGCCCAACGAAGACGCGATCCGCGCCCATCCCCCGAAAAGCGCCGGCGGACTGATCGGCTACCGGCAGGCGACGTAACACCCTCCCACGCCTTCGGCGCGGGTCCCTCACCCTCCCGCAAGCGGGAGAGAGAATAAGAGGGCAGCGAAAACCCTCTCCCGCTTGCGGGAGAGGATGGCGCGCGAAGCGCGACGGGTGAGGGTCAGCCCGTCTTCAGCACCCCAGTTGCGTCGCCAAATCCTCGAACCCCTCGGCGGCGTAGGTGAAATCGTGCTCGGCCTTGAAGTCGCGCGCCTGCTTCGCGCCGTGCTCGTAGGGGCGGGCGATGTAAGCCGTCTTCATCCCGTGCTCGGCGGCGCGGACGAGGTCGTTGTTGTGCGCCGCGACCATCATCACCGCGCCCGGATCGCCCGAGCCGAGGAACTCGATCGCCGACCGGTACATCTCGGCGTCGGGTTTGTAGTGGCGCACCAGGTCGGAGCCGAGCACCGTGTCCCACGGCAGGCCGCAATGCTTGGCCATGTCGGTCAACAGCCGCACCGTGCCGTTCGACAACGTTGCGATGATGTATTTGGTCTTGATTCGCGTCAGGCCCGGCGCCGAATCGGGCCACGGCGTGAGCCGGTGCCAGGTCAGGTTGAACCAGGTTTTGTCCTCTTCGTTGAGGCCCTTGATGCCGAACTTCTCGATCAGCGCGTCGAGCCCCATGCGGTGCAGCGCGTCGAGGTTGGTCCACGGAAGTTCGCCGGTGCGTACCCGGTTCATCGACGGCGCGTAGGCGCCGCGCCATTCGTCGGCGAATTGCTGCCAATCGACGCCGGTGATGCCCTTGCGCCGGCCGAGCTCTTCGCCGTCGGCGGTAACCGCCGAGCGCCAATCGACGACGGTGCCGAACACGTCATGCACCAGGGCCTTGATCTCGCTCATCTACCGTCTCTCCGCAATTCGCGGCGCAGCATCGGGCGCGGCTGTCATGCTGTAAAGCATCCGCTATCGCATATCGGGTCGCATATGCGTACATTCTTGGCTCGATTCCTTCAGAGTTCGCACCGCCATGCCCGAAGACTTCTACCGCATCAAGCGCCTGCCGCCCTATGTCTTCGCCGAGGTCAACGCGCTGAAGGCGACCGGGCGAGCCGCCGGGCATGACGTGATCGACCTCGGCATGGGCAACCCCGACGGGGCGACCCCGCCGCACATCGTCGCCAAGCTGGTCGAGGCGGTGCAGAACCCCAAGGCGCACGGCTATTCGGCGTCGAAAGGCATCCCTGGCCTCAGGCGGGCCTATGCCGGGTATTACGCCCGGCGCTTCGGTGTCGAGCTCGACCCCGAGCGCGAGATCGTCGTGACCCTCGGCTCGAAGGAGGGGTTCGCCAACCTCGCCCAGGCGATCACCGCCCCCGGCGACACGGTGATCGTGCCGAACCCGAGCTACCCGATCCACTCCTTCGGCTTCATCATGGCCGGCGCTTCGGTGCGCAACGTGCCGATCGGCCCCGGCGTCGATTTCCTCGAGGAGCTGAAAAAGGCGGTCAAGCACTCGATCCCGGCGCCGCTGGCGATCGTGCTCAATTTCCCGGCCAACCCGACGGCGATGACGGTCGACCTCGATTTCTACGGCGAGATCGTCGATTTCTGCCGCCATCACGGCATTTGGGTGCTCAGCGACCTCGCCTATGCCGAGATTTATTTCGACGACAAGCCGCCGCCCTCGATCTTCGAGGTGCCGGGGGCCAAGGATATCGCGGTCGAGTTCACCTCGCTCAGCAAGACCTATTCGATGGCCGGTTGGCGGATCGGTTTCGCGGTCGGCAACCAGCGGCTGATCTCGGCGCTGACCCGGGTCAAGTCGTATCTCGATTACGGCGCCTTCACCCCGATCCAGGTCGCGGCGACAGCGGCCTTGAACGGGCCGCAGGAGTGCATCGCCGAGATCCGCCAGCGCTACAAGGCGCGACGCGACGTGCTGGTCGACGGGCTGAAGCAGGCCGGCTGGGACATTCCCGCGCCGGAAGCGACGATGTTCGCTTGGGCCCCGGTGCCCGAGGAGTTCAAGAGCCTCGGCAGCCTCGCCTTTTCGAAGCTGCTCTTGGAGCGCGCCAATGTCGCGGTGTCGCCGGGGGTCGGCTTCGGCGAGCACGGCGAGGGGTTCGTGCGCATCGCGCTTGTCGAAAACCGCCAGCGGCTGCGTCAGGCGACGCGCAACATCAAAGCCTTCCTCGCCGGCCGCAACGACACCGCCGACATCCGCCGCGTCCAGCGGCTGCAGGCCGCGAAATAACACCTCGAGTGGATAATGCCGACTTATCAAAAATGTCCAGGGTGCGGAAATACAGAAAAAGGATATTCAGTGTACCAGTGCCGCAACTGCGGGAAGTTTTATTGCCTTACGCTTACTTTTGCAGGCTTTGGTCCTGCTGCCGGCTGCTACCCAAAAGGGCATAAATGTTACGAGTGCGGCCATGACAAATTCCGCCAGCTTGGTCACACAGGATAAACATTTGCGAGACTGCTATCGATTGACTCGATCGGCGCGGCTTCCTATGTTCCACGCCTTGTGAGGAAACCTCGCCATGAAGGTCGTCAATTCGCTGAAGACGTTGAAAAAGCGCGACAAGAACTGCCGCGTCGTGCGGCGCCGCGGTCGCGTCTTCGTGATCAACAAGGTCAATCCGCGCTTCAAGGCGCGCCAAGGCTGACGCCTGGAATCGTGGCGCGGCACCGCTTGGCGCCGCGGCAATCTCGATCAGGTTAGTAAGCCGTGTCGGCGCGAGATTGCGCCGCCGCCCTCGCGATGACAGACTCCGCCCATGCGCATGCCGCCGCCCGATGCCGGGGTGATCGCCCGCCGCGCCGCGATCGCGGCGGCGTTGCGGCGGATTGTGGCGCCGGATGCGGTCATTGAATCCGCGCCCGAGCGGCGGGCCTACGAAAGCGACGGCCTCACCGCCTACCGCCAGCCGCCGCTGGTCGCGGTGCTGCCCTCGACGGTCGAGCAGGTTGCGGCGGTGCTGCGCTACTGCAAGGAGCACGGAATCAAGGTGGTGCCGCGCGGCGCCGGCACCTCGCTGTCGGGCGGCGCGTTGCCGCTGGCCGACGGCGTATTGCTGGGTATGGCGAAATTCAACAGGATCGTCGAGATCGATTACCCGAACCGCTGCGCGGTGGTGCAGCCGGGGGTCACCAATCTGGCGATCAGCCAGGCGGTCGAGGCCGCCGGGTTCTATTACGCGCCCGACCCGTCGAGCCAGATCGCCTGCACGATCGGCGGCAATGTCGCCGAGAATTCGGGCGGCGTGCATTGCCTCAAATACGGCCTCACCACCAACAATCTGCTCGGCGTCGAGATCGTCACGATCGACGGCGAGGTCATCCGCATCGGCGGCAAGCATCTCGATGCCGAGGGCTATGACCTGCTCGGCATCCTCACCGGCTCGGAGGGACTGCTCGGAATCGTGACCGAGGTCACCGTGCGCATCCTGCGAAAACCGCCGCTGGCGCGCGCCGTGCTGGTCGGCTTCGCCAGCACCGAGGATGCCGGCAACTGCGTCGCCGCGGTGATCGGCGCCGGCATCATCCCGGGCGGCATGGAGATGATGGACCGGCCGGCGATCCATGCCGCGGAGGCCTACGCCAAGGCCGGCTATCCGCTCGATGTCGAGGCGCTGTTGATCGTCGAGCTCGACGGTCCGGCAGCCGAGGTCGACCATTTGCTCGAAACCGTCGAGAGGCTGGCGAGCGAGAACCGGGCGATCTCGCTCAAAATCAGCCGGAGTGAGGGCGAGCGCCTGTCGTTCTGGGCCGGGCGCAAGGCGGCGTTTCCGGCGGTCGGCCGCATCTCGCCCGATTACTACTGCATGGACGGGACGATCCCGCGCGGCCGGCTGGCCGAGGTGCTGCGCGAGATCGCGGCGCTGTCGCAGCTTCATGGCCTGCGGGTCGCCAACGTCTTTCACGCCGGCGACGGCAATCTGCATCCGCTGATCCTCTACGACGCCAACCAGCCGGGCGAGATCGAGCGGGCCGAGGAATTCGGCGCCGATATTCTCAAGCTTTGTGTCGAGGTTGGGGGTGTGCTGACCGGCGAGCACGGGGTCGGGGTCGAGAAACGCGACCTGATGGGCGTGATGTTCAGCGAAACCGATTTGGCGCACCAGGAGCGCCTCAAATGCGCCTTCGACCCCGACGGATTGCTCAATCCCGGCAAGGTGTTTCCCGTGCTGCACCGCTGCGCCGAGTTGGGCCGGCTGCACGTCCACCGTGGGGCGCTGCCGCACCCCGAACTGCCGCGGTTTTAACAGCGCCCATTGCGAGGCGCCGTTTAAGCGCCGCGGCGATCTCGATGGGATCGGGCAGGCTGGGCGCGAGATTGCTTCGCTGCGCTGGCGATGACATCGTGCCCGTATGACCCGCTTCATCCCGACCACGATCGACGAATTGTGCGAGGCGATCGGCGCGGCGCTTGCCGCCGAGGAGCCGGTCGAGCTGGTCGCCGGCGGCACCAAGCGCGGCCTCGGCCGGCCGTCGCAGACGCCGCATGTCGTCGAGCTGACGCGGCTCTCCGGCATCCGCGATTACGCGCCCAACGAGCTGGTGCTGACCGCCGGCGCGGCGACGCCGCTGACCGCGATCGAACGCGCGCTCGCCAATTCGGGCCAGATGCTCGCCTTCGAACCGCCCGATTGGCGCCGCCTGATGGGTGCGGTGCACGGCTCGCAAACCCTGGGCGGCGTCCTCGCCTGCAATCTTTCCGGCTCGCGGCGGATCAAATCCGGCGCGGCGCGCGACCATTTCCTCGGCTTTCAGGCGGTGAGCGGCCGCGCCGAGGCGTTCAAGGCCGGCGGCAAGGTGGTGAAGAACGTCACCGGCTACGATCTGCCGAAGCTGCTGGCCGGCTCCTACGGCACGCTGGCGGCGCTCGCCGAAGTGACGGTCAAGGTCCTCCCGCGACCGGAAACCGCCGCGACGGTGCTGGTCTGCGGCGTCGCGCCGGAGGGTGCGGTGCGGGTGATGGCGGCGGCGCTCGGCTCGCCGCACGAGGTGTCGGGCGCCGCCTACCTGCCGCCCGGCGCGCCGCGGCTCGCTTCCCTGCCGGCGAGCGGCGTCGTGGCGCTGCGGATCGAGGGGCCCGCGCCGTCGGTCGCCTATCGCCGCGAGGCGCTGCTCCTGGAACACGCCGCCGCGGGCGAGATGTCGGAATTGGGCGACGTCGAAACCGCCGGATTATGGCGCGACATCGGCAATGTCGCGCCGCTGGCAGATCTCGCCGACCGCGCGGTGTGGCGGCTTTCGGTCGCGCCCGGGCGCGGCGCCGAAGTGGCGCGCACGATCGCCCGCGCGATCGATGCGGTGTGGTTTCTCGATTGGGGCGGCGGCCTCGTCTGGCTCGCGGCGGTCGAGCCGGGCGACGCCGGCGCCGCAATCATCCGCGCGGCGGTCGGCGGCCAGGGGCATGCGACGCTGATCCGCGGTTCGCCCGGCCTGCGCGCCGCGGTGCCGGTGTTCGAGCCGCAGCCCGCCGCGCTCGCCGCCTTGTCGCGCCGCGTCAAGGAGGGCTTCGACCCGCGGCATATCCTCAATCCCGGCCGCATGGTCGAGGGCGTCTGAGTTGACGGCAATGACCCCGTTTTCGTTCGTCATTCCCGCGCAAGCGGGAACCCAGGGCAAACGACGAAACAGTTGCTTCTGGACCCCCGCTTTCGCGGGGGTGACGAATAAGCCTGGGGCGAAGGCGTAGCGATGCAGACCGACTTCACCCCGGCGCAGCTGCTCGATCCCGACACCGCGCAATCGGAAAAGATCCTGCGCGCCTGCGTCCATTGCGGGTTCTGCACCGCGACCTGCCCGACCTATGTGCTGCTCGGTGACGAGCTCGATGGGCCGCGCGGCCGCATCTACCTGATCAAGAACATGCTCGAAGCGGGCGGCCCGGTGGCGGCGGAGACCGTCACCCATATCGATCGCTGCCTGTCGTGCCTCGCCTGCATGACGACCTGCCCGTCGGGCGTCAACTATATGCACCTGGTCGACCACGGCCGCCGGCATATCGCGGAGCATTACCGCCGGCCGCTGCGCGAGCGTCTCTTGCGCCGCGTACTCGGAGCGGTGCTGAGCCGGCCCGAACGGTTCCGCCGGGCGCTGGGCGCGGCGCGGCTGGCGCGGCCCTTCGCGGCGCTGCTGCCGGCGCGGCTGCGCGCGATGCTGGAGCTGACGCCGCGCTCGCTCCCCCGGCAATCGCCGGTGGACCGGCCGCAGATCTTTTCGGCGGCGGGCGAGCGGCGGATGCGCGTCGCGCTGCTGGCGGGCTGCGCGCAGCAGGTGCTGGCGCCCGAGATCAACGAGGCGACGATCCGGCTCTTGACCCGGCACGGCTGCGAGGTCGTCGTCGCCGAGGGCAGCGGTTGCTGCGGCGCGCTCACCCACCATCTCGGCCAGGACGCGCCGGCGCTCGCTTTCGCCCGCGCCAATATCGACGCGTGGGAGTTCGCTGGCGCCATCGGCGGGCTCGACGCGATTGTCGTCAACGCCTCGGGCTGCGGCACGATGGTCAAGGATTACGGGTTCATGCTGCGCGAGGATCCGGCCTATGCCGAAAGGGCGGCGCGGGTCAGCGCGCTTGCCCGCGACATCTCGGAGGTGGCCGCGTCGCTCGGCATCGAGCGGCGGACGGCGGACGGACAGGGGCTGCGCGTCGCCTATCATTCCGCCTGTTCGCTTCAGCACGGCCAGAACCTGCACCGGGAACCCAAGGCGCTGCTCGCCGCCGCCGGCTACGACGTGGTCGACATCCCCGAAGCGCATCTTTGCTGCGGCTCGGCCGGCACCTACAATTTGCTGCAGCCGGAGCTGGCAGTGGCGCTGCGCGAGCGCAAGCTCGCCAATATCGCGCTGACCGGCGCGGACATCGTCGCCGCCGGCAATATCGGCTGCATCACCCAGCTCGCTTCCGGCGCCGGCCTGCCGCTGGTGCACACCGTGGAGCTCTTGGATTGGGCGACCGGCGGGCCTATTCCCCGCGTCCTCGGCGGCGTCGCGCCGCCGCCGGGATAACGACCGTCAGCGCCAGCGCGCTCGCGCCGATCAGGGTCGGAACCATCCAGTCCGAGGCGCCGCGCATCGCCCGCTCGCCGGCGGCGCCGAGATCGACCGCGGCGACGGTCAGCGGCAACTGGCCGAGCAGCGACCCCAGCGCATAGTCGCCGAGCCGCAGCCGGGTGAGGCCGAGCGCGTAGTTGCTCAGGCTGTGCGGGATCACCGGCACCAGGCGGACCAGGGTGACCGTGCGCCAGCCGCCGCGCTCGGCGCGTTCGAGGAGCGCGGTGAAGCGGCTCCAGCGCGCGTGCTGAAAGAAGCCGGCATGGACATAGCGCGCGAGCAGAAACCCGGCGACGGCGCCGATGACGCTGCCGAGCGCCGACCACAGCAGCCCCCACCACACGCCAAAGACGATGCCGGCGGCGAACCCCAGCAACGAGCGCGGCACGAAGGTCAGGCTCGCGACCAGGTGCAGCGCGAGGAACACCAGCGGCGCCGCGGGGTGTGAGCGGATCAGCGCCGTCAGCGTCAGCGGATCGAACTCGCCGCGCCACCGCCATGCCGCGGCGATCCCGGCGACGACCAGCCCCAGCACCAGGGCCTGCCCGGCGCGGCGCAGATTGCCGATGGCCGGCGGGCCCGAGATCTTCGTCGCGCTGCGGGCGTCGCTCATGACACCGGATCGGCGGGCGCCGTAACCGGGCGGGAGGCGGCGTGTTCGTGCCGCGGCGCGGTTTCGCATACCAGCTCCGGCACGGATTGGCGGCGGCGCAGCCACCTCACCCCGAAGAGATCGCCGATGCCGACCCACAGCCGGTCCCAGGTCCCGTATTTCGAGGCGCCGCGCTCGCGCGGGCGGTGGTTGACCGGCAGCGACCGGACGACCCCGCCCTCGCGCAGCACCAGGGCCGGCAGGAAGCGATGCTGGTGGTCGAAAAACGGCAGGTCGAGATAGAGCGCGCGGGGGAACAGCTTCAATCCGCAACCGGTGTCCGGCGTGTCGTCGTGCAGCATCGCGCGGCGCACCGCGTTGGCGATCGTCGACGAGCGGCGCTTGGTCCAGCTGTCCCGGCGGCGGGCGCGATGGCCGGCGATCAGCAGCGGCGGCGCGGCCGGCGCGGCCCCACTCTCGTACCCTTTGGCGATTCGCCACAGCGAGGGAATGTCGGCCGGGTCGTTCTGCCCGTCGCCGTCGAGCGTCGCGATCCACGCGGCGCGCGCCGCCCTGACGCCGCTGCGGATCGCCGCGCTCTGCCCGCAGCTGCAAGTGTGGCGGACGAGGCGCAGCCGCTCATTCGCTGTCTGCAGCCGGGCGATCTCGGAGGCAGTCGCGTCGGTGCTGCCGTCATCGACGTAGACGATCTCGTACTCGACGCCGCTGCCGTCGAGCGCGGCGCCAATCTCGGCGACGAGCGGCGCGATGTTGCCGGCCTCGTTCTTGACCGGGATGACGATCGACAAATCCATCGAGCCGCTAGATACCCACTGTTTAACAACTCGTCACTCCCGCGCAGGCGGGAGTCCAGGGGCAACTTGTCGCCGCTCGCCTGGATTCCCGCTTTCGCGGGAACGACGATAGAAAATCAAGCCGACGACGAGCGTCCCGGAAGCCGCCGCATCAAGCCGTCGCCAGCGCCGCCTTGATGCTCTTGTGGAAGTGCTGCAACGCCGGCTCGTTGCGGCCGAAGGTGATCGCGTCCTGCGCGCCCGAGCCGAACCCCTTCTGCATCCCCTCGCAGGTCGGGAAATCCTCCATCTCGACCGTCGCCATCAGCAGGTTGAAATTGCGGTCCCAATGCTCCTTGGCCCGCAGGTTGTCGACCGGATCGGGGATGTAGAGCGAGACGTACATCACCGTCTCGTCCACCGTGGCCCCGGGGAAGAAATGCCAGGTCTCGACATGGTCGCGCTGGTAGGTGAAGACCGTATTCGGGAACAGCACGCAGATGACGACGGTGTTGTCGAAGACGTCCCATTCGCTTTCCGGCAGCTGGCGCAGGCTGTCGAAGGTCTTCCGCGCGGCCAGCATCCGGTGGTTGGGGCCGAACGCGTCGAAGGTGCAGCGGTTGCTGTAGAAAATCGGGTCGACCGTGGTGGGATGCAGATGCTGCAGGTGGTAGGTCTCGCCGAACGTGTCGACGCCGAGCTTCCAGTTCATCTTCCGGTGCAGCACGCGGGTTTCGTAATGGTGGTAGGTGTCGAGCCCATAGGCGGCGAGGTCGCCGGCCATGCCGCCGAGCATCTCGTCGACGTCGAACCTGGCTTCGGGGTCGGGCGAGACCCAGATCATCCCGTATTTCTCGATGACCGGCAGCGGCCGCAACCCGTGCGTCTCGCGCGCGGCGGCGGCGAAGGAGGGTTCGTCGGGCCGGGCGATCAGCGCGCCGTCGAGCCCATAACACCAGCCGTGATACGGGCAGCGGAAATCCTTTTCGCCGCTGCCGGTGCCGTGGGCGACGCGGGCGCCGCGGTGGCGGCAGACATTGAGAAAGGCGCCGAGCTTCCCGTCGCGGCCGCGCGCCAGGAGGATCGGCACGCCGGCGTAATCGTGCGTCATCCAATCGCCGGGGTTGGGCAGCAGCGCCGACAGGCCGACATTGAACGCGCCCTTGCGGAAGAACAGTTCGCGCTCGCGCTCGGCCTGCTTCGCGCAGGTATAGTCGGTGACCGGGTTGCGGTAGATGCCGTCGGCCAGCGCGGTGGTGCGGTTGCTCAGATAAACGAGCAGCTTGCGTGCCTCGACGATCTGGTCTTCGCGCCGCATGGCCTTGCCTCCCTTGCCGTCCTGTCCGAGACAAATACCAGAAAGCGGTGCGCCCTAATAGCGCAGCCGGTAATAGGCCAGCCCGATCGCCTCGTGCAGCGCATGATAACTGTCGAGCAGCGCGCTCGTCCGCGGCAGGTAATCGTCGATCCGGTCCGCTTCGTCGTAGGTGCGCGGCGCCGGCCAGGGTATCGCGTGCAGCCCGGCGCGCTCGAATGACCATACCGCCCGGCGCATATGCCAGGCATGGGTGACCAGCACGACCGTCGTCACCCGGTGCGCTTGTAGCAGCTTCGCGCTGTAGAGCGCGTTCTCGTGGGTCGTGCGCGATTGGTCCTCGGTCCAGGTCACCGGCACGCCGAAATCCTCTTCGAGCGCCTGCTTCATCAGGATTGCCTCGCTGGCGTGCGCACCGCCAACCCGGCCGCCGCTGACCGCAACCCTCAGCTTGAGCCGGCGATAGGCTTGCGCGGCGAGATAGATCCGCTGCAGCGACCATGGCCCCAGCGTATCGGGCACCTCTGCGCCATTGCCGCGTTGGACGCCGCCGCCGAGGACGACGATCGCCTGCGCGGCGGAAAAATCGGGCGGCCCGGGCGGCGCGATCTCGACGTCCTCAAGCATGCGCGCGGCGACGACCGGCAGCGCCGCCACATAGAGGAGGGTCGTCGTGATGATGATCGCGACCGTGACGCCGACCCGCGGATGCCACAGGGTCAGCCACGCCCCCGCCGCGCTCAGCAGGATCAGGACCGTCGGCGGCACCAGGAAGTCGTAGGGGACCAGACCGGACATCTACACTGTCATGGCGAGAAGCGCGCAGCGCGACGAAGCAATGACAGTCGATTATTTTCCGCGCACGTAGTTGCGGCAGACGAGCCGCAGATGGTCGCGGAAATGCGGCCGCAGCTTGCGCGTCCATGCGCTGTCGGCGGCGTTCTTCCACGCCGTCGTCGCCTGCACGTCGGGCGCTTCGAGATGGTAGAGCGCGACGTATTTGCGGTTGGCGCCACGGGACAAGCCCGTGGGCTGAAGGCCCACGGTCGCGCGGAAGCGGCGCGCCATGATGACGCCCGGCACCGCAGAAAGCTGCGGGATGTGCTCGGTGTTGTACCATTCGTTGAATTCGGCCTCGATCTCGGGCGCGCAGTTCATCGCGTTGAGCAGAAAACCGCCGGCGCCCTCGGGCGCGATCTGGTCGCCCGGCAGAACCTGCTCGCCCTCGAAGCGCATCAGCCGCTCGTAGCGGCCGCCGAGCCGCTTCGACCATGGCGACAGATTGGCCCCGCCGATCGCCGTGTAGCCGGGGCTTTTCAGCACATCGACGGTTTCGAGGTCGTAGGTCGCGACCGAAATCTTGCGGTCGGTCGTACCGATCCAGCGCTGGCAGCGCAGGAAGCCGGGGCAGGCGACGCGCTCCGGCATGTGCTCGGTGTCGTACCAGTCGTGGAATTCGTCCTCGGCGGCGTTCGCCATGTTCATCGACGCGATCAGGATGCCCTTTGCCATATCCGGCTCCTCTGGCTGCCGGCAGCCAGTCGACCAGACTCGGCGGGCTATTTCAATCTCGCTTTCGGCCCTTGCCGGGCCGGCGAGATCGTGCCGATCGCGATGCCGCCGACGATCAGCACGACCGCGATGCCCAGCGGCAGGGTCGGTGCCTCGCCGAGCGTTACGGCGGAGGCGGCGATGCCGATCACCGGCGCCGCTAAAAGCCCGAGCGAGGTCGTCACCGCCGGCAGGTTCTGTGCCGCGACCGCCGCCGCCCAGAACGCGAGCGCCGTTCCCGGCAAGGCGCTGTAGAGCATCAGGCAGACGAGGCTCGCCGGCCACTCGTTCGCCGGCCGCCCGTCGATAGATAGCGCCAAGACGCCGAGGATCAGCGTCGCCAGCGCCATCTCCCACGGGATCAGGTCAAACGGCTTCGCCCGCCACTTGTGCGCGCGGATGTGCAGGATGCTCGTTGCCCACAGCAGAGCCGCTAGCAGCAGCGCGCCGTTGCCGACCAGCCCGTTCCGGTTGTGCCAGTCGAAGGCCAGCGGGTTGAACAGGACCGCAAGGCCCGAAAGCCCCAGCGCCACCCCGGCCGCGCGCCGCGCCGTCAGCCGCTCGCCCAGGAACAGCGCCGCGCCGGGCGTGATCCATAGCGGCATCGTATAGCCAAGGACGATCGAACGGCCGACCGGCACGAACAGCAAGCCGACGCTCGTCAGCACCGCATATCCCACCATGTGGAGCAGGCAAATGCTCAACAGGACGGGTAGATCCTCCCGGCTCGGCACGACCAATCGCCGCTGCGCCGCGGCAATCGCGAACAGCGCCACGCTGGCGATCGCCGAGCGAATTGCGACAGTGGAGAGCGGCGGCAGGTGATAAAGGATTGCCCGGTTGACTGGCCAGCCGATGCCCCAGGCGCTAACCGCCGCGGCGAGCGCCAAGAAGGTCGCGGCGCGCGACGGCAGCTGCGCTGGGCCGGCTGCGACGGCGGTGCGATCGGAGACGCTCACAATTCGATGCTAACGGGCCGCAGGTCCGCTCGAAAGCTCCAGTTAGCCGAGCTCCACCGGACCAGTCGGGCGACTCACACCCCGCTATAGACCGGGATTACCGCGCCGCGCGTCGCGCGATTGTCGGGCGAGGCGAGAAACGCGATCAGTTCGGCGAGCGCCGCCGGCAGGACCCAGCGGTCGTGCGGCGCGTCGGGCATCGCCGCGCGGTTGGCTGCGGTGTCGAGGATCGACGGGGCCACCGCGTTGACCCAGATCTCCTCGCCCGCCAGCTCCTCGGCGAGCGCCTGGGTCAGGGTCGCGACCGCGCCTTTCGAGGCGGCATAGGCGACCATGCCGGCGCCGAGCCGCGGCTCGATCCCCGGCCGCGCCGCGACGTTGACGATGCGGCCGCCCTTGGCGCCGCCCGGCGCCGGCATCGTGCGCGCGCGGATCGCGCCGATCGCCGCCCGCGAGCACAGGAAACACGACAGCGTGTTCATCCGGAATTGCGCCTCGAAATCGACCGACCGCGTCTCGGCGACCGGCGCCATCGCGAAGCCGCCGGCGATATGGATTGAGGCCCAGAGCGGCGGCAGGCTCGCGTAGAACCGGGCGACCGCGGCCTCGTCGGCGAGGTCGATGCCGGAGGTGACGCGCACATCGGCGTCGTTCCTATGAGCGTAATGCTCGAGCTCGGCGGCGACGAGGTTGGTCACGTGGCAGACGGCGCCCGTTTCGCGCAGCGCGGCGACCGCCGCCGTCCCGAGCGCCCCGGTCCCGCCGGTGACGACGACATGGGCTCCCGAAAACGCGACCATCTTGTGGCCTCTCAGCTTTTGTGTCCTGCAAGGCTGTCATCACGAGCGGAGCGACGCAATCTCCTTCCTTCTGGCCATCTCTACGGCGGGAGATCGCCCCCGCCCTTCGCGCTCCTCAGCGATAGCGTCGTGGTTAGCTCAGCGTGCCTTCGCTGACCGCGAGGTCGTCGCTCCGCGCGGCGGCGACCTCTAGGATGATCGCGATGCCCTCGACGATGTGCTCCAGCGCCATCGACGGGATGGCCGGCAGCCGCGCCGCCTGGTTCGGCAAATAGGGCACGTGCAGGAAACCGCCGCGAAAACCAACGCCCCCCGCCGCGGCCTCGTGCATCAGCCCGTAGAAGACATGGTTGCAGAGAAACGTGCCGGCGGTATTCGACACCGCGGCCGGGAGCCCGGCCTCGCGCAGCGCGGCGACCGCGGCTTTGATCGGCAGCGTCGCGAAATAGGCCGCCGGTCCGCCGGCGACGACGGCGCGGTCAATCGGCTGGTTGCCGTCATTGTCGAGGATGCGCGCGTCGTCGATGTTGATCGCGACGCGCTCCAGCGACAGCTCGGCGCGGCCGCCGGCAAGGCCGGTGCACAGCACGATGTCGGGTTTGGCGGCGGCGATCGCGGCGCGCAATGCCGGCAATGCCGCGCCGTACGCCACGGGAAGCGCCTGGGTCGCGATGTCGAGCGCTCCGAGCCGCGCCGGAAGCCGGCGCAGCGCTTCCAACGAGGGGTTGAGCCGCTCGCCGCCGAACGGCTCGAACCCAGTGACGAGCGCCTGCATGCCGACCTGCCCGATGACGATGCCGCCGCGATCATCGGCGGCATCGCCGACGCGCGTCAATCGCCCGCCGCGTCGCGCCGGTGACGGCGGGCGCTGATGACCCGTCGCGCCGACGCGGCGGCCGATCAGGTCGTCACGATCGGATATTTCGCAAAGATCGCCGCGGCCTGCTTGAACGCCTTCTCCGCCGCAACCTCGGCCGTCACCCCGTTCTGGATGATGTCGGCCCAGGCGATCGGCCAAACATGCGTGCTCTGCACTTCGGCATAGGCGGGGTTGAACGCCCAATAGGCCGGCAGCGTTTCGCCGAGGACGGCCTGCTCGGTATAGGCCTTGCGGTGCGGGTCGGCGAACCACCAGGGATCGTTCTTGACGACCGAAGGCATGACCGGGATGTTCCGCCCCAACCCGACCTTCATATACTCGTTAATGACCGTCGGCTGGATAAAGTACTTCAGGAGATCCTTGGCCACGTCAACGTTCTTCGCGCCCTTGGGGATCAGCTTGTTGGTCACGGTCAGCTGGCTGGGGATCGGCTTGCCGTCGTTGCTGAGCGGCAGTCCCAGCGTGACGATGTCGTCGTAATCCTGCTTGTTCTTGATGATCGCGACCTCGGTCGAGATCGTGCCGTCGAGGTCCATGATGACCTGCTTGGCGTGAAAGGCGTTGTTGTCGTCGGCGTCGTTCCAGTTGAGCGCGCCCGACGGCACATAGCCGTCCTTGTAGGCGGTGGTCGGATAGGTGAGCGCCTTGATCACCGCTTCTTTCACCTTCGGATCGTCGGGATGGAACTTGCCATCCTTGGTGACGATGTCCTTGCCGCCATACGCAGCCAGGAAATAATGGAATACATTGTTAGGGTCGACGCCGTTCGTCGTGACCTGGAGTCCGATGCTGTAGACACTGCGCAGCCCTTGAGCGCGCAACTTTGCCTGCATCGGCTTGAAGAAATCCCAAAAAGCATCCCAAGTCTTCGGCGCGTCCGCCAGCTTATAGCCGGCCTTCTCCACCAGCGAATTCCAGACGTGGAACGGTAGCGTCGCTCCAACATAGGGCACGCCATAATAACTGCGCCGTTTCGAGACGCTGTTGTAGCAATCCGCCGAAAGCAATGCCGTTTCGCTGTATTGCGCCTTCTGGGTCTCGACGACGTCGCTGACATCGATAAGCTTATCCTGATAGGCATAGAGCGCGACGATCTCCGACTGGTTGGCGGTGATCACGTCCGGCACGTCACCGCTGGTGATCGCCGAGATGATCTTCTGGCGCTCCGGCGCGTAGGGAATGATGCTCAATTCGATCGTGTTGCCGCTGGCCTTCTGGTAGTCGTCAATGACTTTCTTGGTCGCGACATCCTCTTCCTGGGCAAAGCCTTGCGTCCACCACACGGTAGCGGTCTTGGCGTCGGCGTTGGCGATATAGGGGCGTCCGAGGACGCTTACGGACGCGAGGGCTGTGCCACTGCGCAGCACCGACCGGCGGGTCAGCCGCATGACGTGTCTCCTTCTGTTCGCGCGCCCCGATCATCGCCGGAGCGTCAGACGCTTGTTAACCTGCTGATGATAAGCCAACAAGACAATCGCCTCAAACGATTATCTCTAACTCCTTCTATCCCTTGACGCCGCCCATCGTGAGGCCGGCCGCCATGTAGCGGCGCAGTGCGTAAAAGATCGCGATCGGCGGCAGCGAATAGATGATGGCGAGCGCCATCATGTTGTTCCACGGCGCCTCGTCGGCGTCGAAGAACTGCTCGATCGCCACCGCAACGGTCCAGTTCCGCGCCGATGACAGCAGCAGGTATTGGTAGAGGTACTCGCCCCAGGCGAGGAGCAGCGCGTAGGTGCCGATCGCGGCCAGGGCCGGGGCCGTCAGCGGCAGGTAGATGTGCCAATAGACCTGGAGCGGCGAGGCGCCGTCGATCCGCGCCGCCTCGTCGAGCTCCAGCGGGATGATCGTGGCGTATTGCTGCAGCACCAGCACCGCGAACGGGATCGCGAACATCACCTCGGCCGCGATGACCGCCCAGACATTGTCGGAAAGTCCATAGCGCTGGGTCAGCCGGACGAACGGGATCGCCAGCAGCGCCGCCGGGATGGCGTAGACGAGCAGCGCGGTGTTGGTGAGCGCCCGGGCCTTGGTCAGGCGCATCCGACCGACCGCGAAGCTCGCCAGCGAGGCGATCAGCACGGTCAGGACCATGGTCAGCAGGCCGACATAAAAGCTGTTGCCGAATTGCCGCCAGAAATTTTCGAGATACCAGTGATCCTCGGTCAACACCGCGCGGAAACTGTTGAGCGACGGCTCGTCCGGCCAGATGATTCCGGTGAACTCGGTCTCCCCCTCGTCGGGGTCGAGGGCGATCAGCAGCATGTTGTAGACCGGCAGCAGCGCCCAGATCAGCAGCACCAGGCCGAGCAGCGCGGAACCCGCTTCGACCAGGATGCGGCGCAGCCGGCAGCGCGGCCGCCGCCGCACCCCGCCGCCGTTCACAACTGCACCTCGCGCAGGTCGATCCGGCGCATCAGGATGACGACGATCGGGATCAGCACCGGCAAAGCCGAGATCGCCACGGCGACGCCGAGCGCGGGGTGGCTGCCGTCGAAAGCATAATGGATGCTGAGCGTCGCCAGCACTTCGGTGGAGCGCGCCGGCGCGCCGCCCGACACCAGCTCGACCGCCGCGAAGTCGCCGATGATCCAGATCGCCGCGAGCGCGGTACAGATCAAATAGAGGTTGGTCAGCAACGGCACGGTGATGTGGAGGAACCGGCGCACGACGCCCGCGCCGTCGATGTCGGCTGCCTCGTAGAGGTCGGGTGGAACGGCCATCCGGCCGGCAAGAAAGATTAGCGTCCAGAACGGCAGCCACTTCCAGATATAGGAGACGGCGTCGCAGCCGAGCGCCAGCCAGCGCTCGTTGAACCATTGCGGTCCCTCGATCCCGAACAGCACCCATAGCGCGCTGTCGAGAAAGCCGTAATCGCCGATCAGCATCCAGTGGAACGAGACAAAGGCGGGGATCGCCGGCAGCGCCCACGGCAGCATCCAAACGACGAGCAACGCCTTGATCCACCAGCGGCGCCGCATGAAAAAGCCCGACAGCAGCAGGGCCACGAACATCATCGTGTTGGCGGCGAAGCCCGCCAGCAGCGCGGTATTGAGCGCCGCCTTGGCGTAATGCGGATCGGCGATCAGCGCGGCGTAGAGCGAGAAATCCCCACCCAGCCAGAGGGCATAGAGGATGGGGTAGGCGGCAAAGGTGAGGACCATCGCCGCGTAGGGCGTCACGAAGGCAAGCGCCCAGCCGAGCTCGGAACCGTGCAAATGAGGATGCCACCGCGACGGCGGCCGCCGATCGACCGCCGCCGGTCCGGCCGCGAAGACCTGTTGTCTCGTACTCATCGCCGCCGATCATCGCGAGTTTGCCGCGCCGCCACAATCGGGGTTCCCGACAGTCTCGCCCGTCCGGTGCTCGGCTGGCTGCGCACGACTGGTCAGGACGCTCGATTTTGCGGCGGCGGCGGCATAGAGTGGCGGCAGCCTCGAAGCTGCGGACCAACGTCGATGCCGATCACCCTGGAAGTCTTCACCGACTACGTCTGACCCTGGTGCTACCTCAGTACCGTGCGTATTGAAAAGCTCGAGGCGGCGTACGAGATCGACACCGTTCTGGTGCATTTCCCGCTGCATCCCGATACGCCCGTCGAAGGGCGCGAGATGGCGGGCTTTTATGCCCAGCGCGGTCTCGACCCCGAGGCGATGTACCAGCGCATGAAGGGGCTGATGGACGCCGAGGGCCTGCCCTACGGCCGGCGCACCCACACCTACAACAGCCGGCTCGCGCAGGAATTGGGCAAATGGGCCGACACCCAGCCCGGCGGCGGCGCGATCCACGACAAGCTCTACCGCGCCTATTTTGTCGACGCGCGCAACATCGGCGATCCCGATGTCCTGGTCGAGATCGCCGAGGGCGTCGGGCTCGACGGCGCGGAAGCCCGCAAGGTGCTGGAGGAGCGCCGCTGCAAGGACGCGGTCGACGCGGACTGGCAGAAATCCTCCGCCTACGGGGTCACCGGGGTGCCGACCTTTGTCGCCGCGCGCCACGGCGTCGTCGGCGCCCAGCCCTACGAAGCGTTGGCGCAGCTGGTCGAAAAGGCAGGGGCGGCCAGGCGAGGTTAGGTTGCTTTCGGGCGGCTCGCCGCGAGCGCCGCGACGATGCTGAGCCCGCCGAGCGCGGCGAACAGCGTCAGCGAGAGCTGATAATCGCCGGTCCGGTCGCGCAGGATGCCTGAAATCAGCGGGCCCGTGGCCTGCGCCACCACCTGCGCCGACAGCGCGACGCTGCGGATCGCGCCGAAATGGGCGCGGCCGAAATAGTCGGCCCAGGCGACCGGCAGCAGCGTCAGGATGCCGCCGACCCCGAACCCGAACAGCGCGGCGGCGAGGTAGGCCTGGCCGGGCGTCGCGATCGTCTTCATCAGAAGCGCGCTCGCCACGAAGCACGCGCCGATTGCCGCGAGCGGCCAGCGGATCGGCAGGCCGCGCGGCAGCAGGCCGCAGGTGAGGCTCGCCGCGGCCGACATCAGCGAGAACGTGCTGACGATCGTCGCCGCGACACCGGGGGCGATGCCGCGCTCGATCAGGTGCGGCGCCTGGTGCAGGCTGATGCCGGCCTGGATCGGGTAGACCAGGACGGTGTAGAGCAGCAGCAGCCAGAACGCCGGCATCCGCGTCGCCTGGGCGCGCGAAAAATCCGGCTCCGGCCGCGCCGCCACGGCGGCTGTCGCACCGGGCGGCGCCGGGCCTCGGGCCTGTCCGTCGGGGTGCAAGCCGACATCTTCCGGCCGCCGCGCCAGCAGGAGCCACGTCGGCAGAAACCCGACCGACAGGGTCAGCACTCCCAGCGCCAGCCATCCCGCGCGCCAGGAGTAATGCAGCATCGCAGCCTGGGCGATCAGCGGCATCGCCACCAGCCCGGCCATCTGCGCCAGCGTCGCCACCGATGTGGCGAAGCGGCGGCGCGCGACAAACCAGTTGTTGACCGCGCCGTAGATGCCGAGATCGAACGGGCTCGCCCAGTTCATCCGGGCAAGGCAGAACAGCAGGTAGAACATCGCCAGCGAGTTGGTCAGCGACAACAGCATCAGCGCCGCGCCGGTGGTCAGCACCGCGAGGCACAGCACCAGCCGCGAACCGGCCCGGTCGAGAAACGGGCCGATCAGCGGCGAGATCACCGCCGCCAGCACGCCGCCGAGCGATACCGCGCCCGACAGCGCGGTGCGCGACCAGCCGAAATCGTGGATCAGCGGGGTGACGAAGACCGAGAGCGTCGCCACCGCCGGTCCCTGCCGCGCGAACCCGGCGAAGCACAGCACGCCGAGCACCACCCAGCCGTAAAAGAACGGGGTCCGCACGGCCAGGAACGCGGGCAGCCGGGGTGGGGTCACAGACGGGAAGCCCCCACCC
>DASRLO010000007.1:0-33221 GCA_035648415.1 Allostellaceae bacterium
TTAGCCCTCCAGCCCCCGGATCGGGCCGACGCCGTCGAGAAATCGACAGTGCTGGCGGCGCCATGACGAATTCCAGAAGACGACTGCGAAGCCTTACTCCACTCCGCTCGCCCGCCTGAAGCGGTTTTTCAGGAGCACGCCGTCGCGCGGCGGCAGGATTCGCGGCGGCTCGTCGACGTGGATCGCGACGCGGGCGAAGAGGGTGCGCTCCTTGCGCTGGACGCGTTGCGCGAAATCGGCGAGCGCCGCCTCGTCGCCGATGTCGAACGCGGCAACGATGCCGCAGGAACGCGCGACGCCGGCAAGGTCGACCGCACTGTCGGTGTGGCTCGGCTGCATGCCGGTCTCGGCGTAACGGCCATTGTCGAAGACGGCGATCGCCAGATTGGGCGGCGACTGCACGCCGATTGTCGCCAGCGCGCCCAGACCCATCAGCGTGTCGCCGTCGCCGGTGACGACGAGGACCGGACGGTCGGGCCGGGCGATCGCCAGACCCAGTCCGACCATCGCCGCGCCGCCCATCGCGCCCCACAAATAGAAATTGCGCTCGTCGTCGGCCACCGAGGCCGCATCGTAGGTCGTCGAGCCGAGCCCGGTGACGACGAGCAGGTCGCCGCGCCCGGCGAGCAGCACGCGGATCGCGGCGCGGCGCCAAAGGCCATTGGCTCGCCGCGGCCGGTTGCCGCCGGCTTGAGTTTCCGCACCGCTCATTTCACCCACCGCTTGGCGCCGATCAGCCGCTGCGACAGCAGCACCGCGCTCGCCAGGCCGCCGTTGAAGGCTATGTCGAGCGCGGCGGCGGCGGTTTCGGCCGCATCGGCGGCGTCCTCGACGCGGTAGACCAGGACATCCATCAATTCGAGCGCCGCCTGGGCCTTCGAGCCCATCGCCACCTGCCACGGATTGAACTCGGCCCACTCGCCGCGCATCGTCACCAGCATCGTCAGCGGAAACCGGCAGGATTTCGCCAGCGACAGCATATTGACGCAGTTGCCGACGCCGCTCGACTGCATCAACAGCGCCGCCCGCTGCCCGCCAAGCCAGGCGCCGGCGGCGAGCGCGATGCCCTCCTCCTCGGTGGTGAGCGACACGGCGCGGATCACCGGGTCGGCCCGGCACAGCTCGATCAGCCGCGCATGACCGGCATCGGGTACAAAACCGACCTGACGGATATCGGCCGCCTGCAACGCGGCGAAGATGTCGTCGCGCCAGTCGGCAAGTTCGGCATCAGCCAATCGAGCCGCTCCTCAATGCGACCGCGGCGACGGGCAGGTTGCCTGCCTCGCGTGCGCTCGCGGCTTGCCGGCCCAGCCGGTCGCGTCGGTCGTCGCCATCGGAATGCATTCGGCAAGCTGCCCGTCGAAGAATTCCA
This sequence comes from Allostellaceae bacterium, assembly GCA_035648415.1. Classification (GTDB taxonomy): domain Bacteria; phylum Pseudomonadota; class Alphaproteobacteria; order ATCC43930; family CGMCC-115725; genus DATARH01. The sequence continues at coordinate 1,373 of DASRLO010000007.1, forward strand.
GCCGGGGCCGCTCGCCCGGCGCGAACGCGAAATCGAAGGCGCCAAGATACCGCCATTGCTCGCCGTTATCGGAAATAACGGGAGCGAACGCAAAGGGCTTTATCGTGACCATGAAGTCGTTGCCCATCGCGCTCAGCACGGCCAGGTGATTGGCATCGATGCGGTAGATGCTGGTGCGCGCCTTGCGGGCCCAGTCCCAGCCGGGAATGTTGAACGTGTCGGACGCCATGGAGTTGATGACGCTCAGATACCGGCCGGATTCACGGGCGTCAGGCTCGGTCAGGTAAAAATCGAGGCGCAAATTGATGTCCAGCGTGTCCTCGAAAGTGGCGACCGCCGAATAGCGCGGCACCCACAAATAATAGCCGACGTAACAGAGGGCGCCGATCGCCGGCACCGCAGCAACGCCGACCATGACCGCGCCGATCAGCAGACACCGACGGAGAAGGCTCCTGGACACCGGCGCGACCTAGCCTGGATGCTTCACTCGGCGGCCCCTCCGGAGGGTCTATCGGTGGGACGCCTACCGGTATAGCGGGCGCGCGGGCGGATCAATATGCCCGATTCATACTGCTCGATCGCATGCGCGATCCAGCCGACCGAGCGCGCGATGAGGAAAATGCCGAGCGCGGCGCCCGGCGGCAGGCCCAGCACCGTCGCGGCCATGCCGAGCCCGAAATCGACATTCGGCAGCTGCCCGGTGAGCCGGGTCGCGGCGCGCGCGACCTCCTCGATCCAATCGGCGCGGGCCGGCGCCGCCGCCTTGGCGGCAGCAAGAATCGCGACGGCTCGCGGATCGCCGCCGGGGTAGAGCGGTTGCCCCATGCCAGGCAGCTCCTCGTCGCGAGCGAGGCGCGCCGCCATCGCCGCCATCGGCGCGTCGCCCGCGGCCAGCTCGCGGCACAGCGCCTCGACCCGCGCCGAGGCGCCGCCATGCCGCCGCCCCGACAGCGCGGCGAGCGCGGCCGACACCACCGCGTAGGGCGTCGCCCCCGTCGAGGCGACGCAGCGCGCGACAAAGGCCGAGGCGTTCAGCTCATGGTCGGCCAGCAGCACCAGGCAGCGCCGCACCAAATCGGCGCCGGCGTCGTCGAGGCCCCACGCTTCGGCTAGCTGGCGATGGACCGCGCGCGGAGAAGGCTCTCCCCCGCCGACGCAGGCGGCCAACTCGCCCAGGATCCGTTGTCCAGTGCGCACCACCCCGGCGCGGCTCAGATCGAGCGCGGCGAGATCGGCCGCCGACAACTCGGCGAGGTGGATTTGGCATCGCTCGACTGAGCCGGCCCCCACCCCGGCCCTCCCCCCCTTGCGGGGAAGGGGGATAGGGACCGGCGATCTTGCAGGCAATCCTCTCCCCCGCTTGCGGGAGAGGGTTTGCGTGGCATCCTCATCCCACAAGATCGCCGCGACCGCTTCGAGGCTCGCGCTGTCGGCAAGCTCCAGCGCGTCGTGGCCGCGATAATAGAGCCGGTGGCTCTCGATCAGACAGATCGCCGAGCCGATCACCGGCATCAGCGCCTCGGCTTGGGAGTGCGCGCCGCGCCTACCGCCGCGGCCGGCGCGAAAGCGCTCGATGTCGACGGCATCGTAGTGGCGTTCGCGGGTGTCGGCGACCTCGACCGACTGCAAGAGTCCACGGCTCACATAGGCGTACAGCGTGTCGAGCTTGATGCCGAGCAGCTCGGCGGTTTCGCGGGCGGAGAGCAGCATTGCCGGTTACATTGATTATAAAATCAAGATTGACTGATCAGGCCGGCCGACACAACTCTCCCGGCGCACATCACAACGGAGCCACCGATGACAAAGCGCATCGATCCCGCAACGCTTCCCGTGGTCACTGGGACGCTTTACCCCTCGCCGTTCGACGAGCCGTGCCGGTCGCGACAGCGCACGCGGCTCGCCGATGCGGCGGGGCTGACGCAATACGGCGTCAACCTGGTGCGTCTGCCGCCCGGCGCGTGGTCGAGCCAGCGCCATTGGCACATCGCGCAGGACGAGTTCGTCTATGTGGTCTCAGGCGAGGTCACGCTGGTGACCGATGCCGGCGCCGAGACGCTGCGCGTCGGCGCCTGCGCCGGGTTCAAGGCCGGCGACGAAAACGGGCATCACTTGCAGAACCGCTCCACCGGCGATGCCACCTTCCTCGAGATGGGCACCAGGCCGCCCGACGACGGCGCCCATTACTCGGACATCGACATGATGGCGCCGGCCCGCGCCCAGCCCGCGCAATACTGCCGCCGCGACGGCACGCCCTATCCGCCGCAGGAGCGGCGCGGAGCGTAAGGCTAGAAAGCCGCCAGGATCTCGCCGCGCCGCGACAGGGCCGCCGTTGCCCGCGGGGTTCCTTTGGTCGGATGCGGCGTCACCAGCCGAGCGCGTAGGCGGCGCGCCGCGGGTCGGCGCCGGCTTCGAGCGTGCCGCGGTCCTTGTCGACGAGGATCGCGCAGACCGCGCCCGCCAGCCATTCGAAATCGCCCCAGCGCTCGATCTTGTGGCCGCGCGCCGCGAGGTCGCTCGCCACCGCGTCCGGGAACCGGCCCTCGAGGTTGAGCCGGCCTGGGTAATAGTCGTAGGGCGCGAACGACGACGGATAGGAGTAGCTGGCGAAGCGCGGCTGCTCGATCGCGGTCTGCACGTCCTGGCCGTGCACGAAGACGTTGAGCAGCACCTGCAGCATCGCCTGGGTCTGCACGTCGCCGCCGGGCGTGCCGAACGGCAGGAACTGCGCGCCGTTGCCGCGGATCGCCAGCGCCGGGTTGGGGGTCAGGCGCGGCCGCTTGCCGGGCGCGACGCCGGCCGGGTGTTTCGGGTCGGGGCGCGACTGCGAGCCGCGGTTCGACGGGATGAACCCGGTGCCGGGCACGACCGGCGAGCCGTAGGAGCCGTCGCTCGGCGTCGCCGAGAACAGATTGCCCCAGCGGTCGGCGGCGCAGACATAGGAGGTGTCGGGCTCGGGGAACGGGTTGCCGGCGCTCGGCGCCAGCACCTGACCCGAGGCGCCGAGCGCGCCGGGCGGCGGCATCTCGGGCCAGGCCTTGCGCGGGTCGATCAGCTTGCGCCGCTCGGCCGCGTATTCCTCGGACATGAGGGTCGGCAGCGGCACGCTGCCGGTCGCCGGATCGGTGTAATAGGCCTCGCGGTCGGCGAAGGCCAGTTTGAGCGCCTCGGTCAAATGGTGGACGTAATCGGCGCTGTTATGGCCGAGCGCCTTAACGTCGGTGCCTTCGAGCAATGCCAGGGTCTGCAGCAGCACCGGGCCCTGGCACCACGCGCCGCAGGTGAAGACTTCGAGGTCGCCAAAGCGCCGCCGCTCCGGCGGGCCGACCGGCGAGTGGTAATCGGCGAGGTCCTCGGCCGTGAGCAGCCCGCCCTCCGCCTTGTGGTAGGCGACGAATTTCCGGGCGATGTCGCCGCGGTAGAACGCGCCGCGCGCGGCTTCGAGGCCGGCCTCGCGGCTCCGCCCGTTGGAACTGCGGCTTGCAGCGGATTTCTCCTCGTCCGCCATGTACTGCAGCGAGGCGGCGAGGTCCTTCTGGTAGAACACCTCGCCCGCCTCGGGCACGCGGCCGTTCGGCACGTAGACCGCGGCGCTCGACGGCCACTGGCTGTGGCGCTCGGCGTGGCGCTTCAGGCTGTCGGCCATCAGCGGATACATCGGGAAGCCGTCGCGGGCGAGCCGGATCGCCGCCGCCGCGACATCGCCGAACCCCATCGTGCCGTAGCGCCTCAAGGCGGTGATCCACGCGTCGGGCGCGGCCGGCACCACGGTGCGCAGCACCCCGAGCGGGATCTTGCCGCCATGCTCGCGCATGAAAAGCTCCGGGTCGAGCGCGCGCGGCCAGGCGCCGAGCCCGGCGATGGTCACGACCTCCTGCTTGTCGGCGAGGTAGATCATGATCGGCGCGACGCCGGCGCAATTGACCAGGTCGCTCTGCAGCACGCCCAGCGCGATCCCCGCCGCGACCCCGGCATCGACCGCATTGCCGCCGGCTTGCAGGATGTCGAACCCGGCGGTCGAGGCCAGATAATGCCCGGCCGCGATGGCGTGGCGGGTCACCGCGATGGTCGGCCGATGCGCAGTCATCGTCATGACATTCCTCCGCCCTTTGGATGGCGTAGAGTAGCGCGCGCGGCGCCCTCTGTCGAAGCGGGGGATGCGGGAACTGAATATTCGGCCGGGCCTTACGTTCTCGCTGTCGTTCCAGTTCAACCCTGCATTGGAGGCCACAGCCTATGACGCGCCCAAAGTTCACGATCACCGCCGGCATGCTTGCGCTCGGCCTCGTCTCGTTCGCCGCCGGCACGATGGCCCAGGGACGTTTTCCGGACATCAACCGGGCCGAAGGCCGTTTGCAGGGCGCGCTCGGCGACCTGCATGCCGCCCGCGACGTGTTCGGTGGCCACAAGGCCGCCGCCGAGCGGCTGATCCAGCAGGCGCTGGGCGAATTGCAGGAAGGCAAAGGATTCGCCGCTTCGCGCGGGATGTAACCCGCGGCGACTGAAGGCAACCGGCTGTCGAGACGGCTTTGGGAGCTGCGCGGCCCGCGCTACAGTCGGTGGCGCGGGCCGTCCCGCGGGGAGCGCAGCCCATGGCCGAATACGACCTCGTCATCCGGAACGGCACGGTGGTGACCGCCGCCGACACGCAGCATTGCGATGTCGGCATCAGGGACGGTACGGTGGCGACGCTCGGCCGCGGGCTGGGAGCCGGCGCCCGCGAGATCGACGCGCACGGCAGGCTCGTCCTGCCGGGGGCGATCGACAGCCACTGCCATATCGAGCAGAAATCGGGGTTCGGCGTGATGTGCGCCGACGATTTCTACAGCGCCACCGTCGCCGCCGCGTTCGGCGGCACGACGACGGTCATCCCGTTCGCCGCGCAGCATCGCGGCGAGTCGCTGCGCCAGGTCGTCGAGGACTACCGCGCGGCGGCGCTGCCCAAGGCGGTGATCGACTATGCCTTCCACCTGATCATCACCGACCCGAACGAGCAGGTGCTCGGCCAGGAGCTGCCGGCGCTGATCCAGGACGGCTACACCTCGTTCAAGGTCTACATGACCTACGATGCGATGCGGCTCGACGACGGCGAGATGCTCGACATCCTGGCGGTCGCGCGGCGCGAGGGCGCCCTCGTCATGATCCACGCCGAGAACCACGACATGATCAAATGGCTGACCAGCCGGCTGTTGGAACGCGGGCTCGGCAACCCGCGCTATCACGCGGTCAGCCACGCCCGCATCGCCGAGGGCGAGGCGACCAACCGCGCGGTCGCGCTCTCGCAGCTCCTGGACGTGCCGATCCTCATCGTCCACGTCTCGGCCGCCGAGGCGATCGAGGTGATCCGCGGCGCGCAGACAGAGGGCCTCAAAATCTACGGCGAGACCTGCCCGCAATATCTGTTCCTGACCGCCGACGACATCGGCATGGATCTGGAGGGCACCAAGTTCTGCTGCTCGCCGCCGCCGCGCGACCATGCCGCGCAGGAGGCGGTGTGGCGCGGCCTCCAGAACGGCACGTTTCAGGTGTTCTCGTCGGACCACGCGCCCTACCGCTACGACGAAACCGGCAAACTCTTGAAAGGCGACAAGACCACTTTCAAGGACACCGCCAACGGCGTGCCCGGCATCGAGCTGCGCGTGCCGCTGCTGTTTTCCGAAGGGGTGCGGACCGGCCGCATCGACCTCAACCGCTTTGTCGCGCTGACCGCGGCCAACCACGCGCGGCTCTACGGGCTCTACCCGAAAAAGGGCACGATCGCGGTCGGCGGCGACGCCGACATCGCCATCTGGGATCCCGACCGCCACACCATCGTCACCGCCGGGATGCTGCACGACAACACCGGCTACACCCCCTATGAGGGCCGCCACATCACCGGCTGGCCGGTGACGGTGATCTCCCGCGGGCGCATCGTGATCGAGAACGACGAACTGATCGCCGAGCGCGGCAGCGGCGAGTTTTTGCCGTGCGCGCTGTCGGAGATGGCCCGGCCGTTGGGGCGGGCGACGCCAGAACTCGCCTTTGTCGCGGAGAAGAGTGGGCAGCCGCTTCTGTAGGAGTATCGAATGTGGCGACGAGGCGGCGGCCTACTGTTTTGGTTGCTCGCTGCTGTATGTGTATGGCCAATTGGAGGAAGGATTTTACCTGAATTCATCCGAAGTGTTTTCTACGATCGCATAATTCACTCATTTGGTCCGATTCTCACCACTTATGGTCCGTCGGTCATACTGGCAGCAAGCGTAGGGCGGATGAGCGCAGCGTAATCCGCCGCTCTCACGTCGAGGCGCTAGTCTAGATGCGCAGAATGCGTTTTTTGGTGCTGCTGCTTGGACGGTCTGCGCAAGCCGACGCTAAAAAAGACAAATTCCTGGGACACGATAACAATGGGGCTAATCGGATACTGGCGGTCCGGGCGAGAGGTTTCACAAATAAATTCAATGCATTACATAGTAACGCCCCTGTTATTGCCTGATAACCTGGGGTTGAAGCCAAGCGTTTCTGCGGCTCTCAGGCAGGTGGCGGCCTGTTATTTTCCTGCATTCACAGGCATTGCGCAGCGGCCACCAACCCTTCCGTTCGCGCAGCGGTTGCGAGCGCTTCTGCCCGGCGGTTCGTGGGGCCGGCGCCGATGTGGCAGGTGAGTACAGCATGATCGGCCATCCATGGACGGCGCCAGATTGGCGGAATACGCTTCGCTCTTCCGCCCTACTCGGAGGGAGAACCCCATGCCCCGTAAATTGAGGGCCGCGGTCGCCCAATTGGGGCCGATCCACCTCGCCGACAGCCGGGCTTCGGTGGTCAAGCGGCTGGTCGCGCTGTTGCGCGAGGCGCATGCCGGCGGAGCGAAATTCGTCGTCTTCCCGGAGCTGGCGCTGACCACGTTCTTCCCGCGCTGGTGGATGACCGACCAGGCGGAGATCGACCGGTTCTTCGAGGCTCAAATGCCCGGCCCCGAAACGCAGCCATTGTTCAAACTCGCCCGCGAATTGGGCATCGGCTTCTATCTCGGTTATGCCGAACTGGCCGAAGAAGGCGGGCAGACCCGCCGCTACAACACCTCGATCCTGGTCGAGCGCGATGGGCGCATCCTCGGCCGCTACCGCAAAATCCACCTGCCCGGCCATTCCGAGCATCTGCCGCAGGCGCCGTTCCAGCACCTCGAAAAGCGCTATTTCGACGTCGGCAACGAAGGGTTCAAGGTGTGGCGCGCGATGGACGCCGTCGTCGGCATGTGTATCTGCAACGACCGGCGCTGGCCCGAGACATTCCGCGTCATGGGGCTGCAAGGGGTCGAGATCGTCGCGCTCGGCTACAACACGCCGTCGCACAATATCCATCACCCGGAACCGGTCCATTTGCGCATGTTCCACCACCTGCTGAGCCTGCAGGCCAACGCCTACCAGAACGCCGCCTGGGTGCTGGCGGCGGCGAAGTGCGGCGCCGAGGACGGGTTCCACATGATCGGCGGCTCGGCGATCGTCGCACCGACCGGCGAGATCGCCGCGCTGGCGCAGACCGAGGGCGACGAGGTGATCGGCTGCAACCTCGACCTGGAGCTCGGCGACTATCTGCGCCGCACGGTTTTCGCGTTCGAGAAACACCGCCGCGTAGAGCATTACGGACTGATCACCGAGCGGACCGGGGCGGCGACCGAAGTCTGAGCTACCTAATTCCGCCCGTAATCGTCGTCAAAGCGGACGATGTCGTCCTCGTCGAGATAGGCGCCCGACTGCACCTCGATCACATGCAGCGGGATCTTGCCGGGGTTTTCGAGGCGGTGCGGGGTGCCGAGCGGGATGTAGGTCGACTGGTCCTCGGTCAGCATGATGTCTTCGTTGCCGCGGCGAATCTTGGCGGTGCCCTGCACGACGACCCAATGCTCGGCGCGGTGGTGGTGCATCTGCAACGACAGCTTGCGGCCGGGCTTCACCAGGATGTGCTTGACCTGCACCCGGTGTCCGGCGTGCAGCGTCTCGTAGCTGCCCCACGGCCGGTGGACGCGCGGGAGCGCGTCAGCCTCGCCGCGGTTCTCCTTGATGAGCCGCGCGACCAGCAGGCGGACGTCCTGGGCGCGGCTTTTCGGCGCGATCATCACCGCGTCCTGGGTCGCGACCACGACCAGATCCTCGACGCCGAGCGCCGCCATCAGCCCGCTTTCCGAGCGCAAATACGAATTCTTCGAATCCTCGGCGATGACGTTGCCGACCAGCGCGTTGCCGTCCGAGTCCTTGTCGGCCAGTTCCCACAGCGCGTCCCACGAGCCGAGGTCGCTCCAGCCCATCGCCACCGGCACCATTGCGGCGCGCTCGGTGTGCTCCATGACCGCATAATCGATCGAGTCCGACGGGCAGGCGGCAAACGCCGCCTTGTCGAGGCGGGTGAAATCGTCGTCGCGGCGCGCCGCCGCCAGCGCCGCGCGGCACGCCGTGAGCATGTCCGGCCGCAACCGCTCCAGTTCGCTCAGATACAGCGCCGCCGGGAACAGGAAGATGCCGCTGTTCCAGAAAAAATCTCCGGCGGCGACATAGCGCTCGGCGGTCGCCGTATCGGGCTTCTCGACGAACCGCGCCACCGCGAAGGCGCCATTGGCTGGACCAAGCGCCGTGCCGCGCTCGATATAGCCGTAGCCGGTCTCGGCGCGCTCGGGATGGATGCCGAAGGTGACGAGATGCCCGGCCCGCGCCGCCGCCGCCGCGCGCTCGACCGCGGCGAGGAACGCGGCGCCGTCCTCGATCGTGTGGTCGGACGGCATCAGCAGCATCAGCGCTTCGGGCCCGGCCTCGGCCAGCGACAGCGCGGCGATGGCGGCGGCAGGCGCGGTGTTGCGCCCCATCGGCTCAAGCAGCAGCCCGTGCGGCCTGATGTCGATTTCGCGCAATTGCTCGGCGATGATGAAGCGGTGCTCTTCGTTGGCGATGATCAGCGGCGCGCCAAACGCCGGAGAGCCGCCCACCCGCAACGCCGCCTGCTGCAACAGCGTATGCGCGCCGACCAGCGGCAGAAGCTGCTTGGGATAGTGCGAGCGCGACATCGGCCACAGCCGCGTGCCCGACCCGCCCGACAGGATGACCGGGTGGATTTGCGCGGCGTCGTTCTTGTGCCGTTTTTCCATGCGGCCTCGAATACCGCGGACTTGGTTAATTTACCGCGAAGCCGCGCTCAAGCGTTGCCGCGCGCCTCGCGCCACAGCCCGAGCTTTTCCTGCACTACCCGGTCGGAGAAGCTGAACAGCACCGACTCGGCGTTCGCATGGTGCGTGTGCGACGCCCAGCTCGGCACGACGAAAATATCGTGCTGCTCCCATCGCAGCACGGTGTCGCCGATTCGGGTCTCGCCGTCGCCCTCCACCGCGACAAACACGGCGCCGTCGGTCGCGCGATAGGGAAGCGAGGCGAAGCCGGCCGGCAACAGCTGGACAAAGGTGGCGATCGTCGGCATCGCAAAGTCGCCGGTCGCCGGGTTCACGTAGCGCAGCTTGTGGCCGTGATAGGGTTCGGGGTCGCCATTCTTCTGCAGCGCGACGAGCGCTTCGCGGGTGCGGGCGTAAGGGTAGTTGAACACCGGCGAGGTCTTGGCCTCGGGCTTCCAATCGACCGGCAGGAGGTTGTTGCCGTAGCGGGCGAAGCTGTCGCCCTCGGGCCGCGCGATCGGCTGGGTCTCGTCCGGGTAATTCTCGGCGAAGCTCGCGTTCAACAAGTTGACGATCTGGATGTCGAGCCCGTCGAGCCAGACCATCGGCTCCGACGTGTCGTTGCCGTGGTCGTGCCAGGTCCAGGACGGGGTGATGACGAAATCGCCCGGCTCCATCAGGGTGCGTTCGCCGTCGACCGCGGTGTAGGCGCCGTGCCCCTCGATGATGAAGCGCAGCGCCGATTGGGAGTGGCGGTGCGCCGGCGCCACCTCGCCCGGCATGATCAGCTGCAGCCCGGCGAACAGCGAGCCGGTGATCGAGGCCTGGCCGCCGAGGCCGGGGTTCATCAGCATCAAGACGCGGCGGGTCGCCTCCTGCGCCGTAATGAGGCTCCCCGACTGCATCAGAAACGGCCGCACGTCGCGGTAGCGCCACACCGTCGGCAGGCATTGGGGGACCGGCGCCGGCGTGACGAGACTATGCAGCTGCTCCCACAGCGGCGCCAGATTGGCCGGGGCGATGCGGTCGTAGAACGCCCGGCGCTCGGGAGTGCGAGCGGGAGAGTGCTCTGCCGCCATATCAGGCTCGCCCTCTTATCGTCTTCCCGGCGAAAGCGGGGACCAAGGGCGAGCGACGGAGCGGTTTCCCCTGGGCCCCCGCGTTCGCGGGGGAGACGAGCAAATGCATGCGCCGGACCCTACTCCGCGGCCTCGCGGCGGCGCTCGCCGAGGCTGTAGCCGATCTTGGCGAGGTCGGCGAGCAGCGCCTGCGATTGCGCATCCGAAAGCCGCTCCATCGGCGGGCGCACCGCGGCCCAATCGGGGTCGTTGTGGAAATGCGCGACGATGCGCTTCAGCGCCGGCACCATCGGGTATTTCTGGATGGTCATGCGGACGCGGGTAATGTCGGCCTGGAGCTGGTCGGCCTGCGGCGTCTTCCAGTTTTCGTAGACCTTGCGGATGCCCGGCACGTTGACATTGCCCGAGGCGGTGATGCAGCCGACCCCGCCGTTGCGCAGCCCGTCCAGGAGGAACACCTCCGAACCGGGGAAGATAGCGAAGCCGGAACCGGCATAAGCGTCCAGCAGCGCCTTGGTGTTGGCCCAGTCGCCCGAGCTGTCCTTGAGGCCGACGACGGTGTCGGGATAGGCCTTGATGAGGCGCCCGACCAGCTCGACCCCAAACGGGATCATCGTCTGCGGCGGGATGTGGTAGAGGTACATCCTGAGCGCCGCCGAGCCGACCTTGTCGATGACGGCGGAGATGAAGTCGTAGACGCCCTGCTCGGTCATGCCCTTGTAGTAGAATGGCGGCAGCATCAGGACGCCGCCGACGCCATGCCCGACCGCGTGCTTGATGAGGGTCGCCGCCTCGGTGACCGAGCAGGCGCCGGCGCCCGGCATCAGCCGCGCCGCCGGCACCCCGGCGGCGATCAGCCGGTCGAGCAGCGCCATGCGCTCGCCAGCCGACATCGAGTTGGCCTCGCTGGTCGTGCCAAAGATCGCGAGGCCGTCAGCGCCTTGGTCGAGCAGCCAGCGGCAGAACGCGACAAAGCGTCCGGCATCGGGTTCGCCCGCCGGGGTGAAGGGGGTGAGGACCGGGACCAGCACCCCGGCGAACGGCTGCGACGGCATGTTTGAGTTGCTCCCTCTTATTCGTCTTCCCCGCGAAAGCGGGGACCCAGGGCGCGCGCGACGGAACGGTTGTCCTGGACCCCCGCCTTTCGCGGGGGTGAAACTAAACGGTTTCGAGAATGACGCCTTCGGTCATTTCGGGGGTCATCTCCGCCCGCCAGTCAGCCTCGCGCGGCAGCACCTCCTCATGCGCCAGCAGCCTGTAGTAGCTCGTGCCGGTGCCGGCCGGCGCGCCGCCGTCCTGCACGGTTCTGACCGCCTTGATCAGGAGCTTGCGGGCCTGGATGATCGCCTTGTCGCCGGGGCCGAGATATTCGCGGCTGCGGTCGCAGATCTGCCCCATGCTCTCCTGCAAGGCGCGGTCCTGCATGTTGATGCCGTCGATGCCTGAATAGCTCTCGGTCTTCTGCACCTCGCGGTCGAGCAGGTAGTTGTTCGACCGGTTGCCGTAGGAGCGGAAGGTCTTCGGGTCGACATGCAGCGGCCCGTTGCCGAGGCCGCGTTCCATCCGGTCTTCCGCGGTCAGCGGCGAGTCGATCGTGGTGTAGATCCAGTTGTAGACCATGCAGGTGTAGTCATCGACCGGGACCCAGATATGCCCGGCGTCCATCGGCTGCCCGGTCTCGGATTTCGACGGCCGGATCTGATGGAACGGCAGGATGAAATGGTAGGTGCGGATGTGCATGTCGCTGTCGCCGAGCGGCCGGATGCCGGCGTACTGGTAGCCGTAATCGGTGAGGTCGACGACCAAATGCGGGGCCTTGCCGCGCACGAACGGGCTCGACGGCTTCATCCCGCCGCGGGTCGAATTGTCGGTGAGCAGGCGGTGCAGGATCGGCGCGTGCGAGGTGTCGATGCCGCCTTCGAGCCCTTGCAGGTAATTGCACTCCTGGATGACCTTGGTGACGTGACGGCGTTCCTCGCCGACCTGGGTCCAGCGGAATTTGGGCGGCGCCGGCATCTTGTCGATGGGCCCCATATAGGTCCACACGACGCCGCCCAGCTCGACCGTTGGGTAGGCGGTGATGTGCACCTTGTGCTTGAACTGCAATTCCTCGGGCTCGTTGAGCTGGTCGAGGCAGCTCCCGTCCACATCGAATTTCCAGCCGTGATAGATGCACCTGAGACCGCATTCCTCGTTGCGTGCGAAATAGAGCGAGACGCGGCGGTGCGGGCAGAATTCGTCGAGGAGGCCGACGCGGCCCCCGGTGTCGCGGAAGGCGACGAGGTCCTCGCCCAGGAGACGCACCCGGACCGGCGCGCAATCGGGCTCCGGGATCTCGCTCGACAGGAGCGCCGGCATCCAATAGCGCCGCATCGTGTTGCCCATCGGGGTGCCGGGGCCGACCCGGCAGATCAGTTCGTTGTCCTCGCGCGGCAGCATGGCGTCACCCTCCTCGCTGGGCCTTGGCGGCGCGGCATGGCAAGCCGCGGCGCCTCGTCGGGCAAGAATAGCTTATTTGATGCCAAACGGGAGGGGTTTCGCCGCGATCCGTGCACCTGCGTCATTGCGAGGAGCGGAGCGACGACGCAATCTCGCGGAGCACTGCCACCGGCGGACCGCGATTGCTTCGCTCCGCTTGCAAATGACGAACGGAGCGGAGCCGGGTCGATGGTGACAGCAGCGGTTCTCGGCCTGCCGCCGGCCGCGCTCGCCGCGCTCTTCGCGGTCTTCGTGCTGGGCGGCGTGGTCAAGGGCGTCACCGGCGTCGGGCTGCCGCTGGTGCTGGTGCCGCTGACGGCGCAGTTCATACCCATACCGGCCGCGGTGGCGCTCCTTACCGTGCCGATGGTCGCCACCAACATCACCCAGGCGATCGAAGGCGGCGGCACGCTCGCGGCGGTCCGGCGGATGCTGCCAATCCTTGGTTGCGTGGTCGTTGGCCTGCTGATCGGCGTGCATTTGCTGCTCAGCATCGACCGGCGGGTGTTGAGCCTCATCCCCGGCATCAGCTTTCTGGGTTTGGCGGCGTTGCTGCTGGTGCTGCCGCATGTCCGCATCGGCGACGCGGCGGCGCGCTGGGCGGGGCCGCTGGTGGGGGTCGCCGCCGGCGTACTGGGCGGCATGTCGGCGATGTTCGGGCCGCCGATGATCGCCTATCTCGTCGGCCGCGGCGCCGACCCCGACAGCTTCGTCAAGCAGATGGCGATCTTCGCCTTCACCGCGAGCCTGACGCTGCTGGCGGCGCTCGGCGGCAGCGGCTCGATGTCGGGGAGGGACATGCTCGTCTCGGCGGTGGCGATCCTCCCGATCCAGGCCGGGATGCCGCTCGGCCGCTGGCTGCGCCGCCGCACCAAGCCGCGATGGTTCCGCATCTCGGTGCTGATCGTCCTCGCGGCTGGCGGGGTCGACATGCTGCGGCGGGCACTGCTTTAGGAATCGACGCGGTCGGCGAGACGCGGCAGCTTTTCAATCAGCTCGCCGATTCGCACTTGCGCCAATCGCAGCTCGTAGAGCTTTTGCAGATTCAGCCAAAATTCGGCGCTGGTGCCAAACCAGTGAGCCAAGCGTAAAGCTGTATCAGCGGTGATGCTTCGCTGAGCGTTGATGATGCCCGTGATACGGTTCACCGGCACCCCCAGTTTACGCGCCAATTCCGCCGCCGACATATCGAGTTCGCGAAGCTCTTCTGCCAGATGTTCGCCCGGGTGAATGGGGGTGCGCGCCATTCTCTTTCCTAATGATAATCCGCGATCTCTACATCGACAGGCCCAGGAGAGCCGCTCGGCCAGCGAAAGCAAATGCGCCACTGATCGTTTATCCGGATACTGTACTGACCGTCACGATCGCCTCTCAGCGCTTCCAACCGGTTGCCGGGCAGCACGGCGAGATCAGACAGGCTTTGGGCAGCCTCTAAGCGGTCGAGCCTTATCTCCGCCTGTCGCGCGAAACCGAAAAACTCGCGAACCCGACGACCCTCCGCAAACCGCTCGGTCCGCCTGTCCCGGCAGCTGACGATCACGTTCGTAAATGGTAGCCTGAATTACGAATTATGTAACGCGTAATTTTCGCTAAACCTCCCCCTCCGCCTTCAGCATCCTGACGGCGTTGCGCAGCGCGGTCGCGGTGTCGTCGAGTTCGGTTTCGCCATGGGTGCAGGAGATGACGCCGCCGGGATGGCTGTTGAAATCGACCCCATGGAGCATCGTCGCCAGCCGCAATTTGTGGACAAGGCCGGCGTTCTTGACGCCCTTGAAGTGCTTCGCCTCAAGGCCGAGCGGGTTGAAGTTCGTCGGGGTGACCGCGATCCCCTCGGGATTGGTGAATAGCTCGATCGACGAGAACGCGCCGTAGGCGGCCCAGGGCACGCGCTCGTCCTCGAACACCTCGTTGAGGCGCCGGCGCAGCGCGTCGCCATAGGCATTGGCGCGGGCGCAGGCGTCGGTCTCGGCGACCTGCTTCAGGGTCGCGATACCGGCGGCGGCCGATAGCGGGTTGGCGTTGAAGGTGCCGGGGTGGTTGATCTTTTCCTTGCCGGCCGCCTCGGTCACCTTGAAGTCCAAGAGGTCGAGGATGTCCTTGCGGCCGGTGACGGCGCCCCCCGGCAGCCCACCGGCGAGGATCTTCGCCAAGGTCGAGAGGTCGGGCTTGATGCCGTAGGCGGCCTGCGCGCCGCCCGGCGACACACGGAAGCCGTTGACCACCTCGTCGAAAATCAGCAGCACCCCATGCTCGGCGGTGAGCCGGCGCAGTGCGTGCAAGAATTCGGGGTCGATCGGCAGCCTACCGCCATTGGCGCCGGTCGGCTCGATGATCGCGGCGGCGATTTCGCCGTCGTGCTGCTCGAGGAGGCGGGCGAGGGCCGCCTCGTCGTTCTGGTCGCACAACAGCACATTGCCCGCCACCGCGTCGAGCACGCCGGTCGTCGCGGTGCCGTCGAAATGGCTTGCATGACCGGTTGTCATGTGGTCGTGCCAGCCGTGAAAATGGTGGTTGAAGCGGATGATCTTGGACTTGCCGCTGAAGGCGCGGGCGAGCCGCACCGCCATCAGGGTCGCCTCGGTGCCGGAGCTGGTGAAGCGCACCCGCTCGGCTGTCGGGATCAGCCGCTTGACCCATTCGGCCCACTCGATCTCGAGCTCGTGGCAGGCGCCGTAATGCGTGCCGCGGTCGAGCTGGGCATGCACCGCCGCCATCACCTGCGGGTTGCAATGACCGAGCAGCATCGCGCCGTGCCCGCCGAAATAATCGACGTAGCAGCGGCCGTCGACATCCCATTTCCGCGGCCCCTCGGCGCGGGCGATGTAGAGCCCGTACGGCTCGATGTAGCGCGAATCGTGGGTGATGCCCGAGGGGAACATGTCCTGCGCCCGGCTCGCATCCGCCGCGGATCCCGGCGTCACGGCGCGATAGGCGGCGATGATCGGCGAGTTGGTGGTGAGCGTGTCGGGCATCGGTGATTCCTCGGGTCTGCGCTGGGGCTCTTGTAGAGGATGTTGGATTAGGATTGAACCGTCCTCCCGATTTGTCGTCCCGGCGCAAGCCGGGACCCACTGTTCAGCCGCATGAGAAGCGGATAAGTGGGTTCCGGCTTGCGCCGGGACGACCAAGGGAATTCGCCGCCATGACCCAACCCTATGAAAGCGAGCTAACGGCGCGCTTTGGCTCCGACCTCGATCTCGGTGGCGCGGTGGAAGACAATGCCTGGATCAGGCAGGTGTTGCTGCGCCGCACGCAGCGGCGCTACGACGCGCGGCCGGTGCCCGAATCGATGGTGCGGCTGATCCTCGCGGCGGCATTCTCGGCCTCGTCGAAATCGGATTTCCAGCAGGCGTCGGTGATTCGCGTCGAGGACCGGGCGCAGCGCGACAAGCTCGCCGCGCTGATCCCCGACATGCCGTGGATCGGCAGCGCGCCGGTGTTCCTGGTGTTTCTCGGCGATGCGCGGCGGCTGGAGCGGATCAGCCGGCATCCGGTCGCAAACGGCACTCTCGAAGGCTTCTTCAACGCGACGGTCGATGCCGCGCTCGCTTTGCAGACCTGCATCCTCGCGGCCGAGGCCTTGGGGCTCGGCGCCTGCCCGATCAGCGTACTGCGCAACCACATCGCGGCGGTGGGCGAAATCCTGGCGCTGCCGGACAAAGTGTTTCCGGTCGCCGGGCTGTGCCTCGGCTATCCGGCGCAGCCAGGCTTCATCAGCATGCGCCTGCCGCCCGACGCCATCGTGCACCGCGACCGCTACGACGACAGCGGCGTCATCGACGCCGTCAGCGGCTATGACCGCCGGCGCGATGCCCGCCACTCGCTCAAGGACCGGCAGAAATCGGCGGAAATCTTCGGCACCGCCGAATTCTACGGCTGGTCGGAGGATAAGGCGCGCCAGGCGACGACGCCGGAAGGCGCCGGGTTCGCGGGCTGGCTGCGCGCGCACGGGTTCGACCTCACAAAATAGCGGATAAGAAAAGGCCGCCCCGAAGGACGGCCCTTTCCACCGAATAACCAGCGGCCATCGCGGCCGCGCCGTTGCCCTAGTTAGGCAAGGATCTCAGCAAGAGCGGGGATCCTGGTCACGGCTGCGGTTGACCGCGGTTGATGGTGAGACACAGGATCACCTCCTTTCTGTTGTGGCGACGAGGACTCAATTCTACAGCCTGTTGTGGCGTTCGGGCAAGCGCCGGACGCGCGTGACAATGCGCCGCACAATCGTCGCCGCTCGTCCCTCGGCAAATTGGCGGCGAGACGCCGCTTCGTGGCATAAAGGCGCCGCAACCAGACGAGACGCAGGATCATGCCGGGAAACGCGGAACGGATGACTTTTAACGGGATCGAGCTGGAGGTGCTGCGCCGCGGCCAGGGCGCGCCGGTCGTGCTGCTGCACGGCATGGATACGGTGAGTCCGAAGGCGCCGTTCCTCGACCTGCTTGGCCGCCATGTCGAGGTTATCGCGCCCTCCGGGCCGGGCTTCGGGAATTCGCCGCGCCCGGCCGATTTCGACACGATCTACGACCTCGTCCATCTCTATCTCGCGCTGCTCGACCAGCTTCCCTACGAGAAGGTGACCGTGATGGGGTTGTCGTTCGGCGGGTGGCTGGCGGCCGAAATCGCGACCGCCTCGTGCCACCGAATCGCCAATTTGATCCTGGTCGATCCGGTCGGCATCAAGATCGGCGACCGCGAGACTCGCGACATCGTCGATGTGTTCAACACTCATCCCGACGACGTGCGCCGCAAGAGCTGGGCCGATCCCGCCAAAGGGCCGGATTACGACGCGATGACCGACGAGGAGCTGGTCATCCACGCGCGCAACTGGGAGGCGCTGTGCCTCTATGCCTGGCATCCCTACTTGTACAACCCGCAGCTGAAGCAATGGCTCGGGCGAATCTCGGTGCCGAGCCTGGTGCTGTGGGGCGACCATGACGGCATCGTCACCCCCGCTTACGGCCGCGCCTACGCCCAACTGATCCCGGGCGCCGAGTTCGCGCTGATCGCGGATGCGGGACACCACCCAGCGGAGGAGCAGCCGGAGCGGTTCGTCCAGGCGGTGATGGGGTTTCTCGGCGACTGAGAGGGGCGCCATGCAGCTGGGCATCCTCGGGGCGGAACAGATCGAATGAGCCTCGCCGACGCCGATCTCGCGGCGCTCGACGCGGCGGCGGCGATCGTCCATCGCGTTGTGCCGCCGACGCCGCAATATTGCTGGCCGTTGCTGTCGCAGCGGGTGGGCGCCGAGCTGTGGGTCAAGCACGAGAACCACACCCAGACCGGCGCGTTCAAGCTGCGCGGCGGCCTCGTCTATCTCGACGATCTCAAACGCTCGCAGCCGGGCATCGCCGGGGTCATCAGCGCGACGACCGGCAATCACGGGCAGAGCATCGCCTACGCCGCGACGCGGGTCGGCTTCAAGGCGACGATCGTCGTGCCGCACGGCAACAGCCCGGAGAAGAACCGGTCGATGGTCGCGTTCGGCGCCAATCTGGTAGAGCACGGACACGATTTCCAGGCCGCTTACGAACACGCGATGGCGCTCGCCGAGCGCGAAAACCTGCACCCGGTCCGCTCGTTCCATCCGCTGCTGGTGCGCGGGGTGGCGAGCTACGGGCTGGAGCTGTTCCGCGCGGTGCCCGACCTCGATGTCGTCTACGTCCCGATTGGGCTGGGCAGCGGCATTTGCGGGGTGATCGCGGCGCGCGAGGCGCTCGGCCGCAAGACCGAGATTGTCGGCGTTGTCGCCGCCAATGCCGCGACTTACGCGCTGTCCGTCGCCGCCGGCCGGCCGGCGGCGACGGACAGCGCCGACACCTTCGCCGGCGGGCTCGCCGTCCGGGTGCCGGACGCGGCGGCGCTCGACATCGTCCGCCGTCACGCGGCGCGCGTCGTCACGGTCTCCGAGGCCGAGATGCGCGAGGCGATCCGCATCCTCTTCAGCGACACCCACAACATCGCCGAAGGGGCCGGCGCCGCGCCGCTCGCCGCCGCGCTGCAGGAGCGCGGGCGGCTCGCCGGCAGACGCGTCGCGGTCATCCTGTCGGGCGGCAATATCGACCGACCGCTGTTCGCCGAGATCCTGGCCGAGACACCGTAATCCCCACCCACCTCGTCCAGGGCAACGGCTCGGCTACGCGCCCGTGCTGCCGGAGCCGTAGACCAGCGGGATCGCGGCTTGCGGGGAGAGCAGCCAGAAGGTGAAGCTCTCCTCAAGGTAGAGGCGGACCTTGTCGGCGTCGTGGCTGAGGTAGCCGATCGAGAAATCCTCGCCGACGGTGAGCTCGAAATCGCCGCCGCGCATCGACATCACCGCGGAACCGTCGAGCCCCGGCGCCCATACCAGCGGCCCGTCGATGAGGCGCCGGACATGCTCCAGCACCGGGTAGCCGCCATGGGTGGTCTCGGTCAGGCCGACATAGCATCGCTCGCCGAGCGCGATGGCGTAGGGGCCGGCGACGCCCTGGTCGCGCAGCCGATTGAGAGCGGCGGCCACCGCTTCCGGAAAGCGCTGATAGTCGGGGTTGATCGTCACCGCCGCGGCGGCCTGTGCCTCGCAGATGCCGCGAATGCCGGCGGCGGCAAAGCCGTGGAAGATCGCGCGGTCCTCGGCGATCGCGATGGCGCGGGCGGCGGCGATGACCGCGTCGGTGTCGGGGTCCTTGGCGCCGCGCTCGACATCGTCGAGGTCGCTGCGGCTGACCTCGAACGGCACCCGCAGCTCGACCAGCGAGAGCACCTTGCGCAACCGGGCGCCGACGCCCTCGTTGGGCGAGGCGCTGAGCGTCTCGGTGCGGCCGAACCCGACCGCCGAGACGCTCCAGCCCTGCGGCCCGACAAAATCGACCAGCTTGCGCGCGGCCAGCGTGGTCTTGAGGGTGCGGGTCGCTTCCTTCTCGATCTCGGCCCAGCCGGCGGTGGTGATCGGCGCGAGCTCGCGCAGCAGATGGTTCATGGTGCTACTCCTTCGCGGCGCGCAGGCTGCCGATGGCGAGATGCCCGTCAGGGGCCACCGGCGACGGCGGCTCGGCCTTTTCCGCGGCAATCATCGCCGCCAGCGGCTCGTCGGTGAACAGGTACTTGCGCAAATTCGCGTCGAGCTTGGGATCCTGGCGGCGCAGCCATTCCAGCACCATCGAGGCGTGTTCCTTCTCCTCGTCGCGGTTGTGCATGAGGACCGTGCGCAGGTCGTCGTCGCTTGTCGCCTTGGCGCGCTGGTTGTACCAGTCGACCGCCTCCAGCTCCTCAATCAGCGAGGTGAAAGCGCGGTGCTGGTCGATGATCTCGGGGCCGAGTTTTGCAGGGTCTTCGTGAAGGGTCTCGCTGGACATCTTCGTCCTTTTCGTGAGGAAGGCGCAGGGAAGCGGGCGGCCCACGCCTGCGCTGGCCGCACGCACCCTCAGGTAGATTACAATATGGGGATGCTCAAGGTTCCCGCACGGGAGGCCCCTCAGCTTTTTTGCAGCTCGCGGGCGATCACCAGCCGCTGGATGTCGCTGGTGCCTTCGTAGATCTGGCAGACGCGGACATCGCGATAGATGCACTCGACCGGGAAATCGGCGAGATAACCGTAGCCGCCATGAATCTGGATCGCGTCGGAGCACACCCGCTCGGCCATCTCGGAAGCGAACAGTTTCGCCATCGCCGCCTGTTGCAGACAGGGCACGCCGTCGTCGCGCCGCTGGGCCGCGTCGAGGACGAGGCCGCGCGCGGCGGCAAGCTGCGTCGCCATGTCGGCGAGGCGGAAGGCGACCGCCTGGTGCGCGATGATCTTCTGGCCGAACGCCTCGCGCTGCTGGGCGTAGGCGAGCGCGGCCTCGTAGGCGGCGCGGGCCATGCCGAGCGCCTGCGCGGCGATGCCGATGCGGCCGCCTTCGAGGTTGCTGAGCGCGATGCGATACCCCTCGCCTTCCGCCCCGAGCATCAGATCGGGGGTCAGCTCCATGTCCTCGAAGACGAGCTGGGCGGTGTCGGAGGCGCGCTGCCCCAATTTGTGTTCGAGCCGCGCCACCCGGTAACCGGCGGTGTCGGTCGGCACGATAAAGGCGCTGATGCCCCGGCGGCCGGCGGCGGGGTCGGTGACCGCGAAGACGATCGCCACCCGCGCGTTTCGGCCGGAGGTGACAAACTGCTTGGCGCCGTTGAGCACCCAGCGATTGCCGCGGCGCTTGGCGCTGGTTTTGATCGCCGCCGCGTCGGAGCCGGCGCCCGGCTCGGTCAGGCAAAAGCAGGCAAGCATCTCGCCCGCCGCCATCGGTCTCAGAAAACGCCGCTTCTGTTCCTCCGAGCCGAAATTAAGAACCGGTGCACAACCGACTGAATTATGGACCGCGAGGATCGTCGAGACGCTGCCGTCGCCGGCGGCGATCTCCTCCAGCGCCAGCGCGTAGCCGACATGGTCGGCGCCGGTCCCGCCATATTCGGGCGGCACCAGCGCGCCCATAAACCCGAGCTTGCCGAGCTCGGCCAATGCCTCTTTCGGAAAGCGGGACTCGCGGTCCCATTCCGCCGCGTGCGGCGCGAGCAGGTTCCGTGCGACATCGTGCGCCGTGTCGCGCAGGAGGATTTGCTCATCGGTGAGCCTCATTCGATGACCTCGTCGGCCTGCGCCAGCAGCACTTGCGGCACGGTAAGGCCGAGCGCCTTGGCGGTCTTCAGGTTGATGACCAACTCGAATTTGGTCGGCTGCTGGACCGGCAGGTCGGCCGGCTTGGCGCCCTTCAGAACTTTGCCGGAGTAGATGCCCACGAGGCGCATGGCCTCGGCGAAGCTCGGCGCATAGCTGATCAACCCGCCGGAAACTGTGAATTCGCGGTCCGGAAAAATCGCGGGAACAGCATAGCGTGCCGCCAAGGCGACGATTTGCTCGCGACGGCCTGCGAAGAACGGGTCGCTGGCGACGATCAGCGCGCCGGCATGCCGATCGTCGAGGGCCGCGAAGGCGGCATCGATCTCGCCTTCGGTGGCCGCCTTCGCGATAGGAAGCTGCACACCCTTGGCACGCGCGTCCGCCAGCATGCCGGAGATGTCGAGTTTGGAAGCGGTCGGGTTCACCAGCAGGGCGATCGCCTTGGCCTGAGGCACCAGCTCGGTCAGCAGTTCGAGCCGCTTCGGCGTCAGTTCGTTAAGCTGGATAGAGACGCCGGTAAGGTTGCCGCCCGGCCGGGCGAGACTGGAAACAAGACCGATTGCGACCGGGTCGACGCCGGTAAAGAAGACGATCGGGATCGTCGAGGTCGCTTTTTTTGCCGCGAGCGCCGCCGTCGTGCCACCGCCAGCTACGATCACGTCGACGTTGCGGGCGACAAAATCGGCAGCCATCGCGGGGAATCGATCATAATGTCCCTCCGCCCAGCGGTACTCGATCGCCAGGTTCTGCCCCTCGACATAGCCGGCTTCGCCCAGGCCTCCCCGAAACGCGGCCATGAGCAAGGCATTATCGCTGAGCGATCGGCCGCTGAGGAAGCCGATCACCGGCATCGTCTTCTGCTGCGCGCGGGCGGCGCGCGGCCAACCAACCGCGCCACTGAGCAGCACGATGAAGTCCCGCCGCCTCATTCAATCACCTCGTCGGCACCGGCGAGCAGCGATTGCGGCACGGTGAGGCCGAGCGCCTTGGCGGTCTTGAGGTTGATCACCAGCTCGAACTTGGTCGGCTGCTGGACCGGCAGGTCGGCCGGCTTGGCGCCTTTGAGGATTCTTCCGGCGAAAGCGCCGGCCTGGCGGGAGCCAGCGGCGAAGCTCGGGCCATAGCTGAGCAGGCCGCCGGAAGCGGCGAATAAACGCGTCGGATAGCTTGCCGGAATGGCATAGCGTGACGCCAGCGCCGCGAGCTGCTCGCGCCGGTCGGTGAAGAACGGGTCGCTGCTTACGAACAGCGCGCCGGCATGCAGGCTGGCGAGGGTCGCGAAGGCGGCGTCGATCTCGCCCGCGGTGCTGGCCTTCAGGATTGCGAGCTGCCCCCCCTTCGCTCGCGCCGTATCCTGCATGTCGCTGATCGTGCTCTCGGTGCTCGCATTGGTCGGGTTCAGGAGCAGGGCGATCACCCCGGCTTGGGGAACCAGCTCGGACAGCAATTCGAGCCGCTTCGCCGTCACCTCACCGGTTTGCACGGCGACGCCGGTAAGATTGCCGCCCGGCCGCGCGAAACTGGCGACCAGGCCTTCCTCGACCGGGTCGCCGCCGGTAAAGAAGACGATCGGGATGGTCGAGGTCGCGGCCTTCGCGACCAGCGCCGTCCGCGTGCCGCTGAGCGTCGCGATCAAATCGACCTTGCGGCCGACAAGGTCCGCGGCCAATGCGGGCAATCGATCGTAATGCCCCTCCGCCCAGCGGTATTCGATCGCCACATTTTGGCCCTCGGCGAAGCCGCTATCGCTCAATCCCTCGCGGAACGCGGCGACAAACGGTGCAGACGGTCCGGGTGACGCAAAATGGAGGAAGCCGATCACCGGCATCCCCTTCCGCTGCGCGCGGGCGGCCAGCGGCCACGCTGCCGCCGCGCCGCCGAGGAGAGTGATGAGGTCGCGCCGCCTCACTCGATCACTTCGTCGGCGCCGGCGAGAATCGATTGCGGGACCGTCAAGCCGAGCGCCTTGGCGGTCTTGAGGTTGATCACCAGCTCGAACTTGTCGGGCTGCTGGACCGGCAGATCGGCCGGCTTGGCGCCCTTGAGGATTTTCCCGGCATAGGCGCCGATTTGGCCGTAGCCGGCGGCGTAGCTCGGTCCATAGCCGATCAGGCCGCCGGCGGCGACAAATTCGCGCCGGTAATAGATCGTCGGAATGGAACGGCGTGCCGCCAGTGCGACGATCTGCTCGCGCCGGCTAAAGAAGAATGCATCGGAAGTGACGATAAACGCATCAGCCTGCCGTTGGGCGAGCGTTGCGAAAGCGGCGTCGATCTCGGCCGCGGAGCCCGCCTTCAGCATATCCAGTTGCGCGCCCTTCGCGCGCGCCGCTTCCCGCAGGTCTCGGGAGACGCCCTCGACATCCGTATTGTTCGGGTTCGCCAGCACGGCGATCAGCCTGGCTTGCGGAACCAGCTCGGACAGCAGCTCCAGCCGCTTGGGGTTCAGCTTGCCGCCGAAAACCGTGACGCCCGTCAGGTTGCCCCCCGGCCGCGCCAGGCTGGCGACGAACCCGTCCCCGACGGGGTCTCCGCCGGTAAAAAAGATCATCGGGATCGTCGAGGAAGCGCTTTCCGCCAATCGCGTCGTAGCCTCGCCTATGATCGCGATCAGAACGACCTTGCGGCCGACCAGGTCGGCGGCTAACGCCGGCAATCGATCATAATGTCCCTCCGCCCAGCGGTATTCGATCGCCACATTCTGTCCCTCGACATAGCCGGCTTCGCCCAATCCCTGGCGGAACGCGGCCGTGAACGGTGCAAACGCACCCGGTGAGCCCGGGTGGAGGAAACCGATCACCGGCATCGCCCTCTGCTGCGCGCGGGCGGCGAGCGGCCAGCCGACCGCCACGCCGCCGAGCTGGGCGATCACATCGCGCCGCCTCATTCGATCACCTCGTCGGCCCGCGCCAGCAGCACCGGCGGCACGGTGAGGCCGAGCGCCTTCGCGGTCTTCAAATTGATCAGCAGCTCGAATACGGTCGGCTGCTGGATCGGCAGATCGGCCGGTTTGGCGCCCTTGAGGATCTTTCCGGCGTAGGTGCCGGCTTGGCGGTAGCCATCCGGCAGGCTCGCTCCATAGCTGATCAGGCCGCCGGCCTCGGCGAGTGCTCGCGACCCGTAGATCGCTGGAACGGCATAGCGTGATGCCAGCGCCAGGAGCTGCTCGCGCCGGCTTTCGAGGAACGGATCGGCGGTGACAATGAGCGCGCGGGCTTGCAGGTGGGCGAGGGCCGCGAAGGCGTCGGCGATCTCGGCTTCAGTGTCGGCCTTCAGGACACGGAGTTGCTCTCCCTTCGCGCGTGCCGCTGCCTCCATGTCGCGAATACTGCGCTCGGTATTCGGGTTGTTCGGATTCACCAGCGTGGCAATCACCCTGGCCTGCGGAACCAGCTCGGACAGCAGCTCGAGCAGCTTGGGCGTCAGTTCGGCGGTGAGGAAGGTGATGCCCGTGAGATTGCCGCCCGGCCGCGCGAGACTGGCGACCAGGCCGAGTTCGACCGGGTCGCCACCGATCGCGAAGACGATCGGGATCGTCGAGGTTGCCCCTTTCGCCGCAACTGCCGAAGGGGGGGCGGACGCCATGATCAGATCAACCTTACGGGTGACGAGGTCGGCGGCCAATGCGGGTAGCCGATCATAGCGCCCGTCAGCCCATCGGTATTCGATCGCCAGGTTTTGCCCGTCCACATAGTCGGTTTCGCTCATTCCCTGGCGGAATGCGGCGACGTTCGGTGAATTCGGGTTGAGTAAGTTGCCGCCGAGGAAGCCGATCACCGGCATCGCCTTCTGCTCCGCGCGGGCGGCGAGCGGCGCCGCGAATGGTGCGGCACCGAGGAGCACGATGAGCTCGCGCCGCTTCACTCGATCACCTCGTCGGCGCGGGCCAAGATCGATTGCGGCACTGTGAGGCCGAGCGCCTTGGCGGTATTGAGATTGATCACCAGCTCGAATTTGTCGGGCTGCTGGACCGGAAGATCCGCCGGCTTCTCGCCTTTTAGGATCTTCCCAGCGTAGATGCCAATCTGGCGATAGGCGGCAGCGACGCTCGCTCCATAGCTGATCAGTCCTCCGGCCGCGGCAAATTCGCGGTCAAAGTAGATCGCCGGCATGGCATGGCGTGCCGCCAGCCCCACCAGCTGCTCACGTCGGCTGTTGAAAAAGGGATCGTTACCGACGACAAGCGCGCCCACTTGGCGCGGCGCAAGGGTCGCAAATACGCCCGCAATCTCGCTTTCGGTGCTGGCCTGCAGCATCACAAGCTCCACCGCTTTCGCGCGCGCCGCATCCTGCACCTCTCGCGAGATGCGCTCGGCATTTGCCGGGTTGGCGAGCACGGCGATCGCTTTGGCCTGGGGGACCAGCTCTGAAATTAATTCCAGCCGCTTTGCGTTCAACTCGACGATGAGGATGCTGACACCGGTGAGGTTGCCGCCCGGCCGGGCGAGACTGGCGACGAGGCCGGACGCCACTGGATCGTCTCCCGTGACGAAGACGATCGGGATCGTCGCGGTTGCGTTTTTTGCAGCCCGCGCCGAAACGGCGCCGCCCGTCGTCGCGATCAAATCCGGCTTGCGGTCGACGAGAGCCGCGGCCAATGCGGGCAGCCGATCGTAGTTGCCCTCCGCCCAGCGGTATTCGATCGCCACATTTTGTCCCTCGACGAAGCCGGATTGGCTCAGCCCCTGGCGAAAGGCGGCCACCAGCGAGGCAGATTCGGCGGGTAAACGGCTGCTGAGAAAGCCGATCACCGGCATCGCCTTCTGCTGCGCGCGCGCCGCGAGCGGCCACGCGACGGCAGCGCCGCCGATAAGAATGATAAACTCCCGCCGCCTCACTCGATGACCTCGTCGGCGCGGGCGAGGAGCGATTGCGGCACGGTGAGGCCGAGCGTCTTGGCGGTCTTGAGGTTGATCACCAGCTCGAATGTCGTCGGCTGCTGGACCGGCAGGTCGGCGGGCTTCTCGCCCTTCAGTATCCTTCCGGCGTAAATTCCGAACTGGCGACTCGCAGCCGTGAAGCTCGCTCCATAGCTGATCAGGCCGCCGGCCTCGGCGAATTCACGGAACACATAGATCGCCGGAACGCCATGACGTGATGCCAGCGCTACGAGTTGCTCGCGCCGGCTATCGAGGAACGGGTCGGCGCCGACGACGAGCCCGCCGGCATGGAGTTGGACGAGGGAGGCGAAAGCGGCGTCGATCTCGCCCTCGGTGCTGGCCTTCACGATAGGGAGTTGCACCCCCTTCGCGCGCGCCGCTTCCCGCACCTCTCGAACCATGCGCTCGGCGTTCGGATTGTTCGGGTTCACAAGCAGGGCAATAAACCTGGCTTGGGGAACCAGCTCGGAAAGCAGTGCGAGCCGCTTGGGCATCAGCTCGATGTTCATGAGGCTGAAGCCCGTAATATTGCCGCCCGGCCGGGCAAGACTGGTGACCAGGCCGACCCCGATGGGGTCGCCGACACCGCTGAAGACGATCGGGATCGTCGAGGTTGCGCCTTTCGCCGCCAGTGCGGGAGGAGGGCCGCCCGCGGTGGCGATCAAATCGACCTTATGGCCGACGAGATCGGCGGCCAACGCCGGCAGCCGATCGAAGCTGCCCCCAGCCCAGCGGTATTCGATCGCCAAATTCTGTCCCTCAACGTAGCCGGTGTCGCTCAGTCCCTGGCGGAACGCGGCCACGAGTGATGCACTCGGGCCGGGCGACACGCTGCTGAGGTAGCCGATCACCGGCATCGCCTTCTGCTGCGCCTGCGCAGACAGCGGCCGGCTCCAGGCCACCGCGCCGGCAGCTAGGGCGATCAGGTCGCGCCGCCGCATCGGCTCACGCGCTCTCGTTGAACAGCTCGCGGCCGATCAGCATGCGGCGGATTTCGCTGGTGCCGGCGCCGATCTCGTAGAGCTTGGCGTCGCGCAGCAGGCGCCCGGTCGGGTAGTCGTTGATGTAGCCGTTGCCGCCCAATATCTGCACCGCGTCGAGCGCGATCCTGGTGGCGCTCTCGGCGGCGTAGAGGATGGCGCCGGCGGCGTCCTTGCGGGTGGTCTCGCCGCGGTCGCAGGCGCGCGCGACGGCGTAGACGTAGGCGCGGCAGGCGTTGGCCGCGGTGTACATGTCGGCCACCTTTCCCTGGATCAGCTGGAATTCGCCGATCGCCTGGCCGAACTGCTTCCTGTCGTGGATGTAGGGGATCACCACGTCGAGGCACCCCTGCATGATGCCGAGCGGCCCCGCCGCCAGCACCACGCGCTCGTAATCGAGCCCGCTCATCAAGATGCGCACGCCCTCGTCGAGCGTGCCGAGCACGTTCTCCGCCGGCACCTCGCAATCCTCGAACACCAGTTCCGAGGTCGGCGAGCCGCGCATGCCGAGCTTGTCGAGCTTTTGCGCCGGAGCGAACCCCTGCATGCCCTTCTCGATGAGGAACGCGGTGATGCCGCGCGCGCCGGCATCCGGCGTCGTCTTGGCGTAGACCACCAGCGTATCGGCGTAGTGACCGTTGGTGATCCAGAACTTGCTGCCGTTGAGGATGTAGCGGTCGCCCTTTTTGTCGGCGCGCAGCCGCATCGAGACGACATCGGAGCCGGCGCCCGGTTCGCTCATCGCCAGCGCCCCGACATGCTCGCCGGATATCAGCTTGGGCAAATACTTGCGGCGCTGCGCGTCATTGCCGTTGCGGCGGATCTGGTTGACGCAGAGGTTCGAGTGCGCGCCGTAGCTGAGGCCGACCGAGGCCGAGCCGCGGCTCACCTCCTCCATCGCGACGCAATGGGCGAGGTAGCCCATGCCGCTGCCGCCCCATTCCTCCTCGACGGTGATGCCGTGCAGCCCGAGCGCGCCCATCTGCGGCCACAGCTCGATGGGGAAGCGGTCGTCGCGGTCGATGGCGGCGGCGATCGGCGCGATCTTGTCGTCGGCGAAGTCGCGCACGGTGGTGCGCAGCATGTCGATCTCGGGGCCGAGATCGTGGTCGAGCGTCGCCGGCCGGCTGTTCTGCATCGGCTCTATATGGCACAGGCGCCGGCCTTGGCGAAAGGCAGGCGCGGGCCGGCGCTTCCTCCTGCCCTTTCAGCGGATTTTAACCGCGTCGTTCCTAGGATGGGCGCCCGGTGCAGCCCGATGGAGCCGGCATGTCCGACCTGCCGCAGATTTCAGCCCGTCCTCTCCCGCCCGGCCGGGTGCGGCGGGTCAGCCAGTGTCTTAAATCGGTCAGCCAGTGCCTTGAAATGGTGAGGGCTTAAAATGGCGATCCCCGCGCGAGCTTGATCCGGCACAGGGTCGGCTTCAAGCCCGGTCACGGCAAGCGGGCAAGGGCATTTCGACCGCTACGAATTCGCTCCGAGCTGCCGGGTTGGTGCGGTCGAGAAGACTCGAACTTCCACGGAGTTTCCCCCACAGCGACCTCAACGCTGCGCGTCTACCAGTTCCGCCACGACCGCACGCCGGCCCAAGCCTGCTTGGAGGCAGGCGCGTGTAGCAAATCCGCGATATCATGGCAACCGCGATGGATTTGCAGAGGGAAACCCGCCACGGGGGGATTGGCGTCGGCGCCGTCGAGTGGCGCGTCGCCGGTGCGCCCGTGCCTTATGACGAGGCGATCGCGGAGATGGAGGCTCGCGTCGCGGCGATCCATGCCGGCGCGGCGGCGGAGCTTGTCTGGCTGTTGGAGCACCCGCCGCTCTACACCGCCGGCACCAGCGCCCGCGATGCCGACCTGATCGAGCCGGGGCGGCTGCCGGTCTGCAAGACCGGCCGCGGCGGGCAATACACCTATCACGGGCCGGGACAGCGCGTGGCCTATGTGATGCTCGACCTGACGCGGCGCGGCCGCGACGTCGGCTGCCATGTCTGGCGGCTCGAGGAATGGATGATCCGGACGCTGGCGCGGTTCGGCGTCACCGGCGAGCGCCGCGAAGGCCGCGTCGGGGTGTGGTTGGCGCGGGGTCGCGGACGCGACGATAAAATCGGGGCGATCGGCGTCCGGGTGCGCCATTGGGTGACCTACCACGGCCTCGCCCTCAACGTGAGCCCGGACCTCGCGAGCTATGCCGGCATCGTGCCATGCGGGATTTCGGGGCATGGCGTGACGTCAATGGCGGCGCTCGGGGCGAAAGCGACGATGGCGGATGTCGACGCGGCATTGCGCGCGACGTTCGACGGGGTGTTCGCGGCGGCGCCGGCGTGCCGGGCGTGATCTTCTCGTCGCGCCACCCCGGCGAAAGCCGGGGCCCATTTCCTCCATGGGTCCCGGCCTTCGCCGGGATGGGTGAGGGAGGTTTGCGCCGGTCATGCCGCCGGCCCATATCTAGCGCCGCATGAGCACCCTGTTCGAGAACCAGGCGCCGCATCCGCTGGCGGACCGGCTGCGGCCGCGGCGGCTGGGCGACATCGTCGGGCAGGACCACCTGCTCGGGCCGGACGGGCCGATCGGGCGGATGGTGGCGGCACGGCGGCTGGCGTCGATGATCCTCTGGGGGCCGCCGGGTTGCGGCAAGACGACGATCGCGCGCCTGCTCGCCGAAGGCACCGACCTCGCCTTCGAGCCGCTGTCGGCGGTGTTCTCGGGCGTCGCCGATCTGCGCAAGGTGTTCGACGCCGCCAAGAAGCGCCGGGCGATGGGCCAGGGCACCCTCTTGTTCGTCGACGAGATCCACCGCTTCAACCGCGCCCAGCAGGACGCGTTCCTGCCCTATGTCGAGGACGGCACGGTGATCCTGGTCGGCGCCACCACCGAGAACCCATCCTTCGAATTGATCGGGGCGCTGCTGTCGCGCTCCCAGGTCTTCGTGCTGCGCCGGCTCGGCGATGCGGAGCTCGAAACCCTGATCCAGCGCGCCGAGGCCAATCTCGGCACGACGCTGCCGCTCTCGCCCGACGGACGCGCCGCGCTCAGGGCCATGGCGGACGGCGACGGGCGCTTTCTGCTCAACCTCGTCGAGGAAATCGTGCGCGTGCCAGCCGGCGCGCCGCTCGGCCCGGCCGAACTCGCCGAGATCGTGCAGCGCCGCGCGCCGCTCTACGACAAGCAGCAGGAGGGCCATTACAACCTGGTCAGCGCGCTGCACAAATCGCTGCGCGGCTCGGACACCGACGCGGCGCTGTATTGGCTGGCGCGGATGCTGGCCGGCGGCGAGGACCCGATCTACGTGCTGCGCCGCCTCACCCGCGCCGCGGTCGAGGATATCGGCCTCGCCGACCCGCAGGCGCTGGTGCAGGCGCTCGCGGCGTGGGACGCCTACGACCGGCTCGGCTCGCCCGAGGGCGAGCTGGCGGTCGCGCAGCTGGTGATCTACCTCGCGACGGCGCCCAAATCGAACGCCGCCTACACCGCGTTCGGCCAGGCGCAAAGAATGGCGCGCGAGACCGGCTCGCTGATGCCGCCGATGCACATCCTCAACGCGCCGACGCGCCTCATGCGCGACCTCGGCTACAGCAAGGGCTATGTCTACGACCATGGCACCGAGGAAGCCTTCTCCGGGCAGAACTACTTTCCTGACGGCATCGCCCGGCGCGAATTCTACCGCCCGACCGAGCGCGGCTTCGAACGTGAGGTCAAGAAGCGGCTCGAGTACTGGGACAGACTGCGGCGCCGCGCCTCGGAGGCCGCGAAATGATGGATTGCAATGCGGGCTTTGCGTCCTTCGAGACAGCCGCTTCGCGACTTCCTCAGGATGAGGTACGACGTTGCCGCCACGAAAGCCCCTCATCCTGAGAGCCTGACTTGAAATGAATTGAGTGATTTCAGTGAGTTGTGATTCCTTGTTGTTGTCAGACAAACAGGGGGCCACAACATGTGGACTGAAATCACCCGGGCGGAGTATCGGCGCGAGGAGCTGCGCTACGCAAGCGACCTGCGCGAGGCGGAATGGCAACAGATCGCCGCGCTGTTGCCGCCGGCGCGGCGACTGGGCCGGCCGCGCGAATGGGGTTTGCGGGTGATTGTCGAGGCGATCCTGTATCTCTTGTGGACCGGGTGTCAGTGGCGCGCCCTGCCCAAGGAGTTCCCGCCCTATTCGACCGTGCAAGGCTACTTTTATCGCTGGCGCGACGATGGGCTGTGGGAACGGATCAGTCTGGCGCTGGTGGGGCGCGCCCGCCGGCGGGCGGGGCGGGGGCCGATCCCCTCGGTCGGCATCATCGACAGCCAGAGTGTGGCGACCACCGAAAGCGGCGGCCCGCGCGGCGTCGACGCCGGCAAACGCATCAAGGGGCGCAAGCGCCATATCGTCACCGATACGCAAGGGTTTGTGCTCGCCGCGCAGGTGCACCCGGCGAACATCCAAGACCCGCACGGCGCGGTGCCGCTGTTGCGGGCGCTGCGTGACCGCTTTCCCGAGCTGGCTCACATCTTTGCCGATCGCATCTATCGCGGTGCCCAGCTGCGTGAAGCGGTCGCCGATTGCGGCCCCTGGACAATCCAAATCATCGAGCGTCCGCCCGGCGTCAAAGGCTTCCAACTGCTGCCCCGGCGATGGGTCGTCGAACGTACCTTCGCCTGGCTCGGCCGCAGCCGGCGCCTGGCCAAGGACTTCGAAGCA
>DASRLO010000008.1:0-38387 GCA_035648415.1 Allostellaceae bacterium
CTCCCGCCGCCGTGGCCGCTCATGCCAAACCGGGTTCGGGAAAGCCGCTGATCCCGCCGGCGATGTTGCCGGTCGCGCTAGGTTCGCCCCTGAACCCGCGCCCGTCGCTGCCGCTCCAGACCGATCTGCAGCCGCTCGATCCTTCGACCGCGCCGCAATCGGACCGGGCCGGTCCGCGCGCGACACGGTCCGCCGGTTGACGCGATGAACCGCTCGGACCGGTTTCTTATTCGCATGGCGGTGTTTCTGGTGCTGGTCGCGGCGCTGGCGGCGGCACTGTTCCGGCCGCTGAGCGGCGCCTTTATGGGCAACCCCGGGATCAACGGGGTGATCGTCGGCATTCTCTTGATCGGTATCGTCTATATCTTCCGCCAGGTGCTGCTGCTCAACCCCGAGACCGCCTGGATCGAGGATTTTCGCGAGCGCGTCGCCAACCGCGACTTGACCGCGCCCGGCGGGCGGCCACCGCGTCTCCTGGCGCCGATGGCGCGCATGCTCGGGACCCGGCAGGGTAGCCGGGTCAGCCTGTCGGCGACCTCGCTGCAGACCCTGCTCGACGGCATCTCGTCGCGGCTCGACGAGACCCGCGAAACCTCGCGCTATATGATCGGCGTGCTGGTTTTCCTCGGCCTCCTCGGCACGTTCTACGGGCTCTTGGAGACGGTGCGCGCCGTCGGCGGGGTGATCGGCGGGCTCAACGTATCTTCGACCGACCTCGCCCGCGCCTTCGCCGATTTGAAGACGGCGCTCGGCTCGCCCTTGCACGGCATGTCGACCGCGTTCAGCTCGTCCTTGTTCGGCCTTGCCGGCAGCCTGGTGCTCGGCTTCCTCGATTTGCAGGCGGGGCAGGCGCAGAACCGCTTCTACAACGACCTCGAGGAGTGGCTCTCGACCTATACGCGGCTGTCGTCGGGCGGCTTCGGCGACAGTGGTGACGGCTCGGTTCCGGCCTACCTCCAGGCGCTGCTCGAACAGACCGCCGACAGCCTGGAAAACCTGCAGCGCATCCTGGCGCGCAGCGAGGAGAGCCGGATCGGCGCCAACACCACCCTGCCCGCCCTCATCGACCGGCTCGGCACGCTATCCGAGCACATGAAGGCCGGCCAGATGCTGATGGTGCGGCTCGCCGAGAACCAGATGGAGCTGAAGCCGTCGCTCACCCGCCTGGCGACGATCGCCGAGAACTCATTGGGCCAGGACGATGTGCTGCGCAACCATTTGCGCAACATCGAGGCCTACATGGCGCGAATGAGCGAGGACATCGTCGAGGGCCGGGCGCAAACCGTGGTTGAGCTGCGGGGCGAGATACGCCTGCTGGCGCGGACCATCGCCGCGCTTTCCGACGAGAGCGGCCGCTAGGCGATGGCCCAGACGCGCAGCCGCGGGCGGCGGCCGAGTATCGATATCTGGCCGGGATTTGTTGATGCTCTGGCACAGCTATTGATGGTCATCATATTTATTTTGCTGGTCTTTACCGTCGGCCAATTTTATCTGTCGGATGCACTCAATGGGCGCGACGAGGCGCTGAAGCAGCTCCAGCAACGGATCAGCCAATTGGCCGACGAGCTGGCGCTCGAAAAACAGACGAGCGAAAGCTTGCGCGGCAATTCGGCGTCGCTGACGGCCGAACTCCGGGCGGCGCAGGACGAGCGCGACGCGCTCAACGCCAAGCTCAGCGCCGCCGGCGCGGCCGCGGGAGCGCTCAGCGACCAGACCAAGGATCTGCAGACCAAGCTCGCCGCCGAGCAGCAGACGAGCCAGGCGGCGAAGACCCAGGTCGAGCAGCTGGCGGCCGAAATCGCGGCGCTGCGCGACCAGCTCGCCAAAGTCGCCGCGGCGCTCGATCTGTCCCAGACCAAGGTCAAGGACCAGCAGGGCCAGATCGTCGAGCTGGGGAGAAAACTGAACCTGGCGCTTGCCAACAAGGTCGAGGAGCTGGCGCGTTATCGCTCGGAATTCTTTGGCAAACTCAGTGAAATCCTCGGCAATCGCCCTGATATCCGCGTCGTCGGCGACCGCTTCGTGTTCCAGGCCGAGGTGCTGTTCGCGCCCGGCAAGGCCGAGTTGGCGCCGGCCGCCAAGCAGCAGCTCGACCCGGTCTTCGCCGCGCTCAAGGAGATTTCCGCCAAAATCCCGCCCGATATCGATTGGGTGCTGCAGATCAACGGGCACACCGACCACCGGCCGATCCACAACGCCGATTTCGCCTCGAATTGGGAGTTGTCGACCGCGCGGGCGATCTCGGTCGTGCGCTATGCGATCGACCAGGGCATCCCGGCCAATCACCTCTCCGCCGCGGGCTTCGCCGACAACCAGCCGATCGATGCCGGCGACGGCGACGATTCCTACAAGCGCAACCGCCGGATCGAACTGAAGCTCACGGAGAGGTGAGCGAGGCGCGTTGTCTCGCCCCGAAAATACGTGGGTTATTTTCGTAAGCCTGCGGTAATATGCCGCCAATTCTCGCCGGACGCCCCGAGCGGCGCCGGACACCCGAGACGCCGGTCGCCAACCGGCGTGAACCTTGTAGGAGCGCCTGTGGCGGACGCCGTTGTCAGCGATGTGAAAGCGCCAGTAGCCGGCTGCCGCATCCGCCGCGGATCATTGTCGCGGCGCCATCGCGGTGGCGCTGGCGGGGAACATCGCCCCGACGATTTTCTGCTTTACCGCGTCGTGGGCCGATTTCCTCTATCCGCTGACCCTTTACGACATCGGCAGACCAGCCGGTGCCGCCGCTCGACATCGTCAGCACGCTGATCAAGGGCGCGTGTTCAACTGGGCAGATCATGACCGGGGCGCTGCTCGGCGCGGCGCCGCCGTCTATCATTTACGCTTCCTGATGGATTACTACATTCCGGCCTGATCTCCGGAGCGACAAGGGGTAAGATTATGGCGCAAGTCGCGCTTCGCAACATCGTCAAGACTTTCGACAAGACGCCTGCCGTCCAAGGCATCGACCTCGACATCGCCGACCGCGAGTTCATCGTGCTGGTCGGCCCCTCGGGGTGCGGCAAGAGTACGACCCTGCGGATGATCGCCGGGCTCGAGGAGGCGACCTCCGGCGATATCTACATCGGCGACCAGCTGGTCAACGACGTGCCGCCAAAGGACCGGGACATCGCCATGGTGTTCCAGAACTACGCGCTCTACCCGCACATGACCGTCTACGAGAACATGTCGTTCGGCCTGCGGCTAAAGAAGTTCCCGAAGCAGGAGATCAAGGAGCGGGTCGAGGCGGCGGCGCAGATCCTCGACATCACCGACCTGCTCGACCGCCGGCCGAAGCAGCTTTCGGGCGGCCAGCGCCAGCGCGTCGCCATGGGCCGGGCGATCGTGCGCAACCCCAAGGTCTTCCTGTTCGACGAGCCGCTGTCGAACCTCGACGCCAAGTTGCGCGTGCAGATGCGCACCGAGATCAAGAAGGTGCACCAGAAGGTCACGACGACAACCGTCTACGTCACCCACGACCAAGTCGAGGCGATGACGCTCGCCGACCGCGTCGTGGTGATGAATTTCGGGCGGATCGAGCAGATCGGGCCGCCGAACGAGGTCTACCACAGCCCCAAGACCCGGTTCGTCGCCGGGTTTATCGGTTCGCCGGCGATGAATTTCCTGCCGGCGCGCGTCGTCAACGGCGGCGGCAACCTCAACATCCGCCTCAGCGACAAACTGAGCCTGCCGGTGCCGGAAAGTCGCACCGCGCGCTACAAGCCCTATGTCGACAAGGACGTGGTGTTCGGGCTGCGGCCGGAAGACATCATCGAGGGCCGGGGCAACGTGCCGCCGGGCTCGGCCGCGTTCGACGTGCAGCTCGACGTGGTCGAGCCGATGGGCATGGAGACGATGGTCTATTTCATCGTCGAGGGGGTCGAGGTCTGCGGCCGCGTCAACCCCATGGCCGCCAAGGACGCCGGCGAGACCATGAAACTCGTCGCCGACATGACCCACATGCACCTGATCGACCCGGCGACGGATCAGATCGTTTAAACGCCGGTCCGGACGCCTGCGATGAGCCTCGCCGGCAAGACCGTCGCCATCACCGGCGCCGCGCGCGGGCTCGGCCAGGAATTCGCGCGACACCTCGCCGCCGCCGGGGCGAACCTCGTCGTCGGCGACCTCAACGATTGCGGCGAGACCCTCGAGCGGGTGAAAAGCGCCGGCGGCAACGGCGTCGCGGTGGCGCTCGACGTCACCAGCGCGGCTTCGGCCCAGGCGATGGTGGCAGCCGGAATGGCCGCGTTCGGCCGGCTCGACGGGCTCGTCAACAACGCCGCGCTCTACGGCGCGCTGCATGGCGGCCGCTTCGATGCGATCGACGACGCGGAGTGGGATGCCTGCATGGCGGTCAACGTCAAGGGCATCTGGAATTGCTGCAAGGCGGCGGTGCCGGCGATGCGGCAGCCGATCGTCCAAGCGTCGGGCGGCGGCAGCATCGTCAACATCGCCTCACTCGCGGCGACCTACGGCATGCCGTTCGGCCTCCATTACACCGCGTCGAAGGCCGCGGTCATCGGCATCACCCGCGGCCTGGCGCGCGAATTGGGGCGCGACGGCGTCCGGGTCAACGCGCTGGCGCCGAGCGCGGTGCTGACCGAGGGCACCAGCGAATTCTTCGGCGACAAGCTCGACCGCGCCTTGCAGGCGGTCAAGGCGGGGCAGACGATCCAGCGCAATCTGCTTCCGGGCGACCTCACCGGCACGGTGGCGTGGCTGTTGTCCGACGCGAGCGGGTTTGTCACCGGGCAGACCATCGCGGTCGACGGCGGGACGGTGATGCTGTGAGCGCGGGCATGGATTTGACCGGCAAGGCGGCATTGATCAGCGGCGCCGGCGGCGGCATCTGCCGGGCGATCGCGGTGGCCTTCGCCGCGGCCGGCGCGTCGGTCGCCTGCATCGACATCGACACCGAAGCGGCGGCGGAAACCGCGCGGCTGGTCGAGAACGCAGGGGGTAAGGCCATCGCTTTGCGCTGCAATGTCGCCGACGAGGCGGAGACCCGCGCGGTCACCCTGGCGGCGCAGGCGGCGTTCGGCCGGCTCGACATTCTGGTCAGCGGCGCCGCGCCGCACGACCCCGGCGGCCCGGTCACCGAAACCCCGCTCGCCGAGTGGCAGATGGTGCTCGACATCAACCTGACCGGCGCGTTCCTGCTGTCGAAAGCGGCACTGCCCTACATGATCGAGGGCGGCGGCGGGTCGATCATCTTTATCGCCTCGCAATTGGGCCGGGTCGGCAGCGCCGGGCGCGCCGCCTATTGTGCGACAAAAGGCGCGCTCATCCAGCTCGCCAAGGTCATCGCGATCGACCATGCCGGGCAGAACGTGCGCTGCAACGCCCTGTCGCCGGGCGCGGTCGAGACCCAGCGGACCCTGAAGCGCTACGGCTCGTTTGCCACGGCGAACGAGAGACTGGGTTCTAAGCATTTGACCCAGCGTCTCGGCCGACCCGAGGAGCTGGCTCAGGCCGCGCTCTTCCTCGCCAGCGACGCGGCGAGTTTCGTGACCGGCAGCGACCTCCTGGTCGATGGCGGGTATACCGCGATCTGATTGCTGATTTTTAACGTCTACGCTTCGCAGGAATCGACGATCGAGCCGTCGGCGGCGAAGCATGCCACCTGCAACCGCCCGCCGCGCCCGGCGCCGGCATCGACGGAGACGCCGAACCGGCTTTCGACGAGGCCGCGCCGGTCACGGTCGAAGCCGCGGATCACCCGGCGGAAATCGGCGAACGGCGCCTCGAGGTCGAGAATGTCGGAGGCGCTCCACCAGAAGGTGTCGCCCTGCTCGGTGAGCGCGCGGCGGGGGTCGATCCCGGCGTGGACGAAAAGCAACCCGCCTTCGCCGGTATGGGCGGCATGGCGCAGCGCCGCGAACAGCGTCGAGTGGCCCTCCGCCGCGTTCATCGCGGCGCGCAGGCTGCCGGTCCAGCGGGTGATCGTGCGCGGCCCGTCGCGGGTCGCGGCGAAGCCCTGCCGCAGATCGCCGCCATAGGCCCGCACCGTTGCCTCGACGCCGGCGCGCACCATCCACGCCAGCAGCTCCTGCGGGGTCGGCGCGAACTGCAATTGCAACAGCTTCTGCCACATCTCTTCCTGCGCACCGCGAAGATAGATGACGTCGCAGGCAAAGCCCTGCGGGCGGCCCAGCACCCGGCGGCGGAAATCGAGCAGCTCATCGATGGTCGCGGCGACATCCTCGCCGTGGCCCAGATAATTGCCGAGATAGACGAGGCGGTCGCCGGCGGAAAACCGCGCACCGATCAGGTCGTGGACCCGCGCGAGGCGCCGCGCCTCGCCATGCACGGAGCCGACCGCCCAGATCCGGCGGGCGCCGCGCAACTCCGCGAACCTGGGGTTTCTTTGCCTCGAGGCGCCTGCGCTCACCTTCCGTGTCCCGGCGCGGCCGTGATGGGGCATCCTCGCGGATGCCGCGATAGTCAGGCGC
Organism: Allostellaceae bacterium; assembly: GCA_035648415.1. Taxonomy (GTDB): domain Bacteria; phylum Pseudomonadota; class Alphaproteobacteria; order ATCC43930; family CGMCC-115725; genus DATARH01. The sequence continues at coordinate 6,444 of DASRLO010000008.1, forward strand.
TCAGCATCTGCTCGACGCGCTGGACTGCGGTCGTCTCGTCGATCCGCTCGACGGCGGCGAATTCGCGCACCAGCCGGTCGAGCGCCGCCTGATAGATCTGGCGCTCGCTGTAGGACTGCTCGGGCTGCCCGGTGTTGCGGAACAGGTCGCGCACGACCTCGGCGATCGAGGCCGGGTCGCCGGAGGCGATCTTGGCCTGGTATTCCTGGGCGCGGCGGCTCCACATCGTTCGCTTGGCGCGCGAGCGGCCGCGCAGTTTGGCAAGCGCCGCGTCCATCTCCTTGTGGCTCGACAGCCGGCGCAATCCGGAAAGCTTGGCCTTGGCGAGCGGGACGCGCAGCGTCATGCGGTCCTTGTCGAACAGCACGACAAAGACGTTGAGCGTATGTCCGGCGATTTCCTGTTCCTCGATGGCCGTGATCTTGCCCACGCCGTGGGTCGGATAGACCACGAGGTCACCGGTGGAAAATGGCGTCTTGTTGTCAATCGCTATCATCATAACCGTTCTAGCCCCCGACCCCAGCCCGCGCCGTCACGACGCCTCCTGAGTCGCCAAACGCGGCGGCGACTGTCCACATCTCGGTGAAGAGCGCGGAACGGGGGGAAGACGTCTAGAGCGCCAATAAAATGTATAGCACAACTGCGCTGCCCGAAGCCAGCACATCAGCCATGCGTCACCGTCTTCCGCAGCGCGGCGCGCGCGCCGATCGTCTCGCGGCGTGAAGCAGCCTAATCGCCGCCGCCCTTTGGGTTGAAGAACTTATCGTACTTGCCTTCAACCCCTTTCCACACGTCGGCGTCGTCGGGGGCGGGTTTCTTGCGGGTGATGTTGGGCCAACTCGCCGCATATTGGCGGTTGAGCTCAAGCCATTGCTCGGCAACCGGTTCGCTATCCGGGATGATCGCCTCGGCCGGGCATTCGGGTTCGCACACCCCGCAATCGATGCACTCGTCGGGGTGGATGACCAGCATGTTGTCGCCTTCGTAGAAGCAGTCGACGGGGCAAACCTCGACGCAATCCATGTATTTGCAGCGAATGCAGGCTTCGGTGACGACGTAGGTCATGGTGTCGGCTTCTTCCGTTCGGTTCCGGCGGTGAGCTTATAGCGCGATCTTACATAAAATGGGGTGCGAGCCAATGCGCCCAAGCGTGAAAGCTGTCGCCCTCCGGCCCGGCCATCTCGGTGCGCAGGACGACGCGATGGCGGCCGGAGAGCGGCGGCAGGGTGAGGGTCGAAATTTTATTGCCGAAATTTTATCGCTTCGGCTCCGTTATCCGCCGACCCGTCACTTCTGAACTGAACCGTCAGTGCGCCAGCGCGGCAAGATCGTCCTCCTCCATTTCGCCGGCCAGATGCCGCTCGCCGGCATCGCCTGGCAGGCGGCGCATTACCTGGTCGCGCTGGAAAAGCTCGGCTACGAGGCGTGGTACGTCGAGGACAGCGGCACCAACCCCTACGACCCGCGGGTCGAGAGCGTGGTGATGAGCTGCGACTACAATTTCGCCTATCTGCGCCGGGTGATGGAGCGGTTCGGCTTCGGCGAGCGGTTTGTCTATCGCTGCGGGGTCGACAATTCCTATTACGGGCTGACGCGCAAGGAGGTCAAGCGGCTCTACGGCGAGGCCGACGCGCTGATCAATTTGTGCGGCGCGCACCATCTTTACGAGCGCCACTTGCATTGCCCGGTGCGCATCCTGATCGACACCGACCCGGGCTATCAGCAGATCAACTATGCCAAGGGGGATCCGGACGAGCGCGCCTATATCGACGCGCACACGCATTTCTTCACCTACGGCGCCAACATCGGCCGCGCCGAATGCCCGATCCCGCTGTCGGGGATCGATTGGCGCCCGACCCGCCCGCCGGTCGATGTCGATCTGTGGCCGGAACCGCCCGAAGGGCTTGGGGGTGAGCCCGACTGCTTCACCTCGATCGCGAGCTGGGACAATCGCGGCAAGGACATCGACTATGGCGGCGCGACCTATCTGTGGTCGAAGCACGTCAATTTCGTGAAGTTTCTCGACATCCCGGAACAACGGCCGGATTCCTGCTTTCGGATGGCGATCCTGCCGCCCGCCGACAGCGTGCGGCGCGAGGTCGAGGGGCATGGCTGGCGCCTCATCGATCCGCGGCCGGTCTCGGCGGAGATCGACGGCTATCGCGGTTTCATCGCCGGCTCGCGCGCCGAATTCACCGTCGCCAAGGACATCTACGTCCGCACCAATAGCGGCTGGTTCAGCGACCGCGCGGTCTGTTATCTCGCGAGCGGGCGGCCGGTGGTGACGATGCGCACCGGGTTCGACCGGCTCTACCCATGCGGCGAGGGGCTGTTCGAATTTTCCACCCATGACGAGGCGCTCGCCGCGATCGACGCTGTCGCCGCCGACTACCGCCGCCACAGCCGCGCGGCACGCGAGCTGGCGCGCGAGCATTTCGGCGGCGAGCAGGTCGTCGGCGCGCTCCTGGCCGAGGTGGGGCTATGAGTCGCAACGCGGCCGCCACAACCGCCGCCAATGCGGCTTGACAGCGCCCATGTCGTCGGCGAAACGATCCTGCAACGCCGGCGCGTGTCAATGCGCCGGCCCCAAGGCTTGTCGGGGCGGCCGTTTTCGAGTCGATTGATGGAAGCGCTAGGAACATTGCTCCGCGCCACGCCCAGCGCGGCGAGGGCCTCGTTGATTGCGGTCATTGGCCGGTTGCAGCGCAAATGCCTGTGGGACCGGCTCGCGCTGGCGCTGTTCGCGCTGGCCGCGCTCCTGGTGGTGCTGACGTTCCGCGCCTACGGGGTCACCTGGGACGAGGATTGCCAGAACTGGTACGGCGAACTCGTCCTCACCCATTACCTCTGGCTGGTCGGAGCGGCGCATGCCCCGCATTGGGAACTGCTCTACCACTACGCCGACATGTACAATTACGGCGCGCTGTTCGACCTGATCGCGGCGATCGTCAACCGGTTCTCGCCGCTCGGCATCTTCGAGACCCGGCACCTGCTGAACGGCATGGTCGGCATCGTCGGGCTGGTCGGCGCGGCGAAGCTGGGGCGCCGGCTCGGCGGGCCGCGCGCCGGGTTCGCCGCCGCGCTGCTGCTCGTGCTGATCCCCAATTACTACGGCCAGATGTTCAACAATCCCAAGGACATTCCGTTCGCCGTGGGATGCATCTGGGCGACCTATTACCTGGTGCGCATCGTGCCGTTCCTGCCGCGTCCGCCGCTCCGCCTCGTGCTGAAGCTCGGCATCGCGATCGGCTTGGCGATGGCGGTGCGGGTCGGCGGGCTGCTGCTGCTCTGCTATCTCGGCCTGATGCTCTGCCTCTACGGCGCCTGGCGAGCGGTTGCCGCGCGGCGCCTGTCGCTGCTCGTCGACATCGGCTGGACGAGCTTTTGGCGGCTGTTCCTGCCGGTCGCGATCATCGCCTATGCGCTGATGCTGGTGTTCTGGCCGTGGGCGCAAAGCGACCCGATCCGCCACCCGCTGCAGGCGCTCGCGGTGTTCTCGAAGGAAATCTTCTGGGCCAAGGTGCTGTTCGACGGCCAGCTGCTCTCCGCCAGCAACCTGCCGTGGGACTATTTGCCGGTCTTTATCGCCCTCGCCTTGCCGGAGCTGGTGCTGGCGCTGCTGCTCGCCGCGCCGGCCGTCGCGCTGCTCCATCTGGCGCGGCGCGGCGCCTGGCGGGTCGAGCGCGTGCTGCCGCTGTTCATGCTCGGCTTCACCATCGTCTTCCCGGTGGTCTACGCGATCGCCGCCAACGCGGTGCTGTTCAACGGCATGCGGCATTTCATCTTCGTCCTGCCGCCGATCGCGGTCGCGGCGGCCCTGGTCGCCGACCGCGCGCTCGAGCGGCTCGCGAAATTCGAGTTTCGCAGGCCGGTCTATGCCGCGCTCGGCCTCTACGCGCTGGCGCATCTGTCGATCATGGTGATGCTGCACCCTGATCAGTACGTCTATTACAACGGCTTCGTCGGCGGGGTGGCGGGGGCCGAGAACCGGTTCAAGCTCGACTATTGGGCCAATTCCTTCGCCGAGGCGGTGCGCGGCCTCGAAAACCATCTGCGCAGGCAATACGGCGCCGATTTCGAGGAGCGCGAGTTTACCGTGGCGGTCGACGGGCCGGTCGTCTCGGCGCGGTATTATTTCCCGCCGAACTTCCGCTCGGTGACCTTCCCGAGAAACGCCGATTTCGTCATCGGCTTCACGATGCAGGACGCTGACCGCGCGGTCAGCGACCAGCCGGTCTACAAGGTGAGGCGGATGGGTGCGCTGCTGTCGGTGGTGGTCGACCATCGCGACGCGCTCGCCGAAGAGCGGATCGCCCGGCGCCCGCTTGCCGGCGCCGCGACGCGCCGGCCCGCGACCTCGGCCTATCGCTGAGCGCGGAATAGCCGACCGCTTGGCGGCGTTCTAGAGAGCCGCGACCCCACCGTCAGCACGCCCGGAGAACCAGCCTGGAACAGGTCGAATACGACAGACTGCGCCATGCCGAAGATCGAATGTGGTGGTTCGCCGCGATCCACGCCAATTTGCTGATGCTCTACCGGCGCCTCTCCGGCGGCGGCGAGCTGCTCGACGCCGGCTGCGGCACCGGCGGGTTTCTTGCCCGGCTCGCGCGGGAAATCCCCGAGGCCCGAGCGATCGGGCTCGACGCCAACCAGACCGCCTGCCGGTGGGCCGCCGAAAAAAGCGGCAAGCCCGTTTGCGCCGGGTCGGTCAACGCCCTGCCCTTCGCCGACGCGGCCTTCGCGACCATCGTCTGCGTCGATGTGCTGTGCCACCGCGATGTCGACGAGGCGCGGGCGCTGGCGCAGTTCCACCGCTGCCTCGGCGCGGGCGGAATCCTGATCCTCAACCTGCCGGCCTATCGCTGGCTGATGTCGCGCCACGACGCGGCGGTCTACAATGCGCGGCGCTATACCAAGCGGCAGATCGTCGGGCTGCTGCGCGCCGCGGGGTTCCGTCCTATGTACGCCAGCTATTGGAACATGTTGCTGTTTCCGCTGATGGTGGCGACACGCAAGCTGCTGCCGTCCGGCTCGGGCAGCGACGTCGCGCCGCAGCCGGCGATCGTCGAGGCGGTGTGCCGGGCCTCCACCACGTTCGAGCGCGGCCTGCTGCGCGCCGGCATCCGCCTGCCGTTCGGCGGATCGGTGCTCGCCATCGCCGCCAAACCAGAGTACGCCCATGGTTGATACCCTTGTGGTTGATACCCTTCGGGCTGATTCCCTTGGCGCTGACGCCGCCCCGGAGCTTGTCCCCATACTGGCGCTGTCGATCGTCGTCCCGGTCTATAACGGCGCCGACAGCATCGGCGAATTGGTCGAAGCGCTGGAAGCGCTCGCGATTCCGGGCGGGCACGAGATCGTGCTGGTCAATGACGGCAGCCCCGACAACAGCCTCGCCGTGTGTCGCGAGCTGGTTGCGAAGGCGAAGATCCCGATCACCCTCATCGACCATGCGCGCAATTACGGCGAGCACAACGCGGTGATGACCGGGCTGCGCCACACCCGCGGCGCGCACGTCATCAACATGGACGACGACCTGCAGAACCCGCCGGAAGAGATCGCGCGGCTGCTCGCCCACGCGCAGGAGACCGGCGCCGACGTCGTCTACACCTATTACGACGAGAAGCAGCACGCGAGATGGCGCAACCTCGGCAGCGAGTTCACCAACTGGGTCGCCAGCTTCGTGCTCGACAAGCCGAAAGGGCTCTATCTGTCGAGTTTTCGCTGCATGAGCGCCTTTCTCGTGCGCGAGATTACCCGTTACGACGGCCCCTTTCCTTATGTCGACGGGCTCATCCTGCAGGTGACGCAGAAGATCGACCGGCTCCTGGTGCACCATTTGCCGCGCGCGGTCGGACGCAGCAACTACACGCTGCGCCGGCTGCTGCGGCTGTGGATGAGCATGTTTGTCAATTTCTCGGTCATGCCGCTGCGCATCAGCACGCTGACCGGGTTCGCGCTGAGCGTCATCGGCGGGCTCGGCGGGCTGGCGGCGATCGTCGAAGCGCTGTTCTTCGCGCCGCCCGCCGGCTGGGCGTCGCTGTTCGTCGCGGTGCTGCTGCTGTCGGGGGTGCAGCTGATGATCCTCGGCATCGTCGGCGAATATCTCGGCCGGCTGTACCTCACCGCCAACCGCAAGCCGCAAGCCGTGGTGCGCACGGTGACGCGCGCCGAAGCGGCCGTGGCGGCCCCCGCGCCGGTGCGGCTGCGCCGCCGGGGGTAGGCCGGCCATGTCGGCGACGCTTGCCTATTTGAGCCTCGGTGTCGCCATCCTCCTCGGGATTGCCGGGCAGATCGTCCTCAAATCGGGTGCGGTCGGCGCGGCCAGCCTCGCCGCGCAGCTGCTCAACCCGCTGACGCTGCTGGGCCTGGTGATCTACGGGCTGGCGGCGCTCGCCTATATCGTCGCGCTCAACCGCATCCCGCTGTCGGTGGCGTTCCCCTCGGTGGGCGCGAGCTACGCGATCGTTGCGGTGCTGGCTCACATCCTATGGAACGAGCCGTTCGGCTGGCCGCAGGCGGGCGGCATCGCGCTCATCGCCGGCGGGATTTTTCTGATTCACCAGGCCTGATTCGGTCGTCTCCCCCGCAAAAGCGGGGAAGACGAGAAATCAGAGGAAAAATCGCCTTGTTTCTGCGATCACCCGGTCCACCGCTTCGTCGCCGAGTTGCGGGTAGATCGGCAGGCTGAGGATTTCGCGCGCCGCCGCCTCGCTCCGGCAAAGCCCGGTCGGGCCCATCGGCACGCGGCCCTGATAGGCCGGGTGCAGATGAACCGGCAGCGGGTAGTGGACGCCGGTGCCGATCGCCGCCTGGCGCAGATGCTCGCGCAGACTGTCGCGCTGGGGCAGCCGCACGACGTATTGATGAAAGACGTGGGCCGCGCCGGCGCGCCGCGCCGGCAGCTTGAGCGGGAGGCCGGCGAGGCCTTTGTCGTAGCGCGCCGCGATCGCCTGACGCCGCGCATTGTCCGCGGCCAGGGTTTCGAGCTTGACGTTGAGGATCGCGGCCTGGATCGGGTCGAGTCGCGTGTTGATGCCCGGCACGGCGCTGACGTAGCGGTCGCGCCAGCCATATTCGCGAATCTCGCGCGCCGCCGCGGCGAGGCCGGGATCGCTGGTGACGAGCCCGCCCGCATCGCCGAGCGCGCCGAGGTTCTTGGTCGGATAAAAGCTGAAGCAGCCGAAATCGCCGATCGAACCGGTCACCTGGCCGCGATATTCGGCGCCGTGGCTTTGCGCCGCATCCTCGATGAGGCGCAGCCCGTGGGCACGGGCGAGCGCCGCGATCTCGCCGAGCGCCGCCGGTTCGCCGTAGAGATGCACCGGCAGGACCGCCGCCGGCCGCCCCGGCGGCGGCGACTTCAAGGCGCGCTCCAGGGCCGCCGGGTCCATCGTGAACCCGCCATCCTCGATATCGATAAGGACCGGCATGGCGCCGGCGCGTTCGACCGCGGCCACTGTCGCGACCGCGGTGTGCGACACGGTGAAGACCAGATCGCGAGTCGGTTTTCCGGCCCCGATCCCGCAGGCGCGCAGCGCCAATTCGAGCGCGTCCGTGCCGTTGCCGCAGCCGATGGCGTGGGCGGCGCCGATGAGCTTCGCGAACCGGCTCTCGAAGCACTCGGCCTCGCGCCCCAGGATGTACATGCCGCTGTCGAGCACCCGGGCGATGACGGCATCGATTGCCGCCTTCTTGTCGAGATAGCCGGCGCGCGGATCAGTCTGCGGGATCGGGGTCATCGTCCTCTCTAGAGATAGGAAGCGAGATTGCGGCGGTAATAATCGAGCGAAAGCCTTAATCCTTCCGCCAGCGCGGTGCGCGGCGCCCAATCGGCGAGGGCGCGGAACTTGCCGTCGTCGGTGACGAAATCGCCGATATCGATGCGCTTGCGCTCGGCCGGGAATTCTTTCGACTCGCAGCGTCCGCCGTTGTTCGCGGCGATCAGGGCGGCGGCCACCTCTGCGAGGCTGTAGGGCGCGTCGCCGCCGATATTGAGCGCCAGCCCCTCGGTCGCCGGCGTCACCGCGGCGGCGAGAAACGCCTCGACGGCGTCATCGACAAACACCATGTCGCGCCGCTGCTCGCCGCCCCACACCTCGAACGGCTCGCCTTCGAGCGCGCGGCGGAGCCAGATACCGAGAAAATTCTGCCGCGCGTCCTTGATCCGCATGCCGGGGCCGTAGACGTTGGTCAGCCGCAGCGAGCGGGTCTTGATGCCGTAGGCGCTGTGGAACATCAGATGGTACGCCTCGCCGGCCATCTTGTTGACGCCGTTGACGTCAGTCGGTGCGAGCAGGTGCGCCTCGTCGACCGGCAGATAGCGCGGACGGCCGTAAATCTGCCTGGTTCCCGCGTGCACGATGGTGATTTCCGGGGCCACCGCGCGGCAGGTTTCGAGCAGTTGGAGCTGCGCCGTCGCATTGATCGCGTGGTCGTCGAACGGCGCCTTCATCGAATCGAGGTGGCTGGTCTGCGCCGCGAGGTCGAAGAGGAAATCCTGGCCGGCGAGCAGGTGCCGCATCGCATGGCCGTCGCGGATATCGGCGATGTTGACCCGCACCCGGTCGCGGATGGCGGCGATGTTGGCGATATTGGCGCCGCCCTCGGGCAGCATGCTGTCGACCAGCAGCACCTCGGCGCCAAGTTCGACCAGTCGCCGCGCCAGCGCCGAGCCGATCAGCCCGACGCCGCCGGTGATCAGGACGCGCGCGCCGCGGAACGCTGGAAACCGCAAATCTGCCGCCGAATCTGCCACTCCCCACCTCTGGAGATGATTGCGCCACCGCATCGGCGGCCAAGCCTACCCTCTTGATCAAATAAGGCTTTCTCAGGGGGGTTCCTGGTTTCGCAACGCCGGGCCGACGCTTATCCCGATAGTCGTAGAACGACCCCCGGCCCGGTCTATTCCGCAGCCGTGCTGTCAATCGTCCGATCCGTCGTCGGCGAGCAGCGGCTCCCAGGCCGGCGACAGATCGGCGCGGCGGGCCGTGGAGGTCTCGAAAAACAGCGTGCGCGCTTCGCTGGCGGGGCCGCGGCGGCTGCCGAGGGCCAGCACCTCGACCGTGCGCTGCCACGGGCCTTGGGGCACGGTGACGGCGTCGCCGGCGCGGACCGCGTGGTTGGCCTTGACGGTGACACCGTTGACCGCGACCTCGCCGGCCATGCAAAGCCGCGCGGCGAGCGACCGGCTCTTGGCGAAGCGCGCGAACCAGAGCCACTGGTCGAGCCGGCGGCTCGCCCGGTCCGCGGCGGGTTCGTCCCACGGTGAAGCCCTCCCGCTCACGCGAATTTCAGCTCCTTGAGCTTGGCGAACGGGTGCCCCTCGGGCGCCAGTCGAAGACCCTCGCGTCGCGACGGGCGGTCGAGGCGGCGCGGCCCCGGCATGAACAACTCGGCGCCGTCCCGGACCAGCGCGCGATAGCCGAGCCCGGGCAGCACGCGGCGCAGATCGCCCGGAGCCACGCCGGCAAGCGCCGCCAGCTCGGCATCGGCCGTGAGAGGCCCCCTACGCGCCCGCTCGCGCGCCGCCGCCGCGAGCCGTTCGAGCCGGTCGGGCCGCAGCGCCAGGCCGCCGACCACCCGGCGGCCGAGCGCCGCGTAGAACGAGGCCGGCAGCGCCGGATCGACCGCGAACGCCTTGCCGAGAGCGCGTGCGCCGGGCAGCGGCGGGACGCTTCTGCCGTGCCGCACCGCCCATAACAGCGCGCGGAACCGCGCCGAATCGGCGCCGAGCATCGGCTCGAGATAGACGCTCTCGGCGCCGAACCGCACGCCCGCGCGGCCGAGCGCCCGGCGACTGGCGCGGTCGAGGGCGCGCAGCTGGGTGGCGGCCGCCTTGCTCGGCAGACAGCCCAGCGCATCGACGAGCTGAAAGGCGAGCCCGCGCGCGACCCCGGCCAGCGGCAGGTCGCGCAGCGCGAAGAGCGGCTGCAGCCGGCGTTCGACCTCGCTCTTGACGAAGAGCTGCAGGCGTTGCCGCACGCGCTCGCGCGCCTGGCCCTCGAGGAAATCGCCGGCCGAGATTTCGACGCGCGGCGCGAGCGGCCCGTCGCCGGCGGTGAGCCGGCCGACCAGCCCGCCGCGCCACATCAGATTGCCGACCAGGTCGATCGCGAAGGCCGTATCGCCGTCGCTCCCGAGCCGCCCCGCCCGCGCCGCGATCTCGCTGCGCAAGATCCGGTTTGCCGCGGTCGCCAGCATGCGGCTCTCGGCGCCGTCGCTGGCGTCGGGGATAAAGCGGAACCCGTCGAGCCGGCCGACATAGCTGCCCTCGACCCTCACCTCGCCGTCTCTGTCCACCGAGGCCAGCAGCTCGTCATCGCCGGCGAGGCGGCGCACCAGAAACGCCGAGCGGCGATCGACAAAGCGCTGGGTAATGGTCTCGTGCAGCGCATCGCTGAGGCGGTCCTCGATGCCGCGGGCGCGCTCCTGCCATTCCCCGGCGTTGTCGACCCAATCGCCGCGATGGGTGATGTAGGTCCAGGTGCGGATATGGGCGATCCGCGCCATCAAGGTGTCGATATCGCCGTCGATCCGGTCGAGCTGGGCGATCTGCGCGGCGATCCACGGCGTCGGCAGGCGCTCGCTCGGCCCGGCGAGGTGCAGGAAGCACTGCGCTAGGAAGCGCGCGTGGCTGTCGCTCATCATCTTGCGGAAATCGGGAATCTGGCAGACTTCCCAGAGAAGGCGCACCGCGCCCGGGTTGGTCGCCAGCGCCGCCACCTCGGCATGGCGCGACAGCACGCGCAGCACCTGATGATCGTCGGCGTCGCGGGTTTGGACGAGCCCGCGAGCCGGCGGCGGCTCGTCGAGGCTGTTGAGCAGCAAACCGACCGTGTTGAACTTGAGCGCCGTGTTGCGCCAGGCGATGCGGGTCAGCGGCTCGAATTTGTGCGCCTCGACCGCGCCGACGATCTCGGGGTCGAGCGCCCCTTCGTCGGCGGTGGTGCCAAAGGTCCCATCGTTCATATGGCGGCCGGCGCGCCCGGCGATCTGGCCGATCTCGGCGGCCGACAGCCGGCGCAGCCCGCGCCCGTCGAACTTGGCGAGTCGGGCGAAGGCGACATGGTTCAAATCCATGTTGAGACCCATGCCGATAGCGTCGGTGGCGACCAGGTAATCGACCTCGCCGGCCTGGAACATGCCGACCTGGGCGTTGCGGGCGCGCGGGCTGAGCGCCCCCAAAACGATCGCGGTGCCGCCGCGCTGGCGGCGCACCACCTCCGCCAGCGAGAACACGTCCGAGACGGCAAAGGCGACGACGACGCTGCGCGGCGGCAGCCGCGTCACCTTTTTGTGACCGGTGTAGCTGAGGGTCGAGAAGCGCGGCCGGCTGACATATTCGGCGTCCGGGACCAGACGGCGCAGCAGCGGCCGGATCGTGTCGGCGCCCAAGAACATGGTCTCGTGGAGGCCGCGGGCGTGCAGCAATCGCGCGGTGAAAACATGGCCGCGCTCGCGGTCGGCGCAGAGCTGGATCTCGTCGACCGCGAGGAATTCGACCGGCCGATCGAGCGGCATGGATTCGACGGTGCAGACGAAATAGGACGGGTTCGGCGGCAGGATCTTTTCTTCGCCGGTGATCAGCGCCACCGCCCGCGCGCCTTTCATTTTGACGACGCGGTCGTAATTCTCGCGCGCCAGCAGGCGCAGCGGAAAGCCGATCATCCCGCTGCGGTGATCGAGCATGCGCTCGATCGCGAGATGGGTCTTGCCGGTGTTCGTCGGCCCCAGGATCGCGACCAGGCGCGAAGCGGCGCGCAGCGTTGCCATGGAACAAAAGGTGCGGTCGCGGCGGCGGCAGGGCAAGCGCAAATGTCATCAAGCGGTGCCGCGCCGCGTCGGCTGCGGCAGAGTTACGCGGGGAACCCCGTCTCCCCCGCCGAATCGGATCATGAACCCGGTGTAAGCCTTCATTAGGGAAGCTGCGGTAGATAAAGCCAGGGCACACCTAGGGCGAATGACAAGATTGATGCCGCGCGGCGAATATTCCCTGCTTGACGATTACTGTATGCAGCTCGGCTCGCTGCTCGATCGTCGGCATACCGAAAGGGCGCTGCATGGGGCGCGGCAGAATGCCGAGCGCGCGGCGCGGCTCGCCGAGGACGCGCTGGCACAGGCCCGGGCGGCCGATCGGGCCAAGACCAATTTCCTCGCCAACGTGACCCACGAGCTGCGCACCCCGCTGAACGCGATCATCGGCTTCTCCGAGATCATCGGGGCCGGCGTCATAGGCGGCGACCACGCCGCCTACGGCAAATACATCCACGAGGCCGGGACCCGGCTGCTCGGCATCGTCAACGACGTGCTGACGCTGGCGCGGGTCGAGGCCGGCAAGCTCGAGCTCGACGAGCAGGTCACCTCACTCGACGAGGTGCTGAGCCTCTCGATCCGGACGCTGGCGGTTGAGGCCGAAAGCAAAGCGATCGCCATCAGGCACGAGCCGAGCCGCGACCATCTCGTCTTTTTCGATCCGAGCAAAATGAAGCAGGCCTTCGTCCACCTGCTGTCCAACGCCGTCAAATTCAACGCCGAGGACGGCGTCGTCCGGGTGTCGACCAAGCGGCAGGCGAGCGGCGACCTCGTCGTCTCGATCCGCGACACGGGCTGCGGCATCCCCGCCGATTACCTCGACCGGGTACTCGAGCCGTTCGGCCAGGTCGAAGACCATTTGACCCGCCAGAACGAAGGTGTCGGCCTCGGTTTGCCGCTCGCCCGCGCGATGGTCAGTCTGCACGGCGGCGAGCTGACGCTGACCAGCCAGGTCGGCGTCGGCACCGTCGTCGACATCACGCTTCCCGCCGAACGCCTCCGCCTCACCTCCTCCGCCGGATGATCACATGACGCCAGCCATGACCAAAGATGACGCCACGCCGATCGGCCTGGTGATCGCCGTCTCGGCAGCGCAGCTCATTGTGCTGCTGCTGCCGCCGAGCCCCGACCAGCCGCCACGCCCCCAGCCGCTCGAAATGGCCGCGCTGGTCAAGGTCAGAACGCGCGCGTCCACCGTATTCGGCATGATCAGCGGGCTGCGCGTGCCCTTTCCCAGCGTTACCGGCAGCGAAGAAAACCTCAAGATCGTCGAGATCGAGCTGCTCGGCGAAACCACTTACGGCCCCAATGGCGAAACGCAGGGGTTCCGGCGCGGCGTCTCCAGTTTTCCGGCGCTCGAAGACGCGGTCTACCTGGCGACGGCGGAGGATCTGGCGCAGGTCTACGCGCCGCCGCGCGAGGCGGCGGTCCCCGTGGGATCGATCCACCAGGACAGCAATATCCCGGCCTTTCTTCTGACCGACGATCTGCTGGGCAAGCATTTCAGCATCGTCGGCACGACCGGATCGGGCAAATCCTGCGCGGTCGCGACGATTCTGCACTCGGTGATCGCGAGCAACCCGCATGCCCATGTCATGCTGCTCGACCCGCATTGCGAATACGGCCACGCTTTCCCCGAGGAAGCGATCGTCCTGAGCCCGGGCGACGGGCTGCATTTGCCCTATTGGCTGTTCAATTTCGAGGAACTCGCCGAGATCGTGCTCAAGGGCGACCACCGCGCCGAGCAGTGGAAGATCCTTGGCGAGGCGGTTTTGAGCGCCAAGCTGGCTTATTTCGGCAAATCGGCCGACCGTTACGTCAGCATCGATACCCCGACGCCGTATCGCCTGTCCGATCTGATCCGTTATTTCGACCACTCGATGGGGTCCCTCAACCGGCCGGAGAGCGTCGTAGCCTATCAGCTGGTCAAAGCCCGCATAACCGCGCTGCAGAACGATATCCGCTACGGGTTCATGTTCGGGGCGAGCCTGACCGTGCGCGACGAGATGTCGGAAATCCTGTCGCAGCTGTTCCGCATCCCGGTCAACGGCAAGCCGATTACGATCATCGACCTGTCGGGTGTGCCCTCCGAGGTGCTGAACGTCGTGGTGTCGGTGATCTGCCGGCTGACCTTCGACTTCTCGGTGTGGAGCGAGACGCCGGTGCCGATTACGATCGTCTGCGAGGAAGCGCACCGCTACGCGCCGGGCGGCAAGGATGACGGGTTCGAGCCGGTCAAGCGGGCGCTGTCGCGGATCGCCAAGGAAGGCCGCAAATACGGCGTTTCGCTCTGTGTCGTCAGCCAGCGCCCGTCCGATCTCGACCCCAGCCTCCTGTCGGAATGCAACACGATGTTCGCGCTGCGGATGACCAATCAGGACGACCAGGATATCGTGCGCGGCTCGCTGCCGGAGGCCTCGCACGGGCTGATGAAGTTCCTGCCGGCGCTGCGCAATGGCGAGGCGATCGTCGTCGGCGAAGGCGTGTCGATGCCGATGCGCATCTGCTTCTCGCCGCTGCCCGACAATTACCGCCCGCGCAGCGCGACGGCCTCGTTCAGCGCCGCCTGGTCGCGCGACGTCGACGACCGCAGCGAGGTCGAGCAGACCGTCGAGCGCTGGCGCCGGGGCGTGCGGCACGCGGCCTAGCCGCGCGGCGCGAATTTCCGCACCCTCGCTTTGATGGCAACAGGCCGCGACAAAGTTTGACCGACGGTTTGTGATCCGCCGGCGCCGTGCCATATTAACCCGTATGGCAGGAGCATTCTTCGTTCGTGTAGAAGCGGCGCGATCGGCATCCGGGGGCCGCACCTTCGAGATTTGGATAGTCGCGACTGACGATCCGGCGGAGGCGGAAGCAGCCGTCCGGAAAATGGTGAACCCGGGCAGCAACGTCGAATTGATTCACGATCGTCCGTCCGAGGAAACGATCCAGCGGCTGGCGCTTGCTCCTGGCCAGGCGTGGCTGCTCTGACGACCACCTGGCGCCCGGGCGACGCTAGGCTTGGTGGCTGATCGTCGCGATCGCACGCCGGCTGGGTCGATCGCTAAGCTTTGCGGCGGGGCGCCCCACTCGAGTTACGGCGGTTCTCATAGGGTCCTCGCTATTTCGGCGAGGGACGCGTGGCTGGTTGGCCTATGGGTTTGAAAGCCACGTCCCCGCTCTCACGAGCAAGGGCGCGCCAACGCTTAGCCAAATCGAGAAAAATAGCCTTGCTTTCAGCGATTATGGTGTTATCGGCTAAATGCTCGCATTTTGCGGCGCGCTCTAAGCAATGTTCGGGGGGACGAGTTTTTTCTTCGGCCACCGCAATTCCTCGCCTATTTGAGCGGGAGCGCGATCGCGTCTCTCAGCCGCCGGTGCTCGAAGCGATTGCCGACGATGTAAGTTAAGGTGGGCTTATCACTAACCGAATCAAGATTGGGGTCGAAAATCGTCTTGGCTCTATCTGTTACAAACCCAAAGTGACCCTACCCAATTTCCGGCTTGTCTTGACGTTCCGGCGAAGTCTGACTGCCGGCATGGAAGGGTGCCGGGTCTTCGCCGGCAGAGGCTGACGGGATCAACCGAAATCCCCTGCGCGATGCCGCCGCGGTCTTGCGGCGCCCGCCCGTGCGCCACATATTCGGGCAAGCCTTTGTCCAACCAAGCCTGATTTGCCGAATGACCCAGGAAACCCGGACCTTCCAGGCGGAAGTCAGCCGCCTTCTCGACATTGTCGCGCACTCGCTCTACAGCGAGAAGGAGATCTTCCTGCGCGAATTGATCTCGAACGCCTCGGACGCCTGCGACCGGCTGCGCTACGCGGCGCTAACCGAGCCGAACCTGATCGAGGGCGACCCGGATTACCGGGTGGTGCTGACCCCGGTCAAATCGTCGAAGACCCTGACGATCGCCGATAACGGCATCGGCATGAACCATGACGAGCTGGTCGAGAACCTCGGCACCATCGCCCGTTCCGGCACCGCCGCCTTTATGAGGGACCTCACCGGCGACGCGAAGAAGGATGTGAGCCTCATCGGCCAGTTCGGCGTCGGCTTCTATTCCGCCTTCATGGTCGCCGACAAGGTCGAGGTGCTGAGCCGCAAGGCCGGCGAGCGCGAAGGCTGGCGCTGGGAGAGCGACGGCAAGGGCGAGTTCACCATCGCGCCCGAGCCCAACTTGAAGCGCGGCACGCGGATCTCGCTCCACATCCGCGAGGGCGACGACGACTATCTCGAACCGCATCGGCTGCGGCAGATCGTCAAAACCTATTCCGACCACATCGCGCTGCCGATCGTGCTCGCCGACGGCAGCAAGGAAGACACGGTCAACACCGCCTCGGCGCTGTGGACCCGCCCGCGCTCGGAGATCACCGAAGAGCAGTACAAGGAGTTCTATCACCATGTCGGCCATAGCTTCGACGCGCCGTGGCTGACCTTGCACGCCCGCGCCGAAGGCACGGTCGAATACGCCTACCTCCTGTTCGTGCCTGAATCGAAGCCGTTCGACCTGTTCGAACCCGAGCGCAAGACGCGGGTCAAGCTCTATGTTCGCCGCGTCTTCATCACCGACGAGAGCGAGATGCTGCCGCCTTATCTGCGCTTCCTGCGCGGCGTCGTCGACAGCGAGGACCTGCCGCTCAACATCAGCCGCGAGATGCTGCAGGCGAACCCGATCGTCGCGCGCATGCGCCGGCAATTGACCGGCCGGGTGCTCGGCGAACTGCAGAAGAAAGCCACCGACGCGCCCGAGGAATACGCCAAGTTCTGGGACAATTTCGGCGCGGTGCTGAAGGAGGGCCTCTACGAGGACCGCGACCAGCGCGAGACGCTCCTCGGCCTCGCCCGCTTCCGCTCGACGACCCGCGACGGCTGGGTGTCGCTCGACGATTACCTTGCGGCGATAAAGCCCGGTCAGGAGGCGATCTACACGATCACCGGCGACAATTTCGACCTCGTGCGCCAGAGCCCGCAGCTCGAGGGCTTCCGCGCGCGGGGGGTCGAGGTGCTGCTGATGACCGACCCGATCGACGAATTCTGGGTCACCGCGATCGGCACCCATAAGGAAAAACCGTTCAAATCTGCGACACGCGGCGGTATTGACCTCGACAAAATCGCCGCGCCCGAGGACCGGCCGGCAGAGGCCAAGCCCGAGCCGCCGGCCAA
The DNA here is from genome assembly GCA_035648415.1 of Allostellaceae bacterium. Classification (GTDB taxonomy): domain Bacteria; phylum Pseudomonadota; class Alphaproteobacteria; order ATCC43930; family CGMCC-115725; genus DATARH01. Next base: position 23,405 of record DASRLO010000008.1, read on the forward strand.
GCTCGGCAGCTTGATAGCGATATTCAAGCTGGCGCTGGGCGACGCGGTCAAGGATGTGCGCGGTTCGGTGCGGTTGACCGACAGCGCGGTGTGCCTTGTCGCCGACGAGGGCGACGTGGACATGCATTTGGAGCGCCTGTTGAAGGCTCACCGGCAGCTCGACACCGCCGCCAAGCGCATTTTGGAGATCAATCCCCACCATCGCCTCATCGAACGGCTCGCCGCCTCGGTCGGCGAGGCCGGCGCATCGGATCAGCTCGGGGAATTCGCCTGGCTGCTGCTCGACCAGGCGCGGATCGTCGAGGGTGAGCAACTCCCTGACCCACCCGCCTTCGCCCGCCGGTTGGCGATGCTGCTGGAGCGGGGCCTGCCGGCGACCTGACCTCACCCTTCCCCCGCCTGGCGGCGTGGCCCCCTTCCCTGTCCCGCATGCGGGACAGGGTGGCGCCCCCGGACGGTCGCCCTGCGGGCGCTCCGGGGGGAGTCGGGTGAGGGTCAGGCGCTCCAGCTTACGAAAAATACGGCGCGATACCCGCCGGCAACCCGACCTCGAACACGTTGAGCGCGTTGCCGATCGCGGTGTAGTAGCCGATGATCGCGCCCAGCTCGACGACGCCCTGCTCGCCGAACGCGGCGATCGCTTCGGCGAAACTGGCGTCGGACAGGCGCTTGGTGTCGATGAGCTCGGTGACTAGTCTGTAGACCAGCGCCTGGTCCTTGGCGGCGAAATTCGGCGCCGCGCCGGTGCGGATTGCTTCGAGCGCCGCCGCCGGCACACCGCCCTCGACCGCGAGCGGCGCATGCGCGTGCCATTCGTAATTGGCGCGGATGTGGCGCGCGGTCAGGCAGATCGCCAACTCCGACAAGGCCGGCGGCAGCGAGCTGCCCCAGCGCAGATATTCGCCGAGCCGCGCCAGATGCTTGCAGATTTCGGGCGCGCGGACCAAAATCTGGAACGGGCCGCCGAACCGGCCGCGCTTGCCGGCGACGATTTCGTCGACGACGGCTTTCTGCGCCGAGTTCATCTCGGCGGTGGCAAGCTCGCGATAACGGGCCATTGCTCTCTCCTTGTATGCGGTGGCTGGCCCAGGTTACAGCGAATTAATCCCGCCGAAAGCCGGCTGTTAGGCTCGCCAGCCATCTTCTCGTCACATGCCCGAAGCGGCGGGACGCGCCAGTGCGAGACCGGCTCGGGTCGGGAGACACCGACATGATGGTCAAAAATTCGAATCGGCGCCGCGCGCTGACGGCGAGCATCGCGCTCGGCTCCGTTCTGGCGCTATGCCCGCAGGTCTGGGCGCAAACGCCCACAGCAAACACCGGGACACCGGCGATACCGGCGCCGGGCGCCATGATGCAGCAGGAAAGCTTCGCGCCGCTGGTCAAGCGGGTGCTGCCGGCGGTGGTCAACATCTCGGTCACCGAGGGCGCCAAGGCCAGCCCGATGGCGGATCACGAATCCGAGGGGCAGGAATTCCGGCATTCGCCGTTCGATGAGATGCTCCGCCGCTTCTTCGATCAGCAGGGGCAGAACAACCCGTTTGACGAGGAAAACCCGCAAGGTGAAGGCTCGGTGAAGCGCATCGCGCTCGGTTCCGGCTTCATCATCGACCCCGACGGTCACATCGTGACCAACAATCATGTCGTCGGCGACGCCACCAAGGTCGAGGTGACGCTGCAGGACGGCGACAAGTACACCGCAAAGATCGTCGGCCGCGACCCGCGCACCGATCTGGCGGTATTGAAGATCGACGCCGGCAAGTCCCTGCCCTATGTCAACTTCGGCGACAGCGACGCCGCGCAGATCGGCGATTGGGTCGTTGCGGTCGGCAACCCGTTCGGCCTCGGCGGCTCGGTGACGACCGGCATCATCTCGGCCCGCGGCCGCGACATCCACACCGGCCAGTTCGACGATTTCCTGCAGATCGACGCGCCGATCAACCGCGGCAACTCGGGCGGCCCGACGTTCAATCTGAACGGCCAGGTGGTCGGCATCAACACCGCGATCTATTCGCCCAACGGCGGCAGCGTCGGGATCGGCTTCGCGGTGCCCTCGAACGTCGCGAAGACCGTGGTGGCCGACCTCGAAAAGAACGGCAAGGTCGAACGCGGCTGGCTCGGCGTGCAGATCCAGGAAGTGACTCCCGCGATCGCCTCCAGCCTTGGCCTCAAGACCGACCATGGCGCACTCGTCGCGATGGTGACGCCCGACAGCCCCAGCGCCGCGGCCGGGTTGAGGCAGGGTGACGTGATTCTCGGCTTCAACGGCAGCGACATCACCAAGCTGCGCGACCTGCCGCATGACGTCGCCGCCACCGCGCCCGGCTCCAAGGCGACGCTGAGCGTGTGGCGCGGCGGCAAGGAGAACCAGGTCGACATCAAGCTGGGAGAGATGCCGGCCAACCCGCGGGTTGCTGCGGCCGGCGATGAAAGCCAGCCGAACGGCGAGAGCCACGCCGATGCCATGGGGCTGCATCTTGCTCCGCTAAACAACAGCTTGCGCAGCGAACTTCGTGTCGGACGCGATGTTCGCGGCGTGGTCATCACCAGTGTCGACAACGGCAGTATCGCTGACAATCTTGGCCTCAGCCGCGGTGACGTCATCATGTCGATCAACCAGCAGGCGACGAACTCGCCAAGAGAAGCCGCCGACAAGCTGCACGACATCGCCAACTCGCCAAACAAGAGCGCGCTGCTGCTGTTGAACCGGCACGGGGTGACCCAGTATCTCGGCGTCGAGCTCAGCAAGAACCAGGGCTGACGAACACGATCGCGCGGGTCCCTTGCCGCTTCCCGCCGGATACGGAAGGGCGGGGTTAGGGGCCGGCCCGATCGCGACCGGCTGATGATCAAGGGGCGCCCCCGCGGGCGCCCTTTTTTATAGCTCCGCGACGTTCTAACGGTATCGCCAGGCGGCTTGCTCAGGCCGGGCGCCGCCATCGCGCGGCGGCAGCGGCAGCTTCGCCTCCATCCGCTCCAGCTCGATGCGGGTGCGTGCCCCCGCGCGCAGGAGCCGGTCGGTCGCCTCGCGCAGCCCGAACCGGTTCGCCTGGTTGTCTTCCGCCAGCGCCGCGTCGAACGCCGCCAGAAAAGCGGCGATGTCGCCATCGACGCGGCTGCGCAACTCGCGATCGATAAACGAGCCGTTATCCCTGCGCGGCGCATCGGCATCGCGCGGCTGCTGGGCCGGCTTCCCGTCGGCCGCGGCAAAGTCGCGGTCGGTGCGCGGCGGACCCTGAAACGGCTGTTGCGGGGCGCGCTCGCCAGCGCCTTGCGAAGCCGCCGGGCGCGGCAATGCGAAGCCCGGTTGCGGCGAACGGGCGCTGGCCGCGAACGCATCGGCATGCCCATTGCCGCCGTTGGCGGGAGCATGGCTGCCGTTGCCGCCATTACCCAGCGAGAGGTGCAGCTTGCGGCGCGGGTCGCCGTTCATCGCGGCGGCGGGGCGCGCTTCGGCTATCGGCTCGCGGCGGGATTCGGCGAGCGGAGCGGGTTCCGGCGCGGCAACCTCCGGTTGATTTTCGCGGCCCCCATCGCCCGCCGCGCCGGTGGCGGGCGCCTTGATCAGATGCGGCTCGGCGGCCGGTTGCGCGATGCCTTCGTTGGCCGGATGCTCGCGATTGCGGCTTACGATGTAAGAGATCGCCGGCGGCGAGCAATCGTACGTGCGGGCGATGCTGGCAAGCGTCTCCCCAGCCTCGTAACGTGTCATGATAAGCGGCCAATCCGTTTGAGGAATTTTGCCGCGTTTACTTGATTTTTCCATCCCAAACCTTACCCATCCGTCTTCTTAGAGGGTTCCCGGAGTTTCTTCTCGCGATCAAATGAAGAGACACGAACACGCGGAGACAGCGCGAAAAGCTAGGCGCAAACACAATACCGGATTTAGCGGCTTTGGTCGGCCGGATTGTCGGATTACGGACTCCCGCCTTACCCGAGCAAGGCCAACCGAATTTAATTTCTGAAGCCCTACAATACCGCCAACAAAGAAATCCGTGAAGGGTTTTATTCACTCGAAGGTCAAAAACTTCAACCCTACATTTCGCGGCCTCGACCCAGAGGCAGCAACAGATGCTGTCAAATGCGCATGATTTTGCCAGGATTCATCAGGTTATCGGGGTCGATCGCGCGCTTGATCGACGCCATTACCTCGACCGCTTCGCCATGCTCGGCAACAAGGAAGTCCATTTTACCGTAGCCAATTCCGTGTTCGCCGGTGCAGGTGCCGTCCATTTCGAGCGCCCTTGTAACCATCCTGTCGTTGAGCCGGCTTGCCTCGGCGATTTCTTCGGGCCGATTGGGGTCGATCATGAAAATCAGGTGGAAATTGCCGTCGCCGACATGGCCGGCGAGCGCGGAGGGGATCGACGACTGGGCGAGATCGGCTTTTGTCTCCGCAATGCATTGCGCGAGTCTGGAGATCGGTACACAAACATCGGTTGCCCAGCCCTTCGAGCCGGGGCGCAGCGCCAGCGCCGCGTAATAGGCGTCATGCCGCGCCTGCCACAGTTTCGAGCGCTCCTCCTGGCTCGACGCCCAGCGGAAATCGTCGCCGCCGTACTCGCCAGCGATCTGCTTCACCATCTCGACCTGCTCGGCGACCCCGGCGGTGGTGCCGTGAAACTCGAAAAACAGGGTCGGCGCGACCTTGTGGTCGAGCTTCGAATACTTGTTGATCGCGTCCATTTGCGCCTCGTCGAGCAATTCGATGCGCGCGACGGGCACGCCGCTTTGGATTATCAGGATCACCGTGTTGACCGCATCGTCGATCGACCGGAAGGCGCAGACCGCGGCGGAGATCGCCTCGGGGATCCCATAGAGCCGCACGGTCACCTCGGTGATGACGCCGAGCGTCCCCTCCGAGCCGACAAAGAGCCGGGTGAGATCGTAGCCGGCGGCCGATTTGCGGGCGCGGCGCGAGGTGTGGATCACCCGCCCGTCGGGCAGCACTACCGTCAGCGCCAGCACATTCTCGCGCATCGTGCCGTAGCGCACCGCGTTGGTGCCCGAGGCGCGGGTCGCCGACATGCCGCCGAGCGAGGCGTCGGCGCCCGGGTCGATCGGGAAGAACAGGCCGGTATCGCGCAGATATTCGTTGAGCTGCTTGCGGGTAACCCCCGCTTCCACCGTCGCGTCGAGGTCCTCGGCGCCGACGCGCAGGATGCGGTTCATCTGCGACATGTCGATGCAAACGCCGCCCTTCAGCGCCGCGACATGACCCTCCAACGACGTGCCGGTGCCGAACGGGATGATCGGCGCCTTATGCTGGGCGCAGAGGCGGACGATCTCGACGACCTCCTCGGTGCTGCGCGCGAAAGCGACCGCGTCGGGCGAGTGCGGCTGATGGTAGGATTCGTCCTTGCCGTGCTGGTCGCACACCGCCGCCGAAATCGACAGCCGGTCGCCGAGACGCTGGCGCAGCGCGTCGAGCAATGCCGGGTTGAGCGGCTCGCGGACGAGAACGGGCGCGGTCATGTCAGCCCTTTAATGCGAAATGCCGATAGTGGAGGCTTACTCTCGCTCCACACGCACCGCAACGGCATACGCCATTGAAGATGACTGTTATGCGGCGGGGTGGGTTACGATCGCTGGAAGGTGACAGTGCGTCCTTCGAAACGGCCGCTCAGGATGACGACTTTTCTTAATGCCATTTGCACTTCGTCATCCTGAGGAGCGCCCCCAAAGGGCGCGTCTCGAAGGACGCTAATACCGGTGCGCGATCAATTAAAGCTGTAGGACAGCCGCATCGATTGAGCCGGGAGCCCGCAGCGATTAGGCTTCGGTGCAGCTTTTCATTGGAGGCCGCGATGCCGCTTGCGGCGGTCACGCTCGACGACAAATATCTTCTCGACAGCGGCCGGGTCTATTTGACCGGCACCCAGGCGCTGGTGCGGCTGCCGATGATGCAGCGCCAGCGCGACGTCGCTTCGGGGCTCAACACCGGCTGCTTCATCGCCGGCTACCGCGGCTCGCCCTTGGGCGGGTTCGACCAGGCGCTGTGGGGCGCGCGGCGGTTTCTCGACCGCAACCACATCAAGTTCCAGCCGGCGATCAACGAGGAGATCGGCGCGACCTCGGTCTGGGGCAGCCAGCAGATCGGCCTCTTCCCCGGCGCGAACTATGACGGCGTCTTCGCGATCTGGTACGGCAAGGGCCCCGGCGTCGACCGCAGCGGCGACCCGCTGAAGCATGGCAATTCGGCCGGCACCGCGCCCCATGGCGGGGTGCTGGCGATCGCCGGCGACGACCACACGTGCAAATCCTCGACCCTGGCGCATCAGTCGGAACTGGCGTTCATCGACGCGTCGATCCCGGTCCTTAACCCGGCTGGGGTCGAGGACATCCTCGATCTCGGGCTCTACGGCTGGGCGATGTCGCGCTATTCAGGGTGCTGGGTCGGGTTCAAGACCGTCGCCGAGACGATGGACAGCTCGGCCTCGGTCGATCTGCATCCCGACCGGGTACGAATCGTGCCGCCGGAGGATTTCGAGATGCCGCCGGGCGGCCTCGCGATCCGCTGGCCCGACACCCCGCTCGACCAGGAAATGCGGCTGCACCGCTACAAGCTCGAAGCGGTGCGCGCCTTCGCCCGCGCCAACAGGCTCGACCGCGTTGTTATCGATAGCGAGAGACCGCGCTTCGGCATCGTCACGACCGGCAAATCCTATCTCGACCTGCGCCAGGCGCTCGACGACCTCGGCATCGACGAGAGCGAAACCGAGGCGATCGGTCTGCGCGTTTACAAGGTCGCGCTGCCCTGGCCGCTCGAACCCCAAGGCGTGCGCGCCTTCGCCGAGGGCCTCGAAGAAATCCTCGTTGTCGAGGAAAAGCGCGGAGTTATCGAGCCTCAGCTAAAGGAGCAGCTTTACAATTGGCCGGCCAACGCCCGCCCCCGCATCGTCGGCAAATATGACGAGGCCGGCGAGTGGATCCTGCCGTCGCCCGGCGAACTCTCGCCGGCGCAGATCGCCCGCGTCATCGCCCAGCGGATCGCGCGCTTTCATTCGTCGCCGCGCCTCGCGGAGCGCCTGATGCGGCTGGAGGCGAGCGAGGCGCAGCTTTCCGGCAATGTCGTGCCGTTCCTGCGCACGCCGTATTTCTGCTCGGGCTGCCCGCACAACATCTCGACCAAGGTGCCCGAGGGCAGCCGCGCGCTGGCCGGGATCGGCTGCCATTATTTGTCGCAATTCATGGACCGCTCGACCGCGACCTTCAGCCAGATGGGCGGCGAGGGCGCGGCATGGATCGGCCAGTCGCCGTTTGTAGAGACGCCGCATGTCTTCGCCAATATCGGCGACGGCACCTATACCCATTCCGGCATCCTGGCGATCCGCGCCGCGGTCGCCGCCAAGGTCGACATGACCTACAAGGTGCTGTTCAACGACGCGGTGGCGATGACCGGCGGCCAGCCGCTCGACGGCGGCCTCACCGTGCCCCGGGTCGCGCGCCAGCTCGCCGCCGAGGGGGTGGGGCCGATCGTCGTGGTCAGCGACGAACCCGAGAAATACCCGCCCGGCACCGATTTCCCGCCCAACGCGACGGTGCGCCACCGCGACGACCTCGACGCGGTGCAGCGTGAAATCCGCGAATTCAAGGGCGTATCGGCCATCATCTACGACCAGACCTGCGCTGCTGAGAAACGCCGCCGGCGCAAGCGCGGCCGCTTCCCCGATCCAGCGAAGCGCGTCGTCATCAACGACCTGGTCTGCGAAGGCTGCGGCGATTGCTCGACGCAATCGAACTGCGTGTCGGTCGTCCCGGTGGAGACCGAGTTCGGGCGTAAGCGGGCGATCGACCAGTCGAGCTGCAATAAGGATTTCTCCTGCCTCAAAGGCTTCTGCCCGAGCTTTGTGACGGTCGAAGGCGGCAGCCTCAAAAAACACCGCGCCGGCGACAGTGGCGAAGTGGACCTGCCTGCCCTTCCCGAGCCGCAACTACCCGCGCTCGACGAGCCCTACGGCATCCTCGTCACCGGGGTTGGCGGCACCGGCGTCGTGACGATCGGCGCGCTCATCGGCATGGCGGCGCATCTCGAGGGCAAGGGCGTCACCGTGCTCGACATGACCGGGCTCGCGCAAAAGGGCGGCGCGGTGCTGAGCCATGTCCGCATCGCCGAAACGCCGGAGGCGATCCATGCGGTGCGCATCGCCAATGGCGACGCGCGGCTGCTCGTCGGCTGCGACCTCGTGGTGTCGGCGAGCGGCGAAGCGGTGTCGAAGCTGCGCCCCGGCCATAGCCGCGCCATCGTCAACAGTCACCAGACGATGACCGGCGATTTCACCCGCAACCCCGACCTGGCGTTTCCCGGCGAGGCGCTGTCCCGCGCGGTCGCGGGCGCCGTCGGCCAGGGCGGCGCGGAATTCCTCGACGCCACCGGGCTCGCCACCGGCCTCCTCGGCGATTCGCTGGCGACCAACCTCTTCATGCTCGGCCTCGCCTATCAGCGCGGGCTGGTGCCGGTGTCGGCGGCGGCGATCGAGCGGGCGATCGAATTGAACGGCGCCGCGGTCCAGTTCAACCACCGCGCGTTCCGTTGGGGCCGCCGCGCGGCGATCGACCGCGGCCTCGTCGCCGCGCGCGCCGTCCCGGCCGGCGCGGCGCCGGAGACGCACCGCCTGTCCGCGACGCTCGATGAGGCGATCGCCCGCCGCGCCGATTTCCTGACCGGCTATCAGAACGCCGCCTACGCGGCGCGCTATGCGAGTTGGATCGAGCGGGTCCGCGCCGCCGAGACCGCGGCGGTCCCCGGCAACACCGCGCTCGCCGACGCCGCCGCCCACGCGCTCTTCGGGCTGATGGCCTACAAGGACGAATACGAGGTCGCGCGGCTCTATACCGACGGAGATTTCCTGAAGCGCGTAGGCGAGCAGTTCGAGGGGCCGTACACCCTCAAATTCCACCTCGCGCCGCCGCTCGTCGCCGAGCGCGACCCGGCCAGCGGGCATTTGCGGAAGCGCCAATACGGGCCGTGGATACTGACCGCGTTCCGCGTGCTGGCGCGGCTCAAGGGGCTGCGCGGCACGCCGCTCGATATTTTCGGCCGCACCGAGGAGCGCCGCGCCGAGCGCCGGGTGATCGTCGATTACGAGGCGCGCCTTGGCGAGATCATCACCGGTCTTTCGGCCTCGAACCATGCCGCCGCGGTCGAGCTCGCCGCCTTGCCGCTCGAAATCCGCGGCTTCGGTCATGTCAAGGAGGCGAATCGGCTTCTCGCCGCGAACAAGGAAGCGAGCCTCGTCGCCCGCTTCCGTGCGCTCGACGGAGCGCCGGCCATCGCCGCCGAGTAGGGATTCCGCCGCGCACAGCCGGCATGCCGCTCGCCCTTGCGACGGGGTTTGACGGCGCCGGCAAAGCGCCGTATGGGGTCGGCCGGCTCCAGCACATGACCGGAGATTGCGTGGTGTCAGCGCGGGTCCTTCTCGTCGGCTTGATGGCTCTCTGCGCCGCAGCGGGTGCGGCGTCGGCGTGCCAGAAGACATCCAACCCGCAATTGGATGAGAACTTCAAGAATGCCGACCCCGGCTGGGGCCAGCCCGACAACATCGCCGCGTTCACCGCGGACGGGCTGGTGCTGAAGCCTCCGGTCAGCGGCAGCGCCTGGCGATCGAACGCGCATTTCACAATGGCGCGCGCCGATTGGTGCATCACGGTGGTCAACCCGGCGAACCTGCCCGACCCGGCCAACGAGGATACGGTCGGGTCGGCTGGTGTCTGGTTCTGGGGCAAGGATCAGCAGAATTTCTATACCGCGACGATCTCGCTCGACGGCAAGGCGGCGATCGACCGGCTGAACCGCGGCGGCTGGCAGATCGTGGCGGCGCCCGCCGCCACTCCCGCGGTCAAGACCGCGCCGGGCGCGGCCAACGAACTCGAAATCGTCACCGAGGGCGACAAGGCGATTTTCTACGTCAACGGCACGCGGGTCGCCGCGACCACCGGCCGCCCGCCCGCCAATGGCGGCTCGCCGGGACTCTACGGCGAAAGCGGCCCCAAGGGCACAAGCTGGGTCTTCCCGCGCGCGACGCTGTATTGAGCCATCGCTCCGTCGTCCCTGCGTGAACGCGGGGGAGGGGCGACTGGCGCGGCGCTCCCGTGGATGTCAGCCGGTTTAGCGCGGACTCGCTGGCTTTGCGTTGTCATTGCGAGCCGCCCGAAGGGTGGCGCGGCAATTTCGTGCGCAAGGAGCCTCGGCCGATCGAGATTGCGTCGCTGCGCTCGCAATGACCGCGATTCAAAGCCAGCGAACTCGCTCTAGCTTGTCTCGATCGGCATCGTGATGAAACGGAAGTTTCCTTCGCGCTCGACGCGGATCAAGATGTTCTTGCGACCCGCCTTCTTCGCCGCGGCGATGTGCTGCAGCACCTCGTCGGGGGTGGCGACGGGCGCGGTGCCGGCGGTGATAAGAAGGTCTCCGGCCCGCAGGCCCTGATTGGCGCCGGCGCTGTTTTGCGGCACATCGACGATGACGATGCCGTGCGCCGCGTCAGGCAACTGGAATTGCTTGCGCAGTTCGGGCGTGAGGCGGGCGAGCTTCACCCCGAGCGCGGCGACCGTCGGCGGCGGCTTGGGCGGCTCGGGCGCGGGCGGTTGCGGCACCGGCCGGTTCGGGTTGTAGGCGACGACGCTCAGCGTCACCTCGACCTCCTTGCCGTCGCGCCAGATCGAGACCTTGACCGGCTTGTCGGGCGGCGAGTCGGCGACCAGGCGCGGCAATTGCCGGCTGCGGTCGACCGGCTTGCCGTCATAGGCGAGGATCACATCGCCCGGCTTCAGCCCCGCCTGGGTCGCCGGGCTCGCCGGATCGATCGCCGCGATCAGCGCGCCGTGCGCCTTGTCGAGGCCGAGGCTCTCGGCGATCTCGTCGGTGACCGGCTGGATGCGCGCGCCGATCCAGCCGCGCTCGACCTTTCCGGTGGTCTTGAGCTGGTCGATGATCGGCTGGGCGAGCGCGGTCGGGATCGCGAAGCCGATGCCGATCGAGCCGCCCGACGGCGAATAGATCGCGGTGTTGATGCCGATCACCTCACCCTGCAGGTTGAACATCGGCCCGCCCGAATTGCCCCGGTTGATTGAGGCGTCGGTCTGCAGGTAGTCGTCGTAGGGTCCGGAATGGATGTCGCGCGCGGTCGCCGAGATGATGCCGGCGGTCACCGTGCCGCCGAGTCCGAACGGGTTGCCGATCGCCAGCACCCAGTCGCCGACCTTGGCCTTGCCCGAATCGCCCCAGCTCGCGGCCGGCAGCGGCTGCTTCGCCTCGACCTTGAGCAATGCGAGGTCGGTCACCATGTCGCGGCCGATCACCTGCGCCTGCAGTGCGGTGTCGTCGCTGAGCGTCACGGTGATCTGGTCGGCGTTGGCGATGACGTGCGCGTTGGTGACGATGAGCCCCGACGGATCGACGATAAAACCCGAGCCGAGCGACGACACGCGCGGGCCGGGCGCCCCGTTGGGCGCCCCGCGGTCACCGAAAAAATCGCGGAATAGATCGTCGAGCGAAGCGCCCGGCGAGCCGGGCGCGGCCGGCCCCGGTTCCTGCGGGGTTTTGGGGGCCGGCGGGGGCGGCGCCTGGGTTGTTGAAATGTTGACGACCACGCCGAGCAGATGCCCGGCCAGTTGCGAGAAGACCTCGGCGAAGGGTGTCTCGGCCGGCGGCGCCGCGGCGGCCGGCGCCGGGATCGCCGGCGCTTGTGTCGGAGTGGGCGCCGGAGCCGCAGGCGGCGGCGGAGCCGGCGCGGGCGCCGGGATCGCCGCGGGTCCGGGCGCCTGAGCGAGCGCCGGGGCCAGCGCCAGCGTCAGCGCCGCCGCTGCGACGATCGTCGTTCCGCGTCGGCGGAATGCTCCCACCAATCATCTCCTTGCTGGCAGGCATGGCCTGCCGCGGCACCACGTCGCGCGGGTCGCGCTGTCGCGGGGAGGATAGCTCCCGATCTAGCGCTGGTCTTTCCGTCGCGCTCGATATGAAATGGCGCGGAGATTGGCAAGACGGAATTGACACGTGAAGCCGCGCGATCGCGTCGCGCCCAAGGAATTTGGCCGCGAATTCCTGCGCAGCCTGTTCGACGCCGCGCTCGCCGCCGCCGACCCCTACCGGGCGGTGGCGTCGGCGCTGCCGGCGGCGGTTTCCGGCCGCACGGTGGTGGTCGGCGCCGGCAAGGCGTCGGCGGCGATGGCGCGCGCCTTCGAGACGCTGTGGCCGGGTCCGCTCGAGGGGCTCGTCGTCACCCGCCACGGCCATGCCGTCCCTTGCGGGCGGATCGAGATCGTCGAGGCGAGCCATCCCGTGCCCGACGCCGCCGGCCAGCAGGCGGCGCGCCGCATCCTCGACCTCGCGCGCGGTCTCGGCCCTGGCGACCAGCTCGTCTTTCTCGTCTCGGGGGGCGGTTCGGCGCTGCTCGCGCTGCCGGCGCCGGGGGTCGCGCTCGAAGACAAGCAGGCGGTGACGCGCGCCCTGCTGCGCTCGGGCGCGACGATCGGCGAGATCAACACCGTGCGGAAGCACCTGTCGGCGATCAAGGGCGGGCGCTTGACCGCTGCGGCAGCGCCGGCGCGCGTGGTTACCTTGGCGATCTCCGACGTGCCGGGCGACGACCCCGCGGTCATCGCCTCGGGGCCGAGCGTACCCGACCCGTCCACCTTCGCCGACGCGCGCGCGGTACTCGCCAAATACCGGATCGTCGAACACAAAACGGTCATGAAACATCTCGCCGCCGCCGAGCACGAGACGCCGAAACCGGGCGACGCCATTTTCGCGAATGCCCGCTTCACCCTCATCGCCAGCCCGCAGCAGGCGCTCGCGGCGGCCGCGGACGCGGCGGAGGCCCAGGGCGTCACGCCGATCGTGCTGAGCGACCGGATCGAGGGCGAGGCGCGCGATATCGGCCTCATGCATGCCGCAATTGCCCTGCAGCTTAAGGATGGCAGGCTGCGCGTCGGCGCCGGTGCGGTGTCGCTGCCGGCGGTGCTGCTGTCGGGCGGCGAGACGACGGTGACGGTGCGCGGCCAGGGACGCGGCGGGCGCAACAGCGAATTCCTGCTGTCGCTCGCCGCCGCGTTGGACGGCGCGGCGGGCGTCGCGGCGCTCGCCTGCGATACGGATGGGATCGACGGAACCGAAGACAATGCCGGAGCGATCTTATTGCCTGACAGCATCGCCCGCGCCGCGGCGGCCGGAATCGACATCAAGGCGGCGCTCGCCGCCAATGACGCTTACGGCTTCTTCGCCGCGGCGGGCGACCTCATCCTCACCGGACCGACCCTGACCAATGTCAACGACTTTCGCGCCATCCTCGTTAGCTCCCAGCCTCGCGGCTGAGCGCGGCACGCGGCCGAGAAAGGCTCCGATGCGGCGGCAGCGCAGCGCCAAGATCGTCGCGACGCTGGGCCCGGCCAGCTCTACGCCGGAGCGGCTGCGCGCCCTGTTCGACGCCGGGGTCGACGTCTTCCGCTGCAATTTCAGCCATGGCACGCATGACGACCATCACCAGCTGTTCACCGCGATCCGCCGCATCGAGAGCGACACCGGGCGGCCGATCGGCATCCTCGCCGACCTGCAAGGGCCGAAATTGCGCCTCGGCGATTTCGCCAATGGCCGAGTCAATATCGCCGCCGGCGCCGGGTTTCGCCTCGATCTCGACGATAAGCCCGGCGACACGACGCGCGCGCCGCTGCCGCATCCCGAAGTGTTCAAGGCGCTGCAGCCCGGCAACGAACTCTTGATCGACGACGGCAAGGTGCGGCTCAGAGTGCTCGAATGCGGCCCCGATTTCGCCGAGACCAGATGCCTCGTCGGCGGCACGCTGTCGAACCACAAGGGCGTCAACCTGCCGCATTGCGTGCTGCCGATCTCGGCGGTGACCGACAAGGACCGCGCCGACCTCTCCTTCGCGCTCGAAAACGGCGCCGATTGGGTCGCGCTCTCCTTTGTCCAGCGCCCGGAGGATGTCGCCGAGGGCCGCAAGCTGGTCGGCAGCGCCGCCGGGCTGATGGTCAAGCTCGAAAAGCCGTCGGCGATCAGCCGGCTTCAGGAGATCATCGACCTCGCCGACGGGCTGATGGTGGCGCGCGGCGATCTCGGCGTCGAGATGCCGCCCGAAGACGTGCCGAGCGTGCAGAAGCAGATCATCCATGCCTGCCGCCTCGCCGGAAAGCCGGTCATCGTCGCGACCCAGATGCTGGAATCGATGATCACCGCGCCGACCCCGACCCGCGCCGAGGCGTCCGATGTCGCGACCGCGGTGTATGAGGGCGCCGACGCGGTCATGCTGTCGGCCGAGACCGCGGTCGGCGAATACCCGATCGAGGCGGTGGCGATGATGGACCGCATCGCCCGCCGGGTGCAGGACGACCCGCTCTATTTCGCCAGCCTCCAGACCAAGCTCCTGGAGCACGAGCACACCAATTCCGACGCGATCAGCGCCGCCGCCTGCCAGGTCGCGGCGACGGTCGGCGCCGCGGCGATCGTGTCGTTCACCAGTTCGGGCGCGACCGCTTTGCGCGCCGCCCGCGAGCGCCCGGCCGTGCCGATCCTGGCGATGACGCCGCATCTCGGCACCGCGCGCCGCCTCGCGCTGCTGTGGGGCGCGCATTGCGTCCACAGCACCGACATCAAGAGCTTTTCCGACATGGTGCAGAAGGCGGTGCGCGCCGCCCACCGCGAGGAGATCGCCCAGCCCGGCCAGCGCGTCGTCATCACCGCCGGCGTCCCCTTCGGCACCCCCGGCGCCACCAATATTTTGCGCATCGCCTGGGTCGACAGGTAGGTATCGCGTCCTTCGAGACGGCGCTTTCGCGCCTCGTCAGGATGACGATTTTTCTTAATGTCATGTAAAACCCCCGTCATCCTGAGAGTCTGACTCGAAATGGTTCATTTGCGCTCAATCTTTTGCGAGACGGCGGGAGAGGAGCCGTAGATTGGCGAGGAGGAGCCAGGCGGTGGCGCTCTGGGTGGTTGCTTCGAAGTCCTTGGCCAGGCGCCGGCTGCGGC
>DASRLO010000009.1:0-30055 GCA_035648415.1 Allostellaceae bacterium
CCGCCGGCCCCTATGCCTTCGCGGCCCCATTTCGAGCGCAAGGCGGCCGGTTGGCCGGCAACCCGTTCCTGACGATCGTCGAGGGGGCGGAGAACCTGCGCCCGCTCGGCGAGCTGCCCCTGTGGCACGGCGCGCAGCCGGTCGAATTCGCCTCGATTTGATCGCTTCGTGCGGCTTGCTCAGTTAACGTGATGTCGCGCCGCTAAAATCCGGAGACCCGCCGATGCCCGCCTTCACCACCCGGCCCGAGATTCGCGGCACGTTTGGCGTCGTTTCCTCGACGCACTGGCTGGCGACGGCGGTGGCGATGGCGACGCTCGAAAAAGGCGGCAACGCCTTCGATGCGGCCGCGGCGGCGGGGCTGACACTGCAGGTGGTCGAGCCTCACCTCAACGGTCCGCTCGGCGAAGCGCCGATCCTGGTCTGGAGCGAAAAGAACCAGCGCTGCGACATGATCTGCGGCCAAGGCGTCGCGCCCGCCGCCGCCTCGATCGCGCATTATCAGAGGCTCGGCCTCAGCCTCGTACCCGGCACCGGGTTGCTCGCCGCCACCGTGCCCGGCGCCTTCGACGGCTGGATGCGGCTGTTGCGCGACTACGGCACGCTGCCGCTCGCCGATATCATCGGGCCCGCGATCTCCTATGCCGAGAACGGCTATCCGCTGGCCTGGCGCATCCCGGTGACGATCTCGACCGTCGCCGAAATGTTTCGCACCGCATGGCCGACATCGGCCGCGGTCTATCTGCCGAATGGCGGACCGCCAAAAGCTGGCGCGCTGTTCCGCAATCCTCGGCTCGCGGCGACTTACAAGCGCGTCCTCGCCGAAGCCGAAGCGGGCGGCGGCGAACGCGAGCGCCGTATCGACCGCGCCCGCGACGCGTGGTATCGCGGCTTCGTCGCCGACGCGATCGGCCGCTTCTGCCGCACCGAGGAGGTACTCGACTCGTCGGGCCGCCGGCACAACGGCGTGCTGACCGCCGCCGACATGGCCGACTGGCAGGCGCCGGTCGAAGCGCCGCTGACCTACGATTATCGCGGCTACACCCTCGTCAAGGGCGGCCCGTGGAGCCAAGGTCCGGTGCTGCTGCAGCAGCTGGCGCTGCTGCGGGGCTTCGACCTCGACGACACCGACCCGACGGGGCCGGATTTCGTCCACACCGTCACCGAATGCGCCAAGCTCGCCTATCTCGACCGCGAGGCGTGGTACGGCGACCCCGATTTTGTCGATGTGCCGATGGCGACGCTGCTGAGCCCCGAATACAATGACCACCGGCGCAACCTGGTCGGCGAGCATGCGTCGATCGAGCTGCGTCCGGGCCATCCCAATTTGCGCGAGCCGCACTTCCTGGTCGGCGGCGCCGAGCTTGCCTCGGCGGTCGGCATCGGCGAGCCCACGGTTGGCGCTTTTGCCGCCAGGATTGGCGAACCGACGACGAGCCCGCTGGGCGCGGTCGCCGGCGATACCTGCCACGTCGATGTGATCGACCGCTGGGGCAACATGGTCTCGGCGACGCCGAGCGGCGGTTGGCTGCAATCGTCGCCGGTTATCCCCGAGCTCGGTTTCTGCCTCGGCACGCGGCTGCAGATTTCGTGGCTCGACGAGAGTTCGCCGTCGAGCCTAGCGCCCGGCAAGCGCCCCCGCAGCACCTTGTCGCCGACCCTCGCCTTTAAGGACGGCTTGCCCTACATGGCGTTCGGCACGCCTGGCGGCGACGGCCAGGACCAGTGGTCGCTGCAGCTTTTCCTGCATCACGTCCACCACGGGATGAACTTGCAGGAGGCGATCGACTGCCCGGAATTCAACACCGACCACGCACCGAGCTCGTTCTACCCGCGCGCCGCCAATCCCGGCCACCTGGCGCTCGAAGGCCGCTTCCCGGAAGCGACGAAAAAGGCGCTCGCCGCGCGCGGGCATCGCGTGCAGATCGGCGAGGAATGGTCGGGCGGGCGACTCGCCGCCTGCGCCCGCGAAGAGACGCCGGAGGGCCGCATCCTCAAGGCCGGCGCCAACCCGCGCGGCATGCAGAGCTACGCCGCCGGCCGATAGGGTAGGGCGCCTGCCGGGCGACCACGACGGCTTTACCTGCGCCGAAACTGGCGCTGATCGTGCACAAGAAAATGGGTCGAATAGGGGGAGTGACGATGTTGCGACGGATATTGGCTGCTGCCGCGCTGCTGGCGGCCGGCCTGCTGAGCGGCGCCGCGACGGCCCAGACAACGCTGCGGATCGGCCTCGCCGAAGACCCCGATGTGCTCGACCCGACCCTGGCGCGCACCTATGTCGGGCGCATCGTCTTCGCCTCGCTCTGCGACAAGCTGGTCGATATCGGACCTGATCTCCAGATCGTGCCGCAGCTCGCGACCGAGTGGCGGTGGACCGACGACAACAAGGCGCTGGTCATGAAGCTGCGTCAGGGCGTCACCTTCCAGGACGGCGAGAAGATGGACGCCGCGGCGGTCAAGTTCAGCCTCGAACGCCACCTGACGATGCCCGGCTCGAACCGCAAGGCCGAGATCAGCGCGGTCAAATCGGTCGAGATCGTCGACGACCACACCGTGAAGCTGGTGCTCGACAAGCCGTTCGCGCCGCTTCTCGCGCAATTGTCGGACCGCGCCGGGATGATCGTCTCGCCGAAGGCGGCGCAGGCGGAAGGGGACAAATTCGGTCAGCATCCGATTTGCGCGGGTCCGTTCAAGTTTACCGAGCGGGTGGCGCAAGACCGCATCGTGCTCGACCGCTTCGCCGATTATTGGAACAAGGATGCGATCCACGTCGATCGTATCGTCTTCCTGCCGATCGCCGATTCGACGGTGCGGCTGTCCAACCTGCAGTCCGGCCAGCTCGACCTGATCGAGCGGGTCGCCGCGACCGACCTCGACACGGTGCGCAAGGATGCGCGGCTAAAGCTCAGCGCCATCACCAGTCTTGCCTATACCGGCATCACCATCAACACCGCCAACGGCGAGCGGGCGAAAAACCCGCTGGGCCAGGACCAGCGGGTGCGCGAGGCGCTGGAGCTGTCGATCGACCGCGCCGCGCTCAACCAGGTCGTGTTCAACGGCGAGTTCACCGCCGGCAACCAGTGGGAAGCGCCGACAAGCCCGTGGTACGTCAAGGACATGCCGATCCCAGCGCGCGACGTAGCCAAGGCGAAATCGCTGCTCGCCGCCGCCGGCGCGCCGAAACCAGCCTTTACGATGACGGTGCCGACCAACCCCGAGACGCTGCGCGCCGCGCAGGTGGTGCAATCGATGGCCGCCGAAGCCGGGTTCGACATCAAGATCCAGGCGACCGAATTCGCCTCGTCGCTCGACCTCGCCGTAAAGGGCGATTTCGAGGCGTACCTCATCGGCTGGAGCGGGCGCACCGACCCCGACGGCAATCTTTATAATTTCGTCAGCTGCAAGGCGCCGCCGGCGCTCAATACCGGACATTACTGCAACCCGGAGGTGGATGCCGAACTGGACGCCGCGCGCGCCGCCGCCAGCCAGCAGGAACGCTTGGCGCACTACGCCAAAATCGCCGCGCACACGCTCGCCGACCGCCCGATCATCTATCTATGGCATGAAAAATGGCTCTATGCCGCAAGCGCCAAGCTCAGCGGGTTCGAACCGTATCCCGACGGGCTGATCAGGCGGCAGGGGATCAAGCTGCAATAGGCAAACGATCAGCAGGCGACGATCTCCACATGACCAGCCGCCGCGTAGCCAGTCAGCTCTCCGTTTCGGGTGGCGATGACATAGCCCAAAGCGCGCGCCGTGGCCGCTATGACGCGGTCGGCCGGATCCTTGGGCGGGAAACCGGGAAGAGTTCTCGATGCAATTAGCACCGATGGCGGCATCACGGCGAGACGGACGCCCGGGAGTTCCAGGAACGCATCAAACCATGCTTCGGACGAGAGCGTCAGCGTTATGCGGTTTCGTGCCGTCAACGTAGCTATTTCCCAGGCGGTTATCGGTGAGACGAAGACTCCGAGATTTTGCGCTCGCGCGGCAGAGATCGCCTCGCGACCCGCCGTCAAAATCGAGTCGCCATTCATCAACCAGATTGCCACGCAAGTATCGAGAAGGATTGGTCGAGCGGGCGTCAGCTCTCGGCCTCCCAAAGCTCACCAGTGCCTGCTGTGAGATCGGTTCCGGGCGCAATTGTCACAGTGCCCCGCATTGCGCCCCACAAATCCGTAACCTCGTTTTCAATCGGTACAATTGCTGCAACGGGCCGATTATGCTTCATCAGCAGCACGCGGCGCGTCTTGCCCTTAGCAACATCGTCGATGAGCGCCAAGCACTGCGCCTTGAAGACGGTGACACCAACAATCCGCTCGTCTCCGGAATCGATTTTCATTCGCGAACCTTCCATAATGGACCATTATAAGCGCACCATTTTTCGACAACAAGAATTGTCGGCGATGTGGGCATGATCGCCTTCCTTCAGCGTCGCATCGCGCTGATCATTCCGACGCTGTTCTTCGTGTCGGTGCTGATCTTCGGGTTGCAGCAATTGCTGCCGGGCGATCCGGCGCTGGCGATGGCGGGCGAGGAGCGGGACCCGGCGGTGATCGCCTTCCTGCGCGAGAAATACCATCTCGATCGGCCGTTGCCGGAGCGCTACGTGCTTTGGGTCAAGGGCATCGCGCACGGCGATCTCGGCGAGTCGATCCGCATCAAGCGGCCGGTCAAGGACCTCATTCTCGAAAAACTGCCGGTGACCGGCGAGCTGGCCGGGCTGGCGATGGTGGTGGCGCTGGCGATCGGCGTGCCGGCCGGCATCCTCGCCGCGGTCAAGCATGACACCGCGATCGATTACGGCGCGACGATGGCCGCGCTGTGGGGCCTCTCGATCCCCAATTTTTGGCTCGGCATTCTGCTCATCCTGCTGTTTTCGGTGACGCTCGGCTGGCTGCCGGCCTCGGGTTTCGTGACCCCGGCCGAAAGCCTCAAGCAGAACCTGCTGACGCTGATCATGCCGGCTTTCGTGCTCGGCAACGCGATCGCCGCAGTGATGATGCGGCATACGCGCAGCGCCATGCTGCAGGTCTTGGACTCCGATTACGTGCGCACCGCCCGCGCCAAGGGCCTTTCCGAATGGAGCGTCATCCTGCGCCATGCGCTGCGCAACGCGCTCATCCCCGTGGTGACGCTCGGCGCTCTCGAATTCGGCGCGCTGCTGTCGGGCGCGGTGCTGACCGAGCAGGTTTTCAGCATCCCCGGCTTTGGCAAGCTGATCGTCGATGCGGTGTTCAACCGCGATTACGCGGTGGTGCAGGGCGTCGTGCTGTGCACCGCTCTCGCCTATATCTTCCTCAATCTGTTCGCCGACATCGCCTACGCACTGCTCAATCCGAGGCTGCGGGCATGACCGCGGAGCCGCTGGCCGCGGCGCTCATCGCGGTCGAACGCGCCGAGGCGCCGTGGCAGCGCACGCTGCGCCAGCTCGCGCACCGGCGCCTGGCGATGGCGGGGCTCGCGGTCGTGCTGTTCTTCATCGTGCTGGCGATCCTCGCGCCGCTGGTCTCGCCCTACGACCCGCTGGCGACGAGCTGGAGCGCGGTGCGCAAGCCGCCGTCGTTCGCCCACCCGTTCGGCACCGACGAGATCGGCCGCGACGTGCTGGCGCGCATTATCTGGGGCAGCCGCGCCTCGCTGGCGGCCGGTCTCGTCTCGGTGTCGCTGGCGCTGGCGGCGGGGGTGCCGATCGGGCTCATCTCCGGCTATCTCGGCGGCTTTGTCGACGGCATGCTGATGCGGATGATCGACGCGATGCTGGCGATCCCGTTTCTGATCCTCGCGATCGCGCTGGCGGTGTTTCTCGGCCCCAGCCTCGCCAATGCGATGATCGCGATCGGCGTCTCGCAAACGCCGATCTTCGCGCGGCTGACCCGCGGGCAGGTACTCGTGGTCAAGCACGAGGACTACATTGAGGCGGCGCGCGCGGTCGGCAACTCGCACCACCGCATCGTGCTGCGCCATATCCTGCCCAATATCGTGCCGCCCTTGCTGGTCCAGGCGACGCTCGCCGCGGCCGCCGCGATCATCGCCGAGGCCAGCCTGTCGTTTCTCGGGCTCGGCGAGCAGCCGCCGGACCCGAGCTGGGGCAGCATGTTGAATACCGCGAAGAATTTTGTTTCCCAGGCGCCGTGGATGGCGCTCTGGCCAGGGCTGGCGATCTTCCTGCTGGTGCTGTCGCTGAATCTGTTCGGCGACGGGCTGCGCGATGCGCTCGACCCACGCCGGGGTTGAACCGCGAGCCGGTTGCGCAAGCGTCGGGAAAACGCCAAGATAGCGCCTTCTATCCCAAGTCCCGGCGAGGATACGATTAGCTGCAGATCGGCGCCCATCACCCTATCGCCCCGTCGGCCTCGCATCGAAGCTGTCGTGGTGATGGGCGTTTCCGGTTCGGGCAAGTCGACCGTCGGGCTCGCGTTGGCGGAGCGCCTGGGCTGGCGATTCGCGGACGGCGACGCGCTGCATCCGCCCGCGAACATCGCGAAGATGCCCGCCGGCCAAGCGCTCGACGATACCGACCGTGCGCCCTGGCTCGCCGCGATCGCCGCGCAGATCGCCGCGTGGCGTAAGGCCAAGACGCCGGGGGTCATAACTTGCTCGGCGCTGAAGCGGCGCTATCGCGATGCGATCGTCGGCGGCCGGGCAACCGTGCGGCTGGTCTGCCTCGAGGGACCGTACGCGCTAATCGCCGACCGGCTGGCCGGACGGAGCGGACATTTTATGCCGGCAAGCCTGCTCGAAAGCCAATTCGCCGCGCTCGAGCCGCCGACCGCCGGGGAAGAAGCGATTTTAACGTCGATCGATCGGCCCATCGCGGCGATCGTCGATCACATTGTCACTGCCCTGTCATCGCCCCAGGAGACGATGATTGGGGCGAACATGATGGCGCCGGCGTGAGCGCGGCGACCGTCGTCAAGCCATTGAGGGGGCAACCATGAGCACCATGCCGACCGGTTCGATAGAAGACATTGCCGTCAACACGATTCGTACGCTGTGCATCGATGCGGTGCAGCAGGCCAATTCCGGCCATCCCGGCACGCCGATGGCGATGGCCCCGGTGGTCTACACGCTGTGGCAGGATTTCCTGCGCTTCGATCCGGCGGATCCGATTTGGCCCAACCGCGACCGTTTCGTCTTGTCGTCGGGGCATGCCTCGACCTTGCTTTATTCGATCCTGCACCTCACCGGGGTGCAGTCGGTCAACGAGAAGTACGAGCGGCTCGGCACGCCGACGGTCGCGCTCGACGACCTCAAAAAATTCCGCCAGCTCGACAGCAAGTGTCCGGGCCATCCCGAATACCACTGGACCTCGGGGGTTGAGACCACGACCGGGCCGCTGGGGCAGGGGATCGCGACCAGCGTCGGGCTGGCAATCGGCGCTAACTGGCTCGCCAGCCATTTCAACCGCCCCGATTTTTCGCTGTTCGATTATCAAATCTACGCGCTGTGCGGCGACGGCTGCATGATGGAAGGCGTGGCCAGCGAGGCGGCGTCGCTCGCCGGCCACCTCAAGCTCGGCAACCTCTGCTGGTTCTACGACAGCAACCACATCACGATCGAAGGCAACACCTCGCTCGCCTTCACCGAGGACGTGGCCGGTCGCTTTATGGCCTATGGCTGGAATGTCGAGCGGGTCAGCGACGCCAACGACCGCGAGCGGCTCGCCCATGCGATCGCGACCGCGCGTCACACAAACGACCGCCCGACGCTGATCGTCGTCGAAAGCCATATCGGCTACGGCGCGCCGCACAAGCAGGATACCTCCGGCGTCCACGGCGAGCCGCTCGGCGCCGAGGAGGTCAAGCTCACCAAGCGCAATTACGGCTGGCCGGAGGACGCGCAGTTCCTGGTGCCCGAGGGCGTCTACGATCATTTCAAGAACGGCATTGGCGCCCGCGGTGCGAAGGCGCGCAGCGAGTGGGAAGCGCTCTTCGCCAAATACAAGGCGGCGCACCCCAACCTCGCCAAGCAATGCGAGCAGATGGAGGCACGCGACCTGCCGGAGGGCTGGGACAAGGACATTCCGGTGTTTCCGGCCGATCCGAAGGGCCTCGCGACCCGCGATTCGTCGGGCCAGGTGCTGAACAAGATCGCGCAAAACCTGCCGTGGCTGGTCGGCGGCGCCGCCGACCTCGCGCCCTCGACCAAGACCCGGCTGACCTTCGATGGCGCCGGCGACCTGCAGGCGGAAAACCACGGCGGCCGCAATTTGCATTTCGGCATTCGCGAGCATGCGATGGGGTCGATCTGCAACGGTCTCGCCTTGACCAAGCTGCGCTCGTACGGCTCGGGCTTTATGATCTTCTCGGATTACGTGAAGCCGCCGATCCGCCTGAGCGCGATCATGGAGTTACCGGTCGTCTGGGTGTTCACCCACGATTCGATCGGTGTCGGCGAGGACGGCCCGACCCACCAGCCGATCGAGCAGCTGATCGGGCTGCGCGCGATCCCCGGCCTCGTCACCTTCCGGCCAGGCGACGCGAACGAGGTCGCTGAAGCGTGGCGCTACGCGCTCCAGCAAAAGCATCAGCCGGTCTGCATGATATGCAGCCGGCAAAACCTCGTTACGCTCGACCGCACCAAGTATGCTCCGGCGAGCGGCGTCGCCAAGGGCGCCTACGTGCTGGGCGACGCGCCGGGCGGCAAACCGGACGTCATCCTGATGGCCACTGGCACCGAAGTGCAGCTTGTCGTAGAGGTATACGAGAAGCTGATCGCCGAGGGGGTCAAGGCGCGCGTCGTCAGCATGCCGTCGTGGGAGCTGTTCGAATTGCAGGACAAGAGCTACCGCGACTCGGTGCTGCCGCCGGATTGCCGCCGCCGCGTCGCGGTCGAGCAGGCTTCGACCATGGGCTGGGCGCGCTATACCGGGTTTGACGGCGCCATCATCGGCATGAGCACGTTCGGAGCCTCGGCGCCCTTGAAGGAGCTGGTGGTCAAGTTCGGGTTTACCGGCGAAAACGTATATGCGGCTGCCAAGGCGCAGCTCGCCCGCAAGGAGTAGCAAGCGATGGCTAGCCGTTTGGCGACACTCAACAACTTTGGGCAATCGGCGTGGTTCGACTTCGTCAGCCGCGACCTGCTGCGGTCTGGTCAGCTCACCAAGATGATCACCGATGACGGGTTGCGCGGCGTCACGTCGAACCCGTCGATCTTCGAAAAGGCGATCGGTCATGGCGAAGATTACGACGAGCTGATCCGCGAGGCGGAGGCGGCCGGCGATGTCGACCCGGGTGCGCTGTTCGAGGGCCTCGCGGTTCATGACATTCAGGAAGGCGCCGACCAGATGCTGCCGGTCTATCAGCAGACCCAGGGCCGCGACGGCTATATCAGCCTTGAGGTCTCGCCCTATCTGGCGATGCAGACGCACGAGACGATCGAGGAAGCCCGGCGCTTGTGGCGCCAGGTCAGCCGCCCCAATCTGATGGTCAAGATACCCGGCACCAAGCCGGGCATCCCGGCGATCCGCACGATGATCGGCGAGGGCGTCAACATCAACGTGACGCTGCTGTTCTCGGCCGATGTCTACGCCGAAGTCGCTGAGGCCTACATTTCCGGCCTCGAGGATTTCGTCGCCAAGGGCGGCGACCCGCACAAAGTGGCGAGCGTCGCCAGCTTCTTTATCAGCCGCATCGATAGCCTCGTCGACAGCCAGCTTGACGCCAAGATCGCCGCCGGAGGCGACAAGGCGAAGCTGGAAGGGCTCAAGGGCAAGGTGGCGATCGCCAATGCCAAGCTGACCTATCAGCTTTACAAGGAAATCTATTCGAGCCCGCGCTGGCAGCGCCTGGCGCAGAAGGGCGCGCAGACCCAGCGGTTGCTGTGGGCCAGCACCGGCACCAAGAGCAAGGCCTATAGCGATGTGCTTTACGTCGAGGAGCTGATCGGCCCGGACACGGTCAACACGATGCCGCCGGGGACGATGGATGCGTTCCGGGACCACGGCACCGCCCGCGCGAGCCTCGAAGAGGACATCGCCGGGGCGAAGGCGGTGATGGCCGCGCTGCCCGGCGCCGGGATCTCGATGGCGGACGTCACCAAGAAACTGGTCGTCGACGCTGTCGGTCTCTTCGCCGACGCCGCCGACCAGCTCTATGCGTCGGTGCAGAAAAAGCGCCAGATGGTGCTCGGCAACAAGCTCAACTCGATGAGCTACAAGCTGCCTGCCGATCTCGACGGCGACGTCAAGGCGGCGATCGAGGATTGGCGCAAGGAAGGCAAGGTCCGCCGGCTGTGGTCGGGCGACGCATCGCTGTGGACCGAAGCGGACGAAGCGAATTGGGTCGGCTGGCTCAACATCGTCAGCGACCAGCTGAAGGGCGTGGCGCAGCACGAAGCGCTCGCCGAGGACGTCAAGAACGGCAAGTTCAAGGACATGCTGCTGCTCGGCATGGGCGGCTCCAGCCTCGGGCCGGAAGTGTTCGCCGAGACCTTCGGCTCGAAACCGGGCTTCCCAAAGCTGCATGTGCTGGATTCGACCGACCCGGCGCAGGTCAAGCGCTTCGAGGAGGCGGTCGATCTCAAGAGCTGTTTGTTCCTGGTGTCGAGCAAATCGGGCAGCACGCTCGAACCCAACATCTTCAAGGCCTATTTCTTTGAAAAGGCCAAGCAGGCGGTGGGCGAGGCCGAGGCGCCGAAGCGTTTCATGGTGGTCACCGACCCGGCCTCAACGGTCGAAAAGATGGCGCGAGAGGCCGGGTTTCGTCACATCTTCCACGGGCTGAAGAGCATTGGCGGGCGCTATTCGGTGCTGTCCAATTTCGGCATGGTGCCGGCGACGGCGACCGGCATCCCGCCGCGGCAATTCTTCGAAACCACGGCCGAGATGGTGCGCTCCTGCGCGCCGAGCTCGCCGCCGTCGGAGAACCCGGGCGTCATCCTCGGCGCGATCATGGGCGTCTGCCAGCGCCACGGCCGCGACAAGGTGACGATCCTCGCCTCGAAAGGCATCGCTGATTTCGGCGCCTGGCTCGAACAACTGCTCGCCGAATCGACCGGCAAGATCGGCAAGGGCATCGTCCCGGTCGATTCCGAAGCGGTCGGACCGGCCTCGGCCTACGGCAAGGATCGGCTGTTCGCCTACACAAGGCTCGCTTCCGACACGGATGCCGAGCAGGACAAGGCGGTCGCCGCGCTCGAAGCGGCCGGCCAGCCGGTGGTGCGCATCATCGTCAACGACCCGATGCAGCTCGGCCAGGAGTTCTTCCGCTGGGAAATGGCGACCGCGGTCGCCGGCTCGATCATCGGCATCAACCCGTTCGACCAGCCCGATGTCGAGGCCAGCAAGGTCAAGACCCGCGAGCTGACCACCGCCTACGAAGCGACCGGCTCTCTGCCGCCGGAAAAGCCGTTTGCCTCGTTCGACGGCATCGAATTGTTCGCCGACCCGCGCAACGAGGGCGAGCTGAAGCCTAAGGCGACCAGTCTCGTGGCGGCACTGAAGGCGCACCTCGGCAGCGCCAAAGCCGGCGACTATGTCGCGATGCTCGCTTATATCGACCGCACGCCGGCGCATATCGAGGCGATGCAGAAGATGCGGCACTCGGTGCGCGACACCAAAAAGCTGGCGACCTGCCTCGGTTTCGGGCCGCGCTTCCTGCATTCGACCGGTCAAGCGTATAAAGGCGGCCCGAACAGCGGCGTGTTTCTGCAGATCACCTGCAGCGATCCGGCCGATTTGCCGGTGCCGGGGGCCAGGTATACGTTCGGAATCGTCAAGGCGGCGCAGGCGCGCGGCGATTTCGACGTGCTCGCCGATCGTGGCCGGCGGGCGCTCAGGGTTCATCTCGCGGGCGGCGTCGAGCAAGGTTTGAAGACGCTCGCCGCGGCTTTGGAACAGGCTTTGAAATAGCGGCCGACAGACACAGGGGAGAATGATTATGCAACTCGGAATGATTGGTCTCGGCCGCATGGGCGGCAACATCGTCCGCCGGCTGATGCGCAACGGACACACCTGCGTCGTCTACGACCGCAGCACGGACGCGGTCGGGGCTTTAACCAAGGAAGGAGCTGCCGGCAGCACCGGCCTCGCCGATTTTGTCGGCAAGCTGTCGGCGCCGAAAGTGGTGTGGGTGATGCTGCCTGCCGGCAAGATCACGCACGACACGATCGTCGAGCTGAGCGGCATGCTCGGTAAGGGCGACATCCTGATCGATGGCGGCAATTCCAAGTTCCTCGACGACATCGCGCACGCCGAGCTGCTTCAGCCGAAGGGCATCACGTTTGTCGATGTCGGCACCAGCGGCGGCGTCTGGGGCTTGGAGCGCGGCTATTGCATGATGATCGGCGGCGCCAAGGAGGCGGTCGACCATCTCGACCCAATCCTCAAGACGCTGGCGCCGGGCGAGGGCACGATCGACAAGACGCCCGGCCGCGAAGGCCGCGACGTGCGGGTCGCGAACGGCTATATCCATGCCGGTCCGGCCGGCGCGGGCCATTTCGCCAAGATGGTCCACAACGGCATGGAATACGGGATCATGCAGGCCTATGCCGAGGGCTTCGATATCCTGAAGGGAGCATCGCAGTCGTTCATCCCGGAAAGCCGGCGCTACAAGTTCAACCTCGCCGACCTCGCCGAAGTCTGGCGCCGCGGCAGCGTCATCGCCTCGTGGCTGCTCGACCTGACCGCGATCGCACTGGCCGAAGACGAGTCGCTCTCGGAGTTCTCGGGCTACGTCCAGGATTCGGGTGAGGGCCGCTGGACTATCGAAGCGGCTATCGAGGAAGCTGTGCCTGCCGATGTATTGACGGCGTCGCTCTATACCCGGTTCCGCTCGCGCCAGGAACACACCTACGCCGAAAAGATCCTGTCGGCGATGCGCAAGCAGTTCGGTGGACACACCGAGCAGATGGCGCACGAGGCGCACGGAAGCGAGCATCACTGAGCCCGGCACGGCACGCCATCCTTGGCGGAACGGGAAGAGGCCGTCTTCCCGTTCCGCGCAAGGCTGATTTGACGAACAGTTTTAAGGGACCACGACATGGCTGAGTCAGTCGGGACAAAACACGGGTCGAAGGCGCCGCCGTGCACCGTGGTGATCTTCGGCGCTACCGGTGACTTGACGGCGCGCCTGCTGATGCCGGCGATCTACAATCTGGCGCGCACCGGTCTCCTGGCGGACAATTTCGCGCTGATCGGGCTCGGCCGCACCGACCAGTCCGACGATGCGTTTCGCCAGTCGTTGACCGACGCTATCAAGCGTTTTGTCGCGAGCGGCGATCACGGCGGCTCGCCGAATCCGCTCGACGAGAAGGCCTGGAACTCCATCGCCAGCCGATCGCACTATATGTCGGGCGATCTGAACGACGCCGGGACTTACCAGAACCTGTCGAAAAAGCTGGATCAGGTCGGCGCCGCGAACGGGACGCAGGGCAATGCGCTGTTCTATCTCGCGGTCGCCTCGCAACTGTTCGGGCCGATCATCGATCAGCTCGGCGCCGCCGGCCTCGGGGACGAGAAGAACGGCTGGCGCCGCGTCATCATCGAGAAGCCGTTCGGCACCGACCTCGCTTCGGCCAAGGCCCTCAACACCCGCGTGCTCAAAGTGCTTGGCGAGCCGCAGGTCTATCGGATTGACCATTTCCTCGGCAAGGAGACCGTCCAGAACATCATGGCGCTGCGCTTCGCCAACGGCATTTTCGAGCCGCTGTGGAACCGCGACCATATCGACCACGTCCAGATCACGGTTTCCGAGACGGTCAGCGTCGAGCATCGCGCCGCGTTCTACGAGCAGACCGGGGCGATGCGCGACATGGTGCCGAACCATGTCTTCCAACTCGTCAGCCTGACCGCGATGGAACCGCCCAACTCGTTCGACCCCGACGCTGTGCGCACCGAAAAGACCAAGGCGCTACAGGCGATCGTGCCGTTCGACGACGGCGATCTGCAGCGCAATGTCGTTCGCGGGCAATACGGCGCCGGAACGGTGCGCGACCAACAGGTCGCCGCCTACCGCAACGCCGAGGGGGTCGCCCCCGACAGCATGACCGAGACCTTTGTCGCGATGCGGCTCAACATCGACACCTGGCGCTGGGCCGGCGTGCCGTTTTATCTGCGCACCGGCAAATCCATGACGAAACGCACGACACAAATCGCGATCCAGTTTAAGGGCGCGCCGTTCGCTCTGTTCCGCGACACCGCCGTAGACAGCATCTCGCCCAACGTGCTGACCCTGCAGCTGCAGCCGGACGAAGGCGTGTCGCTGCAATTCAGCGCGAAGAAGCCGGGCCCCGAAATTCAGCTTGGCGGCGTCAAGATGGATTTCCACTATCGCGATTATTTCAACGCCGCTCCGGCAACCGGGTACGAAACGCTGGTCTACGACTGCATGATCGGCGACCCGACGCTGTTTCAGCGCGCCGATTCAGTCGAAGCGGGGTGGAGCGTCGTCCAACCGATCTTCGACATGTGGAAGAACGACCGCAACGCGCCGATCGAATTCTATCCCGCCGGCAGCATGGGGCCCGAAGGCGCCGACCAGATGCTGTGGCGCAGCGGGCGGGCATGGCGGCCGATCGACTAAAGCGCGGCCCAACAACCATGGCGCGCCCTGTCATCGTCGCCCCGTCGATCCTCTCGGCCGATTTCTCGCGGCTTGGCGACGACGTGCGGGCGGCCGACGCGGCCGGCGCCGACTGGATCCATGTCGATGTGATGGACGGCCGCTTCGTGCCGAATTTGTCGATCGGTCCGATTGTCGTCGCGGCGCTGCGCAAGGTGACCCAGAAGCCGCTCGACGTGCACCTGATGATGGTCGAGCCGGAACATTACCTCGACGAATTCGCCGCAGCGGGCGCCGACCACATCCTCGTGCATTGCGAGGCGAGCGCGACAATCCACCTGCACCGCGCGTTGTCGCACATCAAAAGTCTGGGGAAGGTCGCGGGGGTTGTCCTCAACCCGGGCACCGGGCTCGACCAGATCGAATACGTCCTCGACCTGGTCGGGATCGTCCTGATCATGACCGTCAACCCGGGCTTCGGCGGACAGAAATTCATCCCGTCGATGCTGCCGAAGATTCGCGATTTGCGCGAAATTTGCGAAAGGCGCGGGCTCGATATCACGATCGAGGTCGATGGCGGACTGAGCGGCGAGAACGCCTGGCAGGCGATCGAGGCGGGCGCGACCGCGATCGTCGCCGGCTCGGCGGTGTTCAACACGCCCGATTACGCCAAGGCCATTGCCGCGATCCGCAATTCGGCCTCGCCAGGGCGTTAAAAGCGGCACTTTAGGAACAGGCTCATGGCCAGCAAACCGCGCATTGATGTTTCCGCCGATTTCGAATCGCTCGCGCGCCGCGTCGCCCAGTGGATCACCGATCTCGCCTGCGCCACGCCGGGCCGCTTCGCGATCGCGCTGTCCGGCGGCTCGACCCCGAAGCGGCTCTATCAGCTGCTCGCCGCCTCGCCGTTGCGCGAGGCGATGCCGTGGGAGCGCGTGCACCTGTTCTGGGGCGACGACCGCTTCGTCGCCTGGGACGACCCGAACAGCAATTACGCGATGGCGCGCGAGGCGATGATCGCGCATGTGCCGATCCCGCCGGAAAACGTGCACGGCATCGAACACAAGGGGAGCCCGGCCGACGCCGCGCGCGCCTATGAGCAGGTGCTGAAATCCTATTACGGCGGCGACGCGCTCGATCCGGCGCGACCGCTGCTCGACGTCAACCTGCTTGGCATGGGGCCGGACGGCCACACCGCCTCACTGTTTCCCGGCAAGCCGGCGCTGGAAGAGAAGCATCGCTGGGTGACCGAAGTGCCGGAACCTGGGCTCAACCCGTTTGTGCCGCGCGTCACGCTGACCTATCCGGCGCTCGCCAGCAGCAAGTCGACGGCTTTTGTCGCCGCTGGGGCCGACAAGATGACGATGATGAAGCGGGTCCTTGCCGGCGAATGGGATCTGCCGTCGGCGCGGATCGCGCCGGTCGGCGAGCTGGTGTGGTTTATCGACCGCGCCGCGCGCGGCGAGGTTTAAATCATGGCGGCTCCGATGGACAGGGACGAGCTAAAAAAGGCTGCGGCCTATCGCGCGATCGAGTACGTCAAGGACGGCATGGTGGTCGGCCTCGGCACCGGGTCGACCGCATTTTTCGTTGTCCAGGGACTGGGCGAACGGGTGTCGCAGGGTCTCAAGATCGTCGGCGTCCCGACGTCGGAGCGCACCGCGGCGCAGGCGCGCAGCCTCAAGATCCCGCTGTCGAGCCTCGCCGAGAACCCCGCCATCGACCTGACGATCGACGGCGCCGACGAGGTCGAGCGCGGCTCGCTCAATCTCATCAAGGGCCTCGGCGGTGCGCTGCTGCGCGAAAAGATCGTCGCGGCGGCGAGCCGTCAGCTGGTCATCGTCGTCGATCAGGAAAAGCTGGTCGGCCGGCTCGGCGACCACACGCCGGTGCCGGTCGAAATCGTGCAGTTCGGCTGGCAGGCTACCGCGGCGGCGCTGCAAAAGCTCGGCGCCGATCCGGTGCTGCGCCCTGCGACCGAGGACCATCCCTTCATCACCGACGGCGGCAACTACACGCTCGATTGCCGCTTCCCCAGCATCGCCGACCCGGCGCGCCTCGAACAGCAGATCTGCATGACCGTCGGCGTCGTCGATTGCGGGCTGTTCATCGGCCGCGCCTCGGCCGTCATCGTCGCGTCCGGCGGCGGCATCGAGGTTCTGACCCGAGGAGCAGCATGAGCAAGATCAAACTCGTCATCACCGATGTCGACGGCACGCTGGTTACCACCGAGAAGTCGCTGCGCCCGTCCGCCGTCGCCGCCGTGCGCAAGCTGCACGACGCCGGCATCGACTTCACGATCTGCAGCAGCCGGCCGCCTTTCGGGCTGACGACGATGCGCGACGCGCTCCAGATCACCCTGCCGTTCGGCGGCTACAACGGCGGCTCGATCGTCGAGCCCGACCTCACGGTGATCGAGCAGGTGTGCATTCCGCCCGACATAGCGCGGCTGGCGGTCGATACCTTTCACGCCAACGGCGTGTCGACCTGGGTGTTTGTCGGTAACGAATGGGTGATCCTCGATCGCCAGGGCGACCACGTCGACCACGAAATCCACACCATCGACGTGCCGCCGACCGTCGTCGACGCCTATACCGACTACCATTTCAGCGCGGTCGGCAAGATCGTCGGGGCCAGCAACAACCACGATTTGATCGCCAAGGTCGAACACATCATGAAGGAGATGCTCGGCCATTCGGCGCACGCGGCGCGCTCGCAGGCCTATTACTGCGACGTCATCGCGCCGGGCATCGACAAAGGGCGCATCGTCGAGGTGCTCGGCAAGCGCCTCGGGATCGCCAAGGACGAGATCGCGGTGCTCGGCGACATGACCAACGACCTCGAAATGTTCGCCGCCGCCGGCTTCCCGATCGCGATGGGCAATGCGCCCGATCACGTCAAGGCCGCCGCCAAGGGCGTCGCGCCCGACACCAACGACGCCGACGGTTGGGCCGGCGCGATCGACCAGTACGTCCTGGCCTGACGCTCTATGTCATAGCTGTATGTCATTCCGGGGCGCGGCGCCGTGACGAACCCGGAATGACGGTGCGGCGCCTCAGTAGAACGACGCGACGCATCGCTGATAAAGCTCCGGCGCTTTCGGGGCTCCCGCCCTCAGGCTTCCGGCAACGGATCGGGGAGGCCGCGGCGCCGGCAAGCGGCTATCGCGGTGTTGCGCAGCAGGCAGGCGATCGTCATCGGCCCGACCCCTCCCGGCACCGGGGTGATCGCTCCCGCGACACGCCGTGTCGCGGCGAAATCGACGTCGCCGACGAGCCGCGCCGTGCCGTCCGCCGCGACGACGCGGTTGGTGCCGACATCGATCACCGTCGCGCCCGGCTTGACCCAGCCCGCCTTGACCATGGCGGGCTGTCCCGAGGCGGCGATAAGGATGTCGGCGCGCCGGCAGATCGCGGCGATGTCGCGGCTTTTCGAATGCGCGACCGTCACCGTGCAGTCCGCCGCGACCAGCAACGCCGCCAGCGGCCGGCCGACGATGTGCGAGCGGCCGAGCACCACCGCCTCGGCGCCGGCGAGATCGGCGTGCACGGTCTTGAGCAACATCAGGCAGCCCTGCGGCGTGCAGGGCACGAAGGTCGGCTGGCGGCTCCACAGCCGGCCGACGTTCAGCGGGTGAAACCCGTCGACGTCCTTTTGCGGATCGAGCGCGCCGAGTACGCGCTGCGGGTCGATCCCAGCGGGGAGGGGGAGCTGCACCAGGATGCCGTCCACCTGCTCGTCAAGGTTGAGCCGCCGGACGAGCGCGACCACCTCCGCTTCCGAGGCGTCGCCGGGCAGGCGATGCTCGAATGACGCCAGCCCCGCTTCGAGGCAGGCGCGCGCCTTGTTGCGGACGTAGATCTGGCTCGCCGCGTCGTTGCCGACGATGACCGCCGCGAGACCCGGCGTGATGCCGTGACGCCCCCTCAAGGCGGCTGTCGCCTCGGCCACCGCCTTGCGCAGCCGCGCGGCAATGGCTTGCCCGTCGATGACGATCGCGTCAACCATACCCCTGTCCGTCTTACCCCTGTCCGCCGGGCCTACTGCGTCGCCTGTTTCAATTGCTGCAGCAGGTCGCGCAGCGTCGCCTCGTTCTGGATCCCTGGAAAGGACATCCGGTTGCCGGGCAGCGAACCTTTGGGATCGCGGAGGAATTTGGCAAGGGTTTCGTCATCCCAGATAATGCCGCTGTCTTTCATCGCGTCGGAGAAGGCAAAGCCGGCGGCTGTTCCCGCTTTGCGCCCGAAGACGCCGTGCAAATCAGGACCGACCCGGTTGCCGCCGGCCGCATCGAGCGCGTGGCAGATTTTGCATTTTTGAAGCTCGGCAGTCCCTGGCTCATCGGCGCGGGCAGCTGCGCTCGCCAGCACGGCGGTTACGAGCAGCGCGAATTTAGCGATCACGTGGCGGCCCCGTTGATTGCTTGGCCGAGATAGGCGATGTCTTGGGCGACCTGCTCGCCGGCGAAGGTCAGCGCCAATTCGTCGACGCCGGCGGCGCGGTAGACCGCCGCTTGCCGCAAGCACTCCTCGGCCGTCCCGGCAATCGCGAAGGCCTCGACAAAACGGTCGTCGAGCAACGACTCGGCATCCTCGCCGCGACGCAGCCAGGCGAGCACGGCGGCGAAGTGGCTGCGCGGGATGCCGCTTTCCACGACGATCGCCTCCTTCGAGGCCGGCCAATCGCTTTCGCCCGACCAGAAGGCCGTCAGCATCTCGGCGAGCTGCGTTTTGACCGCGGCGCGGGCTTCGGCCCCATCGGGGCGGACGACGCAGGGCACGTATTGCACGATGGGCGGCATCTTGCGGTTGAAGCGGCCGGCCGCCTCGCCGACCATCGCCGCCATGCGCTCGGTCGTTTGCGGCGGGGTCAGGTTCGAAACGATCAGCCCGTCGCCGATCTCACCGCAGGCGCTGAGGGCGTGTACGCCCGCGGCGGCCAGATAGATCGGCACCTTGCCCGGCCGATAGGTGAGTTGGGCGCGCTTGACGGCAAAGGCAAACCCGCGATGGCTGACGCTGTCGCCGGCGAGCAACGCCCGCACGATCCCCACCGCCTCGCGCAGCGCGGTGACCGGGCGGTTGTACGGATATCCCATGCGCCGTACGGCGGCGCCGATCCCCGATCCGAGCCCGAGCACGATGCGGTCCGGCGCCAATTCGGCAAGCGCGCCGAATTCCATCGCGATCGTCACCGGATGGCGGCCGAACGGATTGACCACGCCGACGCCGATCCGCACGCGATCCGTCACCACGGCGCAAGCGCCCGTCGTGGCCAGAACGCCACGCTGAAACGGGTTCTCGGCGAACCAGACCGAGGCTAGCCCCGCCGCCTCGGCGGCCTGGGCCAGCTCGATACAGCGGCGCGGTTCGAGCGCGCCCGAAAGCCGGATACCGATTTGCGGCAAAATCGGCGTCATATGTCGCAAATCACACGCCACCGGGTCGCGGTGCGTCGCTGGCCGGCGAGAAATGCACGTGGACGACGCGCCAGTCGCCATCTTCCTTGCGGAACGCCATGGTCGAGCGCGACACGAAATCTTTGCCGTAGGGGCGCGACGGCGCCGGGTCCTTGCCGACCCATTCCGAGCGGGTCTGGCGCTCGCACCAAATCACCGCGAGATTGCCGCTGACCACGCCGCCGATATCGAACGGCGTCCAATAGCCGCTCGCGACATTGTCGCGGTAGTACCGCCACAGCCGCGTCCAGTGCTCGCGACCCTTATAGGTGTGGCCGTTGAGGTTGAAGAACACCGCCTCCGGCGCGCCGCTCCAGATATCCTGCAGCCTCGCCCAGTCGAAGCGGCCATTGGCGTCGAGGTATTCTTCCATCCGCTCCAACAGGCGCCGGCGGTCCTCGGGTGAGCCGCCGACCAATTTTGCATCGTCCATGGCTGTCCCGTGCGCTTGCCCGGGCATCCTAGCGCAAGCAGGTCGCGGGCGATAAGGTCGCGCGATGACCCGGGCGATCTACCACTGCCCCGCTTGCGGCGCGACACTGGCGGCCGACCGGCCGCTCTGGCGTTGCGACTGCGGCGGCCATCTGAACCTGGCGCCCGTAAACGGGCTGGTACGCGGCGAGATCGAGGTGGCCGAGGCCTCGCTGTGGCGCTATCGCGCGGCGCTCGCCCTCGACGGCCCGCCGCGTGTCTCGCTCGGCGAGGGCTGGACACCGCTCGTCGCCCGGAATTGGGACGGCGCGCCGATCCGTTTCAAACTCGAAAGCCAGATGCCGACCGGCTCCTTCAAGGATCGCGGCGCCGCGGTGATGTTGAACCACCTGCTCGAGGTCGGGGTCGGTCCGATCCATGAAGATTCTTCGGGCAATGCCGGCTCGTCGATCGCGACTTATGCGGCGGCCGCCGGGATCGCGTGCCGCATCTTCGTGCCCGCCAGCGCGCCGCGCGGCAAGGTGGTGCAGATCGCCGCCTCCGGCGCGAGCGTCGAGGCGATCCCCGGCACTCGTCAGGCGGTGACCGAGGCGGCGCTCGCCGCCATCGGCGACAGTTTTTACGCCAGCCACAATTGGCAGCCGTTCTTTATCGAGGGCACCAAGACGCTGGCCTACGAGCTGTGGGAGCAGTTCGACTTCGCGGCGCCGGACAACATCCTGGTGCCGACCGGCTACGGCTCGAACATCCTCGGGCTCGAACGCGGCTTCGACGAGCTGATGCGGCGCGGCGAGGTCACCCGGATGCCGCGCCTGTTCGCGGTGCAGGCCGCCAATTGCGCCGCGTTCGCCGCCGCCTGGGACGGCGATTCCGCATTCGCCCCGCAGCCGACGCTCGCCGACGGCATCGCGACGGTGAAGCCGGTGCGCACCGCCGAAGTGCTGGCCGCGTTGCGCCGTTCGCGGGGCGGCGTGGTCGCGGTGCCGGAGGACGAAATCGCGCCGGCGCTGATCCGCCTCGGCCGGCTCGGGCTCTATGTCGAGCCGACCTCGGCGACGGTCGGCGCGGCGCTGAGCGGGCTCCTCGCCGATGGCATTATCAAGGCCGGCGAAACCACGGTCGCGGTGATCACCGGCCACGGCCTCAAGGCCGCCGACAAGATCGGCGAGCTGCTCTGAGAGGCTACTTCTTTGCCGCCAGCAAATCCTTGAGGCCGCGCAGCGCCAGCGCATAGCCGGCGATGCCGAAGCCGGCGACGACCCCCTGGCTGACCGCGGCGGTCTGCGACGCGGGTCCGCGCCGGATTGGGTTAGAGATGTGAACTTCGATCGTCGGGAACTTGACCTGCGACAGCGTGGCGACCAGCGCCGGATAGCCGCTGCCGAACGCGGCCGGGTTGAAGATCGCCGCGTCGAAGCCTTCGTCGTTGGCCTGGTAGATCTTGTTGACGATTTCCCCCTCGATGTTCGAATGGAAAATCTCGATCTCGAGACCCAGTTCGGCCCCATAGCCGCGGATGCGCTCGTCATATTCGGGCAGCAGCATCGGCCCGAAGATGTCGAGCTGGACCTTGCCGCGCATGTTCATGCCGGCGCCGTGGATGACCAGAATTTTCGCCATGGCGACCTCCTCCTTGATCTGTCGGGGTGATGCTAGCCGCTTACTTGGCGATCTTGAACGGCAGATTGAACGAAGCGGTCTTGTCGCTGGTGATGTCGTGCAATTTGTATTCGAGGACATAGTCGCCAGGTGAGGCTCCCTCTACGTCGAGGGTCAGCACGACCATGAATTCGCGGTTTCGCGCGTGGCTCTTTTCGCCGAGATCGGCGAAATCTTCCTGGCCAGTCAGCACCTTGCCGTCGGGCGACTTGACCAGGAAATCGACCTTGAAGCCGAATTCATACTCGCCGTTGCCGATGTCCTTCCACCCGAAGCCGACCGGCTCCGCGTAGGCGACAAGCTTTTCGCCCGGCTTGAAGGCATTGCCGGAACGCTCGAGGTATTGTCCGAAGCCGTCTGGGTGTTTCGCGACGAAGAACGCCTTGCGCAGGGTCAGCGGCGTCGCCGTCCAAGCCTCCACGACCGCCGCTTCGCGCCGGTCGATCTCGCCGAGGGTTTGCGCGTTCCCGGTTCCCGCGAAGCCGAGCAGCAGCATCAGGGCGGCAATGGCGCGAAACATGGTTGACCCCCCGCAGGCGAGAAACAGGCGGCCATCTTAAGGGCGAGAGCGACATCGGCATAGCAGCCAACACCCTGGCCTACATGACAGAAGGATGACGACGGCGTATCTTTTGCCGCTCGTTTTTGCAGCAGGACGCCGCGGATGGCCGTCTCGATCCGCCAAATTCATCCGATCTTTGTCGGCGAGGTCGGCGGCGTCGACCTGCGGCGAAAGCTGTCCGCGAACGAGGTCGCGGCGATCGAGGAGGGGATGAACCGTTACGCGGTGCTTATCTTCCCCGGCCAGGACATAACCGACGAGCAACAGATCGCCTTCACCCGCGAATTCGGCGAGATCGAGAATTCGGCCGGTGGCACCGTGACCAAGCCGGACGAGAAGCGCCTCAGCTACCTGATGAACGATGTGTCGAACCTGGGGCAGGACCACCAGCCGATGGCGCGCGACGACCGCCGGCGGCTTTTTAACCTCGGCAACCAGCTCTGGCATTCCGACAGCTCGTTTCGCGCGGTGCCGGCGAAATATTCGATCCTCTCGGGCCGGACAATCGTCGACAGGGGTGGCAACACCGAATTCGCCGACATGCGCGCCGCCTATGACGCGCTGA
The DNA here is from genome assembly GCA_035648415.1 of Allostellaceae bacterium. Taxonomy (GTDB): domain Bacteria; phylum Pseudomonadota; class Alphaproteobacteria; order ATCC43930; family CGMCC-115725; genus DATARH01. Next base: position 23,184 of record DASRLO010000009.1, read on the forward strand.
GCGACGAAATGAAGGCGACGGTCGGACCGCTTGTCTGCGAACATTCGCTGATGTATTCGCGCGGTCTTCTCGGCTTTACCGAATTGTCCGACGAGGAGCAGGCGATGTTCCGCCCGATGCGCCAGTCGCTGGTGCGCACTCATCCGAAGAACCGCCGCAAATCGCTTTACCTTGCGTCGCACGCCGGCACGATCGTCGGCTGGCCGGTGCCCGAAGCGCGCGCCTTCCTGCGCGACGTCAACGAGGAGGCGACGCGGCCGGAAAATGTCTATGTCCACCAATGGCGGCAGTTCGACTTGGTGATGTGGGACAACCGCCAGACGATGCATCGGGTGCGCCGGTTCGATGAGACCAAGGTACGCGACATGCGCCGCACCACGGTCGCCGGCGACGCGCCCACCGCCAAGCAGGTTGCCGCCTGACACAATAAGAGCGCCGGCCCATGTGTGGGCCGGCTTACCGGGGTAACAGATTGCGCGGGGAAACGCCGACCGCGGTGCCCAATCGAGGCTGGATTACGGCCTCGATCATGTTGGCGAACATCATGCAAGGCGTCGACAACACGATTGCCAACGTCGCGTTGCCGCATATTCAGGGTAGCCTCTCGGCTTCGCAGGACCAGATCGCCTGGGTGCTGACCTCGTACATCGTCGCCGCGGCGATCACGATGCCGCTGACCGGCTGGCTCGCCGGCCGGCTCGGCATCAAATACGTGTTCCTGTTTTCGGTCGGCGGTTTCACGATCGCCTCGGCGCTGTGCGGCTCGGCGACGAGCCTCGAGCAGCTGGTGCTGTACCGCGCCTTGCAGGGGGTGTGCGGCGCCGGGCTCATTCCGCTGTCGCAGGCGACGCTGCTGCGGATCAACCCACCCGAGCGCCACGGCTACGCGATGGCGGTCTACGGCATCGGCACGATCATGGGGCCGATCAGCGGGCCGCTGCTCGGCGGCTGGCTGACCGAATACTACAGCTGGCGCTGGATCTTCTACGTCAACCTGCCGGTCGGCGTCCTGTGCACGATCGGCATCAGCGTCTTTATCCGCCAAACCCGGAACGTGCACCGCGAGCCGTTCGACGCATTCGGGTTTTTGGCCTTGAGCCTGGCGGTCGGCGCGATGCAGCTGATGCTCGACCGCGGCGAATTGAAGGACTGGTTCCATTCGCGCGAAATCTGGGTCGAGGCGACGCTCGCCGCGCTGAGCTTTTATATGTTTGCGGTTCATACGGCGACCGCCAGCGACCGCTCGTTCATCAATCGCGACCTGCTGAAGAACGTCAATTTCATCGCCGGCACGCTGCTGATGTTCTCGATCGGCGCGATCATGACCGGCACGCTGGCGTTGTTGCCGACGATGATGCAGCAGCTGCTGAACTATCCGGTGTTCACCACCGGCATGGTCACCGCGCCGCGCGCATTCGGCACGATGATCGCCATGTTCGCGGTAGCGCGGGTGATCAACCGCATCGACAACCGGCTGATCATCCTGTTCGGCCTGGTCCTCACCGCGTTCGCGATGTGGCAGATGACGAAGTTCTCGCTCGATATGGACCCGCGGCCGATCGTCGTCTCGGGATTTATCCAGGGTTTCGGGCTCGGCTGCACCTTTGTGCCGCTCAACATCACCGCCCTGTCGACCCTGCCGCGCCACATCCTGACCCAGGGCACCGCGATCCGCAGCCTGATGCGCAATCTGGGCGGCAGCGTCGGTATCAGCATCCTGGTCGCGGCCCTGGCCGAGAATACGCAGATCATTCATTCGCGGCTGGTCGAGACGCTGCGGCCGGACAACCCGCTGCTCCATTCGCCGGTATTCGGTGTTCCGTACAGCCTCAGCGTGCCGAGCGGCGTCGCCGCGCTCAACGCCGTGGTCACCCGGCAAGCCGCGATGATCGCCTATATCGACGATTTTTGGCTGTTGATGGTGGTCGCCTTGGCGTCGCTCCCTCTGCTCTTGCTGTTGCGCGACAGCACGCCGGTAAAAGTGGCGGTCGGCGCCCCGGTCGCGGCGTCGGCCGCCGCCGTCGATGATTAGGGCCGCAACATGAGGGGCGAGGAGCCGGCGAGGGCAGCCGCGCCGCCGCCGCTCAACCGGGGCATGATCACCGCCACGGTAATCTGCGCCTGCGTGCTGCAGGGCATCGACACGACGATCGCCAATGTCGCGCTGCCGCATATCCAGGGCAGCATGTCGGCTGCGCAGGACCAGATCTCCTGGGTGCTGACCTCCTACATCGTCGCCTCGGCGATCATGATGCCGCTGACCGGGTGGCTCGCCGGCCGGTTCGGCATCAAGTTCATTTTTCTCGCCTCGGTCATCGGCTTCACTTTCGCCTCCGCCCTGTGCGGCGCGGCGGAAAGTCTGCCGCAGCTGGTGGTCTTCCGGCTGTTGCAGGGCGTATTCGGGGCCGGTCTAGTGCCGCTCGGTCAGGCGACGCTGCTGACGATCTACCCGCAGGAGCGTCACGGCCATGCGATGGCGATCTTCAGCACCGGCGCGATGATGGGGCCGATCCTCGGTCCGACGCTGGGCGGCTGGATCACCGACAACCTCAACTGGCGGTGGTGCTTTTATATCAACCTGCCGGTCGGCATCCTGTGTACGCTCGGCATCCTCGTTTTTATCCGCCAAAGCCGCAACGTGCGGCGCGAAGCCTTCGACCTTTTCGGCTTCGGCATGCTGAGCATCGCGATCGGCGCGCTGCAAATGATGCTCGACCGTGGCGAGATCAAGGACTGGTTCCACTCGACCGAAATCTGGACCGAGGCGATCGTCGCCGGGCTCTGCTTCTACCTGTTCGTCGTCCACACGGCGACGGCGGGCGAGCGCTCGTTCGTCAGCCGCGACCTGCTCAAAAGCCCCAATTTCATCGCCGGCGGCCTGTTGATGCTCGCGGTCGGCTGGATCCTCAGCGGCACCTTGGCGCTGATGCCGTCGATGATGCAGAATTTAATGAATTATCCGGTCTTCACCAGCGGCTGGATGATGGCGCCGCGTGGCTTGGGGACCATGCTGGCGATGATTTTTGTCGGCCGCACCATCGACAAGATCGACGGGCGTCTCTTCATTCTGGTCGGGTTCCTGTTGACCGCGGCCTCGCTGTGGCAGATGACCGGGTATTCGCTCGACATGGGGTCCGGGCCGATCGTGTTCGCCGGATTTGCCCAAGGCTTCGGGCTCGGTCTCACCTTTGTTCCGTTGAACATCCTCGCCTTGTCGGACTTGCCGCGGCACATCCTAACCCAGGGAACCGCGTTGCGCAGCCTGATGCGCATGTTGGGCGGCAGCGTCGGGATCAGCATCCTCGAGGCGCAGCTCGCGCAGAACACCCAGATCGTCCATTCGCGGCTGGTCGAGGGGCTGCGGCCCGACAACCCGCTGGCGCAAGGGCATCTGCTGGGACCCAACTTCAGCCTGACCGCGCCGTCCGGGGTGGCCGCGCTCAACGCCGAGGTCACCCGCCAGGCGGCGATGATCGGCTACATCGACGATTTCAAGCTGATGATGGTGGTGATTATCCTGGCGCTCCCGCTTTTGCTGCTGATCCGGGTGGCGCGCCGCGCGCCGGCTGTCACGGCCGCACCGCCGGCGCCGAGCAGCGTCGCCGCCGCCGGCGAAGATTAGGTCATAGACCCATAAAGTGGATTCCCAAAGGGCGGGATAGTTGATTCAATCTTCCTCGGGGTGAAGGGGGAGGATGAGATGGCGCGATTTGATCTGACGGATTTTGAGTGGTCGGTGATTGAGCCGCTGTTGCCGAACAAGCCGCGCGGCGTGCCGCGGGTTGACGACCGGCGGGTGCTGAACGGGATTTTCTGGCGGCTTCGGACGGGGGCGCCGTGGGCCGACATTCCGGAGCGCTACGGCCCGCATACGACGTGCGTCAACCGCTTCAACCGGTGGCGCCGGGCGGGGGTTTGGGACCGGCTTTTGGCGGCGGTGTCAAAGGCTTACGACGGTGGGTTGCAGATGATCGACTCGTCCAGCATCCGGGTCCATCAGCATGCCGCCAACGCCCAAAAAAAGACGGCCGATCCGGTTGCATGGGTCGCTCGCGCGGCGGGCTGACGACCAAGATCCATGCCGTGGTCGATGCCGAGGGACTGCCCATCGCGCTCAAGCTCAGCGCCGGCCAGGCCCATGACGGCAAGAGCGCCGAGGACCTCCTCGACACCCTGCGCGCCGGGGATGTTCTGCTCGCCGACCGGGCTTATGATTCGGATGCGTTGCGCCAAAATCTCGCCCAACGCGGCGCCTGGGCCAACATCAAACCGCTGTCGCGGCGCGTCAACCGCCCCGCCTTCAGCCCCTTTCTGTACCGCTACCGAAACCTCGTCGAGCGCTTCTTCAACAAGCTCAAACACTACCGCGCCGTCGCCACCCGATATGACAAAAATCCCGACAACTACCTCGCCTCCGTCAAACTCGCCTCAGTCAGAATCTGGATGCGATTTAATGAGTCGGTGTCCTAGTGAACGCGGAGCCGGCGTCGTGACCGATGCAGACATTCCAATTGCCGGTCGTATTCCCAGAGCAGGTATCCCATCCGACTGCCACGTTATTGAGCCCCGACGTATCTGCGACGAGCGCGTTATAACCAAGAGCGACCATGTCCTGGCCGGAGGTTAAGGAGCGCAGTGCTTGAAACCCGAGTGCCGTATTACGGATAGCGCCTGTTGTTAATGAGGAACCGGAGTACCCACCCAGCGATTTATATCCAATCGCAGTATGTCCGTAAGCTGCGGAGGCCGGTAAGCCAGCCATCGCGAAAGGGCCTATTGCGATCGACGCTCCGGTCGTAGAGTCTGAAGCGGGAAAACTAATTGCATTTAAATTATTTAGCTTGAGACCAAGACTGCTCGACGCAATATCGATGGAGCCGTTCACGGCGAGCGTGGCGTCTGGCGTTGTACTTCCGATGCCGAGGCGGCCGTTGGTGTTGTCCCAAAAGAGATTGCTGTTGTTCTCGGTGAAGTTGGTGCCATTGAAGAATGGGATCGAGCCCGTCTGCCAGGTGGTTGTGCCCATGCCGCCGCTGGGCACACCCAGCGCCTTGGCGAGCGTGAGGGAGCCGTCTGATGCGAAGCTAGAGGTTGCGGTCGAGCCGAAAAAGGCGGGGCCGGACACTGAGAACATCGATGTTGATGCGCTGGAGAGCGAAAGGGAGCCGCCGGTGAATGCGCCGGAGACGGTGAGGTTGCCAGTGATCGTGCCACCCGAGAGCGGCACATAGCTGAGTGCGGGAATGTCGGAGGCCGTGAGCCCTGAAATCCCGCTAACCGTGATGTTTGAAAGATTGTTGATCCGGCTCGTCTGCGCGATCTCATTCTGGAGACCCGCGAGGACAGACGGGCTCACCGTGCCGAGCGCTGCGATTTCAGATTGCAGCGCCTCCGTCGAAGATGCCAAGTCCCCTTTTGTTGCGTAGGCCAGTAAGGGATTGGCGAGTTGCGCAGCAAGCGCAGAGCTGATGGTGCGACCCAACGATGCCGGAGAAATTGTACTGTCGGCGTTGTCGGGCGTGGCTGAGATGCTGGTGGATGCTGGGGCGCGCTGACTTGCTGGGTGTGGCTGACTTGACAAATCTTGGAAGTGTGGCGTGGTGGTTGAGGCTGTTTCTGCGGGGGTTGCGGCGGCGGAGAGTTGTGCTGAGGTCGAATGTGTGGATTGCGCGACGGGTGCTGGCGCGGGCGCATGGTGCATGCCGAAGGTTGCGGCCAAAAGCGCAATGATGCCTGCGATAAAGGATTTGAGCATGGAAGCGACGGCGCCTGCCGCGCGCGCCGTGCTTCACAGTATACGCGTCCGTTGGTTATTGGTTTTGGGGGTGTGGGGATATTGCTACCGCGTCGTTTGTGCCGCGCGCGTGCGCGGTTGTGCGGCCGAGACCGAGGAGAAGAGCTAAGTCCGCCGCGCCTTGACCCTAGGGCACGCGCTTGGCACGGTAGCCGGGCCAACAAAAAGCAAGGGGGTCGAGCGCGATGGTCAAAGCGGAGCTCGTCCGCCGGCTTGCGGAAATCAATCCGCACCTCTACCAGCGCGATGTCGAGGTCATCGTCAACGCCATTTTCAATGAGATCGCGGCGGCGCTGTCCCGCGGCGACCGCGTCGAGCTTCGTGGCTTCGGCGCGTTTTCGGTCAAGCGCCGCGGTGCCCGTGTCGGCCGTAATCCACGCACCGGCGACAGTGTCCAGGTCGGCGAGAAGCACATCCCGTTCTTCAAGACCGGCAAGCTCCTGCGCGACCGGTTGAAGCAGTAGCTCGCTCGGCAGAGCCGAAGGCGAGCGCGGAGTTCCGGCGACCGGGACAGCATCCGCTTGTGCTCTTGATCAGTCCCTATTCTGGATCGCGGGAGTCCGGTTCGGCGCCAGCCGCCAACTTCTCGTATTGGAGCGCCACGTCGGCCAAGTGTTCTCGAATAGCGTCTGTCGTTGCGTCCCGCGCGAGATCGCGCAACCGGACAGCTTGCCGGCGATAGTATTCGCCGGACATCGGTGGAATTGTGAGCGAAGTGATCTCCATTGCGTCAAGACCGTAGCATCTTCTCGCGTAATGCGTGGGGAAAATTTGCAGTGATACCATAGACTTGGTTGCGGATTCCTCCGCCCTGCGATCCGACGCCGGAAATTGGTCGGGCGTCGGCAGTGGGATGGAGGATTGGATGGCGAATTCACCGGCTGCCGAGAAGCGGCAGGCGAAGCTCGATCAGCTCGTCGAGTTTGAAGGATACGACAGCTTCGACGAACTTCTTGCGGCGGCGGTCGCAGACAGCGTGTCGCCCGCGATCTGCCTCAACGACGGTTGCGACTACACGGCCGAAATGGAGCCGGATCAGGATCGCGGCTGGTGCGAGGCGTGCGGCACGAACACGGTC
>DASRLO010000010.1:0-18946 GCA_035648415.1 Allostellaceae bacterium
CCGCCGCCTGGCCCGCGACTTCGAGCGCTACGCCCGTACCGTCGCCGCCTTCTTCCGCCTCGCCATGATCCGCATCATGCTCCGCCGCCTCACCCGACCAACCCTTTCAGCATGAATCCTTTCTTCTTGGATCGGCTCTAAGACGCATATGGTGATTGGAGACATCGAAGCTTTGTTGATAAGGGTAATGAATTTAAAAAACACAGCTCAAATGGCTTTCGCCGATGCGGAAGAATGGATACAGATACGGAAAGATGAAGTTGAGCGATATACGTCAAGACTCGACGCTTGAGCCGTTTTGTCTATACATCGGGAGGAACCCCACATGACCACCTTCATCGCCGGCGGCACCGGCTTTATCGGGCGGCGTCTGGTTCCGCTGCTCGCCCAGCGGGGCGAGGAAATCGTCTGCATGGACCTCAACCCGCAGACCGCCGATTTCTCCGGCCTCGGCAGGCAGGTGCGGGTGGTGCGCGGCGATGTCAGCCAGTTCGACGACGTGATGGCGCGGATGAGCGAGGCGAAGCCCAACCGGGTGATCAACCTCGCCTATTTCCTCGGCAGCGAATGGCCGCCGCATGTCGCGTTCAAGCTCAACATCCTCGGCATGGACAACGTCTTCGAGGCGGCGCGGCTCTGCGGCGCCAACCGGGTCGCCTATGCCAGTTCGCTCGCGGTCTCGGGCGAGCAGAAATTCTACGGCGACCGCATCGTCACCGAGGACGATTTCCGCCATGGCCACGTCCAGTACGCGATGCACAAGATCTTCAATGAGTGGCAGGCGCAGGACTACCGCGAGAAGCACGGGATGGAGATCACCGCGATCCGCCCGGCCAATGTCACTGGCCCGGACAAGATCGTCGGCTCGGTCGACCACGTCTTCTGCATCACCGACCCCGCGCGCGGCAAGCCGGTCAAGTTCCCTTATAAGGACGCGATGCGCTGCCCGGTGCATGTCGACGAGATCGCCGAGATCTTCGCCCGCGTGATCATGACCGACAAGCCGAAGCACATGGCCTACAACACCGGCGGCCTCGCGATCAGCCTCGGCGAGATCGCCGAGATGGTGCGCGAGTTCCTGCCCGACGCGCAGATCACCTTCGACAAGGAAGCGGGCGGCAAGGAGCTCTCCGGCAACTACCTGATCGACAACACCAGGCTGGTGTCCGAATTCGGGGTGCAGTATCGCCCCTACCGCGAGCGGGTGCTGCAGATCATCAACGACATCCGCAAGGAAGAGGGTCTGCCGCCGATCGCCGACCGCTAGGCGGCAGCCGGGACAGCGGCGGTGGCGGAATTCGATCCGGCCGAGGCGACGATCCCGCAGCTCCAGGCGGCGCTCGCCGCCGGCGCGACCAGCTCGCGCGAGCTGGTCGCGCATTATCTCGCCCGCATCGACGCCTACGACCAGCGCGGCCCCGCCCTCAACGCGATCTGCGCGATCGACCCCGAGGCGCCGGCGCTGGCCGAAAGCTGCGACAGCGAGCGTCGCGCCGGGGCCCGGCGCGGGCCGCTGCACGGCATCCCGGTCATCGTAAAGGACAATTACGAGACCGCCGGGATGCAGACCGCGGCCGGCTCGGTGCTGCTCGCCGGCTGGACCCCGCCGGGCGACGCGACGCTGGTCGCCCGGCTGCGCCACGCCGGCGTGATCGTCATCGCCAAGGCGACGATGCACGAATTCGCCTATGGCGTGACGACCGCCGGCTCGCTGTTCGGGCAGACCCGCAACCCCTATGCGCTCGACCGCAACCCGGGCGGGTCGAGCGGCGGCACCGGGGCGGCTATCGCCGCCGGTTTCGCCGCCGTCGGCATGGGCAGCGACACTTGCGGCTCGATCCGCATCCCGGCGGCGCACAACAGCCTGGTCGGCATTCGCGGCACGCAAGGGCTCGCCAGCCGCGCCGGGATCGTGCCGCTGTCGAGCACGCAGGATATCGGCGGCCCGATCGGTCGCAGCGTGGTCGACGTCGCCCTCGTGCTCGACGCGATCGCCGGCTACGATCCCGGCGACCCGCAGACCGCCGCCGGCGTCGGCAACATCCCGCAATCCTACACCGCGTTCCTGCAGCCCGGCGGCCTGCGCGGCGCGCGCATCGGTCTCCTGACCGAGCTGCTGGGTGAGGACCCCGAAGATGCCGAGGTGACCGCGGTCATCCGCACAGCCAAGGAGGAAATGAGCGGACTTGGCGCGGAGATCGTCGAGATAGCGATCCCGGGGTTGCGCGATCTGCTGCACGACCGGATGGGCGGCCTTCTCGTTCTGATCCAGGATTTCAAGGCCGATCTCAACGCCTATCTGGCGAGCCGGCCGACCGCGCCGCTGCGCACCCTGGCCGACGCCCTCGCCTCCGGCAAGGTGCACCCGGCGGCCGAGCCGCTGATGCGCAGCTCGGAGGCGGTCGAGACGCGCGATACCGGCGAATATTGGGAGCACATCGCCAAGCGCGGCCGGGTGCGGCTCGCGGTGTTGCAGGCGATGGCCGATGCGCGGCTCGACGCGTTGGCCTACCCGACGATGCGCCGCAAGGCCGCGCTGATCGGCGAAACTCAAACCGGCATCAACTGCCGCCTCAGCGCCAATTCCGGGCTGCCGGCCTTGACCGTGCCCGCCGGTTTCACCGCCGACGGACTGCCGGTCGGGATCGAGTTGCTGGGGCGTGCGTGGAGCGAGGGCCTGCTGCTCGGGCTCGGCTATGCCTACGAGCAGGCGACGCACCACCGCCACCCGCCGGCCAGCACGCCGCCGCTCTGAGCTATCGCCGCCAGGGATCGACGACCGGCACCGGCAGGTCGGCGAAGTGCCGGGCATTGCGGGTCGCCAAGGTCGCCCGGTGCGCGATGGCAATGCCGGCGATCATCGAGTCGCGGAGTTCGTCTACCCGCCCCTCGCGCCGGCGCCGGGAGGCAATGACCGCTGTTTCCTTTGCCGCGGACGCATTGAAGTCAAGGACGCGGCCTTGCAAGATTTCTTGGAAGCATCGTTGAAAGTCCCGCCGGAGCGCTTCTTGGCGTCGTCCGGCCGACATCGTCTGGAGACCGAGCTCGATCTCGAACACGGTGACTGCCGTCGTCCAAATCGAGGAACGCGGCTCGGTGTCGAGCCATCGGGCGACTACCCCATCCGGGGCGTCGCCCATCAGCGCAGACAGCACGTTCGTATCAAGTACGATCACTCGGCGAACTTGGCGGGCTGAACGGGGTAGCCCCGCAATTCCTGGATTTCTCCTTCCTTGAACCCCTTGCCTCGAAATAGCGCGGAGATTTCGCTGCCCAATCCACCGTAGGGGCGCGTGTCCTTCGCTGCATCCCTCAGAATATCGCGCACCAGTTCCTCCAGGCTCTGGCCATGCCTGCGAGCGCGTTCCTGAAGCTGTCGCTTCACGTCGTCCTCAACATTGCGAACGAGTACCTGAGCCAATCTGGCCTCCTATGTGATATCATGATATCATGCGAGCTACCGCTTAAACAGCGCCTCGGCGCCGCCGCGATGTGATCGTTTGGCGGTTATTTCGGCCTGGGCGCGGGCGATTTCGGCTTCGAGGCCGGCGATGTATGCCTCGAGCTCGGCGATCCCGAGGAGGCTCAGATCCTTGGGCGGCGCCGGCTTGCGGCCCGGCGGCAATTCCTCGTCATCCATGCTTCCTATCCCCGTTCCGTCCCGATGCCGCTTTCCTACGACCGCGCGGGCCATTATATCGATAACATGCCGTGCGGCTCCGCCGCTGCCCAACTAGGAATTTGCGATGCGCGCACCCTTGATGCCGAAAGCGACCGCCGTGTGGCTGGTCGAGAACACCGCGCTCACCTTCGAGCAGATCGCCGATTTCTGCGGCTTGCACCCGTTGGAGGTGCAGGCGATCGCCGACGGCGAGGTCGCCACCCAGATGATGGGCCTCGATCCCGTCGCCAACGGCCAGACAACGACCGCGGAATTGGAGCGCTGCGCGACCGATCCCGAAGCCCGGATCAAGCTGCTGGAAACCGCGATCCCGCCGCAATATCAGCGCCACAAGGGGCCGCGCTACACCCCGATCGCCAAGCGCCAGGACAAGCCCGACGCGATCTTTTACCTGTTGCGCAACCATCCCGAATTGTCGGACGCGCAGATCTGCAAGCTGGTCGGCACGACCAAGCCGACGATCAACGCGGTGCGCGACCGCACGCATTGGAACAGCGTCAACATCAAGCCGCGCCACCCGGTCGGGCTCGAACTGTGCACCTTGGAAGAGCTCGACCAGGCGGTCACCAAGGCGACGCGCGGCAAGAAGTCGCTCGCCGACATCGAGGCCGAGATCGCCGCCCGCGAAGCCGAGGCCGAGAACGTCGAAGCGTAACGGCCATCCGCCGGGAACGCGCCGTGCCTTCGCTGATCCTCGTCGGCGACGTCAATCTGATGAATGTCGGCGACCCGGCGGTGCCGTTCGCCCGGGTCAAAGAGGAATTTGCCGCGGCCGACGCGGTCATCGGCAACCTCGAATGCCTGCTCTACGAACCGTCGGACGGACATAGCGTCGAGCAGGAAGGGTTCTTCGCCGATCCGGCGATCGGCGGCGAGGCGCTGCGCCTCGCCGGGTTCGCGGCGGTCGGCATCGCCAACAACGTCAACTACGGCGCCGCCGCGATCCTCGGCTCGATCGCGCGGCTCGACCGGTTGGGCATCGCGCATAGCGGCGCCGGCCCTGGCCTCGCCGCGGCTCGCGCCCCGGCGATCGTCGAGCGCGGCGGCTCGCGCATCGGCTTCCTGCAGCGCAGCTCGGTCTACTGGCCGACCAACCATGAGGCGGGCGACCATAGCGCCGGGATCGCCGCGCTGCGCGCCCATACCGCCTATCAGGTGCCGGCGCACAAGACGCGGCCGGAGATCCCGCCGATGAACCGGCCGGGCATCCCGCCCATCGTCGTCACCTGGCCGGACCGCGCCTATCTCGCCGCCTTCCGCGACGACATTGCGGCGCTGCGCGGGCAGGCCGACATCGTCGTCGCCTCGTGCCATTGGGGCCTCGGCGAGGAGGTGCTCGATTACATGAGCGAGATCGCCCACGCCGCGATCGATGCCGGCGCCGACATCGTCATCGGCCACGGGCCGCATTATTCGCTGCCGGTCGAAGCCTATAAGGGCAAGCCGATTTTTTACGGGCTCGGCAGCTTCTCGTTTCATACCGGGCATGGCGGACGGCGCCACGGCGACTGGATCGGCATGATGGCGCGGGTCGAGAGCGAAGGCGGCCGGGTCACCGAGGCGAGCTTTCGCTTTGTCCGCCACAACGCGGCGAACGAAACCGTGCTGTGTCCGCTCGCGGCTGAAGCCGAAACCCTGGCTCGCCTCACCGACCGCAGCGGGACCCGGCTGCAGACGGCCGGCGACGCGGTCGAGATCGTGCTTTAGATCGCCATCAGCTTTTCGCGCAGTTCCTTGTCGTCGCGCAATTCGGCGGCCGGGCCGGCGTGGCGGACCGCGCCTTTCTCCAGCACGTAAACCCGGTCGGCGAGCGACAGCGAGAATTCGACACCCTGCTCGGCCAAGAGGATCGTCAGCCCCTGGTCGCGCAGCTCACCGATCTTGAGGCGCAGCATCTCCACCACCAGCGGCGCCAGGCCCTCCGACGGCTCGTCGAGCAGCAGCAGCTCCGGATTGCCCATCAGCGTGCGGCCGATGGTCAGCATCTGCTGCTCGCCGCCGGAGAGGAAGCCGCCCTGGCGGTTTCTCAGCTCGCGCAGCACCGGGAACAGCTCGCACACCGTCTCGACCGTCCACCGGCCGGGGCGCGCGGCGGCGCGACTGGCGACATCGAGGTTTTCCCACACCGTAAGCTCGGCGAAGATGCGGCGGTCTTCGGGGACAAAGCCGATGCCGGCGCGCGCCACCTTGTGCGGCGGCCATCCGGCGATGTCCCGGCCCTTCCACCGCACCCGGCCGCTGGTCGGCGGGGTCAGCCCCATCACCGAACGCATCGTCGTGGTCTTGCCGACCCCGTTGCGGCCGAGCAGGACGACGCATTCGCCGGCGGCGACTTCCAGCGAGACGCCGAACAGCACCCGGCTGAGCCCGTAAGCGGTGTGGATATCCTCGACGGTGAGCAGCGCCGGCATCAATGCTCGCCCAGATACACCCGGCGCACCGTCGGGTCGGCGCGCACCTCGGCCGGCGCGCCGTCGGCGATCACCCGCCCCTGGTGCAGCACCGCGATCTTCTGCGCGATCTGGAACACCACGTCCATGTCGTGCTCGGTGAACAGCAGCGTCAGCGCCCGCTCGCCGGCGATCTTCTCGATCAGCCGGATGGTCTCGTGCGTCTCGGTCGCCGACATGCCGGCGGTCGGCTCGTCGAGCAGCAAGAGCGCCGGATCGCTCGCCAGCGCGAGCCCCAGCTCGAGCTGCTTCTGGTTGCCGTAGCTCAGCGTGCCGGCGACCGTGTCGCGCTGTTCGACAAGCCCGATCGAGGCGAGCAGCGCTGTCGTCTCGTCACGGTAGAGGGTTTCCGAGCGCGACCAGAAATTGACGCCGCGGCGGTGATGGACCAGAAACGCCGCCTGCAGGTTTTCGAACACCGTCAGCCGGGCAAAAATGTTGGTGCGCTGAAACGAACGGCCGATCCCCATGCGGCAGATGCGGTAGGGTGGCGTCCCGGTGATGTCGCGCCCGTCGAGGCGCACCGTCCCGCCGTCCGGCTGCAGGTGGCCGGTGATCAGGTTGAACAGCGTCGATTTGCCGGCGCCGTTCGGGCCGATGACGGCAGCGATCTGGCCAGTCTCCACCTTGAGGTCGACATCCGAGACCGCGCGGAAACCGGCGAAGGATTTGCTGAGGCCGGCGACTTCAAGCACGCCGCACCCTCCGCGCTCGCGACCACAGCGCGTCGAGCCCGCCGAGGATGCCGCCCGGAAAGGCGAACAGCAGCACCAAGAGGATCGTCCCGAGCACGAACGGCCAATACTCGGTGTAGTCGGTGATCTCCTGGTTGAGCCAAACGAGGGCCAGCGCGCCGACCGGCGGTCCCCAGAAATAATCCATGCCGCCGAGGATCGTCATGATCAACACCTCGGCCGATTTCGACCAGAACACGTAATCGGCGAAGACGCCGCGGCTGAAGATGCCGTAGAGCGCCCCGGCGAACCCGGCGAACGTGCCGGCGACGACAAAGGCCGCGAGCTGGTAGAGCCGGACGTTGACGCCGATAAAGGCGGCCCGCTCGGGGTTGTCGCGGATCGTCGTCAGGACGCGGCCAAACGGCGAGCGGATGATCCGGTGCACGATCGCCAGCGACATCGCGATGAGCAGAATGGACAGCAGATAGAATCGGTCGGCAGTTTTGAGGTCGCCGACCAGCGGCAGCGAGTTCATCCAGTCCATGTTGGGGAACGGGATTTCCGGCAGCCCGTTATCGCCGCCGGTCACGTCGTTCCATTTATAGGCGATGGCCCAGATGATCTGCGAAAACGCCAGGGTCAGCATGGCGAAATAGAGCTTGATGAGGCGCACGCAAAAATAGCCCGACACCAGCGCGAACGCCGCCGCGCCGAGCCCCGCCGCCGGGAAGGCGATGACGAACGGCAGGCTGTAGGTCTTCATCAAGATGCCGCAGACATAGGCGCCGACGCCGAAATAGGCGACATGCCCGAACGACACGAGGCCGGTCGTGCCGAGCAGCAGATTGAGGCTGACCGCAAACAGCGCATCGATCGCGATCTGCTCGGCGAGGAAGGCGTTGTAGCGCGATCCGATCCACGGCACCGCGCAGGCGAAGACAAAGATAATCAGCGTCCACGGCACGCGGCTCCAGAGGCTGGCGCCGCTGCCAATGACACGGACCCCGGGGGCCGGCGTCTCCGCGGCCGTGCGCGTGGCGGTGGTTTCGGTGGTCACAGCGGTCTTCCGAAAAGGCCCCACGGCCGCACGATCAGGATCACCGCCATCAGCGCAAAGACCGAGAACAGGGAAAAGCCGGGAAAGATGAGGATGCCGAAGGAAAGCACCTCGCCATAGATCACCGAGCCCCAGAACGTGCCCCACAGCGAACCCATCCCGCCGATCACGACGACGATGAACGCCTGCACGATGATCAGCACGTCCATCCCCGGCACGATGCTTTGGATCGGCGTCACCAGCGCTCCCGACAGTCCGGCGAGAAACGAGCTGACGACGAACATGCCGGTATAGACCGTGCCGACATTAGCCCCGAGTGCATCGAGCATCTCGCGGTCCATCTGCGCCGCCCGCACCAGCCGGCCGACGCCGCTGCGGTTCAGCACCAGCCAGCCGGCGAGCGCGATCGCCGGGCCGATCACCATCATGAACAGGTTGTAGAACGGCTGGGTGCTGCCGAAGATCTGCACGCTGCCCACCAGCACCGGCGGCGTCGAGACCGAGAGCTGCTGCGTGCCCCAAATGAACTTCGCGACGTCGCCGAGGATCAGCACCAGTGCATAGGTGAAGAGCAGCTGGTAGAGCTCCTCGCGGCCGTAGAGCGAGCGGAAAAACAGCCGCTCGACGACCGCGCCCAGTACCCCGACGGCCACCGCCGCGAACAACGACGCCGCCCAGAAACCAACACCGGTCGGGTGGAACCACTGCACACCCTGCCAGGCGAGATAGGCGCCGAGCATATAGAACGAGCCATGCGCGAAATTGATGACGCGCATGATGCCGAACACCAGCGATAGCCCTGATGCGATCAGGAACAGGAACATCGCGGTGGTGAGGCCGCCCATGAATTGGCTGAACAGGAACGAGGGCGCCACCGCCTATCGATCTCCCATAAAAATGGCGTCGCCCGCGATCATGATCCGGTCACGGGCGACGCTCGTCGGTGCGGCCGAATTCAGCTGGGCTTGAAGTCTGTCGGCATCGGCTTCGGATCCTTGATGACCGCGAACGGATAGTTCGGGTCTTTGACCATCACGCCGGTGTATTCGGGTGCGAACGTCTCGTGCGACTTCTCGCTGAACGACCGCTTGCCGACCGGCGTATCGAAGGTCATGCCGATAAGCGCCTTGGAGACCGCGTCGGACTTGGTGCTGTTCGCCTTCTTGATGCCCTCGGCCAGCGCTTCGATCATCTCATAGCCCATGATCGACCAGCCTGAGGCGTATTGGGTATTGGTGAACTTCTTCAAGTCCTCGATAAACTTCTTGTGCTCGGGCGGTTCGTTGCCGCCGCTCCAGATAACCGGATCGTAGGAATTGGCGATGATGCCGTACGGGTAGTCGGCGCCGAGCGCCTGCGCCTCGTCGGGCGTACCGACCTCGCCGCCGTCGACCATCCGGTTGTCGATCGCCTTGAACAGGCCGAGCGGGGTCGCCTGCTTGACGAAGGTGACGAAATCGCCGGCGAAGAGCGAGCAATAGACCGCGTCCGGCTTCTTGCCCATCATTGCGTTGATGAAAGCGGTGAAGTCGGGCTCGCCAAGCTTGGGCCACTGCGAGTCGACGACCTGCATGTTCGGCGCTTTCTCCTTAAGCGCCTTGATGAAGGCGGCGATCGAGTCACGCCCATAAGCATAATCGGGCGCGATCGTCACAATCGTCTTCACATTCGGGTACTTGGCCATGCCCTCAGCCCCGGCCAGTCCTTCGACATCGGTGTTGGAGGCGACCCGGAAGATATAAGGATGGATATGTTGCTCGTCGGTCAGGACGGTGCTCTTCGACGACGGCGCGAGGAAGACGATCTTGTTTTCCTTGGCGACGGTGGACACCGCCGGCGCTTCGGCCGAGGTCAACGTGCCGGCGATGAAATCGACGCTGTCCTTGATGATCAGTTCGCGCGTCAGGCGCACCGCCTCGTCGGCATTGGCCTTGCTGTCGCGCGAGAGGATTTCGAGCTTGCGGCCGAGCACGCCGCCGGCGGCGTTGATCTGCTCCACCGCCATCTGCGCGCCCTTCAAAATCGGCACGCCATAAACCGCGGTCGGCCCGGACAGCGGGATCGGGAAGCCGATCTTGATCGAATCCGCCGCCCTGGCGGCAAACGGCACGCTCGTCGCGACGGCGAGAGCCAGCCCCAGACAATGTCGTAATTGCATCCCCGTCCTCCCTGAAATTGCCGCCACGCAGCGGCAAAACGCCTTTTTTCCCATGGCGCGGCGGCACAATGGTTCGGCGAGGCAAACTGTGTCAAGAAACGCGGAAAGCTCGCGCGAATTTAACGCGGCAAGCGAAGGCCGCCGCCGCGGTTGCGCGCACAAACGCGGCGGCGATAGCATCCCGCCGGGAAGGAGAGCTTCGCATGGTGATCGTCAGGCCCCTCGTAGCGGCCGATCTGCCGGGCGCGCGGCAGATCGTCCAGACGGCGTTCGGCACGTTTTTCGGCGCCCCGGACCCCACGGCCTTCATGGCCGACCGAGACTATGTCCATGGCCGCTTCGGCGCCGAGCATGTCGAGGCTTTCGCGGCCGAGGAGGACGGTGCGCTGGTCGGCTCCAATTTCGCCACGCGCTGGGGCAGCGTCGGGTTCTTCGGTCCGCTGTCGATCCGTCCGGACCGGTGGAACGGCGGTTGCGCCCAGCCGCTCGTCGCCGCGGCATGCGAGGCGTTCGACCGCTGGCGGGCGAGCCACGCCGGCCTGTTCACCTTCGCGCAGAGCGCCAAGCATGTGCACCTTTACGGCAAGTTCGGCTTTTACCCGCGCTTCCTGACCGCGCTGATGACGAAGCCGGCGCAAGCCGGCGGGCTGCCGGAAAGCGCGCGCTATTCCGCGCTGGCCGAGGACGAGCGGCGCGCCGCGGAAGACGCGAGCTATGCGCTGACCGGCGGCATCTATGACGGGCTCGACCTGCGTGGCGAAATCCGCACCGTGGCGGCGAAGAATCTCGGCGACACTCTGCTGCTGTGGGACGGCAGCCGGCTCGACGGCGTTGCGGTGTGCCATTGGGGCCGCTCGAGCGAGGCGGGCGACGGATGCCTCTACATCAAATTCGGCGCGGCCCGGCCGGGCGCCGGGGCCGAGAGGCGATTCAGCGTCCTGCTCGATGCGGCCGGCGCATTGGCAGCCGAAGCCGGAATGGCAAGCGTGCTGGCCGGGGTCAATCTGGCGCGCGAGGAAGCCTATCGCCAACTGAAGGCGTGCGGCTTCCGCGGCGAGTTTCAAGGGGTCTCGATGCACCGCGGCAACGAGGCGGGCTACAGCCGGCCGGGGGTCTATGTCCTCGACGATTGGAGATAGGCATGAAAGCGGTTGTCTGCGAGGCGTTCGGCGGCCCCGAGGTGCTGGCGTTGCGCGAGCTGCCCGACCCGCCGCCGCCCGCTCCGGGCGAAATCCAGGTGCGCGTCGCCGCGCGCGGCGTGCAGTACGTCGATGTGCTGATGCTCGCCGGGAAATATCAGTTCCGTCCCGAGCCGCCGTTCATTCCGGGCAACGAGGCGGCGGGCGAGGTGGTCGCGGTCGGCGGCGGCGTCACCCGCTTCAAGGCGGGCGACCCGGTGATGAACCGGATGCGGCTCGGCGCCTTCGGCACCCTCGCCAATTCCAAGGAGATCGATTGCGATTCGATCCCCGCCGGGATGAGCGTCGAGGAGGCCGCCGTCTTTCGCGGCGCCCACCACACCGCCTATCACGCGCTGATGCAGCGCGGCCGGCTGCAGCCGGGCGACTGGGTCTTGATCCACGGCGCCGCGGGCGGCATCGGCATCGCCGCGGTCCAGGTCGCGAAACTCTATGGCGCCAAGGTGATCGCCACCGCGTCGAGCGACGAGAAGCGCGCCGCCTGCATCGAGGAAGGCGCCGATTATGCGATCGACTACCGCGACGGCTTTCGCGACCGGGTGAAGGAGATCACCGGCGCGCACGACGGGGTCGACATCTGCTACGACCCGATCGGCGCGACCGTGTTCGACGAATCGCTGCGCTGCCTGGCCTGGGGCGGGCGCATCCTGGTGTTGGGATTTTTGGGCGGCGGCCCCTCGACGCCGCGCACCAACTACCTGCTGATCAAGGGGCTCGAGGTGATCGGCGTGCGCCTCGGCGGCGTCACCGAGCACCACCCCGAGATCGGCCGCGCCAACACCAAGCTGCTTTGCGAGCTTGCCGCCGAGGGCAAGCTGCGGCCGCGCATCTCGCACCGTTTCCCGCTGGAACGCGCGGCGGAGGCGGTGCAGGCGGTGATCGACCGCAAGGTGATCGGCAAGGCGGTGGTGACCGGATAGCGACCGCGCGAGCGATGCGTCCTCGACGGTCTCGCGCTTCGTCGATCGCCGGCTCAATCCGGCCAAAGACCGGATAAAACCCGTTGCTGCCGACAGCCGGGTCGGCGATCTGAAACCTTTCTCGGTAGCGGGCGTTCTGTACAAATCCGCTACCAAGGAGGCGCGACATGGCCGCATCGATTGATTCCGACCTCACCACGCTGCAAGGCGATATTCAGCAGCTGCGCAATGATTTCGCCAAGATGACGACGGATATGCGCAGCCTCGCCACCAGCGGCGTCGCCCAGGCCCGCGGCCAGGCGCAGGAATCGGCCGAGAAGGTGTGGGGCGAGGTTCGCCAGAAGGCGCAGCAGGTCGGCCAGGAAATCGAGGAGCGGCCGTTCGCTTCGGCGCTGGCGGCGTTCTCGACCGGGCTGCTCCTGGGCATGCTGCTCAACGCGCGGCGCGGCTAGGCCGCGATGGCGCCCTGCATGAAGCCGCTTCAGTGATCGGCTTTACCAGCGCGGCGGCCGATCTGAAGGCCACCGTAAGCGGGCTGACAACCCGGATCGTTCTGGCGACCGCATTCGGCGCGGCGGCGCTGCTCGTCATCCTCGTCACGTTGTGGTTCTTGGGCGATGCGCTGCTCACATTGCTGCAAGAGCACGGGTTCCGGCGCTCCGCGGCAGCCGGGCTCACCGGTATCGCAGGGTTGGTCTTGGCGGCGATCCTGGGCGTCCTCGCAAAGATTTCGATGCGGCCGCGCGCCCGGACCCTGCCGGCGGCGTCGCTCCCGCTGCAGCCAAGGACATCGACCGGCAGCGTCATGAACGATCTCGCCGTCGGACTTGGCGGCTACGCCGCCGAGCAGGTGGGATCGACCGTCCGGGCACACCCCTACCGCACCATGGGCACCGCGCTCGCCGCGGGTCTGGCGCTCGGCGCGATCCCCGAGCTGCGCAAGGCGCTGTTCGACCTGACGAAGCGCTAGGCCGCGCATAGCTTGATCGGCAGCTTGGTGCCGGAAAGGTCCTCGAAGAATCCGGCGCAGACCGGGTCGAGTCGAAGACCGGCCAGCCTCATTTCACCGGCATCACCGCATCCGCCGCCTTTATGATGTCGTCGTCGCCGTGGGCGGCGCAATAGGTGCCGAGGTTCTTCGCGTCCTTGGTCATCTTGTCCATATGGATTATCGGCGGGTCGTTTTCCTTGGTGTAATAACCTTCGAGCCACGCCAGTATTATGCTGACTTGATCTTTAGGCGACGTGACGAAGTCGCTGCACTTTATCTTTGTAAAATCCAGGTCCTCCGCGTTGGCGGCCGATATCGTCAGCAGCATCGTGGCGGCAAGAACGCTTGATTTCAACATTGTGGACCCTTTCGTAATGTTGCGCCGCTCGATCAGTCGTAAACCATCCCGATCGTCTCGGAGACCAGCACCGGGCGGCTGCCGCCCTCGAGCTCCATCGTGCCTTCGTTGGTGACGCGCACCCCGCCCGCGACCTTCTCGACCTCCTTGATCGTGAGGCGCAGACGGATGCGCGAACCGGCCGGCACCGGTCCGGTGAAGCGCACCCGGTTGGCGCCGTAATTGATCCCGCGCGAGCGCTGCTTGACGCGGTAGATCGTCGAGGCCAGCCGCGGCACCAAGGACAGCGTCAGCCAGCCATGCGCGATGGTCTTGCCGCCCGGCATCTCGGTCTTGCAGCGTTCGACATCGACATGGATCCACTGGTGGTCGCCGGTCGCGTCGGCGAATTTGTCGATCTGATCCTGGCTCACCGTAAACCAGTCGCTGACCCCGACCTCCTTGCCGACATAGGCGGTGAGGTCGGTCCCGTGTTCGACTTCCAGCATGATTTGCTCCTCTTCCTAAATCGTCTTCCCCGCTTTCGCGGGGGGACGAAAGTAAATTCATGGCCGCATGCAGAACTTGGCCTCCCCGGGCTGGCGCAATTTGTCGGCGAGGCGGGCGAAATCCACCGCCAGGCGGCGGGTGTCGCGCGGGTCGATGATTTCCTCGACCCAGAACGGCTCGGCGGTGCGGAACGGCGAGCGCAGCTTTTGCAGCCGCGCCTCGATCTCGGCAATCTTGGCGCCGCGGTCGGGTGCGGCGTCGATCTCGGCGCGGTAGGCGGCCTCGATCCCGCCCTCCAGCGGCAGCGAACCCCAGCGCGCCGACAGCCAGGCGTAGCGGATCGAGAACCGCCCGGCCGGCTGGTTGACCGCGCCGGCCACGCCGAACACATTGCGCACCAGAAAGGTACACCACGGCACGGTGGTCTGGTTGACCGCCGCCATCGCTCGAACCCCCTTGCGGATCGTCGCCGATTTCTCGGCCTCCAGCCCGATCTGGAAGCCAGGGCAATCGCACAGATAGACCACCGGCAAGTGAAACGTCTCGGCGAGGTCGACAAAGCGGATGATCTTGTCGCAGGCGTCGGCGGTCCACGCGCCGCCATAGAAGAACGGGTCGCTCGCCATCACCGCGACCGGCACCCCGTCGATCCGCGCCAGGCCGGTGATCATGCCGCGGCCGAACATGCGCCCCATCTCGAAGAAGCTGCTCTTGTCGACCACCGCCTCGACGATCGGGCGCATCTTGTAGACCTGCCGCGTGTTGCGCGGGATCGCCTCGAAGAGGAACTCGTCGCGCCGCTCGGGGTCGTCGGTCGGCGGATTTTTCGGCAGCACCTCGTAGACCGAGGACGGCAGGTAGGAGAGGAACCGCCGCGCCGCGCCGAACGCCTCCTCCTCGCTGTCGACCGCGTGGTCGACCGCGCCGCAGCGGGTCTGGATTTCCCAGCCGCCCAATTCGAACCGGTCGAGCTGCTGCTGCCCGAGCGCGTTGACCACCGGCGGCCCGGCGACGAACATCGCCGAGGTCTCCTTGGTCATCACCGAATAATGGCTCGACGCAAACCGGGCCGAGCCCAGTCCGGCAACCGACCCGAGCCCCAGCGCCACCACCGGCACCTTCCCGAGATTAGCGGTGGTGAAATAGTAGGGCAGGGCCGAATTGACCCGACCGGGCAGGTTGGCGCGGCCGGTGGTCTCGATCGTCTTGACCGAACCGCCGCCGCCCGAGCCCTCGATGATGCGGATGATCGGCAGGCGGAAATCGTGCGCCATCTGCTCGGCCATCAGCGGCTTCTCGCGGATCGTCGCATCGGCCGAGCCGCCGCGCACGGTGAAGTCGTCGCCGACCACCACCACCGGCCGCCCGTCGATCCGCGCCCGTCCGAACACGCAATTCGACGGCACCAGCTCGGTCAGGTTGTTGTCCGCGTCGTAGGCGGCCTTACCGGCGATCGCCCCGATCTCGTGAAAGCTGGCACGGTCGACGAGTCCGTCGATGCGCTCGCGGATGGTCAGCTTGCCGGCATCGTGCTGGCGCTTGACCTTGTCGGCGCCGCCCAGCTCTCGCGCCAGCCGCTCGCGCTCGCGCAGCTCGTCGAGTTCCGGCTGCCAGCTCATCCTCTATTCCTCACCCCAAAGCGAGAAAACCGGCTTCTTCATGGTGCAGGAACGCCTCGATCTCATCACGATTATCGCGCAGCAACCGGATGACATCCTCGGTCGAGCTGTTCCCCAGCCGAATCCAGATCACCTTCGGCGGAGGTCCGAAAAGGACGCTCAATCGCTGAAAATCCTCATCCTTGCTTACCAGCACAAATTCGTTGTCTCGCGCATACTGCCAAATCGCAAGATCGGAAGCGCCGAGCAGACCAACATCGCCGACGTGGACGGAGTTCGGATAGACATCGGCAACCGACCCGACAAGGCGGGCAGCAAGGTTTTCGTCGAATAGGAGCCTCTGCGGCAGCTCAGCCAGCGGGGATGCTCACAACCCTGCGCTCGCGCTCGGCGGCGAAGGCCAGGCAGGCACGGATGTCGTCGCTCGTCAACTGCGGAAAGTCGGCGAGGATTTCCTCTTCGCGCATGCCTGAGGCGAGATACGCCAGCACATCGCCGACCGTGATGCGCGTTCCGCGCACGCGCGGCTTGCCGAACCGAACTGCGGGGTCGATGTCGATGTGGTCTTGATAATCCATGCCTCTAACGATAGGCGCGCGGCCTAGAGCAGGCAAGCGCAGTAACCGGGATCACCCCTCCCAACCGGCCTTGCGCAGATCCTCGACCATATGCGCGTGATCTTCCGGACGACGCCAGGCATGCGCCTACGGACCAGCTCGTCGAATTCCGGCTGCCAGCTCATCTGCCTACCGCTTCCGGGCATGCCGGTTGACGAACGTAAGGAAGTTCCTTACGCTTGAAGACTGAAGACTGCGACAGACAATGATCACGAGCAAGCTTACCAGCAAGGCACAGACAACGATCCCATCGCCGGTGCGCAAGGCGCTCGGCCTCACCGTGGGGGGTGAACTCGTCTATACGATCGACGGGGATCGGGTCATCCTGACCAAGGGAGAGAAAACCCGCGCCGATGATCCATTCGCCACCTTCGGCGAATGGTCGTCGGAAGCCGACCGGGTCGGTTATGCCGATCTTTGAGGTGTGGGACATTGTCAAGGTGCCTTTTCCCTACACCGACAGGCCAGCTCGTCAGCGCCGCCCGGCGCTCGTGATTGCCGCAGATGAGCTCGAAGCGGCGCACGGCTTGCTGTGGCTGGCGATGATCACGAGCGCGGCGAACCGCGGCTGGCCCGGCGACGTTGCGATCTCCGATATCGAAGCTGCGGGCTTGCCGATCCCGTCCATCGTCCGTCCGGCGAAGGTTGCGACCATCGAGGCCACCGATGCCGAACGATTGGGCAGCCTGCCGCGCATCGATCGCTCGGCGGTAAGAGATTATCTGCGAGAGCGGCTTTCCGCTCTGGATTGAATGATGCTGCGATGACGCTTGAAGGCGTTGCGGATCGCGGCAATGCTGGCCGCCAACCTCACAGGAGCCACGCGCACCATGGCCATCGAACTTCACACCTGGGGCACGCCGAACGGCCGCAAGATCTCGGTCGCGCTCGAGGAGATGGGCCTGCCCTATACGGTCCACCCGATCAATATCTCGAAGGGTGAGCAATTCAACCCCGACTTCCTCAAGATCAGCCCGAACAACCGCATCCCGGCGATCGTCGACCCCGACGGGCCGGGCGGCAAGCCGATCAGCGTCTTCGAGTCCGGCGCGATCCTCCTCTATCTCGGCGAAAAGACCGGCAAATTCTGGCCCAAAGGCGATCTGCGGGCGCAGGTGCCGGTGCTCGAATGGCTGATGTGGCAGATGGGCGGGTTCGGCCCGATGCCGGGCCAGGTCCACCATTTCCTCCAGGTCGAGAATGAGGCCGACCGCAAATACGGGCTCGAGCGCTATTCGAAAGAGACGCACCGGCTTTACGGCGTCTTCGACAAGCGCCTGGGCGAGGCGGCGTTCGCCGCCGGGAGCGAGGCGTCGATCGCCGATTTCGCCATCCTCGGCTGGGCTTGGCGGCACGAGCGGCACCAGGTCGACCTCAAGGACTACCCCAACGTCAAGCGCTGGTACGAGGCGCTGATGGCGCGACCCGCCACCAAGCGCGGCATGGAGATTTCGCTCGGAAACTAACCCCCAAACCCCTCTCCCGCTTGCGGGGAGGGGTGTGTTTGATAACATGTTGAAAAACATGAACAAAACAATAGTGAAATCTCCCGTGTATGATTCGTGTAGGTTTATTTGCCAAAATCCTAAAAAATTTCAAGCCCTACTGTACCACGATTTGGCTTTGGCTCCAAATCGGCCCGCCGGCCCACTGCTGCTACTTTACGGCCCGCCGCCTTCCGCCTCGTAGGCCAAAGCCAAACGACTTGGCAAGCGCGGATCGCCGCGCCGCGTAGTTCTTCGCTACCATCGGGAAGTCGTTTCCAAGACCCCACCGGGCGCGGTAGCTGGCCTCCCCCGTTTGCGCGAGTTTAGCGCGAGTCGAACCATATCGACTATGGGGGAGGGCGGCGGCTAACACCTGTACTCGCTGGGCTTTCGCGCGTTCAAACGATTGGCTTACCTGGGGACCGCGCTAGCGGCAGAGGCGCGGGGATGCCGCTGCGGCGGGGGCGCAGCTCCCAAGAGCAGCGCATAAATTCGCGTGATGGAGAAAGGGAAGGGCCGCCTAAACGGCGGCCCTGATGCTGTCGTCGTCGGCTTCGGCTACCGTCTCCGTCTTGGGCTGCAATCCATGCAGGAAGGCGACGGCTGCCTCGGCATACCCGGCGGCGGTGAATATCGCCCGCTGGTCATTCTTGAGGACGCGTAACCAATTTTGAATATAGCTGGCGTGATCCGCGCGCGGCTCCGGCGTCAATCCGAGATCGGCACAGAGAAACGCGCTGCCAAGCTCAGCAACCATCTCCTCGGCGGCGTAGCCTTCATCTCCCCAGCGCTTGCGCCCGAAGTCGCGGTGAAGGCGTTTCTCGTGGCGAGTCCAATGGCAACATTCGTGACTCAGCGTCTGGTAAAATGCCTCCGCGTCCCTGAAAGTCTCGAACGGCGGCATCTGCACGAAATCGCGGGAGGGGACGTAATAGGCCTGATTTCCGCCGTAGCGGATGTCGGCTCCGGTCGCGGCAAAAAAGCTTTCGGCATGGGCGATGCGTTGCATCGGGTCGAGTGTCGGCGCTGCCGGTGCGGTGAAATGCGGCGGCAGGTTGTCGATCTGTGTCAAATCGCTTCCAACCGCGACCCCCTTTTCGCGTCCAATCGCGACCCCTGTGAGGCGCATGGGTTTGGCTTATCCATGTAGTGCATAGGAGGGACCCGCGGCCGGCGCCGCGCGTCCCGCAGCGCTGGCGGTGACGGCCGTGGGAGGTTCCTGTGCGCCCACGTGGGTAAGCC
>DASRLO010000011.1:0-37308 GCA_035648415.1 Allostellaceae bacterium
GGGGCAAAAGCGGAAATTCACACAAGAGCCTGAACGACGCGGCAGCAACTTCAGGCGAGCAGCGCTTTCCAGCGCGCGAGGCTTTCGGACGGCCAGACCTCGTCGATCTTGTAGAACGTCTCGAACACCTTTGCGTCGGACGGCAGTTCTAGCCATGGCGCCTTGCTGCGGGTGAAGATGTGGACGTCGGGCGCGATCGCCGCCGGATCGTCGAGCGTGCCGCCGCGGACAAGGAGCGTGTCGCCGGGCGCCGCGTGGTACTTGCTCCATAGCGCGGTGCCGCATGTCGCGCAGTGGAAGACGTCGTGCGGCTTGCCGCTGCCGCCGGGCGGCACCGGAAACGCGACCGGCTCGGCGCCGTTCGGCTCGACGAATTCGCGCTCGATCCACAGATTGACGGCGAATGCGCCGCCGGTCTGCTTCTGGCAGTCGCGGCAGTGGCAGGCATGGACGATCATCGGCGTCTTGGTCAGCCGGTAGCGGATCGCGCCGCAGGCGCAGCCGCCTTCGAGGTTCATGGTCCGCTCCCTTGCCGTTCGCGGCTTGCTCGCAATGCTGCCCGCGACACTGATATATAAGCGCGATGGGCAATCTGGGAAATTCGCGATGAGCGATCTGCGCCCGCTTTTGGCGCGTGTCGCCGCCGGCCATCGCCTCAGCGAGGCCGAGGCCGAGGAGGCGTTCGAGATCATCATGTCCGGCAACGCGACCCCGTCGCAGATGGGCGGCCTCCTGATGGGCATGCGGGTGCGCGGCGAGAGCGTCGACGAGATCACCGGCGCGGCGCGGGTCATGCGATCGAAAGCGGTGATGATCAATGCGCCGCCCGGCACGGTCGACACCTGCGGGACCGGCGGCGACGGATCGGGCACGTTCAACGTCTCGACCGTGACCGCGCTCGTCTTGGCCGGCGCGGGCGTGCCGGTCGCCAAGCACGGCAACCGCGCGCTGTCGTCGCGCTCCGGCTCGGCCGACGTGCTGACCGCGCTCGGCGTCAACATCGACTGCGACATGGCAGTCGTGCAGCGTTGCCTCGACGAAATCGGCATCGGCTTTCTGATGGCGCCGCGCCACCACAGCGCGACGCGGCACGTCGCGCCGACCCGGGTCGAACTGGCGACGCGGACGATCTTCAACCTGCTCGGGCCGCTGTCGAACCCGGCCGGGGCAAAACGCCAGCTGGTCGGCGTCTTCGCGCCCGAATGGGTGGTGCCGATGGCCGAGGTGCTGGGCCGGCTCGGCGCCGAGCATGTCTGGGTCGTGCACGGCTCCGGGATGGATGAGCTGACGACGGCCGGGGTCACCAAGGTCGCCGAATTCAAGAACGGGAAGGTGCGCGATTTTGAGGTCGCGCCGGAAGACGCCGGGCTCTCGCGCGCCCCGCTCGACGCGCTAAAAGGCGCCGAGCCGGCGCACAACGCGGCGCTGATGCGCGGCGTGCTCGCCGGGGAGAAGGGGGCGCTGCGCGACATCACCCTGCTCAACGCAGCCGCCGGCTTTATCGTCGCCGACCGCGCCGGCACCTTGGGCGAGGGGGTCGCCATCGCCGCGGAGACGCTCGACGGCGGC
Organism: Allostellaceae bacterium; assembly: GCA_035648415.1. Lineage (GTDB taxonomy): Bacteria > Pseudomonadota > Alphaproteobacteria > ATCC43930 > CGMCC-115725 > DATARH01. The sequence continues at coordinate 1,570 of DASRLO010000011.1, forward strand.
AAGGCGGCCGGCGTGCTCGAGCGGCTCGTCGCGGAGACCAACAAATGAGAGCCGGGCGGTGAGCGACGTTCTGACCGAGATTTGCGACCGCAAGCGCCAACATGTCAAAGAGCGCAAACGGCTGATGCCCGAAGCGATGCTGCGGAAGCGGCTCGACAACGCGCCGCCGCCGCGCGGCTTCGCCAGCGCGCTTGTCGCGACAATCGGCGATGGCGGCTATGGCCTGATCGCCGAGATCAAGAAGGCCAGCCCGAGCAAGGGGCTGATCCGCGCCGATTTCGATCCCCCTTCCCTCGCCGCCGCCTATCAGGCCGGCGGCGCGACCTGCCTTTCGGTACTGACCGACGAGCCGTATTTCCAAGGTGCTGACGAGTATTTGGCCGCGGTGCGCGAAGCGGTGGGGCTGCCGGTACTGCGCAAGGATTTCATCGTCGACCCGTACCAGATCACCGAAAGCCGCGTGCTGGGCGCCGATTGCATTCTGTTGATCATGGCGGCGCTCGATGACGCGCAGGCGCGCGAACTGGCCGGCGAAGCAACAGCCCTCGGCATGGATGTACTGGTCGAGGTGCACGACCGCGCCGAACTCTCCCGCGCGCTGCGGCTCGACGCCGGGCTGATCGGCATCAACAACCGCGACCTCAAGACCTTGCAGGTCGATCTGGGGACCACCGAATTGCTGGCGCCGCTGGTGCCGCAGGACCGCATCGTCGTCGGCGAAAGCGGGCTCAATACGCCCGAGGACCTCGACCGCCTCGCCGCGGCCGGCGCGCGCTGTTTTCTCGTCGGCGAGTCGCTGATGCGCGAGAAGGATGTCGCGGCGGCGACGCGCAAGCTGCTGCGCCTGCCCGATTTCAGCCATGTCGACAGCCAAGGCCGCGCCCGCATGGTCGATGTCTCCGACAAGGCGGAGACCGACCGGACCGCGGTCGCCGGAGCTCGCGTGGTGATGAAACCGGAAACCTTGGCGCGCGTGCAGGCCGGCGAGATCGCCAAGGGCGATGTACTGGCGGTGGCGCGGCTCGCCGGGATCATGGCCGCCAAGCGCACCTCCGACCTCATTCCGCTGTGTCATCCGCTGTCATTGAATTCGGTCGAGGTCGAGTTGACCTGCGTCCCGGAGCGTTCGTCGGTCGAGATTACCGCGACCTGCCGCCTCAAGGGCCGCACCGGGGTCGAGATGGAGGCGCTGACGGCGGCCGGCGTCGCGGCGCTGACGGTCTACGACATGTGCAAGGCGATCGACCGCGGGATGACCGTCACCGACCTGCGTTTGCTGCGCAAATCGGGCGGCAAGTCGGGCGATTACGTCGCCCCGGGAGAATGAAGCCGTGATCTCGGTCGACGAAGCTCTGGCTCGCCTCCTCGCTCCGTTGCAAGCGCTGCCGGCGGAGCAGATTTCCATCTCCGACGCGGTCGGCCGCGTGCTGGCCGAAGATGTCGCCGCGCGCCGTACCCAGCCGCCTTTCGCGGTGTCGGCGATGGATGGCTATGCCGTACGCGCCGAGAATGTCGCGGCCGTGCCGGCCAATCTGCGCATTGTCGCCGAAATCCCCGCGGGCGCCGGTTTCGCCGGCGTTCTCGGCAAGGGCGAGGCGGCGCGCATCTTCACCGGCGCGCCCCTCCCCGAGGGCGCGGATACCATCGTCATTCAGGAAGATACCGAGCGCAACGGCGATACCGTGCGCGTTGCCGAGGGCGCCAAGCTCGGCACTTATGTCCGTCGCGCCGGGCTCGATTTCTCCGAGGGCGAAGTGCTGCTCCATGCCGGGCAGCGGCTGACCCCGCGCCATATCGGTCTCGCGGCGGCGATGAACCGGCCGTGGCTTTTCGTCCATCGCCGGCCACATGTCGGCATCCTCTCGACCGGCGACGAGGTAGTGATGCCGGGCGAGCCGATCGGCCCGCATCAGATCGTCAGCTCGAACGCGCTGGCCCTGGCCGCGTTCGTCACCGCCTGCGGCGGGGTGCCGGTGGGTCTCGGCAATGCACCCGACGACGCCGACGCGCTGCGCCGCTTCGCCGCCGGCGCGCGCGGGGTGGATTTGCTGGTGAGCACCGGTGGCGTTTCGGTCGGCGAGCACGATCTGGTGCGCGGCGTCCTCAGCGAGGACGGGTTGGCGATCGATTTCTGGGAAATCGCGATGCGCCCCGGCAAGCCGCTGATGTCGGGCAGCTACCGCGGCACGCCGATGATCGGGCTGCCGGGCAACCCGGTCTCGACCTTGGTCTGCTCGCTGCTGTTCCTGAGGCCCGCGATGGAACGGCTTGCCGGGATGCCGGATGACCCCGACCTGCCGCAGACCGCACGGCTCGGCCGCGATCTGCGGCAGAACGACCGGCGGCAGGATTATCTGCGCTCGCGGCTCGCGCGCGGCGCCGACGGCACACTGGAGGCGACGCCGTTCGAGGTCCAGGATTCGTCGATGATGCGGCCGCTCGCCTCGTCCGACTGCCTGGTGATCCGGCCGCCGCACGCGCCCACGGCGCCGGCCGGGAGCCGAGTGCCGATCATCATCTTTCCCGGCGGCGCCTGGCCGCTCTAGCCGAGATCGATGCGCGGCGGGGTCAGCGGATTGGCTGGCGGACGCCGCAGCAGCAGGATCAGCAGCATCCCCGCGAGCGACACCCAGGCGATCAGCCAGAACGCGTCGATATAGGCCAGCACGTAAGCCTCGCGCTGCACCAGCGACGCCAGCACGCTGAGCCCTTGCTCGCTCGGGACGCCGGCCCCGGTCGCGCGGCTGCCGAAGGGTCCAGAGAGCTGCGTCGAGATTCCCTCGGTCGCGGCCGAGCCGCTGAGGACGTGCAAGCCGATCAGGTTCGAATAGGTCTGCTCGCGCACCCGCACAAAGGTTTGGATCACCGCGGCGCCGATCTCGGCGCCGAGCAGTCGGGCGATCTGGATCGTCGCGGCGATCGCCGCGGCTTGCGGCGGCGTGATGTGGGCGATCGCATAAGTGATGAGCGCGGTGATCGCGAAGGCCAGCCCAACCGCTTCGATGCACTGAGAAGGCAGGAAATCGCCCCCAGCCCAGTCATGCGTCAGCCCGGTATCCATCCAGCTGCCGATCGCGATCATCGCGAAGCCGAACACCAGCGGCAGCCGCGCGTCGATTCGCCTGACGAGCAGCGCCACGAGCGGCACCAGCACGAATTGCGGCAAGGCGATCAGGTTCAGCGTGTCGCCGATCTGCAGATCGCGCAGCCCTTGGATGCGGGTCAAATAGTCGGGCAGGACGAACCCCGTCGCCGTCGAGCCGAAGCCGTAGAGCGAAACCAACACGGCGGGCACCGCGACGTAGGGTTGGACCAATATGCGCAGGTGGATCAGCGGGTACGGCGCGCGCGCTTCCCGTAGAAAGAACGCAACGACCAGGATCATCCCGCCGAGCAAAAGGCCGCACACCAGGCCGGAATTGAGCCAGTCGAGCCGGTTGCCCTGGTCGAGGCCGGCGTAGATCAGACCGAAGCCCAATCCTGCATAAACGATGGCCGGCCAATCGGTCTGCGGCAGCAGCGCGCGATCGATCGGCCGGCGCGGCATCGCGACCGCGACCAACGCCAGCATCACCAAGCTCAGCGGCACACTCTGCCAAAAGATCCATCGCCAGTGCCCGCCCTCGGAGTACCAACCCTCGACCGCGCCGGCGATGTTCTGCGAGAAGACAAAGCGGAATGCATAGGCGGCGATCCCCCAGATCCACCATCGCGGCGCCAGGCTGCGCAGCACGAAACCCAACGCCGCCGGGATAAAGGCGCCGACCGAAAGCCCGCGGATCAGCTGCAGCGCGATCAGCGTGTCGTAATCGTGCGTCAGCGGCGGCAGCAGCGATGCGACGGTGAAGACCGTTCCGGTCCAGAGCAGCACCCGGCGCGTGCCGAGCACGGTGCTCATCCATGCCGCCGCCGGGGTAACGACCATCTGCGCGGCGCCGAACACGGTGGTGAACCAGGAGGCTTCGTCGAAACCGAGGCCGAGCCCGCCGCGGATATCGGCGAGGCCGAAGGTGCTGATCCGCGTGTTGAGGCTCGAGATGAAGGCGCCGAGGATCACCGCGGCAACCCCGACCACCGGGTACTCGCAGCGGCCGATCGACGCCAGCAGGCCCGTCAGACGCGCAGCCGGCGCCTCGGCGCTGGTCATGGCGGCGGCGGGGTGGTGTCAGTCAGGATGGTCGCTTCGACCGACATGCCCGGCAACAAATGGCCGGCCAAGGAATTGTTCGGCCCCAGCCGCAGCTTGACCGGGATGCGCTGCACGACCTTGGTGAAATTGCCGGTCGCGTTGTCCGGCGGCAGCAGGCTGAACTGCGAGCCGCTCGCCGGGGCGATGCTGTCGACCATCGCGTCGATCACGACGCCGGGGAACGTATCGACGCGAATCTCGGCGCGCTGCCCGATCGCGACATGGGTGAGCTGGGTTTCCTTGTAGTTGGCGATGACCCAGACATTGTCGAGCGGCACTACCGAGATCACCTGGCTGCCGCTGTGGACGTACTGGCCGTCGCGCACGCCACGCTCGCTGACCATGCCGGCGACCGGCGCGACGATGCGGGTGTAGCCGAGGTTGATCTTCGCCAGGTCGAGTGCGGCCTGCTTCGCCTTGGCCTCGGCGCGCAATTGCGATTCCTGCGTATCGAGCACGGCGAGCTGGCGGCGCTGCGCGTCGCGCGCGGCCTGGTTGCTGGTAAGGGTCGCGGTAAACCGTTTGGCATCGGCATTGGTCTGCTCGACCTTCTGCTGTGTACCAAACGTGGTGGCGAGAAGCTTGCGCTGCCGTTCCGCTTCAAGCCGGGCGCGCTCGACATCGGCCTGGCTTCCGGTAATCGTGCTCTGGGCTTCGTCGACCAGCGCGTGTTGGGCGTCCTTGCGCGCCTTGATGTTTTCGATCGCGGCCTGCGCCCCGAGCAGGTCCGCCTCCGCCTGCGCCACCTTGGCGCGGTAGTCGCTGTCGTCGATCTCGACCAGGAGATCGCCTGCTTTGACGCGCTGAAAATCGCCCACCGCGACATGCTTCACATAACCGTCCACCTGGGCGCTGAGCGGGGTGATGTCGCCGCGGACGTAGGCGTCGTCGGTCACCTGGCGGCTGCCGCCGCCGACCCAACGGCTCCATTGCGTCGCGAACAGCACGACGACCAGCAGCGCGGCGCCGACGACCGCCACCCGGACGGCGAAATCGCCGACATACCGGCGGCGCGGCGCCGTCGCCGGTCGCGGGGGTGCGGCGGGCGGCGAGTCCGTCATGGCAGCATCTTTCCGGGGTTCAGCAAGCTCGCGGGGTCGAGCGCCGCCTTGATCCGGCGCATCAGCTCGAGTTCCGCGCCGCCGCGCCACTCGGGCATCATGTAAGGCTTGAGCCGGCCAATCCCGTGCTCGGCCGAGAAGCTGCCGTCGAGGTCGCGGACGATCTCGTTGACCGCGTCCATCAGCTCGTGGTCGCGGGCGAGGAAGGCATCGCCGGCAGCGCCCTCCGGCTGCACCAGGTTGAAATGGATATTGCCGTCGCCGAGGTGTCCGAACGGCACGCAGCGGATACCGGGCACCAGGCGTTCGCAGGCCTCGGCGGCGCGGCGGATCAGCTCGGGCACGCGCGACACCGGCACCGAGACGTCGTTCTTGACCGAGGCGCCGGCGCGCTTCTGTGCCTCGGAATGCTCCTCGCGCAGCTTCCAGATCGCGGCGCGCTGGGCGCCGCTCCCGGCGATCGCCGCGTCGGCGACGATGCCGTTTCCCATGGCCGCGGCGAGCAGCTCTTCGAGCGTTTCGCGCAGACCGGAGCCGCGGCGCGGCGTCGCCAGCTCGAGCAGCACGTAATGCGCTGCCGGCGCGCCGAGCGGCGGCTTGGCGCCGGGGATGAAGCGTTCGACCAGCGCCATCCCGGCGCCCGACATGTATTCGAAAGCCTGGATCGCCGCCGGATCGTGCTGCTGGCAGATCTGGAAAAGCTGCAATGCCGCCTCGGGTGAAGCGACCGCGCACAAAGCGACCTCGATCTGGCGCGGCCGCGGAACCAGCTTCAACACCGCCGCGGTGACGATGCCGAGCGTCCCCTCGCTGCCGACGAACAGTTGGCGCAGGCAGTAGCCGGTATTGTCCTTGTGCAGGCGGCGCAGCCCGTTCCACACCTGTCCGTCGGGCAGCACGACCTCCAGCCCCAGCACGAGGTCGCGCGCATTGCCGTAGCGCACCGTGTTGTTGCCGCCGGCATTGGTCGCCAGCACCCCGCCGATCTGCGCCGACCCTTCCGAGCTGATCGACAGCGGCAGCAGGCAACCGGCCTCCTCCGCGGCGAACTGCGCGGCCTTCAGCGTCACGCCGGCCTCGATCTCCATCGTCATGTCGACGGGATCGATCCCGCGCACCCGGTTCATCCGCGACAGCGAGAGGATGATCTGCGAGCCGTCCTCGTTCACCGCCGCGCCGCCGACCATGCTGGTATTGCCGCCTTGCGGGACAATTGGCACGCCGGTTTCGGCGCAAAGCCGCACCGCTTCGGCGACCTCCGCCGTGTCCGCGGGGCGCAGCACCGCCGGCGTGCGGCCGTGATAAAGCCGGCGCCAATCCTCGCAATAGGCGTCGGTGTCGGCCGGGTCCGTCAGGATGCCGCTCGGCCCCAGGCATTGGCGCAGGCGGCCGATCAATGCGGCGTAGTCCTTCATCGCGTGTCGATCCTCATTTCGGCCGCCATCGTAACCTTGCCGAGGATTTAGCGGCTATGCTGACCACTCAATGCCAGGAGGCCATCGATGCACGCCGTGATCTTTGAAGTCTGGCCGAACGAGGAAGACCGCCAGGAATATCTCGACATCGCCGCCGCGCTCCGGCCGACGCTCGAAAAGATGGACGGGTTCATCTCGATCGAGCGGTTCGAGAGCCTCACCGAGAAGGGTAAAATCTTGTCGCTGTCGTTCTGGCGTGACGATTTGGCGATCGCCGGATGGCGCCAGGTCGAACAGCATCGCATGGCCCAGGCCAAGGGCCGTCGCGAATTGTTCCGCGACTACCGGCTGCGCATCGCCGCGATCATTCGCGATTACGGGATGAACGACCGCGGCGAAGTACCCGCGGACAGCCGCGAACGGCACGGTTAATCGGCTATTCCGCCGCCAGCGGTAGCTTCTCGGCCGAGGCGCGCAGCCGCTCCATCACTTCCCAATTGGTGTAGCGGGTGAAGCCGTTCTCGTCGAAGAACAGCACCGGACCGGAGCAGATGAACAGGTACGTCGTGTCTTCGAGCGCGCTCGTCGCGTCGTGCAGCACCCCCGACGGCTCGTAGACATAGTCGCCGGCGTTGAGGGTACCGTCGCGCACCTGCAGCTTGCCCGAGACGATCCACACATGTGCACCGCCGAGGTGTTTGTGCGGCGGCGCGGCGTAGCCCTTTTTCCAATGGTGCAGCGAGGCCCAGGTGCCGGTCTCGCGGCCGATCCACAGCACCTTGACCCTGGACAGCGGCGACTGCTCGATCCACGGCGCGTCGGAGCTGATCAGCGTGTCCTGGATGTCCTGGAACACCGGACGGATGTCCTGCGGCAGCGGCATGATGAACTCCTCTCTCTCAGAATTTCTCCTGGCCGGTGACGCGGCCGGGGGTCGGCACCGAGGCATTCTCGTGCCGGCCCGAAATTGCTGCGTCGCCTTGCTGCGCAATGACGAGGAGTTACGATCAGGGAAACCGCGAAACGTCGGTCGCCTTCTCGGTGATGAATTCGAGGAGCGCTGGCTTGCCGTCCTTGTTGGCGGCAATGCCGCGCTTGATCGCTTCCTTGATCTGACCCGGCTCGGTGACGCGCTCGCCGTAGCCGCCGAGGGCCTTGGCGAAATCGGCGTAATTGCCGCTGATGTCGGTCGAGCGGTACTTCTCGGTGGCGATCGCCATGACCTTCAACTCGATCGCCATCGAGAAATTATTCATCAGGATCGAGAGGATCGGGATGCGCTCGCGCACCGCGGTCTCGAAATCCATGCCGGTGAAGCCGATCGCCGCATCGCCCCACACATTGATGCACAGCTTATCGGGCGCGGCGAGCTTGGCGCCCATCGCGATGCCGAGGCCGTAGCCGAGCTGCGTGGTCTTGCCCCACCCGATATAGGAGAGCGGCGCGTCGCTCTGCCAGAACGGCGAGAGCTGGTCGCGCGGGCTGCCGGCGTCGTGGGTGATGATGGTGTTGTTGACGTCGACGGTGTGCAGCAGGTCCCAGATCACCCGGTATGGCGACAGCGGCTTGGTGTCGGCGGTGAGGCGATGCATCCACTGCCCCATCCATTCCTCCTTGAGGCCGCGGATGTCGCGGGTGACGCGGGCGAGCCGGTCGCGGCTCTTGCCCTTGAGCCGGTCCCTCACCTCTTCGAGGACCGCGTCGAGCGTGAGGCCGGCATCGCCGATCGCCGCGAGCTCGGTCGGCACGTCCTTGTTGATGTCGACCGGGTCGAGCGTCGCATGGGCGATCTTCTTGCCCTTCGGCATCGGCGTCGCAAAGCTCGAGCGGGTGAAGCTGCAGCCGATACCGAAGACCAGGTCGGAGTTTTGCAGGAAGACGTGCAGCGCCTTAGAGATGCCGATGCCGCCCGAGCCGAGCGACAGCGGGTGGCTCTCGGGGAAGGCGCTCTTGCCCGGCAGCGTGGTCATCACCGGCGCTTCGAGCAGCTCGGCGAGTTCCTTCAATTGCTTCCAGGCCTTGCCGTAATGCACCCCCTGGCCGGCGCAGATCACCGGCCGCTCTGCGGCGACCAGCGCCTCGGCGATCTTTGACACCGAGTGCGAGTCGGGCGCACTCTTGAAGCGCGGCGCTGGGATGTACTCGGCCACCAGATCGTCGGAAATATCCGCGCGCAGGATGTCGGTGGGGAACTCCACCAGCACCGGGCCGGGCCGCCCGTTGCGCACCTGGGTGAAAGCGCGGCGCATCGCCTCGACGGTTGCATGCTCGACCGTCACCTGCTCGCACCATTTGGTGACGTGCTGGAAATTCTGCGCCGCGTTGAAATTCGGCCGCACCTGGTTGATGTCGCGCGCGTAACCGGCCGGCAGCACCACCACCGGGCACGAATCGCCGTAGGACTGGGCGACGCCGCCGAAGGCGTTCTCGGTGCCCGGCCCGTGCTGCATGGCGAAGACGCCAATGCGGTCGCCCGAGGTGACCTTGGCGATCGCGTCGCACATATGCAGGCCGATGCGCTCTTGGCGCACCATGATCGGACGGATATCGGCGTCGGCCGCCGCTTCGATGATCGGATTAACCGGGTAGCCGATCAGAAAATCGATCCCCTCGCGCTTCAAAATCTGGGCAATGGCGGCGGCGACTTTCATGAGCACCCTCCCGGCGCTGGCTGGCGTACGAAACAGCGCGCAGCTTAAGGCATGAAGCCCGGCGCCGTATACCGCCTCGTCGGCGGCGGGCGACCTAGAGGTCGCTGCTGGTATCGTTGCCGGGGAAGAGGATCGCGCGAGCCCAGCCGGACCAGATTCCGGGCTGCGGCTTGTCGGGATACCGGTCGTGCCGCCAGCAGACGCTGGTGCCCTCCGGAGCGCCGATCGTCTTGGTCTGGTCCCTACTCAGGACAAAATCCTGCGAGCCGACGAATTCGGGACCCCGTGCGTCGCAATCGGCGCTCTTGGTGATCACCACCTGGACGTTGACGTGGTCCCAGACGGTGTTCCTCAGCGTCAGCTTCGACGTGCCGGGCTGATCTGACGAGCACGCCGCCAGGACAAGCATCAGGACGGGCGGCGCCAGAAACCGCATCCTTCCCCCTATCGTAAAACCCGGAACTGCGATCGGTCGGCGCCGTTGTGCAGGCTTCACCGCCCAAGGGCAAGCGCAAAGCCGAGCGGGCGCCGATTCGACGCGGCGTCGCGGGATCAATAGGGCCGGTCGCCCTTGACCTGGGTGCGGTGCATGACACGCCTCGCCGCCGGATCGAACGCGTCGCGCCGGTGCATCACGCAGCGATTGTCCCAGAGGATCAGATCGCCGACGCGCCATTGCTGATACCAGGTGAACTCGTCGCGCGTCGCATGCGCCCACAGCGCGTCGAGTAGTGCTTCGCTGTCGGCGAGCGGCAAGCCCGGAACGTAGGCATTCCGGCGCCGGCCGAGGAACAGCGCCTGGCGGCCGGTCGCCGGGTGAGTGCGCACGACCGGATGGTCGGCGCCGACCGTCCGGCTCGGGTCGGGCGCGTCGACGTAGCCGCGGCGCAGTTCGCCGGCGCTGTTGCGGCTGGCGTCGTGGCGGCAGACCCGGCCCTCGACCGAGCGGCGCAATTCCGCCGGCAGGGTCTCCAGCGCCAGATACATGTTGCAAAACCCGGTGTCGCCGCCCGTTTCCGGGACTTCGAGAGAATAAAGCGCCGAGGCCATCGGCGGCTCGGCGATATACGACATGTCGGTGTGCCAGATCGCTTCGTAGGCGCCCAATTGGCCGATCGCGACGCCGTCCTCGATGACGTTGGAGATCACCATCACGTATTGCCGGCCTTCGGGCGTGCCGTCGATAAAGCGGTCTTCGCCCGGAACCTTGATTTTCGCCGCCGCGACCGGCGCCCAGTCAAGTTCGCCCAACTCGCGGCTGAAGCGCATCAGATCGTCGTCCGCTAGGCGCTGATCGCGGAACCGCAGGACCAGATGGTCGCCCCAGGCTCGCTTGATGTCCGCGATGGTCTCGGGCGAGAGCGGGCCGGCGAGGTCTATGCCCTCGATATCCGCGGCCAATGCTGCGCCGGTCGGCCGCACCCGTATTTGTCGCTTGTCCAAGACGGTCGCCATGCTCGCGCCCTCCCGCTGTGCTGGCGTTAAGATTGCCGCGTCTGCCGCATGAGCGCAAATGCCGCGCGGCCGAACCCCCGCAATCGCGTGGGCAGCATCGCATTCAGCACGTCGTCGCGGCGAATAAAATGGTGGTAGAGCGCGGCAGCCGCATGCATCCCAATCACGATCAGCAACACGTTGGCGGTCAGCGCGTGGAGATCGTGGAGCTGTCGCGCCAGCGGCCGGTCGGCGCCGATGACGGGCGGAATCTTGAAAAGAAAAAAGAACTCGACCTGCTGACCGCGGGCGTTGGTCTGCAGCAGACCGAGGAGCGGCTGCGCCAGCAGCAACAGGTAGAGCAACGCCTCGTTCGCGCGGGCGGCCACTTTCTGGAGGATAGGCAAATCATCGGGGAGGGCCGGGATTTGCACGCAAGCGCGCCATGCGAGCCGCGCGACCGTCAGCACCTGCACACTCAGCCCCAGCGAGCGGTGCAGCTGCATGACCGGCCGATACCAGTCGCCGGCGAGCCCGGAATGAGCGCTCCAGGCCGCGGCGTAAACACCGGCGATCAAGGCCAAGGTCAGCCAATGAAGGGCGCGGAGAAACCCATCGTAGCTTGCCGGATGCTCTTTCATCTCGTCCGCCCGCTCCTCGCCTCTCGACCCAAAGACCCGAGCGCGCCGCCGCTTATTCGCGAGCGCGGCATTGATCGGTTCCTGGGGGGTCGCTAGGTTGGCGCGAACTTCGTCAGACGCCGCCTGAGAGGAGATCGGCCCATGCCCGATGATTTACGCATCCCCGCGATCGACAAATCGCGTCTGCCGAGCCGGCATGTCACGGTCGGCCCCGAACGCGCGCCGCATCGCGCCTTCCTCTATTCGATGGGCCTCTCCGAGGAGCAGATCAATCAGCCGCTGGTCGGGGTCGCGACCACCTGGAACGAGGCGGCGCCGTGCAACATCGCGCTCGCCCGCCAGGCCCAGGCCGCCAAAAAGGGCGTCGCCGCCGCGCACGGCACCCCGCGCGAGTTCACCACGATCACCGTCACCGACGGCATCGCGATGGGCCATGCCGGGATGAAAGCGTCGCTGGTCAGCCGCGAGATCATCGCCGACTCGGTCGAGCTGACGATGCGCGGGCATTGCTACGACGCGCTGGTCGGCCTCGCGGGGTGCGACAAGTCGCTGCCCGGCATGATGATGGCGATGGTGCGGCTCAACGTACCGTCGGTCTTCATGTATGGCGGCTCGATCATGCCGGGCCGCTTCCGCGGCCACGACGTGACGATCGGTGACGTCTACGAATGGGTCGGCAAGCACAGCATCAACGCCGCCTCGGACGAAGACCTGCACGAGCTCGAATGCGTCGCCTGCCCATCGTCCGGGTCATGCGGCGGGCTGTTTACCGCCAACACGATGGCTTGCGTCTCCGAGGCGATCGGGCTGGCCTTGCCCGGCTCGGCCGGCGCGCCGGCCCCCTACGACTCACGCGACGCCTACGCCGAGGCCTCGGGCCAGGCCGTGATGGCGTTGCTGCGGATCAATCTGCGGCCGCGCGATATCGTCACCCGCAAATCGCTGGAGAATGCCGCGACGGTGGTGGCGGCAGCGGGCGGCTCGACCAATTCCGGGCTGCATCTGCCGGCGATCGCCCACGAATGCGGCATCGATTTCGATCTGCACGAGGTCGGGAAAATCTTCGCTCGCACGCCCTATATCGGAAATTTAAAGCCGGGCGGCGAATACGTGATGAAGGATTTGTACGACATCGGCGGCGTGCCGGTGCTGATGAAGACGCTGCTCGACGGCGGCTACATGCACGGCGACTGCATCACCGTCACCGGCAAGACCATCGCCGAAAACCTGAAGGACGTGGTCTTTCCCAGCGGACAGAACGTGATCCGCCCGACCTCGAATGCCTTCTCACCGACCGGCGGCGTCGTCGTGCTGAAAGGCAATCTCGCGCCGCAAGGAGCGATCGTGAAGGTCGCCGGCATGGAACGGCTGCAATTCACCGGACCGGCGCTCTGCTTCGATTGCGAGGAGGACGCGTTCGCCGCGGTGAGCAAGCGCACCTACAAAGAGGGCGACGTGATCGTCATCCGCTATGAGGGGCCGAAGGGCGGGCCCGGCATGCGCGAGATGCTGTCGACCACCGGCGCTCTCGTCGGCCAGGGAATGGGCGAGAAGGTCGCGCTGATCACCGACGGCCGGTTTTCGGGCGCCTCGCACGGGTTCTGCATCGGTCATGTCGGGCCGGAGGCGGCGGTCGGCGGCGCGATCGGGCTGTTGAAGGACGGCGATACGATCATGATCGACGCCGTCAAGGGCACGATCGATGTCGCGCTCAGCGACGCCGAGATGGCGGCGCGCAAGGCGGCCTGGACGTCACGGCGGCACGACTACCAGTCCGGCACGCTCTGGAAATACGCGCAGACCGTGGGCGATGCCGAGAAGGGCGCGGTCACCCATCCCGGCGGCAAGGCGGAAACGCATGTCTACGCGGATATTTAGCGGGTGTCTTTACCGGGCCTAAATCCTCGTCGCCCCCGCGAAAGCGGGGGGCCAGGGGAAACCGGCACGTCGCAGACCCTGGATTCCCGCTTTCGCGGGAACGACGAGCCGGCGAGATGATCTCCACCTATCTCTGGATCGCGGCCGGCGGTGCGCTCGGGAGCATGGCGCGGTTCTGGCTGGCGGCGCTGGTGGCGGAGGTCGTCGGGCCGCAATTCCCCTGGGGCACGATCCTGATCAACATCCTGGGGTCGTTCGTCATCGGCTTCTTCGCGACGTTCACCGGCCCGGGCGGCCGGATGATCGCCTCGTTCAACGCCCGAGCCTTTGTTATGGTCGGAATTTGCGGCGGGTTCACGACGTTTTCATCGTTCAGCCTGCAAACGCTCGATCTCGCGCGCGAGAGCCGCTGGCTGCAGGCGGGCGGCAATATCGTGCTGTCGGTCGTCGCCTGCCTCATCGCGGTGTGGGCAGGCCACGCCTTAGCCGCAGCGATGATCCCGGCGCAGGAGTAGTCCTCAAAGCGTCATTGCGAGCGCAGCGAAAGCAATCTCCGTCTCGGCCCTCCCACGGGAGATTGCCGCGTCGCGCTGCACGTTCCTCGCAATGACGATCAGGCGAAAGCCGGCATCACCTCCCGCGCGAACAGGCGCAGGTGATCGCGCGAGGCGGCGAAATCGATCACCATCACGTATTCGACGCCGACCTCCTGCAATACTTTCAGCCGCCGGATGATCTCTTCTGGCCGGCCAATGAGCGCGTCGCGCTCGGTTGCCGCGTCCATCTCGGCGCGCGACATCGCCTTGCGGGGCCGCCCCAAGGTCGGCGACTCGCCGGTCGGCGACAGCGACAATTGCTGGACTTGGCCCATAAATTTCGCGCGCAGCTCCCGCGCCGCCTCGCGTTCGCCGTCGTTCATCGCGATGTGCAGGGCGCGCGTCAGCCCCACAGTCGATGGGTTGTAGACCCGACCTTGCTGCTCGATCGCGCGGCGGTAGATCGAGACACCTTCGGCGACGGTTTCCGGGCCGCCGCCCTGGCCGAGCAGAAGGTTTTAGCCCTGCTCGGCGGCATAACGGATCGAGGCCGGGCTCGCCGCGCCGACCCAGAATGGCGGGTGCGGCTTCTGTACCGGCGCCGGTTCGATCACGACATCCTCGTAGTGCCAATACTTGCCGTGATGCGAAAACCGGCCCGCGCTGGTCCATGCCTTGCGCAGAAAGGCGATCGTTTCCCGATAGCGCTCCTCGGCCTCCGCCATCGGGATGCAAAAGCCGTGGAACTCGCCCCAGCGGTAGCCCTTGCCGATGCCGAAATCGAAGCGGCCATTAGAGAGCAGGTCGAGCGTCGCCGCCTGCTCGGCAAGCAGCGCCGGGTTGTGCCAAGGCACCACCAGCACCGCCGTGCCGAGCCGTAAGGTCGTGGTCTTGGCGGCGAGGTAGGTCAGGAAATTGATCGTCGCCGAGACCTGGCCGAACCCGGTGAAATGGTGTTCGACGAGGAACACGCTGTGAAAGCCGAGCGCCTCAGCCTCGCAGATATAATCGATATAATCGGTATAGATGCGGCTGTCGCTGGCCTGCTCGCCGGGATCGGTGCGCGCGCCGCCGAACAATCCGAATTTCATCCTCGCCCTCCGAATGCTTTATTGGTGGCGGACGTCCACCGGCATGCGGCCGAAACGGCCGTGGTCGAGTTATTGGAACCGCGGTTTCACCTCCTGGCACAAGAGCCGGAGCGCGTTCAGCACCCGGCCGTGCGGGATAAGGCCGCCGCAGTTCAATTCGGCGAGGATGCCGTCGAAGCCGATCCGGTCCCGCAATTGCTTGAGCCGGGCCGCGACCGTCTCCGGTGAGCCGACGATGACGTTGTCGCGCAGCACGTCGTCGTAGGTCAGGTGCTTGAGGTGCTCGGCGCGGTCGATGAAATTCTGGCGGCCCGAGCGGCGCGCCGACTCGGCGATCAGCTCGTATTGCAGCCGATAGAAATGCTCGACGCTCGCGCGGGCCTCGTCGCGCGCCTGCTTGTCGGTCTCGGCGACGAAGACCGGCCCCGCGACATAGACTTGGCCTTTACCCCCGTGCCCCGCACCTTTCCACCCTTCCTGGTAGCTCGCGACCTGCCCCGCGACCTCGCTCCAGGTGGAATGCCGCGTGCTGGCGAAGACCGGGTAGCCGAGCCCGCCGATCGCCGGAAACGTGTCCGGCGTGCTGGCGGCGACACGGATCGGCGGCAGCTTGTTGTCGTAGGGATGCGGCGAACAGGCGACGTCGTGAAAGCTGTGGTACTTGCCGTCATACGAAAAGCGCGGCTGCGACCAGGCCGCCTTGACGATATCGAGGGTCTCGGCAAAGCGCTCGCGGCTTTCCTCGTAGGGCACCTGATAGGCGTCGTAGGTGCTGACGACGCCGCTGCGGCCGACCCCGAAAATGAGCCGGCCGCGGCTGACCTGGTCGACGGTCGCGGCTTCCTCGGCGAGGCGCAAGGGATGGCAGAGCGGCAGCACCTGCACGGCGATGCCGATCTTCATGCGGTTGGTGCGGCCGGCGATCGCGCCGGCGATGGCGAGCGGCGACGAGAGGTAGGTGCGCTCCGGCGCGAAATGGATTTCGGCGAGCCACATCACGTCGAGGCCCCAGCGCTCGGCCGCGTCGACCTGTTCCATCCCCTCGTCGAACATTTCCGTCTCGCCGCGCCCCGGCACCGACGGAAATTCGTGAAACATGCCGAATTCCATATGCGTCACTTCCCTTGCGCTGTCATTCCGGGGCGCGACGAAGTCGCGAACCAGGAACCCATGAACACGAATTTCTGCCGGGTTTGCACCGCTATCGGTCATCTTTCAAGGCCCGTGTCATGAGTTCCGGGCCCTCGCCCTGCGGGCGATCCCGGAATGACAAACGCTAGATGCCCAACCGCGCCAGATGACCTTCGGGATAGCGCAAACCGGTCGCGGCGCCTGGCGCGAACACGTGCTCGAGCGCGTCTTCGGTATCGGCCTTGAGCGAAATCCCCGCCGCGGCGGCGTTCTGCTCGAGGTAGCGGATATGGCTCGTCCCGGCGATCGGCACGATGAAGTCGCCGCGCGACAGGAGCCAGGCGAGGCAGAGCTGCGCCGGGGTGCAGTTCTCCGCCGCGGCGTGCGCCTTCAACTCCTCGACGAGCGTCAGGTTGCGCTGGAGGTTGTCGCCCTGGAAGCGCGGCATGCGGCGCCGTGCGTCGCCCTCGCGCAGCGTGTCGAGCGTGGTCACCGTGCCGGTCAGAAAGCCGCGCCCCAACGGGCTGTAGGCGACAAAGCCGATGCCCAACTCGCGGCAGAGCGGCAGGATTTCGGCCTCGACGTCGCGGCTCCACAGCGAATACTCGACCTGCACCGCGGCAATCGGGTGGACCCCGTGGGCGCGCCGGATGGTCTCGACGCCGGCCTCGCAGATGCCGAGCGCGCGCACCTTGCCAGCGGCGACCAGATCGGCCATCGCGCCGACCGTGTCCTCGATCGGCACGTCGGCATCGACCCGATGGATGTAATAGAGGTCGATGACATCGGTTTGGAGCCGCTTAAGGCTCTTGTCGCAGCATTCCTTGAGGTATTCGGGCCGCCCGTCGGCGAAACGCGGACCGCCTTGCAGGCCGACATTGCCGAACTTGCTGGCGATGACGTAATCGTCGCGATGGCCGGCGACCGCCTCGGCGATCAGCTCCTCGTTGCGGCCGGCGCCGTAGGCGTCCGAGCTGTCGAGAAAATCGCTGCCGAGCTCGCGCGCCCGGCGGATCGTGGCGATGGCGCTCTCGCGGTCGGGCTCGCCATAGAACGGCGTCATCGTCGCGCAGCCGAGCCCCAGCGCCGACACCTCAAGCGAACCCAGCTTGCGCCGCCGCATCCTCACCCCTTTCGATCGATCGCCGGCACAGTATGATCGCCGCGACGACCTGCCAACACCGGAGAGGACGCCATGCCCCGCTACCAGCAGCAACAGGAAGACGCGCTCAACCCCGAACAGCGCCGCATCTGGGACGATTGCAAGGCGGGGCCGCGCGGCTCGGTGCCGCCGCCGGTGCATGTCTGGCTGAAGAGCCCCGGCCTTGCCGACCACGCGCACCGGCTGGGCGCGCATGTCCGCTTCGGCACGCCGTTTACGGCGAAGCAGACCGAGATCGCCATCCTCGTCACCGCGCGCTATTGGACCGCGCAGTTCGAGTGGGCGGCGCATGTGCGCCTCGGGCTGCAGGCCGGCCTGACGCAGGAGCAGATCGACGCGATCGCCGAGCGCCGGACACCCGGGTTCGACGACCCGGACGACCGCCTCGTCTACGAATTCGCCCATTCCTACTACCGGAACCACCGGGTCGACGAGGCGACCTACGAGCGCGTCGTCAAGCGCTGGGGCGACAAGGGCGTCGTCGATCTCGCCGGGCTCATCGGCTACTACTCGTTCGTCTCGGTGACGCTCAACGTCTTCGAGGTGCCGACCCCGGCGGGCGCTAAGCTATTGGAGAAGTAGGATGGGTAGAGCGCAGCGAAACCCATCATCCCTGGGATGAGACGGTGGGTTTCGCGAGGCTCAACCCACCACCCCACATCGTCATTGCCCGCGTCCCTCGGCGGCGCAGCGGCACTGATCGACCTGGTGCAGCTCGACCATGTTGCCGCTGGGGTCGTTGACGAAGACCTGCTCGGCCAGCGGGCCATTAATGCCGGTCATCGACCAGTATTCGACGCCGAGCCGGTCGAGTTCGGCCTTGGTCGCCTGGATGTCGGCGACCGCCAACGCGACATGCGGGATGGTCGGGTCCTGCCCCGGCCCCTTTGCCAAGGCCGAGGGCTGCGCGCCGCCGATCAGGTGGATCTGCCCGCCGCCGCCGACATTGATCCAAAACCCCGGCACGCCGGGAATGGTCGGCCGCCCCGGATCGGCGCCGAGCCCAAGCACGTCCTTGTAGAAATTCCGGACCGCGGCGAGCTGCTCGGGGCCTGAATCGATGCGCGTCGCGTGATGGTGGATGCCGAGGATTTCGATGGCCATGCGGAAGCTCCTTAAACGGACCGAATGTAGGATGGGTTGAGCGCAGAAAAACTGGGTTTCGCTGCGCTCACCCATCCTAGGGTACTTCGCCGTGCGCCAGCGGCTTCGACAGCATTTCCCTGATGCGGCCTTTCATCGCCTCCTGGTCGAAGGTGCGCAACAGATTGATGCGGTTGCGGTTCGGGTCGCCGCCGTGCCAGTACTCGTAGATGTCTTGGCGCAGCCCGTAGGACGAGGCGGCGAGGTCGTGCGCGAGGCGGAACAGCCGCGCCTTGTAGTCGACATCGACCCCCTTGCCGCGCATGTATTTGTCGAGATAAGGCCGGATATCGGGGCTGGCGAGGTCGTTCTCGCTCGGCTGCATGATGATCCCCGAGGCGCAGATTTCGCGCAAGAGCTCGACCATGCGGCCCGAGACCTGGGCGAACCAGATGTGCATCGCCCGGCCGGGGCCGAGCGTCCATTGGCCGGTCGGGGTCGGGCCGGCCTTGTGCTCGATGCCCTCCATCGCGTGCCGCCAGATTTCGCAATAAGTCGTCATCTCGCCGAGCTTGGCGGCGACCTCGCGGAATTCGATGACGCCGATCGCCTCGGCGACCATCGTCGCGACGGCAGTGATAAGGCGCATCCGGGTTTCGACCCGGCACAGATTGGCCCAGCCGAGGAAGTTGAAATTGGGGCTGTGGCCCGCGGCGCCGAGCGTCTTCAGCATCGGCGTCGGATCGTAGAGCATGAAGAGCCGGTCCCACGGCACCAGCACGCGCTCGAAGAACAGCATGCAATCCTGCTCGTCGAGCATCTGCAAGGGATGGCCCCACGAGCCGAACCAGCGCGACACCGGCTCGCGCGCGAGGATTTTGAGGCCAGGAGCATCGTTGGGGATGGCGAAGGCGAGGACGCATTTGGGGTCGTTGCGCTGGGCGAAGGTCGCCGACAGCGCGACATAGACCTCGTGGCTGTGCGGCGCCGCGGTCGAGAGCTGCTTGCCGCCGGTGATGACGACGCCCTCGCGGGTCTCCTCGACGACGTGGAGGACGATTTCGGTATCCTCGGCGACCTTGCGCTGCTCGTTTTGGGTCTGCTGGCTGCGGTCGACCTGCGGATCGCCGAGCGCATGCGTCAGGAACAGATCGTTGTCGCGACAGTATTCGTAATATTTCTGCAGGTTCTCGCCGAAATCGCATTTGGCGTGTTTGACCGAGCTGTATTCCTCCTTGAGGTGCAGCGCCGAGAGGATGTAGGGCGCCAGGATATCGGGGCTGCGACCGAGCTGGCCCCACGAGAGTTCATTCCACAATTCGCTGTTGCGGCGCTTTCGCCGGAGATCCTCGGCCGAGCGCGGGAACAGCCAAGAGACCGATATGCGGTTGCCGCTGTCGGGATCGACGCAGGTCATCGCGTCGCGGTATTGCGGGCTGTTCTGCAGATCGTAGATCCGCGCCAGTTCGCCAATCATGTCCTTGAAAGCCGGGTGTGTCGTGACGTCGCCCGCCCGTTTGCCGTCGATCCACACCTCGCGGCCGTCCTTGAGGCTCGCGATGTAGCGCTCGCCGGTCATCGGGCCCTTCGCGTCAGACCTGGGCGCCTTGTTTGGTGCGGTCACGCGCGCGGCCGGTGCTGCAGCCATCCACTGTTCTCCCCGTACCCGAAGCTTGATTCATCGCCGTTTCCGACTGGATTGGCAATTCGGCTATAGACTGTGGCGATGCGCCTCGCCGATTTCGATTTCGACCTGCCGCGCGGACTGATCGCCGATCGCCCGGCCGAGCCGCGTGACGCCGCACGCCTGCTGGTCGTATCGGCGGCGGCCGACTTCGCCGACCGCCGCATCGGCGACCTTCCTGATTTGCTGCGGCCGGGCGATCTGCTGGTCGGCAACGACACCAAGGTGATCCCGGCGCGTCTCGTCGGGCAGCGCGGCGCGGCGACGGTCGAGATCACCCTGGCGCACCAAACCAATAAGACCTTCTCTCCTATCCCCGCCGCGCAAGCGGGGGGTCAGGGCGACTCCTCATCGTTTGCCCTGGGTTCCCGCTTGCGCGGAAATGACGACAATATTTGGACATCCTATGCGAAAGGGGCGCGGCGGCTACATCCCGGCGACCGCATCGTCTTCGCCGAGGATTTCGCCGCCGATGTGGTCGAAAAGGATGCAGAAGGCGCAGTAATTCTGCGTTTCGACCTCGAAGGCGCGGCGTTTTTCGCCGCCCTCGCCCGCCACGGCGCGATGCCGCTGCCGCCTTACATCAAGCGGCTGCGCGGTGGCGACCCCGCCGATCGCGAGCATTATCAGACCGTGTTCGCCCGTGAGCCGGGCGCGGTCGCCGCGCCGACGGCGGGGTTGCATTTCACCCCCGCCCTGCTTGAGCGGCTGTCGGCGCGCGGCATCGAACTGGCGACGCTGACCCTTCATGTCGGGCCGGGGACATTTCTCCCGGTCAAAAGCGACGATCCGCGCGAGCACAAGATGCACGGCGAATGGGGCGTTATCTCCGCCGAAACCACTGAGCGCATCCGGGCGGTGAAGGCGCGCGGCGGCCGCATCATCGCCATCGGCACCACCAGCCTGCGCCTACTCGAAAGCGCCGCGGCGGAAACCGGCGAGGTGGGAGCCTTAGCCGGGGAAACGCGACTCTTCATCCTGCCCGGCTATCGCATCAAGGCGGCCGATCTGCTGCTGACCAATTTCCACTTGCCGCGCTCGACCTTGTTCATGCTGGTCGCCGCGCTTGCCGGGCTCGACCGGATGAAGGCGGCTTACGCGCATGCGATCGCGGCCCGCTACCGTTTCTTCTCCTACGGCGATGCCTGCCTGATAGAGCCGCGGCGATGACGGTCGGCTTCGAAATCGTTGGGCGTGACGGCAACGCCCGAGCCGGACGGCTTTCGACCGCGCATGGGATGCTCGAGACGCCGGCTTTTATGCCGGTGGGCACCGCGGCGACGGTCAAGGCGATGACCCCGGACGGCGTGGCGGCGACCGGCGCGCGCATGCTCCTTGGCAACACCTATCATCTGATGCTGCGACCGGGAGCGGAGCGCGTCGCCGCGCTCGGCGGGCTGCACCGCTTTATGAACTGGCCGCACGCGATCCTCACCGATTCCGGCGGGTTCCAGGTCATGTCGCTGGCCGCATTGCGGACGATCAGCGAGGAAGGCGTCGCTTTTCGCTCGCACCTCGACGGCAGCAAGCACCTGTTGACCCCGGAACGCTCGGTCGAGGTGCAGCATCTGCTCGGCGCCGACGTCACGATGGCATTCGACGAATGTACCCCTTACCCGTCCGAGCGCGAGGCGGTCGCGGCGTCGATGGAATTGTCGATGCGCTGGGCCGAGCGCTCGTGCCGCGCCTTCGTCGCGCGGCCGGGACACGGGATTTTCGGCATCGTCCAAGGCGGGGTGCACGCCGATCTGCGCGAGCGGTCGGCGAAGCGGCTGACCAAAATCGGCTTCGACGGGTATGCGATCGGCGGGCTGGCGATCGGCGAGGGCCAGGCGACGACTTTCGCGATGACCGAGGCGACCGTGCCGCACCTGCCCGAGGACCGGCCGCGCTACCTGATGGGCGTCGGCAAACCGGCCGATCTGGTCGGCGCCGTCAAGCGCGGCATCGACCTGTTCGATTGCGTGCTGCCGACCCGCTCCGGGCGCACCGCGCAGGCTTTCACGCGCCGCGGCACGCTCAATTTGCGCAACGCCCGGCACGCCGACGACCCGGCGCCGCTCGATCGTGCATGCCGCTGCAGAGCATGCACTGGGTTTAGCCGCGCCTATCTTCATCATCTGGTGAAAGCAGGTGAGATTCTTGCTTCTATACTACTGACGACGCATAATTTGACCTATTATGCCGATCTTATGATAGCGATGCGGGAGGCGACCGTGCGCGGCAAGCTCGCGGATTTCGAGGCGTCGCCATGACCCGCTCGCGGCGACCGGTAGCGCTGACCCAACTCGGCCGACTGACCGGGCTGCCCGCCTCCCCGGGCGAGGCGAAACTCGAATGCGTGGGGAACCCGCATCCGGGCATGCTCTACGCGGTGCGCTTCACCTGCCCCGAATTCACCGCCCTGTGCCCGCTGACCGGTCAGCCGGATTTCGCCCATGTCGTGATCGATTATGTGCCAAAAGATTTACTCATCGAGAGCAAGTCGTTGAAATTGTTCCTGGGGTCGTTCCGCAACCACGGCGGCTTCCACGAGGATTGCACGCTGACCGTCGCCCAACGCTTGATCGAGGCGATGGCGCCGAAATGGCTGCGGATCGGCGGATACTGGTTTCCGCGCGGCGGCATGCCGATCGACGTGTTCTATCAGACCGGCGAGCCGCCGGCGGGGCTGTTCCTGCCGGATGCCGGGGTCGCGTCCTATCGCGGGCGCGGCTGACGTGTCATGACGGCCGCGATCCGCGAGGCGATCCGTACAGAAGCGCTGGCACGCGGCTTCGACGCGGTCGGTTTCGCCGCGGCCCAGCTGGCCGACAGCGCTTGTGCCGATCTCGCCGAATTCCTGCGCCGCGGCTACCACGGCGAAATGGGATGGCTGGCGACCAACGCCGAGCGGCGCGGCGACCCGCAGACCCTGTGGGAAGGCGCGCGCACCGTAATCGTTCTGGGCATGAATTATGGCGCCGAAACAAGTAACAATATCGATATCGACGTAGGCGCCATTTCGATTTATGCACGGGGTAACGATTATCATGAAACGCTCAAAAAGCGTTTGAAATCCTTGGCTCATTGGATCGCGAATCGGTGGCCTGGCGAGTTGAAGGTTTTCGTCGATACCGCTCCGGTCATGGAAAAGCCGCTGGCGCAGCAGGCCGGGATCGGCTGGCAAGGAAAACACACCAACCTTGTGTCGCGCGATTTCGGCTCCTGGTTGTTTTTGGGTGAAATTTATCTGAGCCTCGCACTCGAACCCGATGCGGCGGAGAGCGACCATTGCGGCACCTGCCGGCACTGTCTCGACGCGTGTCCGACGACGGCGTTTCCGGCGCCGTATCGGCTCGACGCGCGGCGCTGCATCTCGTATCTGACCATCGAGCACAAGGGCATGGTCGATCCTGAACTGCGGCCGCTGATCGGCAACCGCATCTATGGCTGCGACGATTGCCTCGCGGCGTGCCCGTGGAACAAATATGCGCGCGCTACCGCCGAGCCCGATTTCCTGCCGCGCACCGAATTGACCGCACCCCGCCTCGCCGCCCTCGCCCGGCTCGACGACGCGGCTTTCCGCCGAATGTTCGCCGGCACCGCGATCAAACGGATCGGCCGCGACCGGTTCCTGCGCAACGTGCTGATAGCGATCGGCAACAGCGGCAATCCGGGCCTGATCGAAACAGCCGAGCACTGCCTCGACGACGCGTCGCCGCTGGTCAGGGCAAGCGCAGTGTGGGCCTATTCGCGCCTTGCCGGCGAAAAGGCGATCGCCAAATGTCGCGGCCGGTTGCCGGCCGAAGCCGATCCGCTCGTTCGGGAGGAATGGGCGGCGATTACAAGGGCGCAGACTACAAGGGCGGAAGCGGGCGGTATTCGCACCGATATTTCGGTTTGACAACATCGTTGACGTAACCGCCTATCGAGGCGTCCTGCATCAGCTCGTCAAAGACCTCGTGGGGAACCTCAAAGTAAATGTAGCCACCGGTCCGGCTGCGGAACTCGACCCATAGCCATTCCTTGCCCTCGTCGTAGCCAATCGCTCGAATGCTCTTCGATTTTACGCGGTCTATCAGCATTGCTCGCGTCCGGTGGGGTAGAACGCAAATGGCTGCGGCGGCTAACTTAGGCGGCAGAAATCGCCGATATCCACAAGTCTGGCCCAGAGCTGAAGTCAAACCGCCGCGCTGAGAGCGGGACCGCCGCCTTTTTTGAGCTTGGCTCCCTCGATCTCTATGTTGATTTCGAGCGACGAGGTATCGCCGGAATTGCCGAGCGTTACGCGGATCATGTCGTCGCTGATGTCGACATAGCGGCCGACGACGGCGATCAGTTCCTTTTGCAGGGTGGGCAAAAAATCGGGCGCCCGACTGCCGGCGCGTTCGTGCGCCAGCACGATCTTGAGCCGCTCCTTGGCGACCTGTGCGCTGCTGCGCTGCGGTTGAAACAGGGAGCGGAAGAACCCCATCACGCCCTACCGAACAAGGCCCAGAAAAAGTTGCGCCGCTCGGGCGTGACGAAACGCATCTCGCGCGTTTCGCCGAGAAATCGAGCGACCGCATCGACATAGGCCCGACCCGCTGGGCTGTCCTCGTCAAACACCACGGGAGTGCCGGTGTTCGACGCGCGCAAAACCGATTCCGATTCCGGGATCACACCCAAGAGCGGGATCGACAAAATCTCCTTTACGTCCTCGACCGCCAGCATCTCGCCCTTGGCGACCCGCGCGGGATCGTAGCGGGTCAGCAGGAGGTGCACGTCGACCGGCGGTTCGTTGCGTTCTGCCCGCCGCGATTTCGACGCGAGGATGCCGATGATCCGGTCGCTGTCGCGCACCGAGGAGACTTCCGGGTTGGTGACGATGATCGCGCTGTCGGCGAAATAGAGCGCGGTGATAGCGCCATGCTCGATCCCAGCAGGGCTGTCGCAGATGATATAGTCGAACTGCTGCTTCAGCTCCTCCATTACCCGCTCGACCCCCTCACGCTTCAGCGCGTTCTTGTCGCGCGTCTGCGAGGTCGGAAAGATGAAGAGGTTGTCGTGCCGCTTATCCTTGATGAGCGCCTGGTTGAGGTTCGCGTCCCCATTGATGACGTTGATGAAATCGAACACGACGCGCCGTTCGCAGCCCATCACGAGATCGAGGTTTCGCAGGCCGACATCGAAATCGATGACAACGGTCTTGTGGCCGCGCAGCGCAAGGCCCGCGGCAAAGGCGGCGGAGGTGGTCGTCTTGCCGACGCCCCCCTTTCCCGATGTGACCACGATTACCTTCGCCAACCCGGGCCCTCCCCTATGGCCTCAAAAAACCCTGTGGCCTAACGAAGACCGATCGGTTCTTGTTCCGCGGCGCTCTGCCTCACGCGAATGATGAGCGTCAATTTCGCGCAATGGTCAACTGGTCATCGACAAGCGCGATTTGCACCGGCGCAGTTTGCGAATGGGCCGGCAGTTGCTCGCTGACCAGATAGCGGCCGGCGATGCTGACGAGCTCGGCTTCGAGCCGGGAACAAAAAATGCGCGCCGCGATGTCGCCGCTGGCGCCGGCAAGCGCCCGGCCGCGCAACACGCCGTAGACGTGGATGTTGCCGTCGGCGACAAGTTCGGCGCCGGGACTGACCGCGGCGACAACAACCAGATCGCCGCCGCGCGCGTAAATCTGGGTGCCGGAGCGCACCGGCTCGGTGACGAGGCGCGTCTTGGGCGCCGGCGCCGCGGCGGGACCGCCGCGCGGCTGGCTGGCTGCATTCGGCGCAAAGCTCGCCAGACCAGCCGCGGTCGCGCCCTCAAGTTGCGCCGGCTGCGCGTTCTGCACGCCGACAAGCGTCAGGGTGAGCGAGCGTAGCTTGTCCTTGACCGTCTCGAATTCGTTCGCCTCGGTGAGGTTCTCGACCCCGCGCAAATCGAGCACCACCGGCGCGTTCTGGAAAAACCGCGGGCTGCGCGCGATCTGCTGCGCCAAATCCTTCTCGAACGCGGGATCGCGCAGCATGGCGGCGCGAACCACCATCACGGTGAACAGCGCCCCCTGAACGATATTGCCCGCAGCCATCCGTTCTCTCTCAGCCGATCGCGGCCATGACCAGCCCGATGAACCTGTCCACCACCGCCGGATCGGTCCAGCGCAAGACGGCGACAAGGTCATGGTCGGGGTCGATCCAGGTCAGGTTGCCGCCGGCGCCCATCGCATAATAGCTGCCAGCGGGCGCGCTCGGATAGCGCCGACGATCGGTGTTGAGCCACCACAGATAGCCGTAGACCGGGTAGAGCGCGCAGGGTATGCGGCACCGGGCGATCCAGTCCTGCGAAAGAATGCGCGCCGAACCCCATTTTCCGCCGCGCTGCATCATCAGGCCGATGCGCGCCTGGTCGCGCGCATTGATGAAGACGCCGCCGCCCCAGTGCGAGCCGCCGGCGACCGACTCGACCCGTCGTCCCTCCACGGTGACGGTCGAATTGCGGTAGCCGCGCCACTCCCAGTCCCTGGAGGCGCCGATCGGATCCATGACCAGCTCGCGGAATATTTCGGGCAAGGGCCGCCGCCACACGCGCAGCAGCGCGAGGCTCAGCCGGTTGACCCGCACGTCATTGTATTCCCAGAAGCCGCCCGGTTCCCGCAGGTCGCGGTGCGCGCCCTTCTTGGCGGTGCCGGGCTGGCCGCCGACGCGGCGGTTGCGGTCGATCAGATCGGGTTTGTCCCACAGAGTCCCTTCCCATTCGGAGGTCTGCTGCAGCAGGTGATGCCAGGTGATCCTGTCGTTATGCGGTCCCGCGAAACCGCCATCGTCGACGGTGCGGCAGACCGGCTCATGCACATCGCCGATCATGCCGCGATCGACAGCGAGCCCGGCGAGGATCGAGAGGTAGCTTTTGGCGACGCTAAAGGTCTGGTCGATCTGTGCCGTGTTGCCCCATTCCGCGACGATTTGCCCGCCGCGCAGGATGAGCCCGTTCGGCCCGCCACGCGGTCGCACCGGCCCCAGCACCGCGTTCCACGGCGGGTCTTCCTCGAATTGCCGCGGGATCTCGACTTCGAGATCGCGGCTCCATTTGGTCTCGTTGTCGGCTACGTAGCGCGCCGCCGCGACGAAACGCGGGTCCGCGCTCGCCTCCCAGGAGGCCGGATGGGCAGGCGGGACATAGGGCATGCGCAGACGCTCCTTGGACAAGGCTTGACTTTAAGGGAAAGCGGCACGAAGTCGTAGCGCAGCCGCCGGACGAGGCCGCGATTCGCGGCGTGGCGCAATTTCTGTTAGACTGGACGCTCGTTTAGCTGCCGGGGTTGTACGATGGGTTCCATGAGTTTGGTGCACTGGCTGGTCGTGCTGGCCATTGTCCTGGTCTTGTTCGGCGCCGGCAAGCTGCCCCGCGTGATGGGCGATTTCGCTAAGGGCATCAAGGCCTTCAAGTCCGGCATGAAGGAAGAGGACGAGCCCGTGGCGACCACGCCGCCGGCTCAGGTCACCGCGCCGCCCGCGGCGACCGCCGCGGCATCGAGCGTCACCGGCGCCACCGTCGTCGAACGGCCGCACGAACACGCCTGAACCGGGAGGGCCGCGCGCCCCTGCCCGTGATCGCCCACTGCTCGTGATCTACAGATCCCTGCATGGCATGCTGCGCTGGTAAGACGCGGCAGCGCACGGTATGTCATTCCCGACACGACAACGGGTTAGCGGCTCATGCAGCGCTTTGAGGGTACCGAAACTTACGTCGCGACGCAGGATCTGCGGGTTGCCGTCAACGCGGCCATCGCGCTCGAGCGGCCGCTGCTGGTCAAGGGCGAACCGGGGACCGGCAAGACCATCCTCGCGCATGAGGTCGCCAAGGCGCTCGGCAAGGAGCTCATCACCTGGCACATCAAGTCGACCACCAAGGCGCAGCAGGGCCTTTACGAATACGATGCGGTATCGCGGCTGCGCGACGGCCAGCTCGGCGACGCGCGGGTGCGCGACATCGCCAATTACATCAAGCCGGGCAAGCTCTGGGATTCGTTCGAGGCAGACACGTCGCCGGTGCTGCTGATCGACGAGATCGACAAGGCCGACATCGAGTTCCCCAACGATCTGCTGCTCGAACTCGACCGGATGGAGTTCTTCGTCTACGAGCTGCGCAAGACCATCGTCGCCCGGCAACGGCCGATCGTGATGATCACCTCGAACAATGAGAAGGAACTGCCCGACGCGTTCCTGCGCCGCTGCTTCTTTCACTACATCCGCTTCCCCGACCGCGAGACGATGGAGCGGATCGTCGAGGTGCATTTCCCGAGGCTGAAACAGGATCTGGTGCAGGAGGCGCTGACGATCTTCTTCGATGTCCGCGAGGTACCGGGGCTGAAGAAAAAGCCCTCGACCTCGGAGTTGCTCGACTGGCTGAAATTGCTGCTGGTCGAGGACATCTCGCCCGAGACACTGCGCCAGCGCGATCCCAAGAAGCTGATCCCGCCACTCCATGGCGCACTCTTGAAGAACGAGCAGGACGTGCATCTGTTCGAGCGCCTGGCGTTCCTCAACCGGCGGGAGCGGGGGTGATCGGCGTCCAACGATGAAAATTTCAAAAAACGGCCATTCGATAAATCCGTAGATGACTGGTTTGCGTTTGCACCACCGAAAAAAGCAGAGCTCCATTGGAAAGACGGCCGCAGCGCTAAGGAACTAGCGAAGGCGTGGTTTCCTGCGGCCGGAAGAATCTCGATTCCCGGCGAGTTTTCAGCGCTGCTCAGTTCTTCTAATTTTCTCGGAAATATGAGTCTTTGTGAAGCGTGGCCGGAAGCCATCGTCCGCTTCGATCCGTTCAAAGGCGAGGCCCGCAACAGCGATCTACTCGCGCACGCTCTCTGCAGTCGCGGAAAGGCGTTGATTAGCGTCGAGGCCAAAGCCGACGAGACATTCAACGAAACGATCGGCAAATCTTACGACGCCGCAATGAAGCGCCCGGAAAGCAATGCCCCGGAGCGGATGCGCCGCTTAGCTCGGGCCGTCCTGGGAGCAGACATTGGGGAAGTTCGCGACCTACGCTATCAACTTCTTTACGGGATAGCGGCAGCGCTCAGCGCTGCGCAGCAGCATGACGCGACGATTGCTATATTCGTCGTGCATGAATTCATCACCGAATGCATAAAGGAAATCAAACAGCGAAAAAATGGCGCCGATCTCGACGATTTTGTTCGCAATCTTAGCCGGGATCGAAATCCTCGCCTTGACCCGGGCCGCTTGCTGGGGCCATTCGGAGTCCCGGGCAATGACCACATCCCCAAAGACGTGGCGTTGTTCATAGGCAAGGCAATTCGAGACACCAGGTTACCGAGATGCAGTTTGTCCATGCGCGACGATAGGGTTTATTGAGGCATGTTCACCACCTTCTTTCTCGAACTGCGCGCGGCGAAAGTGCCGACGTCGCTGCGCGAGTACCTGACCCTGATGGAGGCGATGCGGGAAGGTGTCGCCGATTACGACATCGATGATTTCTACTTTCTGTCGCGCGCGGCCCTGGTCAAGGACGAGCGCTATCTCGATCGCTTCGACCGGGTGTTCGGGCAGTGCTTCAAGGGCCTCGAAACCCCGACCGACCCGATGACCGAGCTGCCCGAAGAATGGCTCAAGAAGCTCGCCGAACGCTACCTCACCGAGGAGGAAAAGCAGCAGATCGAAGCGTTGGGCGGTTGGGAAAAGCTGATGGAGACGCTGCGCCAGCGCCTCGCCGAGCAGAAGGGACGGCACCAGGGCGGCAGCAAATGGATCGGCACCGCCGGCACCTCGCCGTTCGGCGCGCACGGCTACAACCCGGAAGGCGTGCGCATCGGCCAGCACGAGGGTAGGAACCGGCGTGCGGTCAAAATCTGGGACCGGCGCGAATTCCGCAACCTCGACGACACCATCGAGCTCGGCACCCGCAACATCAAGATCGCGCTGCGCCGGCTGCGCCAGTTCGCCCGCGACGGCGCGGAGCTGGAACTCGATATTCCCGACACGATCAAATCGACCGCCAATAACGCCGGCTGGCTCGATCTCAAGCTGGTGCCGGAGCGGCACAACGCGGTGAAGCTCCTGCTGTTCCTCGATGTCGGCGGATCGATGGAAGACCACGTCCGGGTCTGCGAGGAGCTGTTCTCCGCGGCGCGCGGCGAATTCAAGAACCTCGTGCATTTCTATTTCCACAACTGCCTTTACGAGAGCGTGTGGAAGGATTCGCGACGTCGCCATGTCGAACAGGTGTCGACGATGGAAATCCTGCGCACCTACGATCCCCACTACAAGGTGGTCATGGTCGGCGACGCCAGCATGAGCCCTTACGAGATCGACCGCCCCGGCGGCAGCGTCGAGCGCTGGAACGACGAGGCTGGTAGCGTCTGGATGCGGCGGTTGCTCGACCATTACAAGCAGGCGGTGTGGCTCAACCCGGTGCCGGAGAAATACTGGGGCGGCACGATGAGCATTGGCATGGTCCGCCAACTCGTCGACGACCGCATGTTCCCGCTGACCCTCGCCGGGATCGACCAGGCGATGCGGAGATTAACGCGGTAGCATTCGGTCTCCCACGAACCCGCCTTGCTATCCGCATGCCGGGAGACGGCGCCGAATACTCGGGCGGACAGCGAGGGGAGGACAAGTGACCCAATATCGGATCGTCGCGGTCGGCAGGCTGCGCTCGCTGAACCTGCTCGCGGACATCGTGGAGAGGCTGCGCAGGCTGGGACACGACGTTGTTTTCTACAAGGATTCCGTCGCTTTTCATGATGTGGACGCCAATCTGGCAGATGCAGACGCCCTGGTCGCCACATCGAGCTTTTGCTGCACCCGGGCGCTCATGGCTTCGGCGGATCGCCTGCGCGGGGTCGTATCGCCCACCACCGGCGTCGAGGGTTTCGAGATTGCAGCGGCCACGGAATTGGGCATCCTGGTGGCCAACGGGCAGATCAGCGAGAACATCCAGGGTATGGCCGAAGCAACCATTCTGCTGGTTCTCGCGGCCCTGTACGATTTGCATGGCACCGAAGCGCTGTTGCGCCAGAACCGTCCTCGACCCGCTCGAATGAACGCCTGAATGCTCGGCGACAAGATCGTCGGCATGATCGGATTTGGCCAGATTGCCCGCGCGGTTGCCGTACGTCTTGCCGGCTGGAACGTGACGATCCAGGCCTACACCCGGCGGGGCGCCGCCGACGCCCCGAGCAATGTTCGCTTTGTCGGGCTTGAAGAATTGCTGCGGTCGAGCGATGTCGTCTGCGTCCTGTCGACCCTGAACAGCGACAGCCAGGGGCTCTTGAACGCGGACCGGCTCCGTCTTCTGAAAAGAGACGCCGTATTGGTCAATACCGCGCGCGGCGCGATCATTGACGAGCTAGCGCTATGCGAGATCGCCAAGCAGCGGCCCGACCTGAGGCTGGCGTTGGATACCTTCACTACGGAGCCGCTTCCCCCGCAGAGTGCGCTGCGCGATCTTCCGAACGCGATACTCACACCGCATATGCTGGGTCACACGCAGGAAGCCCACGCCGCCCTACCCGATGCCGCGGTCGAGAATGTGCGGCGTATCTTGGCGGGAGAGTTGCCCCGCTATGTTTGCAACCCAGACGTAATCCCTAGATGGCGGGCCCGTTGGGCGCCTAGCTGCCCGGTTATGCGTGAGGATTGGCAGACGTTGCAAGGAGTCGGCCTTTAGCTCCGTTCCGTCTCCGCGTCGTATTCCTCGGCGCAGAACGTGCCGCCCTGGTATTTTTCGGCGATCGGGTTTTTGGGCTGGCCGGCCTCGGCCGAGAGCACCTGGGCGGCTTGCGGCTCGGAATCGTCTTCGGGCTTGTAGCCGAGCCGATAGGCATTGGCGTTCTCGTACCACGAACGCTTGTTGTCGGAGACGCCGTAGACGATCTCGTAGCGCACATCCGGGTGCTCCAGGCCGATGCGCACGAGCTGGGTCAGGTCGCGCGGGCTGACCCAGATCGCGAGGCGCCGGCTGTCGATCGGCCGGTCGCCGTAATTGCCGATGCGCACGCATAGGAAGCCGATGCCGTGCTTGTCGGAATAGAGGCTGGCGAGCGCTTCGCTGAACGCCTTCGACGCGCCGTAGCGGCTGTCGGGCCGCGGCATAACCTGGTGGTCGATCGTCTGGGCGCGAGGATAGAAGCCGACGGCGTGGTTCGAGGTCGCCATGACGATGCGCTTGACCCCGGCCCGGCGCGCCGCTTCGAAGGTGTTGTAGAGGCCGACGATGTTGCCTTCGAGGATCTTCTCCCAGGTGTTCTCCCCGGAAATCCCGCCGAGGTGGATAATCCCGTCGCACCCCGCGACCATGCGCTCGACCGATGCCATGTCGGCAAGCTCGGTCTGGTCGACCTCCTCACCGCCACGCGCCGGCGCGACCGGTATGCGGTCCGACAAGCGTACGATGGGATAGATGCCGCGCAAGGTCTCGCGCAAGCCGCGGCCGATGCCGCCGCCCGCGCCGGTAATCAACACACGGTGCATCGCTTCCTCCTCGGGTGTGACGCCGCTGGCGGCAGTTTACCGGGTGCCGGCGAGCGAGTCGCGCCGCTCGACGACAGCGCGCGCATCGCAGCGCAGCAACTTTGGCGATCACCGAACTCCTATTGTGGCAGTATGATTTGCAAACACGGGGCTCAGCGCAGGGAGGCAGAGTTGACCACCATCCTCGATCTCAACGCCGAACTCGGAAAACTCCCGACGCTACGGAACCGCCGGCCGGAGACGACCGAGGCGGAGCGCAAGGCAAGCGGCGCCTTTGTCACGCTGGCGCCGTTCCGCGACGGCAATATCTACAGCGCCAAGTTTTCGGGAAACGCCGCCTGGGAGCGCCATCCCAACGGCGATGAGCTGGTGCAGATCGTCGACGGCGCGACGACGCTGCAGCTGATGACCGACAACGGCTTGCAATCCCATGAGCTGAAGGCGGGCATGGTGGCGGTCGTACCGCAGAACACCTGGCACCGCTTCCACGCCCCGAACGGGGTCAGTCTGGTCACCGCGACGCCAAAACCGACCGAGCATCTCACCGTCGATGTCGAGGATCCGCGCACCCTCTCCGAGACGCAGCGTGCGGGCAATTCCGAGGAGAAGTGGCGCTAATGTATTTCGACCGGCGCCTCTGGCAGCTGACGCGCGGTCTGCGCGGCCGGATCGCGCTGGCGATACTGATCGGGCTGTGCGCCGCGGCGTTTGGGATCGCGCGCTTCACCTTGCTCGGCACGATGCTCGCGCGAGTTTTCGCGGGCTCCGGGTTCGCTCCGATCGCGCTCGCCGCGATCGGCGTCGCGGGCGCTGTGGTGCTGCGCGGGCTGCTCGATCACTATCGCACGCTTATCGCGCACCGCACCGCCGCCCAGGTGCAGACCGACCTGCGCGGTAAGCTCTACGACAAGATCGCCGAACTGGGTCCGGCCTGGTTCGCCGGCGAGCGCACCGGCGGCGTCATGCTGTCGGTGGTCGACGGGGTCGAGCAGCTGCAGACCTTCTTCGGCCAGTACGTGCCGCAGGTCTGCGTCGCGGCGCTGACCCCGGTCGCGATCTTCCTCTTCATCCTGTGGTGGGATTTGCCGGTCGCGACGGTGATGCTGGCCGCGGCGCTGGTGACGCTGATCGCGCCGACCGCGTGGAACAAGATCGAAAGCCGCAAGAACCGGCTGCGCCAGGCGGCGATGAAGAGCTTCGGCTCGGAGTTCCTCGACGCGGTGCAGGGATTGCCGACCTTGAAGGCGTTCGGCCAGAGCCGATCCTATGGCGAACGGCTGGCCGAACGCGCGCGGCTGCTCTCCGACACGACGATGAAGGTGCTGTCGACCAGCGTGATGACGCGCGGCATCACCGACGCGGGCATCGCGATCGGCGCGGCGGCGGCGCTGGGGCTCGGCGTCTGGCGGGTAGCCCACGGCGAGATGAGCATCACCGCGCTCCTGGTCGTGCTGATGGCCGGGACCGAAGTGTTCCGGCCGCTGCGGGATTTGCGCTCGGTGCTGCACCAGGGCATGGTCGGACAGTCGGCGGCGGCCGGGATCACCGCGCTGCTCGAATCGGAGCCGCTGGTGCCACCCGCGCCGCTCGGCGGCAAACCGGCCGCGCTCGCCCCGACCATCGACTTCGACAATGTCTATTTCGCCTATCCCGGCGGCCGGCATGCGGCGCACGATGGGTTGTCGTTCACGATCGCCGCCGGCGAGAAGATCGGCATCGTCGGGCCAAGCGGCTCGGGAAAATCGTCGGTCGCGCGGCTGCTGCTGCGGCTGTTCGACCCGCAATCGGGCAGCGTGCAGATCGGCGGGCGGGATTTACGCGGCCTCGACCCCGAGACGGTGCGCGCGCAAATCGCGGTGGTCCATCAGGACACCTACCTGTTTCACGGCACAGTCGAGGAAAACCTGCGGCTCGGCCGGCCCGATGCGACGGCGGACGAGCTGGAAGCAGCGGCGCACGACGCCAACGCGCACGATTTCATCCTTGCCCTGCCGCAAGGCTACCGGACGATGCTCGGCGAGCGCGGCGTCAATTTGTCGGGCGGGCAGCGCCAGCGCCTGGCGATCGCGCGCGCCCTGCTGCGCGACTCGCCGATCCTGATCCTCGACGAGGCGCTGAGCTCGGTCGATGCCGAGAACGAGGCGGTGATCCAGCAGGCGATCGACCGGCTGTCGCAAGGGCGCACGACGCTGATCCTCGCGCACCGGCTGTCGAGCGTGATCGGCGCCGACCGTATTCTGGTGCTCGACCACGGCAAGGTCATCGAGGAAGGCAGTCACGCGGAGCTGATCCGCCGCGACGGTGCCTATTGCCGGCTGATGGGCGCGCAGGCCGGGGAACGCGGCGAGGACATCGCCATTATCGACGACGGCGCGGCGCCGGGCGGCATTGCCGCGGAATCGACCGATTACGGCGAGGATGCGCCGGCGGCGGCCGCAGCGGCGGCGGCGCAGGTCGGCTGGGTCGCGACCTTGGCGACGCTGATGCAGATCATCAGGCCGTGGGCGCGGAAATTTGCCGTCGTCGTCGGTGCCGGGATCGGCCGCGTGGCCGCCTTTATCGGCGTCGGCGTAGTCGGCGCGCTGGCGGTCGCCGCGGTCAAGACCGGCAATCCTTACGGCTATCTGCTGGTTTTCCTCGGCGTCTTGGCGCCGCTCGCCGGCGTCCTGCATTGGACCGAATCTTGGCTGGCGCACGACATCGCCTATCGTCTCTTGGCCGAGATGCGCATCGATCTATTCCGCAAGCTCGACACGCTGGCGCCGGCCTATCTGGTGCGGCGGCGCTCGGGCGATTTGATCGCATTGGCCGCCCAGGACATCGAGACGGTCGAATATTTTTTCGCGCACACGGTTGCCCCGGCGCTGGTCGCGATACTGGTGCCGTCGGCCGTGCTGCTCACGCTGTTCTTTGTCGCGTGGCCGATCGCGCTGGCGATTCTGCCCTTCATTCTTTACGCGGCGCTGGCGCCGTGGGTGATGCGGACGAAGATCGACCGGCTGGGCGCGGTCGCGCGCGACCGGCTCGGGTTGCTCGCCGGATATGTCACCGAGACGATCCAGGGCCTCTCCGATCTTGTCGCCTTTCAGGCGGTCGAGCGGCGGCGCCAAGGCTTCATGGCGGCGGTCGGCGATTACCAGGCCGTGCGCCTCCAATTGCTGCATGACCTGACCGCACAGACCGCCCAGCTCGAAATCTGCACCGGGCTCGGCGGGCTCTCGGTGGCGGTCGTCGGCGCGATTCTTGTCGCCCACGGAGAGCTGGCGGCGACCATCCTGCCCTTGCTGATCCTGCTGTCGCTGTCGTCATTCCTGCCGATCTCGGAGATCGCGCA
>DASRLO010000012.1:0-13378 GCA_035648415.1 Allostellaceae bacterium
GTCAGAGTTGCGTGTCGCAACCCAACCCTACTCAGGATCGCCCCGGTGGCCGCTGACCGGCCTGCCTGCGCCAGACTCTTGGCGGTCGCTCCGGCGGGCCGGTCAGCGGTCTCCTACACCATCACCAGGGACACGACCCCCCAGCATGGCAATTTGACTGGACAGCGACTGTCGCGGAGCGCCCAAAGCCATGAAATATGTCAGGCAGAGAACCGACACTGAGTGCGGGATCGCTTGCGTCGCCATGCTTGCTGACGTTGGCTATGAAAAAGCCAGACATGCTTTATTTGGCCCGAACCACAATGGGACGGGCCGAAGCGAGAAGGATCAAATGAGAAAAGCTCTGACGACCTTCGGAGTTATAATCACGAAACGACTTGTACGATGTGCCCGCCACCCGTCGTCAAAGCGTGACGCACTAGTTCGTACCAATGTGGGACCGATAAGTGGAAATTGGCATTGGGCAGTCTGGGATGCTACCCAACAGAAATTTCTTGACCCGCTCCCGTACAAGAGAGGTTTTCATCCTTATTCTTGCCTGGTTGTGCTTCGAAGATTGCGGCGTTCAAAATAAATAATTACCGCGAACCAAGGAGGCTCCATGCCCGGACGGCTCGACGGCAAGCGGGCGCTGGTGACGGCCGCGGGACAGGGGATCGGGCGCGCGACCGCGTTCGCGGCCGAGGGCGCCAACGTGCTGGCGACCGACATCGCCGCCGACAAGCTCGCCGACCTCCCGGATTCGCTGATCGCCACGCGGACGCTCGACGCGCGCGACGAGGCGGCGATAGCGGCGCTCGCCGCCGAGCTGCCGGCGCTCGATATCCTGTTCAATTGCGCCGGGTTCGTGCATCACGGCACGGTGCTGTCGACGACGCCCGAGGCGTGGGATTTTTCGTTCAGCCTCAACGTCCGCTCGATGTACCTGATGATCCGCGCCTTCCTCCCCAAGATGGTGGCGGCAGGCGGCGGCTCGATCATCAACATGGCGTCGGGCGCGTCGTCGATCAAAGGCGTCCCCAATCGCTGCGCCTATGGCGCGACCAAGGCGGCGGTGATCGGGTTGACGAAATCGGTCGCCGCCGATTTTGTCGCCAACGGCGTCCGCTGCAACGCGATCTGTCCGGGCACCGTCCAAACCCCCTCGCTCGACGAGCGCATCGCCGCGGCTGGCGCCCTGATGCCGGGCGGCACCGAGGCGGCGCGGCAGGCCTTTATCGACCGCCAGCCCCTAGGTCGGCTCGGCACCGCCGAGGAGATCGCCGCGCTCGCGGTATATCTCGCCTCCGACGACACCCGCTTCACCACCGGCGCGACCCATGTGATCGACGGCGGCTGGAGCCTTTAACTCGTAACCTTTAGAACCGGAGAACTCACATGAAGCTACTGCGCTACGGCCCGGCCGGCCACGAAAAGCCCGGCATTCTCGACCGCGACGGCCGCCTACGCGACCTCTCCGGCACGATCAAGGACATCGACGGCGAGACGCTATCGCCGGCCTCGCTCGACCGGCTGCGCCGGCTCGACCTCAACACCCTGCCGCTGGCGTCGGGTTCGCCGCGCATCGGCGCCTGCATCGGCAATCCATCGAAGGTGCTGGCGATCGGCCTCAACTATCGGAAGCACGCCGAGGAAGCCGGCATGCCCATCCCCTCGGAGCCGATCTTCTTCCTGAAGGCGACGAGCAGCATCTGCGGCCCCAACGACGACGTCATCATCCCCAAGGGCTCGCAGAAGACCGATTACGAGGTCGAGCTCGCCATCGTCATCGGCACCACCGCGCGCTACGTCTCGGTGCACGACGCGAAGAAGCACGTCGCCGGGTATTGCGTCGTCAATGACGTTTCCGAGCGCGAGTACCAGATGGAGCGCGGCGGCCAATGGACCAAAGGCAAGAGCTGCGACACGTTCTGCCCGATGGGGCCGTACCTGGTCACCGCCGACGAGGTTCAGGACGCCGG
This sequence comes from Allostellaceae bacterium, assembly GCA_035648415.1. GTDB lineage: Bacteria > Pseudomonadota > Alphaproteobacteria > ATCC43930 > CGMCC-115725 > DATARH01. The sequence continues at coordinate 1,962 of DASRLO010000012.1, forward strand.
CAAACTGCAGGTGACGACCGACGTCAACGGCGAGCGGCGGCAGGACAGCAACACCGCCGACCTCATCTTCGGCATCGAGCACATCGTGAGCTATTGCAGCCATTTCATGACCTTGAACCCCGGCGACGTGATCCCGACCGGCACGCCGTCCGGCGTCGCGCTCGGCTTCAAGCCGCCGAAATTCCTGCGGGCCGGCGACCGCATGCGCATCGCCATTGAGGGCCTCGGCGAACAGAACAACCGCCTCGTCGACTATCCGGGCTGAAGCGGCTGCGCGCGGTCCAACATGCTCGAATCAGACCGAATACTCGCGGATTTACGGAAAGCGCTGCCGGAACTTCGGCAGCGCTGGCCGATCCGAAAGCTGGCGCTGTTCGGCTCTGTGGCGCGCGGCGATGCCGAGCCGGAAAGCGACCTCGATATGCTTGTCGAGTTCAATGGGCCGGTTACGCTATCGGCCTTCCTGGGGCTCGAGGAAGCGCTGTCTCGATTGGCCGGCCGGAAAGTCGATTTGGTATCGCGCTCCGCCTTGAAGCCGTTTATCGGCCAACACGTGATAGACGAAGCGATCCCCGTTTGAAGGCGCCGCGCGACTACCGGGATTTCCTCAACGACATTGCCGGGGCTGTCCGATCCGTCATTTCATTCACCACCGGCATGACCCTTGAGAGCTATCTTGCCGACGAAAAGACGCGATATGCGGTAATGCGCGGCTACGAGATCATCGGCGAAGCGGTCAGACACCTTCCGGATGCGGTGAAGACGAGCAATTCCGACATCCCTTGGGCGGCAATGGCCGCTATGCGCAACCGCATTGTTCATGGCTACTTCGGAATCGACGATTCGATCCTATTCACCACCATCGATGCCGAATTGAAGCCGCTGTTGCCTAGGCTCGAAGCGTTGGCCCGCGAGCATGGCGCCAGCTGAAGCGGTGATGAGCGATGATTTCGGCGCCTTTGTCCCCGGCGAACGCTTTCGCATTGAGGGCAAGTCGGGCGGAGCGCTCGCCGGGCTGACCTTCGCCGCGAAGGATCTGTTCGATGTCGCCGGGCATCCGACCGGCGGCGGCAACCCCGACTGGGCGCGCGACCGGCCGATCCCGATCCGCCATGCCTGGGCGGTGCAGCGGCTGCTCGATGCCGGCGCGACGCTGATCGGCAAGACTATCACCGACGAGGTCTCGCTCGGCATTCTCGGCGAGAACCCGTTCGACGGCACCGCGAAGAACCCGCGCGCGCCGGGCCGGGTGCCGGGCGGATCGTCATCGGGGTCGGCGGTCGCGGTCGCCGGGGGGCTCAGCGATACCGCGCTCGGCACCGATACCGGCGGCTCGGTGCGGGTGCCGTCGAGCTTTTGCGGCCTCTACGGCATCCGCCCGACGCACGGGAGGCTCGACCTCGGCGGCATGATGAGTCAGGCGCCGTCATCCGACACGACCGGCTGGTTCGCGCGCGACGCCGAGACCTTCGCCCTCGTCTCGGCGGTGCTGCTGGACGAAGCGACCTCGGCCGAGTTGCCGGCGCGTCTCGTCGTCGCCACCGATGCCTTCGCCGTCGCCGATCCCGCAACCGCCGCCGCGCTGCGGCCGCTCGCCGAGCGTCTCGCCAAGCTGATCGGCGATGTCCGTCAGGAGGCGATGGCGCCGCCCGGCCTCGTCGCCTGGGCCAACGCGCAGCGCACCTTGCAGCCGTCCGAGGCGTGGGAGACCTTCAAGGAGTGGATCGACCGCGCCAACCCGCGCATGCAGTTCAGCGTCGCGCGCAATCTCGCCTTCGCCGCGACGATCACCGCGGCCGAGCGCGCCCGCGCCGCGTCGGTGCGCGAGGCGGCCCGCGCCCGGATGAGGAAGCTGCTGCCGCCGGGCACGATACTTTGCCTGCCGACGACGCCGTTCCCGGCGCCGGCTTGCGGCCAGGCGCTATCGCTGCTCGACGCGCTGCGCGACCGCATCACCCGGCTGTGCTGTCACGGCGGGCTGACCGGAGTGCCGCAGGTCAGCATTCCCGGCTCGACCGTCGAAGGGCTGCCGATCGGCCTGTCGATCGTCGGCGGCCCCGGCAGCGACGCGACCCTGGTGGCGATCGCGCGCGCACTTGACGCGGCCGCGTGAAACATAGAACATAAGAAGAACAATAAATCAGCAAAGGGGGCGCGTGTCTATGCTCGGGGCGCAGCGTGCATCATGGGCGGCGGCAATATTGATGCTGCTAGGGTGGCCCCGAAGCTATGCCGCCGAACCGGCGCCGCCCAGCCAAGCACGCGTTGCGGCAGCGCTGGCGAATATCACGACGTTAATCCGCCCCGCCCAAGACGCGTTGGCGACGATTTGGGATGGCAACAAATACATCCAGTGCATTCGCCGACCCGACCGCGAGTTGCGGTGCGAGGCGGCAGGAGCTTTGATGCAGCCGTCGCTCGCCCGTGTTCTCGTTCCGGAACGGGTGGCGCGGCTTGTCGCGTTGGGTTGGCATCCGGACACGAGCTTCGGCAATTACGTCCAAACCTTTCCGGCCAGCCTTAGCGCGGACGAAATCGCCCGCCGAATTGTGCAGGCGCTCGCAGAGGGCTACGACGCGGACCTCGGCGATCTCGGTGTCCGCACGGACTGGATCGCCGCCGAGGCATGTCCGCCGCGCAACGGGCCAAGCCAGAACCTGGCAGGCGCGATCAATGACGCCCGGTCGATGGCGAGAACCGCCATTCATGCCTGCATCTACACTTCAGGACCCGAAGACGGGCCGGGCCAATCGGTCAGCACATCGGCAGAGTTGCTGACGCTTTACGAGACGACCGTGAGGGGAGAAGTCCAGCGTCTCCGGGTGAACACGGGCCGGCGCGTATTCTTCGCGTTGGAGACGGGAGTCGGCTATGTCCAGTGTCAGTCCCAATCCGAGCCCGAGGCCATTTATTGCGAGGCGCAATCCGCGGATAGCTGGTCGGTGCTGGCCCGCATTCTGACGCCGGAGCGGGTGGCGGTGCTGCATACGGCGGGATTTGCAGATCCCGGGCGCAGCCCGAATTATTGGAAGACCTATCGCGCCGACAAACTCGACGAGCACGCCATTGCCGACGAACTGCTGACCGTCCTGCACGACGTCTACGGCTACGACGGCCTGCCAAAGCTCAAGATCGCAACCGAAAAAGGGCGCTATTAGGTTTTCGCGGCGTTACATTACGCCCGTCCTCCAGCACAAAGGCAGGCATTCGATGATCCATCACGTCTCGATCCCCGCCCGCAATCCCGAGCACGTCGCCAGCGTGTTGGCCGAAGTCATGGGCGGCAAGTGCGTTCCGTTCGGACCGCTCGAAGGCGCCTATATGGCGATGAGCGGCGATGCGCATGGCAGCATGATCGAGGTTTATCCCGACCGCGCGACGCTCGATATCCCGGCCAATGACGACCAGGTGGTGTTCGGCGAGAACCAGGCTCCGCCACAGACCTGGCCGTTCCACGTGCTGCTGTCGGTGCCGCTGGACCGCGAAGCGGTGGAGCGCATCGGCGCGCGCGAAGGCTGGCGCGCCAAGACCTTCGGCCGTGGCATGCAGGGCCACAAGCCGTTCTTCCACGTCATCGAGCTCTGGCTCGAAAACCGGCTGATGATCGAGGTGGCGCCGCCCGACATGGCCGCCGAGTACGAGAATTTTCTCAAGACCGCGGCGAACTCGATGCGCAACGACCCCGAAGCGCTGCGGCTGATGCGCGCCACCCACATCAAAGAGCCGGCCTGATCGCAGACGAGGGAGGAACCCATGCCGAAAATCCAGGCGGACCGGCTCGAGGAGATCGGCCGGGCGCTATTCGTCGCCGCGGGCACGCCGAGGGACGAGGCGGCGCTCGTCATGCGCCACATCGTCGGCGCCAACCTCGTCGGCCACGATTCGCACGGGGTCATCCAGATCCCGACCTATGTCGAGCGCATCAAGGTGGGGCACATCGTGCCCGGCGCGCCATGGGTCATCGTCAAGGAATCGGCGAACCACACGGTCGTCGACGGGCATTGGGCGTTCGGCTATGTCGCCAACGACAGGGCGATGCGCCTCACCATCGAGAAGGCCGAGAAAGGCAACGTCGCGGCCGCGACGGTGTTCCGCCAGGGCCATATCGGGCGCCTCTCCAGCTATACGCAGATGGCGGCGAAGGCCGGGATGATCTGCCTCGTCACCGCCGATTCCGGGCGCTCGCCAAAAGCGGTCGCGCCGTTCGGCGGGCGCGAGGCGCGGCTCGGCACCAACCCGATCTCGATCGCGGTGCCCTCCGACCTCGATGGGCCGTTATACCTCGACATGGCGACCTCGGCCGCGGCGGCGGGGAAAATCGCGGTCGCCGTCGCGCGCAACGAGAAGGTGCCCGACGGCTGGGTCATCGGCAGCGACGGCAAGCCGACCAACGACCCGCGCCAGTTGCGCCAGGGCGGCGCCCTGTTGCCGATGGGCGGGCCGGACGGCGGCTACAAGGGCTACGGGCTCGCGGTGATGGTCGAGATCCTGTGCGGACTCCTTACCGGGCTCGGGTTCGGGGTCGAGCCGACCGGGCGGCACAATGACGGCTGCTTTATGGCCTGCTTCAAGGTCGATGCGTTCCGTCCCTTGGCCGAGCTCAAGAAGGAGGTCGGCGAATTCGTCCGCTACCTCAAGGAAACCCCGCCATCGGAAGGATCGAGCGGCGTGCTCTACCCCGGCGAGATCGAGCATCTGAAGGAACAGGACCGCCGCAAGAACGGCATCGAGGTCGAAGACTCGACCTGGGTCAAACTCAAGCTCCTCGCCGAGGAATACAATCTGATCGACCAGCTCGGCATGGGAGACGTCGAGTGAGGCGCGGGGAATGATCGGCGCACCTGTCAGCGACGACCGCCTCACGCTCTACGGCAGCTTCACCTCGAGCTCCAGCTACAAGCCGATGCTGTACCTGGCGCTGGCTCGGCTGCCGTTCTCGTTCCGCACGGTCAACCTCAAGATCGGCGTGCAGAAGGAGGCCGAATACCTCGCGGTCAACCGCTACGGGGTGGTGCCGTCGTTGCAGCACAAGGGCCTGACGGTCCTGCAGTCGAACGTGATCCTCGATTATCTGGCGCGCGCGACCGGGCATTTCGAGGGCCGGACCGAGCAGGTGAAGTGGCAAGCGCGCGAGTGGCTGTCGTGGGAGGCGGACCACATCACCGCGGTTGCGCGGGTGCGCCACTCGGCGCGCTTCCGCAAGATGCACGACGAGGTCATCGCCGAGTTCCGGCCGCGCGCCGAGGCGGCGCTGTCGTTTGTCGACAGGACCGTCACCGACCAGCCCTTCCTCGTCGGCGACTACCCGACGATCGCCGATATCGGCTGCTGGGGGCGGATGGTGTTCATGGCCGAGGGCGGGTTCGAGATCGCCAACTGGCCGCATCTCGATGCCTGGGCCGGTCGCATCAAGGCGATGCCGGGTTTCGCGCTGCCCTACGATCTGATCCCGAGCAAGGACCGCGAATTCGACCCGGTCTAACCGCACCATAATCCTGCCCGATTTTGCGTCAAACTGTACGGAACTTGCCGGCTTGAACTGTGCGTCAATCCGGCCAACCGTCGAGAGAACCTTGCCCCGATTCACCCTCTTCGCCTTCCTGGCGCTCGCCGCCTGCACCAGCTCGGACACCGGCATCGCCGATACCAGGCCACCCGATTCGAGCGGCTGGCGGCTGGCCTCGGGCAAGACGCCAAGCCAGGCCGAGTTCGCCGCGCTCGCGGCGACCTGCCAGGAAAAGGGTGGCGCCGTCGATCCCTGCCTCACCGATCTCGGGCTGAAGAAGCGGTCGCGGCAGACTCTCTCACGTTAGCAACTCGCCCAGCCGCCGGATGATGCGGTCGGGCTTGATCGGCGAGCCGGGCGGCAGGCCGGCGCCGTAGCCGTCGTGCCAGATCGCATAAATGCCGAGGCGCTGCGGGCCGACGACCTCCCATTCGAGGTTGTCGCCGACCATCCAGGTCTCCCGCGGGCCGACGCCGAGCACCTCCATCGCGTGGGTATAGGCGCGCTCCTCCGGCTTGCCGAAACCGTGCTCGCCCTCGATCTGGATGTGGTCGAAGCGATGCTCCAGCGCGAAGCGCACGACCTTGGCGCGCTGCGGCTCGCCGGCGCCGTTGGTGATGAGGGCCAGCTTGACGCCGAGCTCCTTCAACCGGTCGAGCGTCGCGTGCGCGTCGGGAAACATCGCCAGCTCCTCGTCGTGCAGCGCGTTGTAGGCGTCGGCCAGCGCGTCGCCGACCGCCTGCGGCGGCACCGGATGCCCTGCGGCGAGCGCGGCGAAGGCGTCGGCGACGATCTTGCGGCGCGCCTCGCCGATCCGATGGCGCCAGTATTTATGGCGGCCGGGGTCGGCCCAGAGCTCGGTCGAGGCGTCGGCGATCGCGCTCGCCACCGCGTCAGCCTCGATCGGCCCCAACCGGCCGGCGAAGGCGGCGATCGTGCGCTGCCATTGCGACTGCGCCGGGCCGAAGGCGACGAGCAGCGTGTCGTCGAGATCGAAGAGGATGGCGCGCGGCAGCTTGGGCATCAGGTCTGCAGCACCGAAAAGCATCCTTCGGGGCTCCGCTGCGCGGAGCGCCTCAGGATGAGGAAGACCAGCGATGGCATTCTCAACCCCACCTCATCCTGAGGTGCGACCGAAGGGAGCCTCGAAGGACGCACAACATCGGCCCGCGGTCAGGCGGCCGCCGCCGGCGCCTGCGGCACGCTTCGCCAGAATTCGGGGTCGTGGCCGAAGAAGATGCGGGCGCCGTCGCGTTCGAGCGCCTCCAGCCGGTCGAGCGAGGCCAGCATCGCTTCGCGGTCGGCGACATGGCGCGGCAGCCGGCGCTGGCGCAGGGTTTGGCAGAAATAGCAGGCATCGGCGGCGAGGACGACATCGCCGCTGTCGAGCCTGATCCGCAGCGATTGGTGGCCCGGCGTGTGCCCGTAGGTCGGCAGGCAGGTGACCGAGCCGTCGCCGAACACATCGTGCTCGCCGTCGACCAGGCGCAATTTATGGCCGAGGTCGAAATCGCGCGGGTTGAAGCCGCGCTTGGCGGCGGTGTCGGGGTCCATCCCGGCTTCCCATTCGCGGCGCTGCACCAGCGTCGTCGCGTTGGGGATGAGGGCGTTGCCGCCGACATGGTCGAAATGGAAATGCGAGTTGATGACGAGGTCGATCTTGGCCGGATCGCGGTCGATCGCCTCGAGCCGGGCGCTGACCTCCTCGCCGGCCGCGAAGCCGATACGGAAGAGGCCCGCCAACCGCTCGCCGAGCCGGCCGGCCGGGTCATGCCGGCAATCGGGATGGAGGCCGGTGTCGAACAACGCCCGGCCCTTCGGATGCTCGATCAGGTAAACCGGGACCGGCACGGTGATCTCGCCCTCGCCGCCCTCCATCAGATGGGCGAACTCGCCGGTGACGGTGCCGCAGGTCAGAGCGAATAGTTTCAGCGTCACCGTTTTCTATCCAACTAAAATTATACCGCTTCCCGGCGGAAGCCGGGACCCACGTGGCAATTGTCTCCGGCGCCGAAGAGTGGGTCCCGGCTTCCGCCGGGAAGCGTGTTTCCGCCTAATCCGCCGCCTCAACCATCTCCGCCGCCGAGGATTTGTGGCCTTTCTGGTGGAAGTAGTTGGCGCGGTAGAATTCGAGCACCAGGTCGCGGTAGACCGCCGGGGCGTATTTCGCCGGATTGTCGGTGGAGACGCAGCTCGGCAGGCACTCGATCACCGAGTCCGGGTTCGGGCTGTGGAAATAGGCGATCGAATAGCGGTCGGCGCCCGATTCGTTGAGGACGCCGTGCGGGGTCGACAGGAAGCGGTCGTTCGACCAGCGCCGCATCATGTTGCCGAGGTTGATGAGGTAGGTGCCCTCGACGATCGGCGGCGGGAACCACTCGCCGGAAGGCAAGCGCACCGCCAGCCCGGGCACGTCGGTGCGGGCCAGCGCGGTCATAAAGCTGTTGTCGGTGTGCGGCGCCTGGCCGAAGAGGTTGTCCTCGTCGGCGTCCTGCGGCGGGTAGTGCAGGAAGCGGAGATTGTGGTGCCCCTCATTGGCGAAGAACGGGGCGAAGAAATCTGCCGGCATGTCGAGCGCCGCGGCGAAGGCCGGCAGCATCCGGTCGCACATCGCGCCGAGGGTGCGGAAATACGCGGTCATCGGGTCGCGGATGTCGGGCAGCGCCGCGGGCCACTGGTTGCGGCCCCTGAGCGGGATGCCGGCCCGGAATTCGGGATGATCGGCGCCGCGGTCGTGGCTGATGAAAAAGCTCTCGTTCCGGTTCGGCCGCGTCGCCTTGTGCACGGTCGAAGCGCCCTGCAACGAGGCGTCGATCGGCAAATAGCCGATATTGTTCTCGTTGAGCCGCAGCGCGAGTTTTGCGTCGAGCGGCAGCGCGTGAAAGCGGCTCGCGGCGGCGAAGGCGCGGTCGACGAGCGCGTCGTCGACCCCGTGGTTGAGCGCATAGAAGAAGCCGATGTTCTCGCAGGCATGCCGCACCTGCGGCACCAGGCGGCCCAGCGCCCCCCTTTCGCCGGCGAAATACGGCCCGTAATCGATGACCGGAATCTGCCGCGCCGCCGCGGCGAAATCCTTGACGCCTTGTTCCTTGAACAGGTTCATCCCGATCCCCTTGCTCTGTCCCTCGACTATACGCTCACCCAGCGCCCCGATTCCAGTCGGCGCACCGTGCCTGTTATCCCTGTTATTTGCCGTTTTTTCAGGCATAAGGGCGACCAGTTTTTCCGCCCAAACATCCACTCGCGGCGGCTATCGCCCGTCGTTCGTTCCCAAACCGATCATTGAAAATCCGACCGCGGCGCCAACGTCAACCGCTTTTCAGCAGCCTGCTAATTAGAGGATGACCTGCCATACCAGCCAGCCATTAATGACCGCCACCAAGGCGGCGATGCAGCCAGCCGCAGCCTGCATCCATCGCGGATTGACGAACTTTCCCATGAGCTTGCGATCGCTCGTAAACATGACCAGCGGCACGACGGCGAAGCTCAATTGCAAGCTCAGCACCACTTGGCTCAGAATCAGCAATTGGCCCGTAGCGCCTTCGCCGAACACCGCAATAATTCCCACGGCTGGCAGAAGCGCGAGGGCGCGTGTCGTCAGCCGCCGGATCACCGGCGATACGCGCCAACGTAGAAAGCCCTCCATAATGATTTGGCCGGCGAGTGTTCCCGTCAGCGCCGACATTTGGCCGGAGACCAGCAAGGCCACGCCGAAGAGCAGGCTGGCAAAGGCCCCGAGAAGCGGCGTCAGCAGACGGTACGCGTCCTGAATTTCGCTTATCTCTGTATAGCCCGCGTGATTGAACGCGGCAGCGAGGATAAGGATGGCTGCGTTGATAAACATGGCCGCGATCAGCGCGGTCGCGGCATCGATCGTGCAGAACCGAATCGCTTCTCGTTTCCCCGGCTCGGTAGGCGCGAAGTTCCGGCTCTGGACGATCGAACTGTGCAGATAAAGGTTATGGGGCATCACGGTGGCACCGAGGATGCCGATGGCGATGTACAGCATGCCAGGATCGGTGACGATCCGACTGGAAGGAAGGACCGCGGCGGCGACCTCGCGGATGCTCGGTTGAACCATGGTGAGCTCGACCGCGAAACACGCTCCAATGATAGATAGCAGGGTAATGACGAGCGCCTCGACGTAGCGGAAGCCGCGGCTCTGAAGCCATAGCACCAGGAAGACGTCGAACGTGGTCAGAAGGACGCCGAGAAGCAGCGGCATTCCGAACAGCAGCTCAAGAGCAATAGCCGCGCCGATTACCTCGGCCAGATCGCAGGCGACGATGGCGAGCTCGCAAGAAATCCAGAGGCCCATCGAAGTGGGTAGGCTGAAACGGTCACGGCAAAGCTGGGCGAGATCACGTCCGGATGCGATGCCAAGCCGCAAGGAAAGAGTTTGAAGAAAGATCGCCAATAGGTTGGAGAGCGCGATCACGGAAAGCAAGCCATAGCCATACTTTGCACCGCCGGCGAGATCGGTCGCCCAGTTTCCGGGGTCGACGTAGCCCACCGCGACCAGATACCCAGGTCCGGCGAACGCTGCCAGCTTTCGCCAGAACCGCCCGGGGACGGCCGGTACAGCGACCGATCGAAACACTTCAGGCAGGCTGGGTGCGGATCGATACCACGGATAGTCAGCCTGGTCTGCGTGCGCGGAAGACACGTCGGGCGGCGGCGGCGGCATAAGGTGCAATCGATAAGAATGATGGGAAACAGAATCAGTCTTTGCGGTACGGCCGGCACCTGAACGGATACCGGCCTATCGCTAGCGGTTACTTCCGGCGCGGTCTCCGGGGTTCGCCATCTGAATCGGGGGCGTCCTCAAGAATGCCGGCGCCCGGTCCGGCACCGAGTTCGGCGCCCGTCGTCGGGTCACTTTCGGGATTGGAAGCCGTCCGAGTCGCGCCGGCTGCGAGCAGTTGCTGCTCCGCCTTCGTGAGGCTGGTGGCCGCGGTGCCGTCACCGCCATCGACGGCGCTCTGTTGCTCGCGGTCGCTGATCACCTCCCATTTCTCGCCGACGTTCCACGGCCCTTTGGCGTCGCCCTCGCCTTGGGACATGTTGTAGTACTTGTTGGTGAACGCCGGCACGCCAGGCAGCTTGCCGGGCGGAAAGTTGGGTTCGATCGCGTACAGCGCCTTCTCGAAGGATTTCTGATGCGCGATCTCGCGGGTCATCAGGAAGCCCAGCGCCTCCTTGACGCCTGGATCGTCGGTGACATTGATCAGCCGCTCGTAAATGATCTTCGCCCGAGACTCGGCTGCAATGTTCGAACGAAGATCGGCCGTCGGCTCCCCGATTGTGTCGACATAGGCTGCGGTCCAGGGCGCGCCACCCGAGTTGATCAATGCCGCCCCGCCGCCGTAAAGCAACGAAAGGGTGTGGCTCTCGCCGCCCTGAGTGATTTCGGCAAGCAATTCGCCCTCGCCCGTGCCCTCGGCCAAGCGTCCCTTGGTGCCCTTGTTCATCATCACGATGATGCTGCCGATTACCTCGAGGTGGCTGAGTTCCTCGGTGGCGATGTCGAGCAGCATGTCTTTGCGGCCGGGATCGCTCTCGGCCAACGCCTGGCTGAAATACCGCATTGCAGCGGCAAGCTCGCCCTGTGGTCCGCCGAATTGCTCAAGAAGAAGGCTGCTGAGCATGGGGTTCTGGTCGGCGACCCTAACGGTGTACATAAGGCGCTTATTGTGCATGAACATTAGAAACCTCAATTGATCGGGGATTTCTCGGCATTGGTGACCCGAGTATTTTGTTAACTCATATAAATTTTAAAACGTTCCAAAATATCCGGGTCGCACGCCAATAGCGATCCGGCCCTGGGAGCGTAGAGGACATGAGGTCTTTACGCGGGCGATGCGGATGCTTCCGCAAGATCGTGAATAAGCCCCACGACCATTTCGGGCAC
>DASRLO010000013.1:0-4692 GCA_035648415.1 Allostellaceae bacterium
ATAGGTTTGGCTAAAACCGCCAGCGGCCAGGTAGACCGCGCCGTTGTTGCTGACCGTTCCGATCGCCGCACCGTTGAAGCTGCCGACGCCGCTGGTCGGCAGCGTCACGGTCGGCTGGCCGGCGAGCCAGGTGTTGATGTATGAGCTCTGCACCGTGTTGGTCGGCCCGCCATTATTGACCGCCGGGATGTTGGCCTCCCAATAGCCCCAATGCAGGAACTGGCAGGCGCAGAACGCGGCGCCGGGCGGCAGCAAGCCGTTTGCCGCGCCGGGAACGACGCCGGAGGAGATGAGGCCGAGGGCCGGAAACGTGGTGGCGCCGGATGCATCGGTCGGGTACGTCGTCGTGGTGCCGTTGGTGGCGGTGAGCTGCACCCCCTGCGTCGCGTTATCGGCCGCCGCGAAAATGTTGTCGTCGATAAAGGTGCTGCGCGAGAAGTTGCGCCCGGAGGCGGTGCCAAAGGGCAGCACGAGCGTGCCGATTCCGGTCGTGTTCGAGGTGAAGGGGTCACTGCCCGCGAACACGGCGGAGAGCGTGCTGTTCGACGGAAAGGTCTGCAGGGCCACCGCGCCGGTCAGCACATACTGGAAGGGCCTTCCGTTGGTCATGATGCCGCCGAAGTAACCTTGCTGGGAGGCCCCCGTGCGGGTGGCGCCGACACCTGCCGGCAGTGACCCGGCCAGCACCGGCTGGTTGAAGGCGTAGCGGGTCGAGGTGTTGCCGGGTCCGATCGTGAAGGCGTTGGAGGTGTCCTGAACAAAGTTCAGGTTGTTGTTGTATTTGTTCGAATCGAGCACGAAGCCGTCGATCGTGGCGCCACCGAACAGGTTGTTGCCGTTGGCGTCCGGCACGGTGGCAGAACCCGAGGTGACATGGGTCAGCGGCGACGCGCCGCCGCCGAGGAAGGTGGCGCGGATCGGGCCGCTCGCGGCCACCGCGCCGGTGTCGCTCGACGTGAAGAACGAGCCGGTCAGGATCGACAGCGCCGAGGTCTGGTTCGCCCCTTGGCCGTTGATCCCGAGGCTCGCTTGCAGGAAATGCGGCGAGTTGCCGTTGGGATTGGTGTTCAGGTTGAAATTGCCAAAGGCCTGGTTTGGCTGAGTCACGAGGTAGAGCGGCGACACCACCGCGTTAGACTGCGTGCCGCCGGCAAACGACGGCAGGAACGGGATGGTCTGGGTTCCCGAGCCGCCGAGCGCGAAATCCGGCTGCACATTGAAGGCGAGAAACTGCGGGGTGGGGGTCGCGGCGTAGAAGCTCTGCTGCACCGGGACGCCGCCGAAGACGAAAACGCGACTGCCGTCGCCGGTTGAGGTCAGGTTGGCGAAGAAGAAGTCGCTGTCGGAGGTGAGAAACGCCGGGCCGCTGGCACTGCCGCCGCCGCCGCCGCCACCGCCAAAATCCTCGCTGGCGGTGCCGGTGGCGCTGGTGGTCGCGCCGGGGGTGAGCGGCGACAGGGTGAAGGTCGCGCCGATGCCCGAGGCGGTGCCGGTGACCGTGCCGTTGTCGAGGAAGCCGGTGTAAGGGGTGCGGTGTCCGGCCGACTGATCGATGAAGCCGGTCGTCGTGCCCAGCGCGATATTCTTGACGACGCCGGAAATCGCGACTCCCGCGGCGTTGCCGATAGAGGCGCCTTGCGACGCCGGGTTCTGGTCGGCCTGCGCGACGGCGGAGCTGCCCGTGGGGGCGACGGTGTTGACGTTCAGGTTGGCTTGCAGCGTCCCGATATTGACGCTCGGCACGGCGCCGCGCGACGCGTTTTGCGCGGCCTGCTGAATGCTGGCGGCCAGATTGCCTGAGATGTCGTTGCCGATCCCGCTGGCGGCGACGGTGGCGTCGGTCGGCGGGTGCGACGAGCCGCCGGTCGCGCCGCTCTTGCCGTTGAACTGGGCCAGCGCCGTCCTGACCGCATTGGGCGGCGCGGGGGCCGGGGGCGAGGGCGGCTGGCCCGGGCCGGCGACCGAGACGGCGAAGCCGGGGCGGGTGATCGTCTGCGTTACATTGCCGTCGGTGACGGTCAGTCCCTTGCCGTAGAGGAAGACGACGTCGAGCTTTTGGCTCCGCGTCAGGTTCATCAGGAAGACGCCGCCGCGCACCCCGATAGTGCCCACCGGGGTGCGCATCGTCACCGCGTTCTCGTTCTTGCTGAGCTTGCCGCCGACAAAGCGCATGACGCCGGTGGTGGCGCTCATCGCCAGTTGGCCGGTTCCGGAACTCGGGTCATAGACGAAATTGTCGATCGTGAGGTCGGAGTTGGGCCCCACGCTCATCGCCGATTCGTCGAGGAACAGGATTTGCGTCTGGCCGACCCCGCCGGTGACGACGTGCTCGTCGTGAACGACTTCCTGCCCGAGCACGAGACGGCGCGACGCGGCGCCGGGCGGCGTTCCCGTCGCGTCGGGGTTGACCGCGCTGTTGACGCCGACCCTCTGCGCCATCGCCGGCGTCGCGAGGCCGAGGCCGAGGGCGAGGGCGATGGCCGGGACAACCTGCGTCGGACGGGGCATCGCCGCCATGGGGGCGCCTCCTAAAAGCGGATTTGCGGACCGACCAGGACCGAATTGCTGGTGTAGCCGTAAATCGGCAGGTTTGACGACACGATGTCGCGCTGCACCTGCACGATGACGGCGATGTTTTGCGCGACCTCGATCGACTGGGTGACGCCGAACCGCCAATGGCGGTCGTCGCGCGCGCTGCCCGAGAAGAAGAACGGGCTGCCGCTGGTGTTGCAGCACGGGTCGGGCGCCTCGTAAATGGCCCAGCTTCTGCTGCCGAACACTGCGCTTTCCCACGGGAGCTTGAGCCAGCCGGTCGGGTCCTCGTAGCGGATCTTGTAACCCGCCGCGACCGAATAGGTATTGTTCGCGTAATAGCCAAGCCGGGTCGACTGGTCGAGATAATCGAACTCGACGGTTAGCGCGGAATTCTCCGTCACCGGCTTGGTCGCCGACAGGGCGACGATGTTGTCGTTGCCGTTTAGCGCGCGGGAGAGCGGCCGGTCGGGCGCGTCGGTGAAATTCTTCTCGCGGATTTCCCACGAGAGCTTTGTCGATATGTCGCCGAAGAACGTGCCGGTCGCCTCGATGCCGGCGCCGTAGGTCCAGAAATATTGCTGCTCGCCGAGCCCGACCTCGTTGAGGATGGCGTACGGCTTGACGCTGACGCCATCGACATAGGGGACATCGGGAAAGCGGAAGCGCGGGCCGGCGGTGACCTCGCCGAGGTCGAGGTCCAACCGGTTGAACTGGAGGTAGTGGTTGGCGAAGCCGATGCCGCTGACCTCGATCGTATCGCGGTTCTGGTCGCCCAGATCGTAGCTGTAGAGCACCGCGCCGGTGGCGAAGACATTGGCGTCGTCGTGCTTGACGAACTGGTTGCTGAGGAGCACGTCGCCGATCGGCGAGTGGATCAGCGGCGAACCCGGCGCCACGTTCGCATCGGTCTGATACTGGGCGCCGGTGAAGAAAAAGCCGGTGATCTGGCTGGTCTGCTGGGCGGTGTTGATCTTCGCCAGATACTCGTCGACCTTGGCCGTCACGTCGGGCGGCGGGTTGAAGCTTTTCGCCTTGTCGAAATAGCTCTGCGCCGCCTCGAACGAACCCATCCGGAAATAGAGCACGCCGAGTTCGAGATCGACGCGCGGCAGGCTCGGGTTGAACAGCAGCATGCGCTCGAGCGCCGCGACCGCCGCCTCGTTGTCGCCGAGCTTCGCCGACACGTCGGCATAGGCGAAGGTGACGTCGAGGTTGGCCGGGTCGCGCAGCATCTGCTGGAACAGCGCGGCTTTCTTTGCCTGCAGCGCAGCGGGATCGGAGGCGTCGTCATCCGCCTGCGCGCCCGGCGCCGCGGCCGCGAGCCATGCCACCGCCACCATGGCCAATGCCGCTCGCGCCGCGATGCGCGCTATCCTCGTGCTTAGCGACAATGTCCCCCCCGCCCGACGCACACCCAACTCTCGCGTAAAATAGCAAACAACCGGTCGGGACGCCATAACCTTTGGTCGAAAGTAAAGTCCGCCTCGATCCCGGCGAAGGCGGGCATCTATTCAGGCTCGGCGATGGGTTTCGCGAGGCTCAACCCATCCTGCAAGCTACAAGCGAGAATTCGCAGGATGGGTTGAGGGTAGCGAAACCCATCAGCCCATTTGACTACTTCGCCAGATTCTTCGCGAAGAACGCCAGAACCTTGTTCCAGCCGTCGACCGCCGGCTCGACCCGGTAGTTCGGCCGGTAATGCGCGAAAAAGGCGTGGCCGGCATTGTCGTAGCGGTGGAACTCGTAGGTCTTGCCGTGCTGCTTCAGCGCCGCCTCGGTCTGGTTGACGTGGTCCGGGGTCGGGTTGCCGTCCTCGTTGCCGAACAGGCCCATGAGGGGCGCCTTGATGCCTTCGGTGAGGTCGATCGGCGCGACCGGCTTTTTCGCGGTCAGCGCCGATTTGTCGACGACGACGTTGCCGCCCCAGCAATCGACCGCGGCGTCGATGCCGCCGCCGAGCCGGCAGGCGCAGAGGTAGGTCTCGCGACCGCCCGAGCAGAAGCCGATGATGCCGACCTTGCCGGTCGCGTGGCTCTGCTCGCGCAGGAAGGCGACCGCGCCGGCGACGTCGCCGACGATCTGGTCGTCGGGGTTGCCGCCGTCGCCGCGCACCTTGGCGACCACCGCCTCGTCGGCGCCGTCGCCGACCCGGAAATA
>DASRLO010000014.1:0-13876 GCA_035648415.1 Allostellaceae bacterium
GTGCCGTTTATCGCGTGGCTCCTGCTCGGCTATTTCAAGACCGTGCCGATGGAGCTGGAGGAGGCCGCACGCATCGACGGGGCGAGCCGGATGCAGACGATGCGCCGCATCTTCCTCCCGCTCTGTACCCCCGGCTTTATCTCGGCCGGCATCTTCGCCTTCACCCTGGCGCAGAACGAATTCCTCTACGCCCTCATCTTCCTGACCAAAAGCTCGGTGCGGACGGTGCCGGTCGGCGTTATCTCGGAACTGATCAAGGGCGACGTGTTCTATTGGGGCCAGCTAATGGCGGCGGCGCTGCTCGGCTCGATCCCGGTGGCGATCATCTATTCGTTCTTTGTCGAGCACTATGTCTCGGGCCTCACCTCGGGGGCGGTGAAAGGGTAGCGTCAGCCCCACAGCCGGTCGCTGGCGATGCGGGCGCCTTCGGCGAGCGCGGCGAGCTTGGCCCAGGCGATCGACGGCACGACGATGTTCTGCTGCGCGGCGAAGGTCGCGAAGCCGCAATCGGTGCCGGCGACGACGCGCTCGCGACCGACGAGACGCGCGTAATTCTCGATCCGCTGGGCGACCAATTTGGGGTGCTCGACAAAATTGGTCGTCGAGTCGATGCAGCCGGGCATCAGGATGGTGTCGTCGGGAATTTTCTTCTCGCGCAGTTCCTCCCATTCATGCGCGTGGCGCGGGTTGGCGGCCTCGAACAGCAGCGCCTGCGGCCGCGCCTTGACCGCGACGTCGAACACCGTGGCGAGCGGGATGTCGTGGGTGTGCGGGCCCTCGTAATTCCCCCAGCAGATATGGAGCCGCATGGCCTCGGGCGGGATGTTCCGCGTCGCGTGGTTGACCGCCGCGATGTTGCGCTCGGCGATCTTGAGGAATTCGGCGTCGGAGAGGTGCTGGTACTGGTTGTGCCGCGCCGAGCCGAGGTCGGGCGCGTCGATCTGCAGGATGAACCCGGCCCGGTGGATCGCCTCGTATTCCTCCTGCAGCGCGCCGGCCAGCGCTTCGACATAGGCGTCTTCGTCGCGATAGTAGCGGTCGGGGACGAACTTGGTCAGCACGCCGGGCGAGGCGGCGTTCATGAAGGCCTCGACCGGACGCTCGGCGGCGACCGCGGCGGCGAGGTTCGCGAGGTCGGTGTCGAGCGGCTGCCGGTTCTGGTAGGAGACCGGGCCGGTGCAATACGGCACCGCCGCGGCGGCGAACCACGAGGTGCCGCCGCGCTGGGCGCGCAACCGCTCCATGAAATCGGGGTGGTCGAGAATGTCGCGGTGCGCGGCGGTCCGCGGCGGCGTCGAATGCTCGGTGCCGGCCACCGAGCCGATGCCGGAAAGGCGATGCCGGACGTAGAAGGTATAGCTGATCTTGCTCTGCTCGCCGTCGCAAACGCTGTCGATGCCGGCGGCGACCTGCTTGGCGACGACATCGCGCACCGCGCCTGTCAGACGAAACGCCAAGGCGCCTTCATCGAGCGTATCGCCGACTTCGCGCGCCATGGTCTGCGCCAGGAGATCGGGCGGCCGCGGCAGGCTCCCGACATGCGTTGTCAGGATGCGATCGGTGCTGGTCTTCATCGCCGGGCGTCCCTCATGGGTTCGCCGGGCAGGTTCATCCTATCGCGCCCCGGCCGCAACCCCATGCGCCGCTTCCGCCATTTTGCGCGACCGCAGCGGCCGCAGGACGAACAGCGCCATTCCGACGACAATGAAATTCATGATCGCCGTCACCACCAACACCATATGCCAGCCGCCGGTCGCCGCCTTGATGAGATTGGCGAGCGGAACGAGAAATGCCGCCACCCCCTTGGCGGTATAGAGCAGGCTCAAATTGGTGGTGGCGTATTTCGGCCCGAAACTGTCGGTGCAGGTCGAGGGGAAGAGGCTGTAGATTTCACCCCAGGTCAAGAAGATGAGGCCGGCGAACACCACGAACGCCCACGGCGTGGTGCCGAGGGAACCGAGCAGCCAATAGCTGATTCCGCCCAGGGCGAAGGCGATCGCCATCGTGTTTTCGCGGCCGATCTTGTCGGAAACCCAGCCGAACATCGGCCGGGCAAGGCCATTGGCGACACTATCGACCAGCAGCGCCACGGTCAGCGTCGTCGCCCCGATGAACAGCACCGAATTCGCCACGTGGAAATCCTTGGCGATCAGCGCGACCTGCGCGGTCGCCATCAAGCCGCTGGCGGCGACAATCAGAAACATGGCGTAGAGCACCCAGAAGACCGGGGTCGCCAACATCTCCTGCGGCGAATAGCTTTCGGTGGTCTGGATCACGATGGACGGCGTGACGGCCGGCGTTTCGCCCGAGAACGGCCCGCGTATCCACCACGCGAGGATGAAAACGACGACGCCTTGCACCAGTCCGAACCAGAAAAAGGCCGCGCCATAGCCATAGGCGGCGATGACCGCGCGGATCGGCACGACGGTCACCGCCGCGCCTGCGCCGAACCCGGCAGCCGTCAATCCAACGGCAAGACCGCGTCGATCGGGAAACCACTTCACCGCGTTGCCGACGCAGGTTGCGTAGATCGCGCCGGCGCCGATGCCCGACAGCACCGCGCCGAAATAGAGCACCGGCAGGCTCTGCGCGGCAGAATTGACGATCCAGCCGAGCGCGATCACCACGCCGCCGAACGCGATCACCAGGCGCGGGCCATTTTTCGGTCCGATCCGGTCGCCGATCCAGCCCTCGATCGGGGTCAGCCAGGTTTCGAGCGCCACGAAGATGCTGAACGCGACCTGGATGTCGACTACGGCCCAGCCGTGCGCCGTGCTCATCGGCTGCACGAACAAGGTCCAGCCGTATTGCAGGTTGGCGGTCATGACCATGCAGAGGATGGCGATGATCAACTGGAGCCAACGGCTCGTCGGCGAAACGCCCGCTGGCCGGGGCCGCTCTGCCATGTCTTGCACGCCGCTCCCTCCCGACTTTCCTCGCGCGCCGCGCTTGTCCGGCGGGAACGCTCCGGATTTTTGTAATATTTCCGTCAGTTTGAAAACGCCGTCCACAAGCAACCGTCCGCGCGACAATTTGTCTTGGCTAAATTGCCCGTTCCGGATCTTCGCCGCCTGGCAGGTAGCGCCTATTCAGCCGCGGCGACAGCCTCGCGGCGGCCGAGCTGCTTCAGGCAGCGGTCGATCCACAATTTGGTCAGCTTCTCCTGCGCGCCGTTCTGCGACAGGCGGCGGCGCAAGGTCGGGAAATCGACCCGGTCCATGTCCTGGTCCTGATTGAAGCAGGAGAACACGATGGTCTCGGTGCCGGTGACGGGATCGCGCTGGCGCTGCAGGCACTGCGCGCAGATCTCCTTCATCATGCACTGCATCGGCGAGTTGACCGACGCGATCGCCCGGTGCCCGGGCCGGAGATATTGCGCAAGCCGGGCGCGCCGGGCTTGCGCGACCGCGTTCATCATCATGTCGGAGCCGATCGCGATGACCCGATCCACTGCCGCGAGCGGGATGTCGATCAACCCGAGCTTGCCGGCGCCGTAGGCCTCGAGCGCCTCGACGATGTTGCCGACAAAGGCGCGGTCCTGCTTCCGGCCGGGCGCGAAGCCGGGCGCCTCGTCGCAGCACCAGACGATGGTATCGGCGGCCGCCTCGATGTCCTCGACCTTGTAGCGGTCGGCGATGGTCTTGTAGCCGGCGAAATAGAGCACGCGCGAACCCTCTTCCCGCAGCGCCGCGCCGATCGAGAACAAGACCGCGTTGCCGAGCCCGCCGCCGACCAGCAGCACGGTCTCGTCCGGCGGGGTCTCGGTCGGCGTGCCGGTCGGGCCCATCAGGATGACCGGCTCGCCCGGCTGCAGCAGCGCGCAGAGGTCGGATGAGCCGCCCATTTCGAGCACGATGGTCGATAAGAGGCCCTTGTCGGCGTCTATCGAGGCGCCGGTCAGCGCCAACCCTTCCATCGCCAAGGTGGTGCCGCCGCTGCGCTGGGCGAAGGTCTCGTAATTCTGCAGCCGGTAGAACTGCCCCGGCTGGAAGGCGCGGGCGGCCATCGGCGCGCGGACGACGACCTCGATGATGCGCGGCGTCAGGCGGATGACTTCATGCACGCGGGCGCGCAGCTCGTCGTCGAGCCTGGCCTTGAGCGCTTCCGGGGCCGGCGCCGAGGGCGCTCGCTTGGCGAGCATGCGACTGACCACCGGATAGCCGCGCGTCGCGCCGCCCATCGCCTTGACGACGTTGCCGGCAAAGCTTGGGTGCAAGTCGCCGAAGAAGCTGACGGCGCGGCCGTCGGGCATGAGGCTCATCAGCACGTGGGCGGCGTCGGGCTTGGCGACGCGCTGCGGCGTCACCTTGTTGCCGTCCTCGTCGAGCGCCTGGAAATAGCGGCCGTCGAGTTCGACATGGGACGGATCCTCGCGCGCCAGCACGGTGTTCGGCTGGGTCCCGGCGGCGACGAGGATCGTGCGCGCCGGCAATACCACTTGCGGCTCCTCTTCGCTGCGCGCCAGGCGCAGCGCCACGGCCTGCTCGTCCCGATCGACCTCGACCGCGACCGGAGTGAGGCCCTCGGCGAAGCGGATCCCCTCCTCCATCGCCTTCGCCACCTCCTCGTGGTTGAGGGTGTAGCTCGGCGCGTCGATAAGGCGCCGCCGGTAGGCGATCGTGACCCCGCCCCAGCCGTCGATCAGCTCGGCGAAGCGGGGCGCCCTGCCCTCGCGCTCGGCGGCGGCGCGCTCGACGCGGATCGCCTTGGCGTGGGCGAGGAACTCGTCGGCGACCTCGCTCTCGGCCTCGCTCCAGCCGACACGCGCCGCGGCGGCGCCGCGCTCGGCGGCGAGCGTCTCGTAGCGCGACAGGAACTTCTCGACCTGCAGCGGGTAATAGGCGAGCGCTTCGGTCGCGGTATCGATCGCGGTAAGGCCGCCGCCGATCACCACCACCGGCAGCCGCACGGTGAGGTTGGCGATGCTCTCGGTCTTGGCGGCGCCGGTGAGTTGCAAGGCCATCAGGAAATCGGAGGCCTGGCGCACGCCGAGGGCGAGGCCGTTCTCCATCGGGATCACCGTCGGCCGGCCAGCGCCGGCGCACATCGCGATATGGTCGAAGCCCAAGGCGAAGGCGTTGTCGATCGTCAGCGTGCCGCCGAAACGCACGCCGCCATACATCGCGAACTGTTGGCGACGTTCGAGCAGGAGGCGGACGATCTTGAGGAAATTCTTGTCCCAGCGGACGGTGATGCCGTATTCGGCGACACCGCCGAACCCGGCCATCGTACGCGCGTCGAGCCGCTCGTAGAGGCTGGCGATGTCGCGGATCGGCGCGAACGGCACGTGCTCGCCGAGCGCGGTGACCCCCGAGATTTCCGGCGGCAGCGGCTCGATCTTGAGGCCGTCGATCGCGGCGACGAAGTGCCCGTCGTTGATCAGGTGATGCGCCAAGGTGAAGCCGGCGGGGCCGAGCCCCACCGCCAGCACCTTGTAGCCCGAAGCCGGCTTCGGCAGCGGGCGGCGCAGGTTGAGCGGGTTCCAGCGGGTAAGCAGGCCGTAAATCTCGAACCCCCAGGGCAGCGCCAGCACGTCCTTCAAGGTGCGGGTCTCGACCTGCGGGATGTCGACCGGCTCCTGCTTCTGATAGATGCACGCCTTCATGCAGTCGTTGCAGATGCGGTGCCCGGTCGCGGCGCAAAGCGGGTTGTCGACCGCGATGACGGCGAGCGCGCCGAGCGCGTAGCCGCGCGCCTGGACCAAATTCATCTCGGAAATCTTCTCGTCGAGCGGGCAGCCGGCGAGGGTCACGCCGAACACGCTCTTCCTGAAACTGCCGTCTTTTTCGTGCAGGCCGGAACGGCAGCTGTCCTTGCTTTGGTTGTGGCACCAGATGCAGTAATTCGCCTGGTCGAGCGCGCCGGCGAGGTCGGTGCCGGCATCGGTCAGCGCAAAGCCGTCGCGCGCGCGCCAATCATGCTCGGGCAGGCGCAGCATCGTGACGCCGTCGTGTTCGACGGTCTCAACCGGCACGAGGTGCTGCATGTCGAGCCGGTGCGGCACCTTGAACAAGAGGCCCCGGCGATGTTTCTGTTGGCCCGCCGGGGACAGGGTCGCCCAGGCGGCATATTCGATCGCGGCGCGCAACGGCGCGGCGTTTGCCGGCTCGTCGCCGAGCCAAGCCGAGACCGTCTCGGCGAAGCGGCGCTCCCAGGCGAGGATACCCGTTCGCGTATCGGGCATCTCGCCGACGCCCAGATGCGCCTGGAGCGCGAGGCGCAACGCGTCGCCGTCGAGCGCGGTTGCCTCCGCTTCCTTGATTTCCTTGAGGGCGCGGCGCTGGACGAAGAGCCGCTTCACCGAATAAAGCGGCGCCAACGCGTCATGCCGCACCTGCAACTCGCGGATTTCGGGCTCGATGCCGAACAGCGCCCCGAGGAAATCCTCGACATGGGGCGCGAGGTCGACGATCAACTCGGACTCGGTCTTGCGCTCGACCGCATCGACATCGACGCGCGCCGCCATCAGCCGGTCGTGCAGCGCGACGTCGCCGGCGGCCAGGTGCGCGACGAATTCGCGGTCGAGCGTGGTCAGCCCGTCACGCTCGTACAGCTCGGTAAAACCGAGCCCGTATTTGAGGGCAGGTTCGCTCATCGCTGCTAATTAGGTGATGAAAACGGGAGAAACCAGTCCGCAAATAGCCGCAACAGCATTGCGCCGAGGGCAGCATCCTCGGGCGCGGCGGACATCCGGGTGGGCGGTTCTGGGAAGGCGCCGCTATATCCCGGCATACCATTCATAGCCGCGGTCTTCCCAAAACCCGCCGCGGCCGCCGGCGATGCCGGCGAAACTATCAACCAGCTCGATGCGCATGATGTATTTCGCCATCTTGTAGCCAAGCTGGCGCTCGTCGCGCAGGCGCAGCGGCGCGCCGTAGGGAATGGCCAACGGCGCATCGTTCATGTCATAGGCGAGAATTGTCTGGGGATGGTAGGCTCCGGCAAGATCGATGCTTTCGTAGTATTTCACCTCGCCGGCATCGAGGGTGCGCTCCATCGTATCGGCGCAGAAAAACACGACGTAGCGCGCCGCGGACTTCGGCCCGACCTGGTCGAGCAGAGCGCCCAGCCGGGCTCCCGTCCATTTGCCGATGCAGCTCCAGCCCTCGACGCAATCGTGGCGGGTGATCTGGGTGCGTGCTGGCAATGCGCGCAATTCGGCGAGGGAGAGGCTTGCCGGCCGGTCGACCAGGCCGGTCACTTCCAGCCGCCAATCGGCGAAAGCTTTCTGCGCCAGCGCCTGATAATCCGCGTTGTCCGGGTTGGAGGTGCCGTTGCTCTTGAAGGGGGTGGAAAGGTCGGCCTCGCTGAATTCCGGGGCCATGGCATAACCCCCCGTAAGCGCGGGCTGCACCGCAGCGTCGAGCGACTGGGCGCGGCCGATAAGGCGGGTGAACCAGGCGGTGTTGGACAGCCTGTCGCAGCCGCCGAGGAGCAGCGCCGACGCGCCGGCGGCGGTCCGCTTCAGCAGCCGGCGGCGATCGATATCACTCAACACGGCCCTTCTCCTCGATAATGACGTACCGTCCGGTGACCATCGAGCGCAGGTTGTTCCAGACACCCGACACCAGCACCATCGCGACGTGGATCAGCGTGAACAGCACCAAGGCAAAGGCGCAGACGAAATGGATCGTGCGCGCCGACTGCCGACCGCCAAACAGCGCCGGGAGGAAAGGATAACCGGCGTCGAGCCGCGGCGACATCGCCAGCCCGGCGAGGATAAGCACCGGCACGACTCCGAACACGACGATCAGATAGGCCAGTTTTTGCAGCACGTTATAACGCTTCGCCGCCTCGCCGCGGGGAAAGCGAAATCGCAGATGGTCCCACAGGGAGCGGCCGATATGCCCCGCCTCTCGCCGTGACGGGAGCAGGTCGCGGTGGAGATGGCCGCTGAGCATCGACCACAGCAGATACAGCGCGCCGTTCACCACAAAAAGCCAGGCGAAGAAGAAATGCCAGCGACGGCCCATCGCCAACCATTGCGGTCCCGGAATCGTGGCCCAGGACGGGAAACCGCGAGCCGTTGCGGCGCCGCTCCCGTCGGCGGAGAGCCCGAGCACGCCGGTCGTATCGACCGAGTAGCCGAAAACGGTCGTGATTCCGTGTGGCTGTCCGGCCGCGTCCCTGTTTGCCGCAAGCTGCAAGACCGGGTCGTCGAAGCGCGAACGGCTCCCCCAATAAAGCGCGGGGTGGGCATTGAAGATCTGCAACCCGCTCATCAGCAGGATCGCCATACAGAACACGTTGATCCAATGCCCCAGGCGCACCGGGACACGGTGGCGGTAGATCCGCTCCCGGCTTACCGTTTTCTCCCTCTCGGACGGTGATGCCATCGCTTTCCGTTGCCTCGCCTTTGCTTTGGTCGGCGTGCGCCTATCAGACCCCGTTTCGGTCGCGAGCCGCCGGTACGTATGCCGAAAAGGCGCCATCGGCGCAATCGAGCACCGCGTTCAGCAGCACCGCGCAGCCGGCGGTGAGATCGGCGGGCTTGGCGTCCTCGATTTCGTTGTGGCTGATGCCGCCGACACAGGGCACGAAGATCATCGCCGTCGGCGCGACTTTCGCCATGTAGACCGCGTCGTGGCCGGCGCCGCTGACGATGTCCTGGTGCGGCAGCGCCTGCGCCTGCGCCGCCTCGCGCACCGCGCCGACGAGCGCAGCGTCGAACAGGGTCGGCGGGAAGTACCAGAATTCCTTGACCTCGGCTTCGAGCTGCTGGGTCGCCGCGGCTGCGGCGCAGGCGGCGCCCAGCTCGCGGTCCATCGCGGTCAGCACGTCGTTGTCGGGGTGCCGGAAATCGACCGTGAAGAAGACCCGGCCGGGGATCGTGTTGCGCGAATTGGGGCTGACCTGGACAAAGCCGACCGTGGCGCAGGCATAGGGCGCGTGGGCGTGTCCGATGCGATTGACCGCGTCGATCATCCGCGCCGCGCCGACCAGCGCGTCGCGGCGGCGCGGCATCGGGGTCGGACCGGCATGCGCCTCCTGACCGGTGACGGTGATCTCGTACCAGCGCTGGCCCTGCGCGCCGGTGACGATTCCGATCGGCAGGCCGGCGGCTTCGAGGATCGGCCCCTGCTCGATATGCGCCTCGAAATAGGCGGCGACCGGGTGCTCGCCGACCGGCGCCGCGCCGGCGAAGCCGATGCGTTGCAGTTCCGAGCCCAGCGTCAGCGCCGGTGCGTTGTTATCTGGGGTCTCCAGGGCATTCTCCAGGTCGAACACGCCGGTGAACGCGCCCGAGCCGACCATCGCCGGCGAGAAGCGCGAACCTTCCTCATTGGTCCAGGCGACGATCTCGATCGGCGCCTCGGTCTCGTAGCCGAGATCGTTGAGGGTGCGCACGACCTCGAGCCCGGCCATGACGCCATAGGAGCCGTCGAACTTGCCGCCGGTCGGCTGGGTGTCGAGATGGCTGCCGGTGACGATCGGTGCGAGCGCCGGGTTGCGGCCCGGCCGGCGGGCGAAGATGTTGCCGATGCGGTCGATGGTGACCGCGCAGCCGGCCTCCTCGCACCAGCGGATGAAAAGCCGGCGCGCCTCGGCGTCGAGATCGCTGGCGGCGAGCCGGCATACCCCGCCCTTCGCGGTCGCCCCGATCCGCGCCAACTCCATCAGGCTCCCCCACAGGCGCTCGCCGTTCACGGTGAGGTTGCGCATTATTCGTCCAATCCAAGAAATTGCCTTAGAGCCGAACTCGCGGCGCGCATTGTGCGCTCATCAAGGGAGCCGATCCGCCGGCCAATTTTGGAGCGCGTCACAGTCTGCGTCTTATCGACCATAATATCGGATCGCTTTTGCAGGCCGTTGCCGCTGCTCGGTTCAACTCTGATCCGAATGACGGGCGACGCCTGCAAGTCGCTGGTTAAAGGCAGTACCGTCAAGGATTGCAGACTACCAAATGCGTCATCCTGCATTATCAGCACCGGCCTGGGTTTACCGTACTCCCCAGCCAGGACAGCGCTGACCAGATCACCGCGGGCTATTTCCATTTTTTCGATCTGCTTCCTCTTCGCGCGCCGCCAGTTCGCGAGCGAACTCGTCAAAGTTGGCATCAAGCTCACGCATGACCTGAGCCTCATCACTGTTCGGATCTTGCGCGGCCGCGTTAATGATTTGGCATTGCCGGCGGGCTTCGGCCTCGAACACCACGCGCCTGCGGTGCTTTACATGCTGCCGCACCAGCTCACGCAGCAATTCGCCAACCGGCTTCGCTTCTGCTTCGGCGATCTCGGTAAATTCATCCTTGAGGGCGGCATCGATGCGGAACGTGACGGTTTCGGTCTTGGCTTCCGACATAACAAAATCCATGTATGATGAATTGTCATACAGTATGTAATACCACTCAAGTAACTCTCAAGCCGCCACAATCTTGTCACCGCTGACCGATTGGCGGAAGATTGATCCATTCCGAGTGTGTCCCCTGTGCCCGGGTGGGCAAGAAATGCGTGAAAAACTGAGCTTGGCGCTTGGTCTCCTAATGATTGGAGGTGCTGCCTATCTGGCATTTCCCATCTCCGACCTGGTATTCGGCTATCCCTGGTCCGGTCTCGCAGCAACCGTCGCGGGTATGGGCGCGCTCAGGATGCTATCCGATGCACCTATATTTCGAGCCCTCAATCAGCGGTCTCAGTGCCGGGAACTGCAACGTGAAAGAGAGGATGAAGATCGGCGGATGCGAAGGGTGCTCAAGAGGTCTGGCCTGCTGAAATAAGAACTGTACTCACCGAAATCCCGCGCCCACGAGACCGGGACCCGCTTGTCAGCGGTTGATGGTTGGCCGAAGATTGGCCCTTCCCGAACATCTAGAGGATGCTATGCAGGCTTGGTATCATTGCGAGAACACTTACCCGTTCGTGCCGCAGGAGGTGCTGGACGCATCGGACTCGGTCCGCGCCAGCCTTCCCAACAAATATTGCGACCCGAAGATCGCCGCGCAGCTTTTCGAGGAATGCCTCGACGAGCACCTCTTTTGTGACGAACTCGGCGTCAACATCGTCTCGATCGAGCATCATTCGGGCATCAACAGCCTTTACGGCGCCTCGCCGATGATCCTCGGCATCGCGGCGCGGCAGACCAAGAACGTGCGCATTCTGTCATTGGGCACGCTGATCTCGGTGCGCACCGACCCGGTGCGGATCGCCGAGGAATACGCCACCGCCGACATCATCTCGCGCGGGCGGCTCGAGATCGGCTTTGTCAAATCGGGCGACAGCGAGATGGTCTCGGGCAATGCCAATCCGGTCGGGTATGTCGACCGCTTCTGGGAGGCGATCGACGTCATCAAGCTGGCGCTGACCGCTCAGGACGGCCCGGTGAGTTTCGAGGGCAAGCACTACAGCCACCGCCACATCAACATCTGGCCCGGCCCCTACCAGAAGCCGCACCCGCAATTCTGGGCGGCGACCGGCGATCCGGCGACCTCGGCCGAGATCGGCCGGCGCGGCTACATCAACGCGCTGGTGCTGCGCGGCCCGGAAGCCAGCAAGCGCGCCTTCGACGCCTACAAGAACGCACGGGGCGAAGCCCGGCTGCCCGCCGCCGGCACCGACAAGTTCGCCTATGCGGTGCTGTGCGGCGTCGGCGACACCGACGAGGAGGGCCTCGCGGTCGGCGCCAAGACCTTGTGGTTCCTCAACACCAGCCTCAAGCAGGCGCCGCAGATGTCGAAATTCCTGCCAGGGCGCAACCCGCCCGAGCTGGCGCCCAACATCTGGCGCACGACCGGGGTGCGCGGCCGCCCAGCCGACGGGCTCATCGGCATCAGCGCCGAGACGGCGATCCAGCGCGGCATCCTCGTCGCCGGCAACCCCGACACCGTCGCGCGGCAGATCATGGAGATCTACGACAAGGTCGACGGCTTCGCCCACCTGATCTTTATCGGCCGCTCGGGGTTCCTCACCCATGAGGAAGCCAAGAAGACCATCCGCCTGATGGCGAAGGAAGTGCTGCCGCGCCTGCCGGCGGCGACCGTCACACCGGAAAGCGTGCCGCAGGCAGCGGAATAGATCAGCCGCCCGGCCGGTAATCGACAACGTGAGTCGCGCTGCCGGCCCAGGGTGAACCCTGCAGCTTTGCGAGCAGCCGGCAGTCGGCGGTAACCAGCGGCGCCTGCCGCGCCTCGGCGAGCGCGAGGTAGAAACAGTCGTAAACCGGATGATCCAATTCGGCGGCGATCGCCGTGGCCCGCGGCGCCAAGGCAGCGAGGCCGGTCAACTCTGCGAAAAGCCGCGGAAGATTGACGGCGATATCCACCAGGTCGATGGCCGCGATGCGCCCCAATCGTAGCCACTTCCATGCGACGTTGCAGGCTTCGGCAACAATCAGTTCCGGCGCGATCAAATCGGGTGTTTCGTTCAGTAGAGCCGATGCCTCGGCGGCATATTGCTCTTTTGAAAAAAACCACTTCACCGCCACGCTCGCATCGACGACGCAGGTCACCGCGAATCCCGATCTTGGCGTATCAGCTCCTCGGCGGTCGGATACGGGCCGCCGGTGTCCCTCGCGGCGATGTCCGTCCGTATCCGCTCGAGTTCCGCCAGCAGTTCCGCCCGGCTGGGCCGGGCCGCCTCGGCCAGCACCTCACGCAAGCATTGCTCCAGCGACTTCCGCTCCGCGGCGGCGCGCTGCCTTAGCCGCTCCAGCACATTGTCATCGATATTGCGGATGACGACTTGGCCCATGGCTCCCTCGCCGCACACTGATTGCACGATGATATCATCTGGTGGGCCGGCCGGACAATGCCTATAGTCAGCGCGACAAATGCCTTCGCTGGAGGAGCTCGCGATGAATGACGCCACCCCCTGGGTCGACCCCCAGCTGATCGCCGCCGGCAAGCTGCTGCAAGAAAAGGGCCTGGCCGTGCCCGACCGCACGGTCGCGCCGCTCTCCGAAGTGCGCGCGGCGCAGGACCGCGTCGGGGCGTTTCTCGGCCTCGACTCGGTGCCGCTGCAGAGCGAGCGCGACGTTATGCTGCCCGGTCCGCATGGCGATGTGCCGTGCCGGTTCTATTACCCGGAGGGCATCGATAAGCCGGCTTGCCTCGTCTATATGCACGGCGGCGGCTTTATGCAGGGCAGCCTCAACAGCTGGGACCATTTCCTGCGCGATCTGGTGCGACAGAGCGGTGTCGCGGTGATGTCGGTCGATTACCGGCTGTCGCCCGAATTCAAGTTTCCCGTCGCCTTCGACGAGACCGTCGCGATGGTGCGGCTGATGGCGAGCGACGGCGCGAAGCAGGGCATCGACCCGCACCGGCTCGCGGTCGGCGGCGACTCGGCCGGCGCCAACCTGGCGCTCGCCGCCGCGCTGGCGCTGCGCGATGCCGGCGAGAAGCTGCTCAGCTTCCAGCTCTTGATTTACGGCGTCTATGCGACCGATGCCGAAAGCGCGTCGTGGCAGCGTTTCGGGCAGGGCGCCGGGCTCTCCCAGACGCAATTCCGCTGGATCCTCGAAACCTATCTCGAAACTCCGGCGCAGCGGGCGGATTGGCGGGTCGCGCCGCTGCTCGCCGACCTCAAGGGCTTGCCGCCGGCGCATCTGATCGTCGGCAGCCTCGATCCGCTGCAGGACGACAGCAACAACCTCGCCGCCAAACTAAAAGCCGCGGGCGTGCCGACGAACCTGACGGTCTACCAGGGCATCAATCACGGCTTCATCCGCTACGCGCGGCTGATCCGGACGGCGCGTAACGCGGTTGCCGATTGCGCCGCGGCGCTCAAAACCGCGTTCGCCTAAGTGTCGAAGCTATGAAGGTTGTTCATCCGGGTCGGTGGTATGAGGCTGGGGTTGCGAGACCAGCCAACCCAATGCCGGAGCCCCGGATGAACATGCACAAGAATGCGCGGCTGACGCCGCAAGGTCGACTCCTGAT
>DASRLO010000015.1:0-11923 GCA_035648415.1 Allostellaceae bacterium
AAGCACCCACCCAGAGCGCCACCGCCTGGCTCCTCCTCGCCAATCTACGGCTCCTCTCCCGCCGTCTCGCAAAAGATTGAGCGCAAATGAACCATTTCGAGTCAGACTCTGAGGAGCCCGCGCAGCGGGCGTCTCGAAGGACGCACCACGGCCGAGCGCAGCGTTGAGCCGCATCCGCAGCGGCTCCAGAATCTCCTGCCAGCGCTGCCAGATCACGTCGATCTCGGCGTTGTTGGCGATCGACTTGAGGGTGATGTGCGGCACCCGCTCGTAGACGAAGCCGTGGCGGATGTCGCCGTGCGTCGGGGTCTCCTTCGGCGGCGTGCGGGTGACCTCGCCCTCCTTGCGCTGCCCCGAGGGACTGTCCGCGAGCAGGTAGTACGGGTAGCGCGCGCCCATGATCCGGGCTCGCGCCAGCGCCAGGGCAACGCGCGAGGTGTCGATCGTGATCCACCGCCGCCCCCATTGCTCGGCGACATAGGCGGTCGTGCCGGAGCCGCAGGTCGGGTCGAGTACAAGATCGCCGGGGTCGGTGGTCATCAAAATGCAGCGTTGAACCAGCTTCGTAGCACTTTGAACTACGTAAATTTTCTCGTCGGTGAAACTGCCGGTGCCGGTGTCGGACCAGACGTTTCCAATAGCTTGCGCCGAAAAATCCTCGATGAAACGTACGTAACGCAGGCTATTTGTTGCCTGTCTTATTCTCTCTGCTTTAATCAACCGGACCATTCCGCGTTCTCCGGTCTTCCAGTAACCCTTTCCCGACTGAAAAATTCGGCCCTCGAACGTCACAGGAAAGCTCCCTGGAGGACGCTGTGATGTCAGATTATCAACAGCGAAGACACTTTGCGTCATGCCTGCCGCGCGTTCTTGCTCGGAAAGAGGTCTAACTGATCCATCGTTGTTGCGGACCCATCGGTAGACGCCGGCTCTATCCTCTTCAAAGCCTTTGAAAAGTAATGGATTATGGAATTTCGCATGTTCCCGTTTTTTGGCATACCAAAGGAGATAATCGGCCGTTCCTGCAAGTAAATCTGAGCTTTGCCCGGCCGTCTTTATAACGGTGATTTGGCTACCCAACGCTGCGGGTCCAAACACCTCGTCCATCACCGCTCGGACTCGATGTACATTCTCGTCGCCAATTTGTACGAAGATCGAGCCGCTATCGGCGAGCAGATCGCGCGCCACCGTCAGCCGGTCGCGCAAATAGGTGAGGTAGGAATGAATGCGTCGCGCCAGGTGTCGCGGAAGGCTCGCACTTGTTCGGGTTCGCGAGTGATGTGGTCGCGGTTGCCGTCCTTTACGTCGCGGCTGGTCGTCGACCACTGGAAGTTCGAGTTGAAGCGGATGCCGTAGGGCGGGTCGAGATAGATGCATTGCACCTTGCCGCGCAGCCCTTCGCGCTCGGCAAGGCTCGCCATCACCGACAGGCCGTCGCCGAGGATCATCCGGTTCGACCAGTTGGCATCGTGCCGGTAGAACTCGGTCGCCGCCTCCTTGTCGGGCAGGCCGTTGAAGTCGGCGAACAAGTCCGGGATTGGCGATTGCGCGGGGGGCGGATTGGTTTCGGCCCGCCGCTCGCGGCTCTGCCGCAGCAGATCGTCGACCAGGACTTTCGGGTGAATCTTCTCCTGGATGTAGAGCGGCGGGGCCTGGACAATCAGGCTTGACCAGTCCTGCTCGTCCTTGCCGCGCCAGACCAGTTGCGGGTCGAGGTCGCGGTTGCGCCGCTCGTAGGCGAGGCGGATCGGGGTTTTTTCCCGCTCCTCCATCACCGATTCAAGCTCGGCGGTCGGGATGTTGCGGCGCTTGTCGCGGTGCCGCAGCGCCGCGACCTCGATCTGTTTACTGGTTCTTGCCATGCTGCGTCCCTGGGATCACGCTGGATCGAGGTGGTGCGTCCTTCGAGGCCGTGCTGCGCACGGCGCCTCAGGATGAGGGCGTATAGGGAATGCCATCAACTTCATCCCTCATGCTGAGGAGCGCCCGCCCGGGCGCGTCTCGAAGCACGCGCGGACGGTTTTGCGGCGCGGCGTGAAAGCGCGGGCAATGCCGCGAAATCGCCGCGGATCAGCGCTTCCTTCTTTTCCCGCCGCCACCCCTTTATCTGGCGCTCGGCGGCGATCGCATCCTCGATGCGCTGGAAATACTGGTGAAACACCAGCGTGACCGGGCGTCGAGCCGACGTGTAACCGCCAAAAGCCCCGGCCTGATGCTCGGCGAATCGCCGGTCGAGACTGCCGCGTGTCGTCCCGACGTAATACGAGCCATCGGCGCAGCGCAGCAGATAGAGACAGGCTTCCATCGCTGCGTCACGCCGCCCGGCCGGCGACGAACGCCTCGATCAGCGCGTCGAACCCGGCCGAGATCGCGTAGACATTGGTGAACTCGGCGAACGCCCAGCGGCCGTACCGGCCGAGATTGTTGACCCCCGGCACCCAATAGGCGTCCATCGTGCTCGCCTTCTCCCTGGCGTCCTCGCCCCGGTAGCCCTTGATCTCGACGATCAGGTTCAGCGGGTCCCCGCCTTCGCGAGGACCGCGGCCGTCGTCGACCTGGATAATGAAATCCGGCAGGTAGCGCCTCGGCGTCGAACCCAGCAGGTAGGGCACCTCGAAGCCGAGGCTCTGGTTTTTGACGTAGGCCCGCACGCGCGGGTGAGCCTCGACGACGCGACACAACTCCGCCTCCCAATCGCTGTCGCAGATAGCCCAGTTGACGTGGCAGCGGCGGAGATCGGTCTTGTGGCGAAGCGTCTTCGAGGTGGTGAAAATTGACGTGGCGGGTCGTGCCGGTCGGGTTGTACGGGTTGAGCATCGCCTTGACCGGCCGCTCGCCGACCATCGCCGCCGTGATCGCCCGGCTGATCCGGTTGCAGGCCATGTCGAGGATTTGCGGGTAGAGGATTTGCGCCTCCGTGGTGCCGATGCAGCGCAGATAGCCGCCCTCCAGCCACTCGCGGGCGATGCGCTTCAACTGGCCGAACAGGAAGTATTTCGGGTCGCCGCCGGGATCGCGGAACTGCGCTAACGTCCGCGGATCACCGGCAGCACGAGGTGCGAGGGCCGGGCGGCGTCGACGAAAATCCGGGTCGCGGCGCGGCGCGGCCGCTCCATCGACCCTTCCGGCTCGCCGGAATTCGGGTTGACGTCGAAATGCGGAAAATTGCTGCCGGCGAGGTCGAGGCGTAGCCGGTGGCCGCGCGTGAACAGGTTCGCGCACGGGAACATCGCCACGGTGACGGCATAGGGGCGCCCCGGCTCCAGCAGCGCCGGCGCCTCCCACGAAGCGCGGTAGCGCAGCCGCAACAACCCTTCGCTCAAATTCATCGCGAACCCGTCCGGGTAGTCCGCGCTCGGCGGGTAGAGGTCGACGAGCTTGGCGTGGATGTCGGCGTCCGGCCCGTCGCTCGCGACCCAGAGATGCAATTCGAGCGGGCCGGCGATTTCGAGGTCCTCGGGCAGCGGCGGGGTCTGGAACACCAGCACGTCCGGTCGCTCGGCGAGCGGTCCGAACGGCGGTTTCGCGCCGAAAATGCCGGACCCGGTACGCTGTTCGTAGGCGCCGCTGTACATGACCGGGCCGCCCGAGCTGAGCGCGCCGCCGATCGTCGGCACCGGATCGCGCGGGTCGGCGGCGACGGTGAGCGGCGCGCCGCCGTCGCCCGGCTTGGCGACCAGCAGCGAGCGGCCGGGGTGCAGGTGGAAGCGGGTGAACTCGGTCTGCGGCAAGGGCCAGGAAGCGGCTTCGCGCCAGAAGCCGCCATGGTCGAGCCGGCCGTCGGCGTCGCGCCGCCCCACGCCATCTCCCATCCGGCCGCCGCCCATCACGAAGACCCGGACCGCGGGTTCGCGCGCGACGCCGTTGTCGATGCCCTTGACCCAGCAATCGAACCAGCGCCGGCGCGCGGCGAAGAAATCCTCGGCGAGGCCGTCGAGCGTCGCATCGGGACCGAACGCGACATCGCCGGCGAAGGACAGCGAACGGTCGCCATGCGTCCACGGGCCGAGGATCAGCCGCGCCGGCCCGCGCCGCCGGGCGGCGAGGCCGGCGTAGTTCTCCATCGCGGTGCGCGCGTAGGGGTCGTACCAGCCCGACAGGTGCACCGTCGGCACGTCGGCATAGCGGTCGTAGTAGCCCTCGGCGTAGAGTCCCGGCTGCTTCCAGAAATCGTCGAAAATCCCGTGCGACCATTGTTCGAACAGGTAATCCTCGTATTCGGGCGCGGCCCTCAGCGGCGAATCGCCGCGCCGCCACGGCATCCGCGCCATCCACGCCGCGATGTCCTCGGTTTCGAGCGCGGCCTTGACCTCGGGGTCGCGGGCATCGGCGAGCGCGTTGCGGTAGGCCCAGGTCGCCTGCTTCAGGTCGAACGCGCCGCCGTGCCGGATGCCGCTGCGATAGGCGTTGGAGAAGCCGCCGCAATCGAGGTATTGCGCGGCGAGGCCCGGCGGATCGAGGCAGCCCAGCGCCATCTGCGCGTGCGCCGCATAGCTAAGGCCCATCGTCGCGACGCGGCCGTTGCACCAGGGCTGCGCCACCAGCCAGGCGCAGGTGTCGAAGCCGTCCGCCGCCTCGCTCAAATATTTGGTGAAGCTGCCCTCGGAGTGGTAGCGGCCGCGGCAATCCTGGTAGGCCACGGCATAGCCGGCCTCTACGAAATAGCGCGCCACCGCCTCGCGCGAGCGCGGTTTCATATCGGCCGCGGTGATCTCGGAGCGGCTCGGCGCCGCCTTGTCGTAGGGCGTTCGCTCAAGGATCACCGGGAACGGGCCCGTGCCCTCGGGCCGGTAGACGTCGGTCGCCAGCCGCACGCCGTCGCGCGCCACTGCCATCAGGTCGCGCTCGACGATCATCGTCAGCCTCCTTGGTTGATGCGCGCCCCTCCTTGCCCGTTGCCGGCGTTTCGGCTAATCCTCGCCCCTGCTTCGATCGTGGCGACGGGCGCGTAGCTCAGCGGGAGAGCACTACGTTGACATCGTAGGGGTCACAGGTTCAATCCCTGTCGCGCCCACCATGTCGATCGAGGCTTTGGGGCCGGAGGGGTGTCGAGAATGCGGCTCGCGGCAATAGCGGCAACAGTGGCCCTGGCGGCGATGCTGCCCGCCTGCGCTCCGGTCGATCCCGACGATGCAGTGCAGCGCGCGGTCGTCGGCGGGGCGCTCGGCGCAACGCTCGGCGCCGGGATCGGCGCGACATTTTCGATCAACCCGCTGCTTGGCGCCGCCTACGGCGCCAAGGGCGGCGCCGAGGCCGGCGCCGCGATCGGCGCCGCCACCGCGATGGAAAGGCCGACCTACGAGCCGATCGCCGTGCCGCCCGAGGCGGTCATCCCCGGCTTCTACGATACTTGGCCGCCTGGGTATCACCGGCCGCCGAACAATCCCGAGACGCAATCGCCGCACGCCGGCTGACCGGGGAGCCGCGGTCCCCGCCGCATCCAAATGCCGCTTTTCGCCATCCCGTTTCCGGCCCTCGACCCGATCGCGGTCGCGTTCGGCCCGTTCGCGGTCCGCTGGTACGCACTCGCCTATATCGTCGCGCTGATCATCGGCTGGCGCTATTGCCTGATGCTGGCGGACCGTCCGCCCAACCTGGTCGCCCGCCGCGATATCGACGATTTCCTGGTGTGGGCGACGCTCGGCGTCGTGCTCGGCGGCCGCGTCGGCTTCGTGCTGTTCTACAACCTGCCATTTTACGTCGATCATCCGTTGCAGGTGTTCGAACTGTGGCATGGCGGAATGTCGTTTCACGGCGGCGCGCTCGGCGTGACGCTCGCCATCATCCTGTTCGCCCGCAATCGCGGGCTGCCGATCTTCGCGCTTTCCGACATCGTCATCGAGGCGATACCGATCGGCTTGTTCTTCGGCCGGATCGCCAATTTTATCAACGACGAGCTGTGGGGCCGGCCGAGCGACGTGCCGTGGGCGGTGATCTTTCCCAATGGCGGAAACGTCCCACGCCACCCGAGCCAGCTCTACGAGGCGGTGTGCGAGGGCATCCTCTTGTTCCTGCTGCTGCTCGTCGCCGAGCGCCGCGGCGCCCGCCGCCGGCCCGGCGTCGAGACCGGGATTTTCCTCGTCGGCTACGCGGTGGCGCGCATGTCGGGCGAATTGTTCCGCCAGCCCGACGCGCAGCTCGGCTTCCTGTTCTTCATCGGCCAGTTCGGCGTGACAATGGGCCAGCTGCTCTCGGTCCCGGTGCTGATCGCCGGCCTGATGATCGTCTGGTGGGCGCGCGAGAACCCGCCGGCCGCCGCGGCGAAACGGTGAGCGCGCCCGGCCTCGCCGCCCGTCTCGTCCGCCACATCCACGCGCACGGGCCATTGACGATCGCCGCCTATATGGCCATGACGCTGCACGATCCGGCGGCAGGCTACTACGCGACGCGCCAGCCGCTCGGCGCCGCCGGCGACTTCACCACCGCGCCAGAGATCAGCCAGATCTTCGGCGAGCTGATCGGGTTGTGGTGCGCCGATCTGTGGCAGCGCATGGGCCGGCCCGACCCTGTGCTCGTCGCCGAGCTCGGCCCCGGCCGCGGCACGCTGATGGCGGATTTCCTGCGCGCCGCCGCGGGCGTATCGGGCTTCCGCCAAGCGATCCGGCTTTATCTCGTCGAGGCGAGCCCGGTGCTGCGGGAGGAACAGCGGCGCCGCCTCGCCGGCGCCGATCCGGTCTGGGTGTCGAGCCCCGACGAGGTGCCCGAGGGGCCACTGCTGCTCGTCGCCAACGAATTCCTCGACGCGCTGCCGATCCGCCAGCTGGTGCGCGGGCGCCGGCATTGGGCCGAGCGGCTCGTCGCGGCCGATGCCGCCGACCGGCTCGTCTTCGCCGAGGGGCCGGAAAGCCCGGCGCTGAGCCTTCTGGTCACACCCGATCGCCGCGACGCCCCGCCGGGCACGGTCGTTGAGATCTGCCCGGCGGCAGCGGTGCTGGCGGCGGCCCTGGCCGAGCGGCTTGCCCGCGATCTCGGCGCGGCGCTGTTCATCGATTACGGCTACAGCAGCAAAATTCCCGGCCCGACCCTGTCCGCGATCAGCGGCCATCGCGCGGCGGGGATTCTCGACGCGCCGGGCGCCGCGGACTTGTCGGCGCATGTCGATTTCTCTGCCCTGGCCGCGGCGGCCCGTGCCGGCGGCGCGGCGATCCACGGCCCGGCGACGCAAGGGGATTTCTTCGCATCGCTGGGCGCCGAAGCGCGCCTCGCGGCGCTGCTGAGGCGTGCCGCGCCGGCACAGCGCGCCCCTCTCGAAGCGGGGCTCAAGCGCTTGATCGATCCCGCCGAGATGGGCACCTTGTTCAAGGCGCTGGCCATGATGTCTCCGGGCTTGCCGGCGCCGGCGGGGTTTGCGGAGAACGGCGCGTGACGGTCCCGGCATGATCACCCTCGATGTGCTCGACGGCGGCGCGGTCCGTCACGCCTTCTTCACCCGCGAGGGCGGGGTGAGCGGCGGCGTGTTCGCTTCGTTGAATTGCGGTTTCGGCTCGGCCGACGACCCCGAGAACGTCGCGCGCAACCGCGCCATCGCGATGCGCCGGCTGGGGCTTGCCGAGGACCGGCTGGTCACCTGCTACCAGGTGCACAGCGCCACCGTGCTGACCGTCGTGAGGCCGTGGCGCCGCGAGGAGTCGCCGCGCGCCGACGGCATGGCGACGGCACGGCCGGGCCTTGCGCTCGGCGTGCTCGCGGCGGATTGCGCGCCGGTGCTGTTCGCCGACCCGCAGGCCGGGGTGATCGGCGCCGCGCATGGCGGTTGGTGCGGCGCGCTCGGCGGGGTGATGGAGGCGACGGTCGCGGCGATGCGGGATTTGGGCGCCGAGCCCTCGCGCATCCGCGCCGGCATCGGCCCCTGCATCGCGCCCGAATCGTACGAGGTCGGCCCCGAATTTCCCGGCCGTTTCGCCGACACCGACCCGCAGAGCGGCGGGTTCTTCGTGCCGGCGGCGCGCGACGGCCATTTCCGCTTCGATCTGCCGGGTTACATCGCGCACCGTTTGGCCCGGCTCGGGCTTGCCGCGATTGGGCACGCGGCCTGCGACACCGTCGCCGACCCGGAGCGGTTTTTCAGCTACCGCCGCGCCTGCCTCACCGGCGAGCGCGACTACGGCCGCGCGCTCGCCGCGATCGCTCTCGGCGATTAAGCCCCGCCATGCCCTATCTGATCCTGTTTGCCGCCGCCTGCGTCCTCGGCCTGCTCGTGACCTGCGCGCTGACTTTATGAGCGGGTGGCGCCGGAGCGGCGTCCGGCTGGCGGGTTTCGCCGCAGCAGCGGCGATCGCGGCCTGTCAGCCGCTGCCGCACCCGTTCGCCGACGACCGGCCGGCGGCGGCGATGATCGCGGTGCCCGACAATATCGACATCGCGGTCGGCTCGTTCGAGGGCGAGCCGCGCGCCACCGCCGCCAAGCTGCCAGCGGCGATCGCCCACGAATTGCTGGCGCACAACATCCCGGCGAGCGACATGACGACCAGCCGCGACAGCTACCGGCTCGAGGGGCGGGTCGAGGAGCACGCGGACCGGGCCGGGAAATCGGTGGTCACCGTGTTCTGGCGGCTGAGCGACGCGAAAAGCGCCATCGTCAGCGAGCGCAGCGACCATCTCGCCGCGTCGACCCGCGACTGGGACAACGGCGACGACAAGCGCGTGACCCAGCTTGCCGCCGCCGCCGCGGCGAGAATTGCCGCGCTGCTGACCGACGAGACGCCCAAGGAGGCGGCCGGGGGCGGCCGCACCCGCGTCGCGGTTCGCCGGGGCGCCGGCGCGCCGGGCGACGGCGACGCTTCGCTCGCTGCCTCGCTCATCGCCCTCTTGAAGCACCGGGATATCGAGCTGGTCGACGCGGCCAAGGGCCGGCCCGACCTCGATGTCGACGCCCAGGTCAAGGTCGATCCGCCAAGGGACAACAAGCAGCACGTCAAGATCGTCTGGCATGTGGCGCGCCCCGCCGGCGGCGAGATCGGCCAGGTCGCGCAGGAAAACGACATCCCGCGCGGGCGGCTCGATGGGCCCTGGGGCGACATCGCCTATAGCGTCGCGATGGCGGCCGAAGGCGGGATAATGCAGATCGTCGATCGCGTCGCGCCGCCGCGCAAGGCCGGAGTCCAGGCGACCGCCGCGCCGGCGCCCTCTTTGTCCGATCTCGCCGGAGCGCCCGCGACCTCGGCGGCGATATCGGCGAAGCCGGCCGCGCCGCCCGTCGCCGGCAATATCGCCGCACCAGAGGTCATCCTGCCGCCGGTCAAGGTCACCCCCGATTCGGGGGTGATGCCGACGCCGCTGCCGACCCAAGGCACGCCCGTGCCGCTGCCCTACCGGGGCGTCCCGATACCGCATTGAGATGCGATAAACCGTCGTTGATTTCCGGGCGGTCGCGGCTTTATTACAATTCTGTGCGCGTGATGCCATGGGTCCGGACCCATGGGCGCCGCCGCTGGCCTACGCCGTATGAAAATTCTGAGCTGCAACAGCAATCAGCCGCTTGCCGAGGCGATGTCGGCCTATTTGAAGCTGCCGCTGACCCAGGCGAGCGTGCGCCGCTTCTCCGACATGGAGGTCTTTGTCGAGATCCAGGAAAACGTCCGCGGCCAGGATGTTTTCGTGATCCAGTCGACCTCCTATCCCGCCAACGACCATTTGATGGAGCTGCTGGTCGCGCTCGACGCGCTGAAGCGCGCTTCCGCGCGGCGGATTACCGCCGTAATTCCCTATTACGGCTATGCCAGGCAGGACCGCAAAACCTCGTCGCGCTCGCCGATCTCGGCCAAGCTCGTCGCCAATCTGATCACCGCCGCCGGCGCCGACCGCGTCCTCACGCTCGATCTTCACGCGCCCCAGATCCAGGGGTTTTTCGACATACCGGTCGACAATCTCTGGGCCTCGCCGGTGCTGGTGAAGGACATCAAGGAAGGCCACGCCAACCAGGAGCTGGTGATCGTCTCGCCCGATGTCGGCGGCGTCCTGCGGGCGCGCGACATCGCCCGCCGGGTCGACGCCGATCTGGCGATCATCGACAAGCGCCGCGAGCGCGCCGGCGTGTCGGAAGTGATGAACATCATCGGCGATGTCGAGGGCCGCCATTGCATGCTTGTCGACGACATCGTCGACAGCGCCGGCACGCTGTGCAACGCAGCCCAGGCGCTGATCGACTCCGGCGCCAAAGCCGTATATGCCTACGTCACGCATGGCGTGCTGTCGGGCGGGGCGGTGGCTCGGGTGGCGGCGTCGCCGATCGAGGAGCTGGTGATGACCGACAGCATCGTCGCCACCGAGGCGGTGCGGCAGTCGCGCAACATCAGGCAGCTGACGATCGCGCCGCTGATGGCCGAAGCGATCCGGCGAATCAGCGAGGAGCGTTCGGTTTCGAGCCTCTTCAATTGATTTTTGGGCCGCGAACGGGTTAAACCGCGCGGCCAATTCCGCCAGCCGGATTGAGACACGGGCATTCGCGGCCCGTTTCCGTTCACAGGAGTACGATTGCGATGCCCGAGATCATCAGCCTCAGCGCCGAGCCGCGCACGAGCGCCGGCAAGGGCGCGTCCCGGGCGATGCGCCGGGCCGGGCGCGTCCCCGGCATTATCTACGGCGACGGCAAGGAACCGATGCAAGTGAGCTTCGATCCGCGCGAATTGTCGCGCGCGGTCGGCCGCGCCGGGTTTTTCGCGACGATCGTCGATGTTTCGGTCGATGGCGCGGTGCATCGCACCCTGGCGCGCGAGGTGCAGGCCCATCCCATCAGCGACGTGACGCTGCACGTCGATTTCATGCGCGTCGGCGCCAAGGCGCGGGTCACGGTCAGCGTGCCGGTGACCTTTATCAACCAGGACCGCGCGCCGGGCCTGCGCCGCGGCGGCATCCTCAACGTCATCCGCCATACCATCGATATCGCCTGCTCCGTCGACAACATCCCGGACCGGCTGGTCGTCGACCTCGACGGGCTCGAGATCGGCGACAGCGTCCATGTCGAGACGGTGACAATGCCCGAGGGCGCGCGGCCGGCCCTCTCCTCGCGCGACTCGACGATCGCCAGCGTCGCCGCTTCCTCGGCGGTGCGCGAAGAGGCG
This sequence comes from Allostellaceae bacterium, assembly GCA_035648415.1. Classification (GTDB taxonomy): domain Bacteria; phylum Pseudomonadota; class Alphaproteobacteria; order ATCC43930; family CGMCC-115725; genus DATARH01. The sequence goes on from DASRLO010000015.1 coordinate 11,061, forward strand.
CTTGCCGCGGCCGCGGCCGCGACCGCCGCTGCGGCGCCGGTAGAGGAAGAGGGCGCCGTGCCTGGCGCCCCCGCCGCTGCCCCGGCCGCCGCGCCGGAGGCTTGAGGAACTCGCCGCGCCGATGCGCCTTGTTGTCGGCCTCGGCAATCCGGGGCCGCGCTTCGCCAAGAACCGCCACAATGTCGGCTTTGTCGCGGTCGATGCGATCGCGCGCCGGCATGGCTTCCCAGCGTTCCGCGACCGCTTCAAGGGCGAGTTGGCTGAGGGGATGCTGGCCGGCGAGAAACGTCTGCTACTGAAGCCGCAGACGTTTATGAACGATTCCGGCGAGTCGGTGCTGGCGGCGGCGAGCTTCTACAAGATCCGGCCCGCCGAGATCGTCGTAATCCACGACGAGATCGACCTGCGGCCCGGCAAGCTGCGGGTCAAGAAGGGCGGCGGCGCGGCCGGTCACAACGGGTTGCGCTCGATCGACGCGCTGCTTGGCCAGGATTATTGGCGGGTTCGCATCGGCGTCGGCCATCCCGGCGTCAAGGAGCTGGTGCAGCCTTATGTGCTGCAGAATTTCCCGAGCGATGAAATCGGCGAATGGGTGGCGCCGCTGATCGACGCCATGGCCGAGACGATCCCGCTGCTGCTTTCCGGCGACGCGCCGGCGTTTATGAGCGAGGTCGCGCGCCGCTGCGCGCCGCCCGCGGACAAAGACAGCGACAAGGATGAACCCTAGATGTCGAATCCAAGCACGTTGTTCAGCTTTGAGGTCGGTGGTTTTCCGCCGAGGGCTGAGTGGGGTCGGGTGTGGTTGTAATCGGTGATCCAGGGCTGCATGGCTTGGCCTCGCTCGGCGGAGGATTGGTAGGCGC
>DASRLO010000016.1:0-23586 GCA_035648415.1 Allostellaceae bacterium
GCCGCCGAGCAGCAGCTCCGCCCGCGCCGCATGACGCTGCGCCCCGGCGCCGTCGCCGGCGGAAAGCGCGATCATGCCGCGCGTCAAGGCCAGCTCGCCCGCCCGCCGGCGGCGCTCGCGCCGGTTGCGGCGGAAGCGGCGCGGCAGGCGCACCAGCCCGGCGAGCAGCAGGATGAGCAGCCACAGCGCGAGCGCCACGACTACCAACGCCGCCGCCAGAACGCCGACCGAAGTGTTTATCTCCCAGCCCTGCCAGGTGACGACGACCGTGCCGGGATGATCCGCGACCGTCGCGGCGGCGACCGCCAGCACCACGAGCAGGACAAACGCCAGCAGCCGGCGCATCAGCCCTTGCCCGGCGCGGAATTGCCGAGCACCGCCGTCACCGCCGCCTCGACCTGACGCAGCGCGGCCTCGACCGCAAGACGTTGGCGCGCCATCTGCAGCCACGGCTCGGCCGCTTCACGAGCGGGTCCGGTCAACCCCGACAGCGCCTCGACCGCCCCGGCGAGGTCGCCGCTCGCCATGGCGCGCTCGGCGGTGCTGACGCCGGCCTCGGCCGGCGTCTGCGCCTCGCCCGCGACCCGGCGGATGGTCACGAGCGCGCGCAGCCGCGCGACGATCTGCGACTTCCAGCCCGATTTTGGCGGCGCCCTGGCGGTGGCGATCCGGGAGCCAAGCTCACGCAGCCGCTCGGCGAGCGCGGGACGGCTCGCCACGCCGCCCGCCGCGGACCCGGCCAGCGGCTGCGCCGCCGCGGCGATCTCGGGGTAATCGCGGGCGAGCAAGAGCAGCGACTGATACTCGGCGTCAAACGGGCGCGCCAGCTCGACCGCCTCGCGGATCTGCAGCAGCACCAGCGCCAGCGCGGCGGTTTTCGGATCGGTCGCGGGCTTTTCCTGCTCCGCTTTCTGCACCGCCGTGACACTGGCGGCCAGTTCACCGTTCGCCTTTGCCAGCGCGGTGAGCTGCTGCTGGATCGCGGAGAGGTCGGGCGGCGCGGGAGCGGGCTTGGCTTCGAGCGCGGCGAGACGCTGGTCGAACTGCTGAAGCGCCGCCGCATTCTGCACCGCCTGCATCCGCGCGGCGGCGATCCTCGGATCGGGGGGTGCGGCCGGGGGCGAAGCCGGCGCCGGCGTCGGGGCCGGCGGCGCGAGGGTTGTAGACGATGCCGAGGACGGCTTCGCGGCGGGCGCCGGCTTGCCCCAGGGAAGCAGCGGCATCACCGCGGGGGCCCAGAATGGCACCGTCGCGACCCCGACAAGGACAACCAACGCCACCGCCAACAGCCACGGCAGCGGGGCGCCGGTCCGGCGCGACGGCTGCCGCCCGGCCGATGCCGGCATTTCTGGCGACGCAAGGGGTTTGGGCGGCGGCGGCGCTTCCGCCGGCGCGATTTCGGGAGACGGCTCGCTCGCGGCGGGCGCTTGGTGCGGCGCGCGCGGTGTCGGTTCCGCCGGCGTGTCGCTCATGCCGGCTGACGCGCGAACTGATCGACGAGCGCGACAAGCGCCGCCTGGGTCGGCGCGCCGGCGACCGCCCGTTCGCGAAACCGCAGATCGCCCAGCGCCGCGTCGGCGGCGCGGCTGATCGAGAGCGCGGCCGTCGCGGCGAGGCCCGGAGCCGCCGCCGCTTCCACGACGAGCCGCGCGAAGACCGCCGCGGTGCGCGGCGAAAAGAACAGCGCCAAATCGATCTCGCCCCGCTCGATCAGCCGCGCCGTCGCCGGGGTCAGAGCGGCCACTGCGTGCGCCTGGTAAAGCACCGCGCGCTCGACGGCGAACCCGGACGCGCCGAGCCGGCCGGCGAGATCGCCGGCCACCGCGCTGCCGGCGACGTGCAGCAAACGCCCGCCGCCGGGACGCAAGCGCCCGCATACCAGCCGCGCCAGATCGCCGACATCGCCGCCGGCGCTCTCGACCCGTTCAAACCCCGCCGTCCGCGCTGCCCGCGCGGTCGCGTCGCCGACCGCGAAGACCGGCGCCTGCCGGTCCCCGGTCGCCCGCGCCAGCGCCCGCACCCCGTTGACGCTGGTGCAGAGGATTGCCTGCACGCCGGCGAATTGGGGCAGCGCAGCGAGGCAATCGGCGATCTCGATCAGCGGCTCGACCACCGGCTCGACGCCGCGCCGGGCGAGTTCCGCGGCGAATGTCTCCGCCTGCAAGCGTGGCCGGGTCACCAGGGCGCGCATCGTCATGCGCCTTCATCGCCCAAACCCGGCGAGGTGACAAGGTTTGCCGCCACAAGTTTTGCCCGGCCGGCAAATGCTCCATACTCGCCGAAACGCAATAGGGAACACGCCATGCCCCTCACCCGCCTCCCGCCGGCGATGCCGGGCCCCTTCCCTCTCCCGCATGCGGGAGAGGGAAGGGGCCCATCGCGTCAGCGATGGGAAGGGTGAGGGCGAGCCGCGATGAGCATTCCGGCCCCCGCGCTTCTCGTCATCTCCGACCGCAGCCAGGCGCGCCGGCCGCTAGTGGAAGTCGCGGCGGCCGCGTTCGCCGGCGGCTGCCGCTGGTTCAGCCTGCGCGAGAAGGACCTGCCGGCCGGCGAAATTCATGCCCTGCTCGCCGAGCTGGTGGCGCTCGGGCGCGAGCATCGGGCCACAATCATGGTGCACGGCGACATCGAAGCAGCGATCGCCGCCACCGCCGGCGGCGTGCATCTGCCGGCCGGCGGCGATCCCGCCGCGGCGCGGGCGCGGTTGCCGCGCGGGCTGATCGGCGCCTCGGCGCACAGCACGCCCGAGGCCGCCGCGCTGATCGCCGCGGGCGCCGATTACGTCACGGTCAGCCCGATCTTTTTGACCGGCAGCAAGCCCGGCTACGGGCCGGCGCTCGGCCTCGAAGGCCTGGCCCAAGCCGCCCTCGCCGCGCCGGGCCCCGTGCTCGCCCTCGCCGGCATCACCCCGGCCAACGCCGCCGCATGCCGCGGCGCCGGAGCCGCCGGCGTCGCGGTGATGGGCGAAGTGATGCGCGCCGCCGATCCGCAAGCCACCGTGCGCAAGCTCCTGGAAGCGTTGTCTGCGCCGAGGCCGCGATAAATCACCTGAGAGGCTCGGCAGAGCCCTCTCTCAATCTTTGCGTCCTCCGCATCAAAGTCGTTTTTTACGTATTCCGCCCGACCTGCTTTCCCGCCGAGGTGCCGGCGATCTTGCCGAACACCGAGCCCGACACGAGGCCCGTCCCGCCCGGATAGTTGTGGTAGAACAGGCCGCCGACCAGCTCGCCGGCCGCATACAAACCGGCGATCGGCTTTTGCGCTGTGTCGAGCACCTTTCCCTCGGTGTCGATCCGCACCCCGCCAAAGGTGAAGGTGACGCCGCAGGTCGTGCAGAACGCCTCGTAGGGCGGCTTTTCCAGCGGCATCGCCCAGTTGGTCTTGTCGATCGCCAAGCCCTTGGTGGTGCGCCCGTCCTTGACCGTCGGGTTGTAGGGGATGTCGCGTTGGACGGCCGCGTTGTAGTCGCTGACCGTCTTGAGGAACGCCACCTTATCGACCGGCGCGTATTCGGCCATCTTGTCGGCCAGCCCCTCGATCGTGTCGGCGGTGACCTTGGTGATCTGGCGGATGCGGTATTCGTCGCGCTGCAGATGGACGACCTGCTGGTCGAAGATCTGCCAGGCGAACTGGTGCGGCTGGCTCAAAATCTCGCGGCCGTATTTGGCGTAGGTGTAGTTGCGGAAATCGGCGCCCTCGTCGCAGAACCTGACGCCATCGGCGTTGACCATGATGGCGAACGGGTAGGAGTGCTTCTGGAAATTGTCGCCGACCGCGAGGTCGCCGAATTCGGGCGCGTTGTAGTCCCAGCCGACCGCGTGGCAGCCCGACCAGTTGCCGTACGACATCGCGCCGATCTCCAGCGCCATCTTGATGCCGTTGCCGGTGTTGAAGCGGGTGCCGCGCACCTTGGCGAGGTCCCAGCCGGGGCCGAGATAACGGGTTCGCATCTCGGCGTTGGCCTCGAATCCGCCACAGGCCAGCACCACCGCCTTGGCGCGGATTTCCGTGGTCTTGCCCTCGACGATGGCGACGATTCCGTGGACGCCGTCATCGTCGTGGATCAAATGCTCGCCGCGCGCCTCGTAGGCGACATCGATGCCGCGGTCCTCGGCCGATTTGAAGAGGCCCTCGACGAGCCCCGGCCCGCCGCCCCAGGCTTCGAGCGCGAGCCCGCCCCAGAACACGAACTTGCCTTCGTGCTTGAACGCCTGCCGCGAATACATCGGCGCGAAGCGGATGCCCTTGCCGCGCATCCACAGCAGCGTCTCCTGGCTGAGCGTGATCAGCTGCTCGGCCATGTCGGGGTTCGACTTGTAGTCGGTCAGGCGCCCGAGATCGTCGTAGTATTTGTCCTGGGTGTAGGTGCCGAAATCGCTGGTCGCGATCTCGGTCTCCGACAGGTCGCAGAGCTTCAGCAAGTCGTCGACGCCGTTATAGACAAAGCGCAGCGCCCCGGCGGTATAGCGGCTATTGCCGCCGCGCTCGTCGAACGGCGCCGCCTCCAGCACCAGCACCCGCGCCCCGTTCTCCTGCGCCGCCAAGGCCGCGCACATGCCGGCATTCCCCGCCCCGACGACGACGACATCGTATTCGCCCGAAATCATCACGCTTCCTCCGCCTCGCTCGCTGGGTCAAACGAGTAGCAAGCGGAAGGCGCTGGGGGCAAGGGGCGCGGCGCGGAAGGCGCCGCGTATTTGACCTGGCTGCCGGGCTAAATCTCCCGGACCCGCGGCAGGACCGCCTTGCCGAACAGTTCGAGCGAGTCCATCAGCGCGCCGAGGTCGCCGGAGCCGGGGCTGGTCAAGGAGAGGTCGAGCACGCCGGCGCCCGTCACCTCGCGGCACCGGCGGATCTGCTCGACCACCGTGTCCGGGCCGCCGATAAAGGTCGTCGGCAGCACCCCGCCGACATTCGCCTGGCGCGCCTCGCCGGCGATGTTGCGCTTGTCGACCGCGAGCATCGCCTCGCGCAGCGCCGGGCGCATCGGGAACGGCGCCGCGCCGGCCTGGCTCTGCATCCGCGCGGCGGCCGCGTCGTCGCTCTCGGCGAGCAGCATATTGGCGCGGTAGATGATGTCGTCCGGCCCCGGCTCCCAGCCGTATTCCTTGCACTGCGCGCGGTAGTACTGGGCCGATTTCGCCATGATTTCCGAACGGCCCGTACGAAACGCCGAGTCCCAGATGGTGGCGCGCGGCGAAGTCGCAGGATTCCTTGCTGGTGCCGAGCGCGTAGGTCGGCGGACGCGGCTGCTGCAACGGGCGCGGCCAGACCGAGACGGTGCGGTAGCGGAAATACCGTCCCTGCCAGCCGAACGGCTGCGGCTCGCTCCACGCCTTGAGGATCAGCTCCATCCCCTCGTCGGTCTTCTCGCGGCCCTCGGCCGGGTTGAGGTCGAAGCTGAGGTATTCATTGCTGGTGCCGCGCAGCAGGCCGACCACGAGCCGGCCCTGCGACAGGGTGTCGACCATCGCCAATTCCTCGGCGACGCGGATCGGGTTCGATTGCGGCACGATCGGGCCCAGGAGCGCGATCTTGAGGTTCTTGGTCTTGGCCGCGACATAGGCGGCCGAGACGATCGGCGAGGGGGTGAGGATGCGCGGCGAATAATGGTGCTCCGAGAGGCTCACCCAGTCGAAGCCGATGCGCTCGACGTATTCCAGCCGCTCGATCATCGTCTGATAGGCCTGGTCGCCAGCCTCGGGCGAGTAGTTCGCCGGCGCCGCCGGCCATTCCGCCGGCAGCGTCACCGGCGTCTGGTAGCGCCCGGTCTCGAAGAACGAGAGTTTCATCGCCGATTCCTTCCTAATTCGTCATTGCGAGCGGAGCGAAGCAACCTCGTGCCGGGTGTCCTCTTGCCGACGAGATTGCCGCGTCGCCTTCGGCGCCTCGCAATGACGGCAGTTTTATCGGGTTCGGTTGTACGTATAGTCCTCGCGCGCTCCGCCGCCCTGGCGCAAGCCGTCGGGCACCGGCGGGCGCTGGGCCTGTAGCTTCGCGTGCGCGTCGAGCGCTGCCTGGTCTTCCCACAATTCGAGCAGGGTGAAGCTGTCGCGGTTGAGCGCGCTGCGGAACACTTCGAACTGCAGGCACCCGGCATCCTTGGCCGACGCCTCGCAGCGGGTTTTCATCGCCGCCTCCAGCTGGTCGCCCTTGCCGGCCTCGGCGTTGAAGGTGATCACAAGGCGGACGGACATGGCTTCCTCCCAAGAGGGTTGACGGTTGACGCGTTGGCGAAGCATGGCGACGCGGCCGGCTTGCCGTCAAACCGAAAAATCCGGCTAAGATCGCGCCTATCCAGGAGGAGCCCGAAGATGCTGTTCACCTGCCGCCCGGCCGGCGCGCCCATTCCCGGCCGGTTTCCCGGCCCCGCCCATACCCGCGGCAAATGGCACACGATCGATATCCACTGCCACGTCCGCAGCGACAAGGCGGCGGCAATGGTCGAGGGCAACGAGGCGGTGTCGCGCTGGTATCTCGAAACCCAGGCCAGCCAGCAAAGCCAAGTACAAAACCAAGCCAACGGCGTGCGCACCGCCGAGCAGGGCCGCTCGCCCGAGCGGCGCATCGCCGACATGGATTTGATGGGGATCGACATCCAGGCGATCTCGCCGGCGCCGCGCCAGACCTATTACGGCGCCGATGCCGATCTTGGCCTCGCGGTGTCGCGCGAGATCAACGATTTCATCGCCGACATCTGCGCCAAACATCCCGACCGCTTTGTCGGGCTCGGCACGGTGCTGTTCCAGGCGCCCGAGCTGGCGGTCGCCGAGCTCGACCGCATTCATAAGAGCCACGGCTTTCGCGGCATCGAAATCATGACCCACGTCGCCGGCGAGGATTTGTCGGCCGAACGCTTCCGCAAGATTTTCGCACGCTGCGAGGAGCTGGGCCTCCTCGTTTTCATGCACTCGGACGGGTTCACCGAGGCACGCCGTTTCCACGACCACTATTTCGCCAACGTGATCGGCAACCCGCTCGACACCACGGTGGCGCTGCATCATCTGATCTTTGGCGGCGTGCTGCAGGATTTTCCGAATTTGAAGCTGGTGGCGTCGCATGGCGGCGGCTATCTGCCGGCCTATCCCGGGCGCATCGACCATGCCGCCGCGGCGCGCCCGGACACCTGCACCTGCCTGCGGCACATGCCGTCCGTCTATCTGAAGCGGCTTTATTTTGACGCGCTGGTCTACACCCATCACCAGCTCGACTTCCTGGTCGAGGAATACGGCGGCGACCGCATCCTGGTCGGCACCGACTATCCCGCCGATATGGGCGAGATCGACCCCGTCGGGTTTATCGAGACCGCGCCGTTCCTCGACGATACCGAGCGGCGGGCGATCCTCGGCGGCAATGCCGCGCGGCTGCTCAACCTCGAGATGCCGGCGCGGCGCTGAGCCGCGATGCAGCATTATTCCTTCGCCGCGCTCGCCCGCCAGGCGCTCAACCGGCATCGCGGCTGGACGCCGCTGTGGCGCAAGGCGGCGCCAAAGCCGCGCTACGATGTCGTCGTCATCGGCGGCGGTGGCCACGGCCTGGCGACGGCCTATTATCTCGCCAAGGAGCACGGTATCCGCGACGTCGCCGTCCTCGAAAAAGGCGCGATCGGCCTCGGCAACACCGGACGCAACACGACGATCATCCGTTCCAACTATCTGTGGGACGAGAGCGCGCGGCTTTACGAGCATTCGCTAAAACTGTGGGAAGGGCTGTCGGCCGAGCTCAATTTCAATCTGATGCTGTCGCAGCGTGGCGTCTTGAACCTGGCGCATACGCTGGGCGACGTGCGCGAGGGTGTGCGCCGGGTCAACGCCAACCGCCTCAACGGCATCGACGCCGAATGGCTGGAGCCGGCGGCGGTGAAGCGCTTCTGCCCGATCCTCGATATCGACAAGACCGCGCGCTATCCGGTGCTCGGCGCGACCCTGCAGCGGCGCGGCGGGGTCGCGCGCCACGACGCGGTCGCCTGGGGCTATGCCCGCGCCGCCGACGCGCTTGGCGTCGACATCGTCGAGAATTGCGAGGTGACCGCGATCCGCACTGCGGGCGGCCGGGTCGGCGCGATCGAGACCACGCGCGGCGTCATCGTCGCCGGCAAGGTCGGGATCTGCGCCGCCGGGCACTCGTCCGTGCTGGCGGCGATGGCCGGGGTGCGGCTGCCGCTGCAAAGCCACCCGCTGCAGGCGCTCGTCTCCGAGCCGGTAAAGCCGGTGCTCGATTGCGTCGTGATGTCGAACACGGTCCACGTCTACGTCAGCCAGTCGGACAAGGGCGAGCTCGTGCTGGGCGCCGGCATCGACGCCTTCAACTCCTACGCCCAACGCGGCTCGTTCCCTATCGTCGAGGCGCAAATCGCCGCCGCGCTCGAACTCTTCCCGATCTTCTCCCACCTGAAGATGCTGCGCAGCTGGGCCGGCATCGTCGATGTCGCGCCCGACGCGTCGCCGGTCATCGGCAAGCTGCCGATCGCCGGGCTGTACCTGAACGGCGGCTGGGGCACCGGCGGGTTCAAGGCGACCCCCGGTGCCGGCCAGGTCTTCGCCCACACCATCGCGCATGACCAGCCGCACCCGCTCGCCGCGCCGTTCGCGCTCGACCGCTTCACCACCGGCGCGCTGGTCGACGAGCACGGCGCCGCCGCCGTGGCGCATTAAATGCTGCTGATCCCGTGCCCGTGGTGCGGCGAGCGCGACGAGGCCGAATTCCGCTACGGCGGCGAGGCACACATTTCGCGCGCCGCCGATCCCGATGCGGTCGACGACGCGGCCTGGGGCGATTACCTCTATATGCGCAGCAACCTGAAGGGCCTGTTCGCCGAGCGCTGGGTGCACCGGCACGGCTGCCGGCGCTGGTTCAACCTGTTGCGCGACACCGTCTCGCACCGCATCATCGCGGTCTACAAGATCGGCGAGCAGCCGCCCCCAGGGAGTTTGCCCGCCGGCTCCCACGGCGGCGATCCATGACCCAGGAGTTTCGCCTGCCGGGCGGGCGGATCGACCGTGGCCGCGTTCTCCGTTTCCGCTTCGACGGGCGCGAGTACCAAGGCCATTCCGGCGACACGCTGGCGTCGGCCTTGCTGGCGAACGGCGTGCGGCTGATCGCGCGCAGCTTCAAGTTTCACCGGCCGCGCGGGATTTTCGCGGCGGGCATGGAGGAGCCGTCGGCCCTCGTCCGGCTTGGCGACGAACCGAACCGCCGGGCGACCGACATCGCGCTGTTCGACGGCCTCGTCGCGGTAAGCCAGCATGCCTGGCCGAGCCTCCGCTTCGATTTGGCGGCGCCGGTCGGCTGGCTCGCGCCGCTGTTCCCGGCCGGGTTCTATTACAAGATGTTCTTCCGCTCGGCGGTGCTGTGGCGGCGGCTGTGGGAACCGCTGCTGCGCCGCATGGCGGGGCTCGGGCTGGCGCCGCGCGAGCCCGACCCGGCCCGCTGCGACAAGACCCACACGCATTGCGACGTGCTGGTCGTCGGCGGCGGCCCGGCGGGGCTGGCGGCGGCGCTGGCGGCCGGGCGCGGCGGCGCGCGCGTTATCCTCGCCGAGGCCGACCGCGAACTGGGCGGCGCCGTGCTGCGGCGACCGGGCGAGATGGCAACCGGCTGGCTCAACGAGGCCGCGGCCGAGCTGACGGCGCTGCCCGAGACGCGGGTGCTCGTCGATACGACCGTCTTCGGCCGCTATGACGGCAACTACCTGATCGCCGCCGAGCGTGGTGCGCGGCCCCGGCTGTGGCATATCCGGGCGCGTCGCGTGGTGTTGGCGAGCGGGGCGCTCGAACGACCGCTGGTGTTTCCCGGCAACGACCGGCCGGGGATCATGCTGGCGGGCGCGGTCGAGACCTACGTCGAACGCTACGCGGTCGCGCCGGGACGGCGTGCGGTGCTGTTCACCAATAATGACGACGCCTACGTCGCGGCGCGGGCCCTGAATTCGGCCGGGGTAACGGTCGCGGCGATCGTCGATCCGCGCGCGGAACCCGGCGCGCCGATCGCCGGCATTCCGACTTACGCGGGCCACGCGGTGATCGCCACCCAGGGTCGCCGGGCGTTGCGCGGGGTGACAATCCGCCCGCTGGCGAGCGGCCCCGCGACAAAGATCGCCTGCGACCTGCTCGCCGTCTCGGGCGGGTGGAACCCGGCGGTGCATCTTTTCGCCCAGACGCAAGGCCGGCTGCGTTATGACGAGGCGCTGGCGGCTTTCGTGCCCGACGCCGCAGACGCCGAGATCGAGCCGGTCGGCGCGGCGCGCGGCAGCTTCGGCCTCGCCGCCTGTCTCGCCGAAGGCGCCGCGGCGGGCGCCCGCGCTGCCGCCGCGTGCGGATTTCCCAGCGGCGATCCGGCGCTGCCGGCCGAGGCGCGGCTCCCTGAGGCTGCAACCCAAGCGATATGGCTGGTTCCCGGCGACGACGGCGGTCGGAGCAGCTTTGTCGATCTGCACAACGACGTGACCGCCGCCGACATCGCGCTCGCGGCGCGCGAAGGCTTTACCGCGCTCGAGCACGTCAAGCGCTGGACGACGCTCGGCATGGGCACCGACCAGGGCAAGACCGGCAACGTAACCGGGCTGGCGCTGCTGTCGCGGCAATTGGGACGGGCGATCGCCGAGACCGGCACGACCACTTTCCGCCCGCCCTACGTTCCGGTCGGCTTCGGGCTGCTCGCCGGGCGCGAGCGCGGCGGGTTTTACGACCCGGTGCGGGTGACGCCGATGCACGACTGGCACGTCGCCGCCGGCGCGGCGTTCGAGGATGTCGGCCAATGGAAGCGGCCGCGCTATTTCCCGCGCGCCGGCGAAACTATGGATCAGGCGGTGCGGCGCGAATGCCTGGCGGCGCGCGATGGCGTCGCGCTGCTCGACGCCTCTACCCTCGGCAAGATCGAGATCTCGGGGCGGGATGCCGCGCGGTTTCTCGACCGCATCTACATAAACCGGTGGAGCGATCTGCCCGTCGGGCGCTGCCGCTACGGGGTGATGTGCCGCGACGACGGCATGGTGTTCGATGACGGTGTCGGCACCCGGCTTGGCCCCGACCGGTTCTTCGTCACCACGACGACCGGCAATGCCGGGGCTGTCCTCGACTGGTTCGAGGAATGGCTGCAAACGGAATGGCCCGAGCTCGACGTCTTCTGCACCTCGCTGACCGAGGAATTCACCAACGCGACGCTGGTCGGGCCGCGGTCGCGCGAGGTGTTGTCGGCGTTGGCGCCGCAGCTCGACCTCGGCGAGTTTCCTTTCATGACCGCGCGCCAGGCCGATGTCGCCGGCATCCCCGCCCGCATCTTCCGCGTCGGCTTCGCCGGCGAACTTTCCTACGAGATCAACGTTTCATCCTCGGCCGGGTTGGCGATGTGGCAGCGCCTGATCGACGCCGGAGCGACGCCTTACGGGACCGAGGCGATGCATGTGCTGCGCGCCGAGAAGGGGTTTTTCATCGTCGGCCAGGAGACCGACGGCTCGGTAACGCCGATCGATCTCGGCCTGGAGCGCATGGTGGCGCGGGACAAGGATTTCCTCGGCCGCCGCTCGCTCAGGCGCGCCGAATTGGCGCGGCCGGACCGCAAGCAGCTCGTCGGCCTGCTGCCGGACGATCCCGCCGCCGTGCTGCCCGAGGGCGCGCAATTGGTCGCCGCGCCCGGATCGACCGCGATGACCGGGCATGTCACCTCGGGCTATTTCGGCGCCCGCCTCGGCCGCGGCTTCGCGCTGGCCTTGGTCGCCGGCGGTCGCCGGCGCCACGGCGAGCCGCTCCTTGCCTGGCATGACGGCCGCACCTTCCCCGCCCGCATCTGCCCGCCGGTGTTCTACGACCCCAGAGGGCGACGCCGCGATGGCTAAGCTGCCCTGGTCGTCGCCGGTCGTCGACCTGCGCGAGGCGCCCCCGGCCCGGCAGATCGGCATGCGGCTCCGCCCGCCGTTCCCGGCGGATTTGGCCGGGCTGGCGCTGCCGCCCGGTGCGAACCGGGTGACGGCGACGGGCGCAATGCGGGTGTTGTGGCTCGGCCCCGACGAATGGCTCGTTGTCGCCGACGGCGAAGCGACGGACCTGCCGGCACGGCTCTCGGGCGCCGCCGGCAGCCGCGCCGCCGTTACCGACCTGTCATCGAGCCGCACCATCGTCGAAATCGGCGGCAGCGCGGCCCGCGATCTGCTCGCCGCCGGCTGCGGCCTCGATCTGCACCCGCGGGCGTTCGCGGCGGGGCACTGCGCGCAGACCCTTGTCGCGCGTGTGCCGGTGATCCTCGACCAGCTCGACGATGCGCCGCGCTACCGGCTGCTCGTGCGCCGCTCCTATGCCGCCTGGCTCATCGACTGGCTGATCGACGCATCTCACGGACTGCAGGGTTGAGCCTCGCGCAAGCGGCCTTGCGCGTGTCGCCGGTTGCGGCCGAGGCGGAATAATGGCTAACCTTATTATCAGCAAGCGAGAGGAGCGGCGATGGCGGCCGGGTGGAGCGAGCAGCACATCGAGTTGGGCGGACTTAAGCTGAGGATCGGTCGCGGCGGCGGCGGCCGGGCGGTCCTCGTGCTGCATCACGATATCGGAACCCTCGACAAACTGCCGTTCTACGAAGCGTTGTCCGCCCGGTTCGACGTCATCGTGCCGAACCATCCCGGTTTTGGCGAGAACTCCGAGCGCGCGTCCTGGATGCGTCATCCGCGCGACCTCGCCGCGCTCTATCAATGGCTCCTGGCCGAGCTCGGCATCGAGCGCGCGAGCCTGGTCGGGCTCGGCTTTGGCGGCTGGGTCGCGGCCGAGATGGCGGCGCTGGCGCCGCGCGACTTCCACCGCGTGGTGCTGGTCGGCGCGATGGGGGTGAAGCCGCCCGAGGGCGAGATCAAGGACCAGGCGATCATTTCCTATATCGACTACGCCAAGGCCGGGTTTCACGATCCCGCCGCGTTCGTCCGCAATTACGGCGATGTCTCGACCGACCAGCTCGTCGATTGGGATCTCTGCCGCGAGATGAGCTTCCGCATCGCCTGGAAACCGTACATGTACAGCCCGACCCTGCCGCACTTACTGGGCGGGGTGAAGGCGCCGGCGCTCGTGGTCTGGGGCGACGACGACCAGATCGTGCCAAAAAGCGCCGGCGAGCTTTACGCGAAATCGCTGCCCAAGGCGCGGTTCGAGACAATCGCCGCGTCGGGCCATTGCGTCGATATGGAACAGCCCGACGCGCTCGCCCGCCTCGTCGTCAGCTTCATCGAAGAGAACTGATCGTTGATTGCCCTCTCCGCCCTTTAGGGGGAGAGGGAGGGGACCCATCGCGACAGCGATGGGGAGGGTGAGGTGGGTAACTGCCGGCTCTCTGGAATCCCCCACCTCATCCCGGCCTTCTCCGCCCCCGGGGACGGAGAAGGAGTGAGAAAGGAGACCGCCATGCACGTGATGTATTTTACCGAGCAGCCGATGGCCGCCTACCCCGCCGATATCGGGCTGGAGGCCGGCCACACCGCGCTGATGTTCTCGAACAAGCACTTCGACCCGGTCGCCGGCAGCGAGCTCTATAACCGCTACCTCGAGCATTATATCTACGCCGAGGAGCAGGGCGTCGAAGGCTTCATGCTCAACGAGCACCACAACGCGCCGTTCTGCATGCAGGCGAAGTGCAACATCTTCGCCTCGATCCTCGCCGCGGTGACCAAGAAGGCGAAAATCGTCCTTCTCGGCAACCCGCTGCCGCTGGCCGAGAACCCGGTGCGGCTCGCCGAAGAGCTGGCGATGATCGACATGATCTCGAAGGGACGCCTGGTCTCCGGCTTTGTCCGTGGCGGCGGGCAGGAGCAGCTTGCCACCGGCGTCAACCCGGCCTTCAACCGCGAGCGTTTCGAGGAGGCGCACGACCTGGTCACCGCCGCCTGGTCGCGCCAGGGTCCGTTCCGCTGGGAGGGCACGCATTACCAGCACCGCGTCGTCAACCCGTGGGCGGTGCCGCTGCAAAAGCCCTACCCGCGCGTCTGGATTCCCGGCGTCTTGTCGAAAGAGACGATCATCTGGGCCGCCAAGCAGCGCTATCCCTATATCGCGCTCAACACCTCGATCGAGGCGACCAAGGGCATCTGGAAGATCTACGACGATACCGCGCGCGAGGTCGGCTACGAGTCGGGCCCCGAGAACCGCGGCTACCTGCAGCAGGTCCACGTCTCCGACAGCGAGGAAAAAGCCGAGAAGAACGCCCGCCAGTTCCTCTGGATGCAGGGCGAGTTCACCGGCCTCGCGCATCCGGTATGGGCGAACCCGTCGGGCTATTTCTCGCCGACGCTGCGCCGCAACTTTGTCGAATTCGCGGTCGGCCGGGCGGAAAACCCGCGCGGGCGGCCGACCTTCGAGCAGCAGGTCGCCGACGGCCGCGTCTTCTTCGGCACGCCGAAGACGGTCATTCCCAAATTGCGCCGCGTGCTCGAAGAAACGCGGCCCAGCATCTACGGCATCTGGGGCAATGACGGCACGGTCAGCGACGCCGACGCCCGCACCTGCATCCGTCTCCTCGGCCAGGAGGTGATGCCGGCGATGCGCGAGATCGGCAAGGAACTGGGCCTGAAAGACCCGTTCGAGCTCAACTCGCCGGTGCACCTCAAATACTCGACCGATTTGAAGCAGATGCCGCAAGCTGCGGAGTAGGCCGCAGGGTCTGGAGTAGGCCGCAGGGTCTGGAGTAACGGTGTCGTCCCGGCGAAAGCCGGGACCCACCGTTGGTCACGCTCGATGTTCTACGTCTATCTGCTGTCCAGCAGGCCGAACGGAACATTGTATGTCGGCTCGACCCGCGATCTTCTGAAGCGGGTCGGGGAACACAAGCTGAAGGCGGTGCCCGGTTTCACCGCCCAATACGGCGTCGACCGGCTCGTGTGGTTCGAGCAGCATGAGTCGCTCGAACCCGTTTATATGCGCGAACGGCAGATCAAGGAATGGAAGCGCGCCTGGAAAATCCAGCTCATCGAAGCGGACAATCCGCAGTGGATCGATCTCTACCCGTCGCTCGCCCCATAACGGGAAACTCGGAGCAAGCTGCGCGGTGGGTCCCGGCCTTCGCCGGCACGACAAGCGATTATTCCGCAGCCCGCTTTACCGCGACCGGTTTGCGTCGCCGCCCCTCCGAACGCAGCAGATAAAGCCCGGTCAGCACGACTATCCCCGCGCCGATGACGATCGGCGGGGTCGGCAGGTCACTCCAGCCGATAAAGCCGATGATCGAACCCCAGATGAGGGCGGTGTAGTTGAACGGCGACACCGCCGCCGCGGGCGCATGGCTGAGCGCGAGGGTCGTCCAGTACTGCGACACGCCGCCGATCAGGCCGATCGAGCAGAACAAGAGAAAATCGATGGGCGTCGGCGTCACCCAGTAGAACGGCAGGGCGGGGAGCGCCATCAGGGTCATAAAGATCGCCGTCCAGGTGACGATCGCGGCGGAATGCTCGGTGCGGCAGAGGTCGCGCACGGTCAAGGTGCCGACCGCGTTGCACACCGCGCAGGCGATCGCCGCGCCGGCGCCGGGAGCGCTGCCGGCGCCGCTCGGGTGCGCCATGACGATGACCCCGACAAAGCCGACGCTGACCGCGATCCAGCGCTCGCGGCTGACCCGCTCCTTGATGATCGGGTAGGACAGCGCGGTCAGGAACAGCGGCGCGGCGAAGGTCAGCGCCACCGCGTCGGCGAGCGGCAGCAAATGATAGGCGAAGAACGAGGCGACGTTCGAGCCGCCCCAGATCACCGCGCGGCCGAACTGCCCGCCGAGGCGATTGGTGCGCATCACCGGCAGCCCGCCGGCGCGCATCACCAGGAGGAACGACGGCAGCAGCGCGACAAAGCTGCGGAAGAACACCAGCATCGGGATCGGGTAGGTCTGCGCCAGCCACTTGCCGATCGCGTTCTGGATCGAGAACAGAAAGACCGACGCGACCATGTAGAGGATGCCGAGCCGGATGTCGTCGACCCGCAGCGAGGGCGCGACGGTCACCAAGGGCGACAGTTTGTTATTCCGTCATTCCCGCGAAAGCGGGAATCCAGGGCAAGCGACGAGCGGTTGCCCCTGGACCCCCGCGTACGCGGGGGTGACGAAGAAGGTGACGATCATGGCTAAAGCTGGTCTGGGTCGAACCCGACCACAGTGGCGCCGCCCTTGATCGCCGGCATCAGACTCGGCGCGCGGGCGAGGTAGTGCTCGGCATAGAAGTTCGCGGTGGCGAGCTTTGCAGCGGCGAGCGGGTGATTGGAGGCGCGCGTGGAATGCGCCAGCCGCGCCATCAGCCAGCCGCCCATCACCGTGCCGAACAGGGTGAGGTAGGGCGCCGCGCCGGCGGCGGCGAGCGGCGGGTCGGCCTCGACGAGATAGGCAGTGGCGTCGGTGAGCGCCGCCAGCCCCTCGGCCACCCGGGCGCGGATCGGCGCCAGCTCGGCGGCGGACAATTCGGCCAACCCAGCATCGATCTCGGAGAACAGCTCGCGCGCCGCCTCGCCTGTGTCGCGCGTCAGCTTGCGGCCGACCAGGTCGCCGGCCTGGATGCCGTTGGTACCCTCGTAGATCGCGGCGATGCGCGCGTCGCGCAGATGCTGCGCGGCCCCGGTCTCCTCGATATAGCCCATGCCGCCATGCACCTGGATGCCGGTCGAGGCGATCTCGATCCCCTTGTCGCTGCACCACGCCTTGACCACCGGGATCAAGAGGTCGGCGCGGCGCTGGGCGCGGCCGTCGCTTCCGTCATGCGCCGCATCGATGGCGGCGGCGGCGCAATAGGCGAGCGCGCGCATCGCCTCGGTCTGCGCCCGCATCGAGAGCAGCATGCGCCGCACATCGGGGTGGTGGACGATCGGCGGCGTGACCTCGCTCCGCGCAATGCCGATGGGCTGGCCCTGGACCCGCGTCCGCGCATAGGCGAGCGCGGTCTGGTAGGCGCGCTCGGCGATCGCGACCCCCTGCACGCCGACCAGGAGCCGCTCGGTGTTCATCATCGTGAACATCGCTTCGAGACCGCGATTGGGCTCGCCGATGCGCCAGCCGATCGCGCCGCCGTCCTCGCCATAGGAGAGGACGCAGGTCGGCGAGGCGTGGATGCCGAGCTTCTCCTCCAGCCGCAAAGTGCGGACGTCGTTGGGCGTCGCGGGGCGGCCCTCCGCGTCGAGCAGAAATTTCGGCACCAGGAACAAGGAGATGCCGCGGCTCCCCGGCGGCGCGTCGGGCAGCCGCGCCAGCACCATGTGGATGATGTTGTCGCTGAAATCATGGTCGCCGTAGGTGATGAAGATCTTCTGCCCGGTGATCCGGTAATGCTCGCCCCAGCAATCGTCGCTGGCCGGCACGGCGCGGGTCTTCAGCGCGCCAAGGTCGGAGCCGGCCTGCGGCTCGGTGAGGTTCATCGTGCCGGGCCACTCGCCGGAGACGAGCTTGTCGAGGTAGCGGCCCTTGAGCTCGGGCGAACCGTGCGTGCGCAGCATCTCGACCGCGCCGCTGTTGAGCAGCGGGCAGAGCGCCCAGCCCATGCAGGCCGAGTTCCACATCTCGGTCAGCGGCACGGCGAGCGCCAGCGGCAGGCCCTGGCCGCCGATCTCGGGCGGGCAGGTGATGCCGTTCCAGCCGGCAGCGACGTAGGTGCGGTAGGCTTCGCGAAACCCCGGCGGGGTGCGCACGACGCCGTTTTCGAGGACGCTGCCGATGCGGTCGCCGGGCTGGTTGAGCGGCGCCAGCTCGTTTTCGGCGAAACGCGCCGCCTCGCCGAGCACCGCGTCGGCGATCTCGGCGGCCTCGCCCGACAAATTGCCGACCGTGTCGAGCACGAGGCGCATATCGGCGAGCGGGGCGGCGTAGGTCATCGGCGATCTCCCAGGCCGGCAGCATAGCGGATCGCTGCGGCTGCTCCATCGCGCTATGATCGCCGATGCGACGCGAGGGAGGAACAGCATGGCCGCCGATTTTTCCGGGAAGACGGTGCTGGTGACGGGCGGCGGCAGCGGCATCGGCGCCGCGAGCTGCCGCCAGTTCGCGGCGGCGGGGGCCGCCGTGCATGTCATCGATCGCGACGGCGCGGCGGCCGAGCGGGTCGCGGCCGAGATCGGCCATAATTCGCGGGCGCAAGGCCATACGCTCGATGTCGCGGACGGGCCGGATTTCGCGCGGCTGGCGGGCGAGATCGCGGCGGCCTCGGGCGGCATCGACGTGCTGGTCAATTGCGCCGGCACGATCACCCAGAAGACGCTCGGCACGATGAGCGCTGCCGAATGGGACCGGGTGATCGGGGTCAATCTCGGCGGCACCTTCAACGGCATCCAGGCGGTGCTTCCGCACCTGAAGGCGAAGGGCGGCGGGGCGATCGTCAACATCGCCTCGATCGCCGGGCGGCGCATCTCGTTCGGCGGCGGCGCCAATTATTCGGCGTCGAAGGCCGGCGTGCTCGGCCTCACCCGGCACGCCGCCTACGAGCTGGCGCCCGACCACATCCGGGTCAACGCGGTCTGCCCCGGCCCGACCGCGACCCCCTTCGCCGGCGCCGCGCCGACCCCGGAGCAAAAGGCGCAGAGGGCGAAAAAGATTCCCTTGGGCCGGATGGTCGAGCCCGAGGACATCGCCGATGCGGTGCTGTTTCTCGCCAGCCCGGCCGCCAGCATGGTCACCGGCATCGCGCTCGACGTCGACGGCGGCGTGCTGATCAGCAACGACATCCCGTACGAGGATTATTTCGCGCGGATGAAGTGACGGATCGAGAGGACATCAGCCCCCACCCCGACTCTCCCCCCGCTTGCGGCGGGGGGGGGGATGACAGCGGACAGCGCACCGACACGCTCCCTTCCCCGCAAGCGGGGAGGGTCGGGGTGGTGGTTGCGCGCCCGCGCTATTCCTTCGCCTTGGCGTAGGGCGCGATCAGCTCGCCGGTCTTGTATTGCGCCGGATAGAGGATGGTGACGTGAGAATCGTCGCGGAACTGCTCGATGTCGTTCGACTTGATGCCGTGATATTGCACGAACAGGTTGCGCGGTTCGGTCCACTCGCCGTCGGGGCCGAAGGTCACGTCGCCGACCACGGTCTTGAACGTGTGGCTATGGATGTACTGGGCGAGCTTATCCTCATCGAGCCCGCCAGTCGCGGTGATCGCTTCACCTAAGACCTGCATCTCGGAATAGGCGAAGGGCGGCAGGAAATAGCCCAGCGGATCGACCCCCTCGGCTTTGGCTTTGGGCTGGTATTCCTTGAGGAAATCCCAGATGCCGGGAAAATCCATCGTCTTGGCCGGTTCCCACAATTCGCCGACGACGACACCGTTCAACAGCGGCCCGAGCTGGGTGCGAAACGCCGCCGCCGCGGTGCCGACCATGACCCCGCCAAAGAAATTGGGTGTGTAGTTGAGTTCGCTGATGGCGTGCAGGATGCCGACCGTGTCGGGCGGGTACGAGGCGACAAAGACCACGTCCGGACCGGCCGCCTGCACCGCCCGCATGATCGGCGTGTAATCGACCGTCGTCGGCGGGTAGGCGCGGTCGTAAACCACCCGCAGCCCGGCTTCCTTGGCGTTCTGCCGCGCGCCGTCGAGCGCGTTGCGGCCGAATTCGGCGTCGGCGGTGACCAGCGCGATGGTCTTCGGCTTCGGGTTCTGCGCCATCGCGATCTCGAACCAGCCCTTCGAGAAGGTCGGCTTCGGGTCGGGGCCGAACACCAGCATCGAGAAGTATTTCGGGTAGTGGAACTCGACATTGATCGCCAGCGCGAACAGGCCGAAGAACAGCCGGTTCTTCTGCATGACGATCGGCATCGCCGGCGCCACCATGTTGGTGGCGTAGCCGGAGACCAGCAGGTCGACCTTGTCGATGTCGATCAGCTTGGTATAGATGCCGGGCACGGTCGCGGGATTGCTCTGGTCGTCGTAGAAGACGAGCTTGACCGGGCGGCCAAGCAGCCCGCCCTTTTTGTTGACGTCCTCGGCCCAAATCTGGAAGGCGAGCAGTCCGGTCTTGCCGACCGCGGCGAGCCCGCCGGTCAACGCCATGCTGAGGCCGATGGTGATCGGCGGCTTGTCTTCGGCCTGGACCGAGGACGCCAAAAACAGCAGCGCGGCGAAGGCGGCGAAAAGCGCGTGTCCGAGCCGTTTCATCCCAGCAATTCCTTGGCTTGTTCTTGGGTAAGAAAGCGCGTTTTGGCGCCGCGCAGCAACAAATAGAGCTTGGCGGTTTCTTCCAATTCCTCGACCGCGTTGACCGCGGCGTCGAGGCTCGACCCGGCGACCACCGGGCCGTGATTGGCGAGCAGCACCGCGTGGTGCCGCGAGGCGAAGCCGCGCACCGCCTCGGCGAGCGCCATGTCGCCCGGCTTGTAATAGGGCACGAGCGGCAGCCGGCCGACCCGCATCACGTAATACGCGGTGATCGGCGGCAGCACGTCGTGCGGGTCGATTTCCGCGAGGCACGACACCGCGACCGAATGGGTCGAATGCAGATGGACGACCGCGCCCGTGTCGCTGCGCTCCTCGTACATGACGCGATGCAGAAAGCTCTCCTTGGTCGCAGCGTCCCCGCCGACCAGGTTACCGCCGTCGTCGAGCCGTGAGAGGCGCGCCGGGTCGAGCCGGCCGAGCGAGGCGTTGGTCGGGGTCATCAGCCAGCCACCCTCGACCTTGACGCTGAGATTGCCCGACGATCCGGCGGTGAGCCCGCGCTCGAAGATCGAGGCGCCGAGCCTGCAGATCGCCTCGCGGGCTTTCGCATCGCTCATACCCTCACCCTCCGATCGCTGCGCGATGGGCCCCGCCCTCTCCCGCAAGCGGGCGAGGGGATAAATGCGCCGGCGCCAAAACCCCTCGCCCGCTTGCGGGAGAGGGTGCCGAGCGCAGCAAGGCGGGTGAGGGTCATCGTGTCGCCTCGTCGAACGCCGCGAAGGCGCGCAGGAAGAAGTCGGGGGCGCCGAAATTGCCGGATTTGAGCGCCAGCGCCAGCGCCGGCTCACCGGGGCTGCCAGGGAGACTGACTGTCCACGGCACGCCGGGGTCGATCTGCCGGCCGATGCGGAGGCCGGTGATCTCAAGCGCCTGGACGACAGCGCCCGCGGTCTCGCCGCCGGCGACCACGAGCCGGCGCACGCCGCGCGCGACGAGGCCCCGGGCGATCTCCGCCATGATTCCTTCGACCAGCGTGCCGGCGCGTTCGCGGCCGAGCTTGGCCTGAACCTCGGCGACGGTCTCGGGTGGCGCGGTCGCGGCGAAGAGGATCGGCTCATCGCCGAGCTTCGCTTCCGCCCAGGTTAGCGCCGCAGCGGCGATGTCGCCCCCCGCAGCGGCGGCGAGCGGGTCGATGACGAAGACCGGCGCGCGCTCGCGCATATGGGCAAACTGCGCCAGGGTCGCCGGCGAGCAGGAGCCGGACAGCACTACCGCCTTGCCGCCGATCCTCGGCAGGATGTCGGCGGCGCCGCCGTCGCCGATCAGCCCCTGCCGGCGGAAATTCTCCGGCAGGCCGAGCGCGATGCCCGAGCCGCCGGTGATCAGCGCGAAATCCTTGGCCGCCTCGCCGATCGCCTCGAGGTCGCGGTCGGCGATCGCATCGACGATCGCATGGCGGCAGCCGTCCTCTCTGAGCTTGGCGAAGGCGGCGGCGATGGCGCTTGCGCCCTGGGCCACGGTCCCATGCTGCACGAGCCCGACCTTGCCGCGGCTCTGGCGCTGCAGCACGCGCACCAGCGACGGATCGCCCATCGGCGTCAGCGGGTGGTCGCGCATGCCGGATTCCGACAGCAGCACATCGCCGACGAACAAATAGCCCTTGAAGATCGTCCGCCCGGCCTCGGGGAACGCGGGGCAATAGAAGGTAAAGTCGGCCCCGAGCGCGTCGAGCAGGGCTTCGGCGACCGGGCCGATATTGCCCGAATCGGTCGAGTCGAAGGTCGAACAGTATTTGAACAGTATCTGCCGCGCGCCGGCATCCTTTAGCCAGGCCAGCGCCCTGAGGCTCATCGCCACCGCCTCGCTGGCCAGGACCGTGCGGCTCTTCAGCGCGACGACCACCGCTTCGGCATCCGGCGCCGCCGCGCCGGCGGCCGGCACGTCGATCAGCTGCACGGTCTTCATGCCGCGCCGCACCAGCGTGTTGCAGAGGTCGGTCGCGCCGGTGAAATCGTCGGCGATCGCGCCCAGCACTACCGGCATCCAGCTCCCCTTTGGCCGCCGCCGCACAGTAGCCGCCCACCGCGGAAGCCGCAAACGAGCCGGAGGTTGAACGGCTTCCGGTGTCGCGCGCGTGATAGCCGGGGTTTATCACTTCCCCAACGCAAGGCGGCGGCAACCTCCGCGGGGTGTGCCAGCCTTTTCCAGTATGCGGTCACGCGCCTACTGGCCGCGGGTGCCGGTCTGGCTCTCCTTGACGGCGTACATGGCGCGGTCGGCGGCGGCGAGAAGTTCATCGGCGCCCGTGCCGTCATCGGGGAACAACGCTTTGCCGATGCTCGCCGAGGTCTCGCCGTCTTCCAATTCCGGGATGAGCGCCGCATGCAGATTTTGTTCGAGCCGTCTCATGAGCGCATCGACCCCGGGTGGTTCCATCGCGTCCGGCAAAACGGCAACGAACTCGTTGCCGCCCAGTCGAGCCAGGAAATCCGATGACCGCAGCGTTGCGCGCAATCGCGAAGCGGCCGCCTGCAAAACCCGATCGCCGGCCTCATGGCCGAAACGGTCGTTGACCCCTTTGAACCCGTTCAGATCGAAATAGAGCACGCAGAGCTGCCGGGCCGAGCGCTGCGCTCCGGCCAGCGCCGTCGCCAGCCATTCGCTCAGGTAGCGCCGGTTCGGCAGACCGGTCAGCGCATCGTGCATCGCATTGCGCTCCTCGGCCTTCTGCGCCGCGTCGAGCCTCGCGATCGAGATCGACAGAGCGCGAACCGCGATTGCCACCAGCAGCAAAATCAGCACCGCTGCGCCGGCGCCGAGAAAGTAAAGCCGGTGGAACATGGCCCGCCCCTGCTCGACGAACTGGGTACGCACAGCGCGTTCTTGAGCGATCAGCGAAAACAGCTTGATCCGCAGAACCTCCATTTCCTCCTTCCCGGAGTCGGTGCGCACGATCGCCATCGCGCTGTCGAAGCCGCCGGTCTCGGCAAGCTTCAAGGTCTGGGCCAATTCGTCCCGCTTGGCGTGAGCCAGCCGGCGGATATCCTTTACGATTCCCTCTGCCGCGGTGTCGTCGCGGAAAAGCGCCTCGAAACTCGCGAACATGGCATCGAACGTCTGGTCCTCATGCCGGTACGGTTCCACATAGGCTGGGTCGCGAGTCAGCAGATAACCACGCTGGCTCGATTCCATAACAAGCAGTGTCTCAAAAACTTCGCGCGCGCCGAAAAGTTGCGACCCGATCAGTTCCTGTCGCTGGGCCAGCCTGTCGGTGCGTTGCACGCCAAATACCGCGGCAATCCCGACAATCAGGAGGAGAGCCCCGCATCCTGCGACAGCCAAGAGGCCGTACCGGATACTTTGCATTTAAGAGCCGATCCAGAAAGTTGTTGAGTCAGGGGAATCGGTTGTGATTCGATATGTGGTGCCAGCGATTGAAGGAGGCACCAGATGTGGACGGCAGAACACCGCCGATTGGCGGCTCGCCAGGGTCTTCGGTATCCCAGCGA
>DASRLO010000017.1:0-24813 GCA_035648415.1 Allostellaceae bacterium
ACAGGGAGGAGTTCAAGCAGTGCATTGAGACCCACTGTCGAGGTCTCTGTTCGCCAACAACATCACCGTTGAACATCGCCGCTACCGCCAATTTCCACCACCTTCAGGACGAGACCGTCTCTAGCGCTCAAGGGAGATGGTTTTGGCAGATCGCGTTACCCAACCCAGCGGCTCGACAGCTCACAAGGAAAGGATAGTCGCCACGGTTGCGGCTCGCTGCTCCCGCAACGAGGTGCACGCGGAGCCGGGTTCCAAATACGCGACGGCGAGGGATCGTGTGCTTCCCCAAACGCGATGACGGCGAGACCTTTCGTATTTGACTGGGGCCGTGCGGTTTAGGCATCCAACGCCAGGCAGCAAGGATCGTAGATTGCGCCTCCGTTGCCCTCTCGCCGATTTCCAGCCGGTCGGGCAATGTACAACAGCGTAAACAATTTTCGACCTGATGCTATGGCAAGCGAAGAGATTGAAGCACCAGCCCCGGCCCATCGGCCGAAGAGGATCATCTTTCTGAACCGGTTTTTTTTTCCTGATCATTCCGCGACGAGCCAAATGCTGAGCGATCTGGCCTTCCATCTCGCAGCCACCGGTCAGGCCGTGCATGTCCTTACCAGCCAGCAGCGCTACGACGACCCGCGCGCGCGCTTGCCCGAGTCGGATTTTGTCCACGGGGTCGCGATAAACCGGCTCGCTACCACTCGGTTTGGCAGGTCATCATTGCTCGGTCGCGGCTTTGATTACCTATCTTTTTATCGTTCGGTCTGGCGCATGGTCCTTGCCGTGGCCCAAACCGGCGACATCCTGGTGGCAAAGACCGACCCGCCCTTGCTGTGCATCCCGGCGATGCAGGTGGCAAAACGCCGCGGCCTGCGTCTCGTCAACTGGCTGCAGGACCTGTACCCCGAAATCGCCACCGAGCTTGGCGTGCCGTTTATCAAAGGACCCGTTGCCAAGGGGCTCCTTCATCTTCGCGACACCGCGTTGCGCAGCGCCGCGGCCAATGTCGTCGTTGGCGATCGCATGGGAGAGATCGTGCGGGCGCGCGGGATCTCTGCCGATCGGGTGCATGTCATCCCCAATTGGTGCGACGACGAGGAAATTCGCCCGGTCCCTTTAATTGATAATGCCTTGCGTCGAGAGTGGGGATTGCAAGACCGCTTTGTCGTGGGTTATTCGGGTAATCTCGGCCGCGGGCATGAGTTCGAGACCGTCCTCGTCGCGGCCGAGCACCTGCGCGGCGAAGAGAATATCACTTTCCTCTTCATCGGCGGCGGCAACCGGCTCATTGAGCTCGCCCGCTTGGTCGCGGAACGCGGCCTCGACCATTTGTTTCGCTTTGTGCCGTATCAGGACAGAAAAATCCTGAAGCTTTCTCTCGGCGTTCCGGATGTGCATTGGATTTCGCTCAAGCCGGAGCTCGAAGGCTTGATCGTTCCAAGCAAGTTTTACGGCATCGCCGCGGCCGGTCGCCCCGTGATAACGGTGACAGCCCCGAATGGCGAGCTCGCGCGCCTCGTCCTGCGGCACGGGTGCGGTATTGTCGTCGAACCCGGGGCCGGGGAAATCATGGCCGCTCGGGTGCGAGATTTAGCGCAGGATCGATCCCGGGTTGTCGACATGGGGCTTCGCGCCCGCGCCATGCTGGACGCTCAGTTTACCCGGCGCCACGCTTTCGAGCGGTGGCATGCCTTGCTCGAAGGCATCGGATGATCGCCGGTCAGGTCGCCACCAGAAAGCGAACTCCCTCATCCTCCAGGACGGCGCAGGTCAGCCGGTCGGTCATAAAGGCGCCCGTGTCGACATTGACCCGGTTGGGGTGCAGGTCGGGCTCTTCGGTCGGGGTGTGGCCATGCACGACGACTTTGCCGAAATCGGCCTTGCTGCTTAAAAATTCGTCGCGGATCCACAGGAGATCGTCTTCGTGCTGCCGCTCCAGGGGAACTCCAGGGCGAACTCCGGCATGGCACAAAAAGTATCGCCCGATCGACAGCGACAATTTGAGTGAGCCCAGAAATTCGACATGGCTTTGGGGGAGCGAAGCGCGAAAGGCTTCGGCCGCCGCGGCGTGCCCCTGGCCGCGCATCAGGGGGCCGATATCGACCCCATAGGAATGCATGGTTTCCAGCCCCCCGAGGCGGCGCCAATAATCCGCGGTGGACGAGTCGCGAAGAAAATCCTCCAGCAGCAACTCGTGGTTGCCCTTGAGCGCGACAAAGCTGGTCGCAAACGGGTTGCGTGTCAGCCGTTCGATGACACCGCGCGAATCCGGGCCACGATCGATGTAATCGCCGACCGTCACGGTAAGCGGGTCTTGAGCCGGGCTGGCCGATAGATCACGCGCGATGGCGGCGACCATCTTGTCGAGCAAATCGGCGCGGCCATGGATATCGCCGATCGCATAGATGCGGCGCGGCGGGGGCGATGTCACGACGGTACGCGGTCCGAAGAGCGGGCGATTGCGCTAGCCGATCTTGTGCCTCTCCGCAACATTCGTGCCGCCGGTTCAGTTACCTTCACGGCATCGCCTGCCGCGGTTTGTTGCCCAATCGGGCGGGACTTTACCAACTGGGTGCCTCCGGTGTTCAACTAAATGGTGAGCAGAGAGCGCCAAGTGCCTGATCCAGCGCTACGCACGGATCGCCACTATTTTGGCATTGGCGGGTTCGCCGTGTTCGCAGTATTCCGCCCAATCCTCCGCCACCTGGCGCCGGTGACGAAGCAGGTCGGTGTGCGTATAGCGCTGGGCCAGATCGTCGCCCGATTTGTGTGCCAAGGCCATCTCGACCACGTCGTCGCGGTAATCGTGCTCCTTGGCCCAGGTCTTGAACGTGCCGCGGAAGCCGTGGACCGTCGGTCGCCGACCGTCCTCGGATCGGAAGATGCACTTCTCGACGATCCGCGTCATCGAGTTGTTCGCCATGTGACCATTCTTGCCGACAAACACAAGGTCGTGGGGGCGCTGCTCACCGGGCAATTGGCGCAACAGAACCGCGGCGGAGTCACTGAGCGGCACGACATGGTCTCGCTTCGCCTTCATGCGTCCTTTGGGCAGGGTCCACTGGCGCTTCTCCAAATCGATTTCGGCCCAGGTGGCGCCCAGCACTTCCTCGGTGCGCGCGGCGGTGAGGATGGTGAATTCGAGGGCGCGGGCAACGAGGTTTTTGTTGGCGTGTAGCGCGCTCATGTACGTGGGTAAATCCTGCCATCGCAGCGCCGGCTGTTTCTCGGGGTCGGCGATATCCACCTTTTTGGCGAGCGAGAATTCGAGGTGCCCCTCCCAGCGGGCCGGGTTGTCGCCTTTCGCCCGGTAGCCTTCCGCCATCGCAAACGCCAAGCAATTCTCGATCTGGCTGCGCACCCGGGCCATCGTCTCCGTCTTGGTGAGCCACTTGCCGGTCGGGTCCAGCACCCGCAGCACGGCTTCAGCGTCCACCTCGCCCACCGGCCAATCGCCGATGAGCGGATAGACGTGGACGGCGAATTTGCTCCTCACGTCCTTCCGATGCTGGGCGGACCAGCCGGCCTCAAACCGTTCGGTCCACATCTCGGCAATTTGCTTGAAGGTGTGGCCGGCGAGTTGCTGGGGCGGCCACGCCGCTGATGTTGCGGTCTTGGCGCTCTGGCGAACCGCTCTCGGGTCGCCGCCGTCGAGCCGCAGCCGACGCTGCGCCACCGCCAGGGCTCGCGCGTCGGCCAGGCTGCGCTCGGGGTAGGGGCCGAGGCCAACATCGAAGACCTCGCGGCCGACCCGGTAGCGATAAACCCAACTCTTGCTGCCGCCAGGGCCGACCCGCAGCAGCAGCCCTTTGCCGTCGTTGTAGATCCTCGGGATGGGCTTGGGGCTGCCGCGCCCGTCCAATTTTGTCGGACTGAAACCGCTTTTGGCGGCGCGAACCCCGCGGTCCGTCAGCTTTTCGATCGCCATATCCGTACCATACTTTATACCATACTTTGTACCATACTTTGGGATCGTTTGGGGTGGATTTCAATGGTCAAACATAGATAACTGTAGAATTCCGCAGCTCAACGATATGCTGCCTTAGGGCTTGATTTACCAAGGAAAATTGCGTAAACCCTTGGAGGCCGGAAGCGGAATCGAACCGCTGTACACGGATTTGCAGTCCGTTGCATAGCCACTCTGCCATCCGGCCGCGCCAAGCGTATTGGCCGGCTGATATAGGCTTCCCATCCGGGTAGGGTCAAGTTGCCGCCGGGCGGAAAGACCGGGCGGAAAGAGTTGACGTTTTTCGGCGTTAATGCCGCGGGAGCCGGTGTTGCCGCGCCGCCGCAGCGCCCATATATTCGCCGGGGCGGCAGCGCCGCTAAATTAAGCCGAATCCAGATTGCCGGCGGAAGGGTTGCAGCATGGCGCGGGTCACTGTCGAGGATTGCGTAGTAAGAGTGCCGAACCGGTTCGAGTTGGTGCTGGTCGCCTCGCAGCGGGCGCGCGAAATTACCGCCGGCGCCCAGCTGACGGTCGACCGCGACGACGACAAGAACCCCGTGGTCGCCCTGCGCGAGATCGCCGACGACACCGTCGCCGTCGACCGGCTGCAGGATTCGCTGATCCGCGGCATGCAAAAGCATGTCGAGATCGACGAGCCGGAAGAAACTCCGGAGCTCGAGAGCAATCTGTTCGGCGTCGCCGAGGCGCTCGGGGTTGCCGGCATGGGCGCCGAACTGGACGAAGAAGAGCCGAGCGAAACCGAAGAACTCGGCGAGGACATGCTGTCGGTCGAAGGCGAGGAGGAGTTGCCGGCTCTGCCTGAGGAGCTTCCCGAGGAGCTTCCCGAGGAGCTTCCCGAGGGGGAGACGGAGGGTTTCGAAGACGAGGCGCCCTGACATGCCGGCGTTCGAGGCGCGCGCACCGCGCGGCTTCGAACATCCGCGCCGGGGCCATCGCAAAAGGACCGCCGCCGGATGATGCGGCAGCCTGACCTTGTCGACCTCGTCAAATCCTACGATCCGGGGGCGGACGAGGCGGTGCTGAACCGCGCCTACGTCTATTCGATGAAGGCGCACGGCGCGCAGAAGCGCGAGTCGGGCGACCCGTATTTCTCCCATCCGGTCGAGGTCGCGGGCCTCCTCGCGCGGATGAAGCTCGACACCGCGTCGATCGCCACCGGCCTCTTGCACGATACGGTCGAGGACACGCTCGCGACGCTCGACGACATCGAGCAGCGCTTCGGCGGCGAGATCGCCCGCCTCGTCGATGGCGTGACCAAACTGTCGCGCCTCGAATTGCAGTCCGACCAGACCAAGCAGGCGGAGAATTTCCGTAAGCTGGTGCTGGCGATGTCGGAGGACATCCGCGTACTCCTGGTCAAGCTCGCCGACCGGCTGCACAACATGCAGACGCTGCACTTCATCAAGGATGCCGAGAAGCGGCGGCAGATCGCGCGCGAGACGATGGACATCTACGCGCCGCTCGCCGAGCGGATCGGCATGCACCGGATGAAGGACCAGCTCGAGGATTTGGCCTTCGCCGAGCTCTACCCCGATGCGCGCGCCAGCGTCACCGCGCGATTGGGCTTTTTGCGCGACCGGGGCGGCGACATCGTCTCGCGGATCACCGCCGAGCTGACCCGCAAGCTGAAGGAGGGTGGGCTCAACGCCAGCGTCTCGGGCCGCGAGAAATCGGCGTACTCGATCTGGCGCAAGATGCAGCGCAAGGACATCCCGTTCGAGCAGCTCGCCGATGTGATGGCGTTTCGGGTGCTGGTCGAGGACATGGGCCAGTGCTACCTCGCGCTGGGCCTCATCCATTCGGCCTATCACGTCGTTCCCGGCCGGTTCAAGGACTACATCTCGACGCCGAAGCCGAACAATTACCGCTCGCTGCATACCGGTGCGATCGGACCCGAACGGCAACGCATCGAAATCCAGATCCGCACCCGCGAGATGCACGAGATCGCCGAGCTCGGCGTCGCCGCGCATTGGATCTACAAGCAGGAAGCCGAGCGCACCGACGGGCCGCAATACCGCTGGCTGCGCGAGCTGGTCGACATCCTCGAACACTCCTCGCCCGAGGAGTTCGTCGAGCACACCAAGCTCGAAATGTTCCAGGACCAGGTCTTCGCCTTTACCCCGAAGGGCGAGGTCATCGCCTTGCCGCGCGGCGCGACGCCGGTCGATTTCGCCTATGCCGTCCATTCGCAGATCGGCGACACCTGCGTCGGCGCCAAGATCAACGGCCGGCTCTTGCCGCTGCGCACCGAGCTTGCCAACGGCGACCAGGTCGAGATCGTCACCTCGAAGGCGCAGACGCCGTCGCCGACCTGGGAACGCTTTGTCGTCACCGGCAAGGCGCGCGCCCGCATCCGCCGCTACATCCGCACCCAGCAGCGCGCGCAGTACCTCGACCTCGGCAAGGCGATCGTGCAGAAGGCGTTCCGCCAGGAGGGCCAGGAATTCTCCGAGCGGCCGCTCCAGCTCGTGCTGAAGCAGTTCAGCTGCGCCGCCACCGAGGATCTGTACGTCGCGGTCGGCGAGGGCATCCTCACCGGGCGCGAGGTCGTCAACGCCGCCTTCCCGCACGAGCCGGACCCCGACAAGGACAAGGTGGTGCCGCTGTCGCGGGCACGGCGCAAGAATGCGGGCAAGGACAACGCGGTGTCGATCCGCGGCCTCATTCCCGGCATGGCGCTGCATTTCGCCGGATGCTGCCATCCGCTGCCCGGCGACCGCATCGTCGGCATCGTCACCACCGGCAAGGGCGTGACGATCCACACGATCGACTGCGACACGCTCGAAACCTTCAACGACGAGCCCGAGCGCTGGATCGACGTCGCCTGGTCGAGCGACGAGGCGGATTCGATCCATGTCGGCCGCATCAACGTCACGATCGCCAACGAGCGCGGCAATCTGGGCAGCCTGACGACGACGATCGGCAAGCAGGGGGGCAACATCAGCAATTTGAAGATCACCAATCGCTCGCAGGATTTTTTCGAGATCATGGTCGACATCCAGGTGGCCGACGTGAAGCAGTTGTCGACCATCATCGCCGCGCTGCGGGCGACGCCGGTCATCAACTCGGTCGAGCGCGCGCGCGGCTAGCGGCGGTAACGGTGACCATCCTCGGCCTCGGCAGCGACCTGATCGACATCCGCCGCATCGAAAAGACCATCGAACGCTACGGCGACAAGTTTCTCGACCGCATCTTTACCGAGGTCGAACGCCAGCGCTGCGACCGCAGGGCCAACCGCACCGCCAGCTATGCGCGCCGCTTCGCCGCCAAGGAGGCGGCGGCGAAGGCGCTCGGCACCGGGTTTCGCCGCGGCGTGTTCTGGCGCGACCTGGGCGTCGTCAACCTGCCGTCCGGCCAGCCTTCGATGCTGCTGACCGGCGGCGCGCTCAACCGGCTGGCGGCGATGACGCCGCCGGGGATGGCGGCGCGGGTCAGCCTGACGATCACCGACGAGCCGCCGCTGGCGCAAGCGGTGGTCATCATCACCGCGGAACCGCAAGCGGAGCCGGCTGTTGGCTGAGGTTTCGCCAGGGGCCCTCGCGGCCGCTCGCTTGACTTGCCGCGAGCCGCGCGGCCTTATCCCTCCGCTTTTTCGCCGCCCGGACGGAACATGAAAACAATCGCCAAGAAAAAATCCTCGGGGGGCGTTTTCGAGACCGTCAAGACCATCGTTTACGCGGTCCTGATCGCGCTCGTCGTCCGCACCGTCGCCTATGAGCCGTTCAACATCCCGTCAGGCTCGATGATCCCGACCTTGCTGGTCGGCGACTATCTGTTCGTATCGAAATTCTCCTACGGCTACAGCCGGTTTTCGCTGCCCTTCGGGTTGCCGCTGTTTTCGGGCCGCATCTTCGAATTCCACCATCCCGAGCGCGGCGACGTCGTCGTCTTCAAGCTGCCGACCGACACCTCGATCGACTACATCAAGCGGCTCGTCGGCCTGCCCGGCGACAAGATCCAGATGATCCACGGCGAACTCTACATCAACGGCCAGGAAGTGGTGCGCCGCCAGATCGACGATTACCAATACCAGGAAGGCGGCACCTTCCTCCTGATGCACGAATACATCGAATCGCTGCCCCGCGGGCCGGGCGAGAAGCCATACGAGCACCCGATCATCAAGATCGGCGATGACGGGCCGCTCGACAACACCGCGGTCTACGAAGTTCCGCCCGGCCATTACTTCGCGATGGGCGACAACCGCGACAATTCGCAGGACAGCCGGGTGATGTCCGCGGTCGGCTTCATCCCGTCCGAGAACCTGGTGGGCAAGGCGCAGTTTCTGTTCTTCTCGACCGACGGGTCGGCCGCGTGGTGGGAAATCTGGAAATGGCCGTTCGCGATCCGCTACGGCCGGCTGCTCAACGGGGTCGATTAGCGGCATGGCCGCGGCCGCCGCGACCGAGAGTGCGGCGCGCGACGACCCTGCGCAGACAATCGGCCATGCCTTTGCCCGCCCGGCGCTGCTCGCCGAGGCGCTGACCCACCCGAGCGCCGTCGCGCCTCAGCGGGGCAAGAGCCGGCGCCGCGCCGTCCAGCGCCATTACGAGCGGCTCGAATTCCTCGGCGATCGGGTGCTCGGCCTGGTGATCGCGGACCTCCTATGGCACCGCTTCGAGGGCGAGCCGGAAGGTCCGATGACCCGCCGCATGGCCGATCTGGTGCGCCGCGAGACGGTGGCGCGGGTGGCGCTCGATATCGGCCTCGACCGCCATCTCGTGCTGTCGCCCTCCGAAGCCGCCGCGGGCGCCGCGCGCAACCCGGGCATCCTCGCCGATGTCTGCGAGGCGGTGATCGCGGCGATCTATCTCGATGGCGGGTTGCCGGCCGCCGCCGGCTTTGTCACGCGCTGGTGGGAACCCTTGATCGACGGGATGGCAGGCCCGCCGCGCGACCCCAAGACCCAGCTCCAGGAATGGGCGCAGGCGCGCGGGCTGGGGCTGCCGGCCTACCGCCTGGTGGCGACCGAAGGCCCCGACCATGCGCCGCGCTTCACGGTGGCGGCGAGCGTCGCGCAATCCGCCGAGGCGAGCGCCACCGCCGCGTCCAAGCGCGCCGCCGAGGCCGAGGCCGCCGCCGCGCTGCTCGAACAGCTCGCCGGCGCCCAAGAAACGGCGCGCGGATGACGCGCTGCGGCTATGTCGCGCTGATCGGCGCGCCGAACGCCGGCAAATCGACGCTGCTCAACCGCCTCGTCGGGCAAAAGCTGGCGATCGTCACCCCCAAGGCGCAGACCACGCGCAGCCGTCTCCTCGGCATCGCCACCGAGGGCGATGCGCAGCTCATCTTTGTCGATACGCCGGGCATTTTCGAGCCGCGCCGGCGGCTCGACCGGGCGATGGTCGCGGCAGCCTGGGCCGGCGCTGCCGATGCCGACATCGCCGTGCTGCTGGTCGATGCCGCCGGCGGCATCGACAGCGACACGCAGCGCATCGTCGAGCGGCTCAAGACCGCGAGCAGGCCCGCGATCCTCGCGCTCAACAAGATCGATCTGGTGCGCCGCGACACCCTGCTTGGCCTTGCGGATCAACTCGCTAAGCTCGGGAACTTCGCGCAGGTGTTCATGATCTCGGGCCTCAAAGGCGACGGCGTCGGCGACCTTCACCGGCACCTCGCGGCGGCAGCGCCGGAGGGGCCGTTCCTGTTTCCGCCGGATCAATTGTCCGACGCGGCGGAGCGCTTTCTCGCCGCCGAGGTGACGCGCGAGCAGGTCTTCCTGCAACTCCACGACGAGCTGCCTTATTCGACGACGGTCGAGACCGAAAGCTGGCAGGATCGCCCGGACGGCAGCGTGCGGGTCGAGCAGGTAATCTATGTCCGCCGGCAGAGCCAGCGGGCGATCGTGCTCGGCGAGGGCGGCAAGCGCATCAAGACGATCGGCGCCCGCGCCCGCGCCGAATTGGGCGCGATGCTCGACCGCAAGGTGCACCTCTTCCTTTTCGTCAAGGTGCGCGACAACTGGCTCGACGACCCCGAGCGCTACCGGGCGATCGGCGTCGATTTCAATGCGTGACTTGCTTGCGTCCTTCGAAGCTCCGCTTCGCGAATCACCTCAGGATGAGGACTTTTCTTTATGCCATTAAAGAAATACCTCATCCTGAGGAGCGCTCGCAGAGCGCGTCTCGAAGGACGCACGGTGCCCGTGCAGCGGCAATCGTAAATGGACTGGCGCGACACCGGGTTTGTGCTGACCGCGCGGCGGCACGGCGAGAGCGCGCTGATCGTCGAGCTGTTGACCGAGGCGCACGGGCGGCGCGCCGGCCTGGTGCGCGGTGGGCAATCGCCGAAACGGCGGGCTTTGCTGCAGCCGGGCAACCTGGTCGCGGCGAGTTGGCGCGGGCGTTTGCCGGAGCATCTCGGCGCCTTCGAGATCGAGCTGCTGCGCGCGCACGCGGCCGCGCTGATCGACGACCCCGACCGGCTCGCCGCGCTGTCCTCGGCCGCGTCGCTGACCGCGCTGGCGCTCCCCGAGCACGAGCCGCACGGCGATGTCTTTCGGGGTTTTGCGGCGCTGATCGGCGCGCTCGATTCTGCCGATTGGGCCGCGCGCTATGTCGGGTGGGAATGCGCCCTGTTGGCCGCACTCGGCTTCGGCCTCGACTTCACCAGCTGCGCCGCGACCGGGGTCAACGACGACCTGGCCTATGTATCGCCGCGTTCGGGTCGTGCCGTGTCGCGCTCGGCGGGTCAGCCGTATCGCGATAAGCTCCTGCCGCTGCCCGGTTTTTTGTGGCGCGAGACGGCGCCCGAAGGTGGCGATATCGCCGCCGGCCTCACCCTCACCGGCCACTTCCTGCAGCATCACCTGCTGGAGCCGCAGGGCCGCAGCCTGCCCGAGGCGCGCGCCCGCCTCGTCGAGCGCATGCGCCGCCACGCCGCCGCCGGGCAGATGGTATGATCGGCGCCTGATCCACACGAAGGCCCTGAAAGGATGAGCGACACCGCGCTCGGCGGCGAAATCCGCGATGTCGATTTCGCCGATGCGCTCGGCGAGCGGTATTTGTCCTACGCGCTGTCGACGATCATGGCGCGCTCGCTGCCCGACGTAAGGGACGGCCTCAAGCCGGTGCATCGCCGCATCCTGCACGCGATGAACCAGCTGCGCATGGATCCGGACCGCGGCTACAAGAAATGCGCGCAGGTCGTCGGCGAGGTGATGGGCAAATACCATCCGCACGGCGACACCGCGATCTACGACGCGATGGTGCGGCTGGCGCAGGATTTCGCCCAGCGCTATCCGGTGGTCGACGGGCAAGGCAATTTCGGCAATATCGACGGCGATAACCCGGCGGCGATGCGCTACACCGAAAGCCGCATGTCGGCGGTGGCGCAGGCGCTGCTCGAGGGCATCGATGAGGACGCGGTCGATTTCCGCGCCACTTATGACGGCGAGAACAGCGAGCCGGTGGTGCTGCCGGCGCGGTTTCCGAACCTGCTCGCCAATGGCGCCGCCGGCATCGCGGTCGGCATGGCGACCAGCGTTCCACCGCACAATGTCGGCGAGATTTGCGCCGCGCTGCTGCAGCTGATCGAAAAACCGGCGATCTCGGTCGGCGAGCTGGTGGCGCTGATGCCCGGCCCCGATTTTCCGACCGGCGGCATCCTGATAGAGCCGGCCGACAGCATCGCCGCCGCCTATGCCAGCGGGCGCGGCAGCTTCCGGCTGCGCGCCCGCTGGGTGAAGGAGCCGCTGGCCCACGGGGTCTACCAGATCATCGTCACCGAAATGCCGTACCAGGTCCAGAAGAGCCGCCTTATCGAGAAGATCGCCGCGTTGCTCGAAGAGAAGAAGCTGCCGCTGCTCGCCGACATCAAGGACGAATCGGCCGAGGACGTGCGGCTCGTCTTCGAGCCGAAGACGCGCAACGTCGATCCCGAAATGCTGATGGAGCAGCTCTTCCGGCTCACCGAGCTGGAAGTGCGCATTCCGCTCAACCTCAACGTCCTCGATACGCAGGGCGTGCCGCGGGTGATGAATCTCAAGGAGGCGCTGCGGGAATTCCTCGACCACCGCCGCGTCGTGCTGCAGCGGCGCAGCCGGCACCGCCTCGCCGCGGTGGCGCGGCGGATGGAGGTGCTGCGCGGCTTTGTCATCGCCTATGTCAACCTCGACGAGGTGATCCGCATCATCCGCGAGGAGGACGAGCCGAAGGCGGTGATGATGGCGCGCTGGGGCCTCACCGACCCCCAGGCCGAGGCGATCCTCAACATGCGGCTGCGCGCCCTGCGCCGGCTCGAGGAAGTCGCGATCCGCAAGGAGCTGGAAGAACTCGGC
This sequence comes from Allostellaceae bacterium, assembly GCA_035648415.1. Taxonomy (GTDB): domain Bacteria; phylum Pseudomonadota; class Alphaproteobacteria; order ATCC43930; family CGMCC-115725; genus DATARH01. Next base: position 12,243 of record DASRLO010000017.1, read on the forward strand.
GCCGAGGCCGGCGACATCGAGCGCCTGCTCGGCAGCGACCGGCGGCAATGGACCGCGCTCGCCAAGGAAATCCGGGCGACCCAGGCCGAGTTCGGCGGCGACACCGCTCTCGGCCGCCGCCGCACCACCATCGGCGAGCCGCCCGAGCCGCTCGACATTCCGGCGACGGCGCTCATCGAGCGCGAGGCGGTCACCATCCTCTGCTCGGAAAAGGACTGGATCCGCACCGTCAGGGGCCACAACGTCGTGGCCGCCGAGCAGCGCTACAAGGAGGGCGACGGCCCGCGCTTCGCGGTGCAAGCCGAGACCACCGACCGGCTGATGATCTTCGGCAGCAACGGCCGGTTCTACACGCTCGGCGTCGATCGCCTGCCGTCCGGGCGCGGCCAGGGCGAGCCGCTGCGGCTGATGATCGACCTCGCCAACGAGCACGAGATCGTCGCGATGTTCCCCTACCGCCTCGGCATGAAGATTCTTGTCGCGGCATCGGACGGGCGCGGCTTCCTCGTCGATGGCGAGGAGGCGCTGGCCCAGACCCGCGCCGGCAAGCAAGTGCTGTCGCCAGGCAAGGACGAGAAGGCGTGCGTCTGCGTGCCCGTAGATGGCGACGCCGCCGCGTTTGTCGGCGAGAACCGGCGGATGCTGGTGGTCGACCTCGCGGAAATCCCCGAGATCGCGCGCGGCCGCGGCGTCATCCTGCAGCGCTTCCGGATGGGCAAGCTCGTCGACGCCAAAATCTTCCGCCTCGCCGACGGCCTCTCCTGGCGCCAGAGCGAGACGCGCACCCGCACCGAAACCGACCTCACCGCCTGGCGCGGCGCCCGCGGCGCCCGCGGCGGCGCCGGCCGCTCCGTGCCGCAAGGATTTCCGCGGAACGGGAGGTTCGGATGAGCGGACTCGTCATTGCGAACGGAGCGAAGCAATCTCGTGCCAGCGCGCACTCCCACCGAGATTGCCGCGTCGCGCTGCGCGCTCCTCGCGGTGACAAGATAATCTACCGTCCGAAATCCACCGCAGCCGTGTTAGCGCCGCACAGCAGCACGGCGACCCGCTCATCCTTTTGCGGGCGGTAGCGCCCCGAGAGCAGCGCGGCCAGCGCCGCCGCGCCGCCCGGTTCGGCGGCGACGCGCAGTACGTCCCACAGCCGGCGCTGCGCGCCGCGGATCGCGTCGTCGGTGACGAGCACAGCGTCGGCGACATAAAGCTGTGCAATCGGGAACATCAGCGCGCCGACCTGGCGCGGCGCCAGCGAATCGGCGGCGATCCCGCCCGCCGGCGCATCGATTGGGTGGCCGGCCTGCAAGGCGTCGTGGAGGGTCGGCGCCGCCTCCGGCTCGACCGAGACCACCCGCACCCGGCCTTCGTACCACGCGGCGATGCCGCCGATCAGCCCGCCGCCGCCGGTCGCGACCAGCAGCGTGTCGGTCTCCGGCCGGTCGGCTTCGAGCTCCAGCCCGACCGAGCCCTGGCCGAGCAGGGTTTCCGGCTGGTCGTAGGCATGCACCGCCAGCGCGCCGGTCGCGGCGACCCGCGCCTCGCTCGCCGCCAGCGCTTCGGCATACGCGTCGCCCGTCACCACCAGCTCGGCGCCATAGGCGCGGATGCGGTCGAGCTTTGCCGGCGAGGTCAACTTGGGCACGAAGATCGTCGCCTTGATGCCGAGCCGCATCGCCGCGAACGCGACCGCCGCGCCGTGGTTGCCGCCCGACGCCGCCACGACGCCCGCCGCCGGCGCCTGCCGGGTCAACAGATTGGCGAAGGCGCCGCGCGGCTTGAACGAGCCGGTGTGCTGCAGAAATTCGAGCTTGAACGCGAGCGCCAGCGGCGCGAGGCCGAAATCGGCGGCATCGATTGCGATGGTGGGGGTATGGCGCACATGCGGCCGGATCACCCGCTCGGTCGCGGCGATGGCGTCACGGTCGATGGCAACGGTTTTCATCGCGGAACCATCTCACAACTAAGTCAATTAGCCAATTAACTAAATGATAGACGACGGGATCGCCGCTGGGCAACAACGATTGCATAACGCGGCGCCGCCGCTAAGACTGCGCCCGTGATGTGCGGAGAGCCGGGGATGACCGACGCGATCGAAGGCGACACGATTCTCGACGCGACCGGGCTGCTGTGTCCGCTGCCGGTGCTGAAGGCGCGCCGCGTGCTGCGCACGGTGCCGGCGGGCGGCATCCTGCGCGTGCTCGCCACCGACCCCGGCGCGGTCAAGGATTTCGAGCATTTCTGCGAGACCACCGGTTGCCAGTTGATCGAATCGAGCCAGGAGGCGGCGGGGGTCTTCCGCTTCCGGCTGAAAAAGCCGGGTTGAACAGCGGCGGCGCGATGCCGCGGGAGAGGACGATGGCGGCACTGATCACGACACCGCGGCTGTTGTCGGTCGGCGGCGGGGCGCTTGGCGAATTGCCGGCGCTGATGGCACGGCTCGGCCTCAAGCGGCCGCTGATCGTGACCGACCCGTTTATCGCCCGGAGCGGCATCATCGACCGCGCGACCGCGCTGCTCGACGGCGCGAAGATGGCGTGGGGCGTCTTCCAGGACACCGTCTCCGACCCGACCACCGAGGTAATCGGCGTCGGCGTCGAAAAGCTGCGCGAAGCGCCCTACGACAGCCTCGTCGCGATCGGCGGCGGCAGCCCGATCGACACCGCCAAGGGCATGTCGGTGCTGCACGCCAACGGCGGGCAGATGCGCGACTACAAGGTGCCGAACGACATCCCGAAGATCGGCCTGCCGATCATCGCCATACCGACGACCGCCGGCACCGGCTCGGAGGTGACGCGCTTCACGGTCATCACCGATACCGAGACCGACGAGAAGATGCTGGTCGCCGGGCTCGCCTGCTGCCCGACCGCGGCGATCGTCGATTTCGAGCTGACGCTCACCATGCCGCTGCGCCTGACCGCCGATACCGGCATCGACAGCCTGACCCATGCGATAGAGGCCTATGTTTCGAAGCGCGCCAATCCCTATAGCGACGGGATGGCGCGGAACGCGATGGGCCTCATCGCGAAGAACATCCGCGCCGCCTGCGCCGAGCCGGGGAACCGCGCCGCGCGCGAGGCGATGATGCTCGGCGCGACCACCGCCGGGATGGCGTTCTCCAACGCCAGCGTCGCGCTGGTGCACGGCATGAGCCGCCCGATCGGCGCGTTTTTTCATGTGCCGCACGGCCTCTCGAACGCGATGCTGCTGCCCGAGATCGCCGCGTTCTCGGCCCCCGCGGCGCTCGACCGCTACGCCGACTGCGCGCGCGCGATGGGCGTCGCCGAGGAAGGCGAGGGGTCGCAAGCCGCGGTCGCCCGCCTGCTCGACGCGCTGCGCACGCTCAACGCCGACCTCAAAGTCCCAAGCCCCAGGGAGTACGGCATCGCCAAGGACCGCTACGACGCGCTGCTGCCGACAATGGCGAGCCAGGCGATCGCCTCCGGCTCGCCGGCCAACAACCCGCGCGTCCCGTCGCAGGACGAGATCATCGGGCTGTACCGGCGGGTTTACGGGTAAGGGCAGTAGGGTGGGTAGAGCGGAGCGAAACCCACCATATCGCGGCTGTAGGTGGGTTTCGCTGACGCTCCCCCCACCCTACGGATTACAGCGTTAATCCAGCTTCACCTGGATCTCGCCGCCTTCGACCCGCGCCGGATAGGTTTTGAGGTCGTCGACGCAGGGCGGGGCGGTGGCTTTGCCGGTGCGCGCGTCAAAGCGGCCGGCGTGCAGCGGACACTCGATCTCGCCCTTGTCGAACCAGCCATCCGACAGTTTGGCGTAAGCGTGGGTGCAGATGTCGTCGGTGGCGAAGAGCTGGCCTTCGATGTCGTAGAGCGCGATCTCCCGGCCGTTGACGACGACGCCGAGCACGTCGCCGTCGCCGAGCGCGCCGCGGTCGGCGGCCTTGACCCATCCGCTGTCCGTCATCCGCGATTTCCTTTGGCTCAGCCCGATGCCGCGTCCGGCGAGAACGCCTTGAAGGCGATGATGGTGAAGGTGTCCCTGATGCCGGCCAAGGCCTGTACCCGCTCGGTGACGAAATGGCCGATATCGGCATTGTCGGGCAGGTAGCATTTCATCAGGAGATCGTATTCGCCGGAGGTCGAGTAGACCTCGGAGACCTCTTCGATGCCCTGCACCGCCGCGTCCGCCACCGCGTAGGCGCGGCCGAGATCGCATTTGATCATGACGAAGATCGTCTTCATGCGGGCCTCATCGCCTCACGAGGCCGCCGATGATACAGGCTTTGGTCCTAGCCGGCGACCCGCGGCTTGCGGGCGAGGAAAGCCGGCAGGTGATCGCCGAACCCCGGCGCGCTGGGTCCGCCATCGTCACGATCGGAATCATATCCCGCCGGGCGCGGCGAATGGCGCTGGCGCTGCGGGAACGGCGTGACGTTGTCGTCTCGGGCCGAACCGGCGGCGGCGGCGGCGTAACTCTCGTCCTGCCGCACCGGACGCTCGGCCGCGGGCCGGTCGGCCGGCGTTGAGCGGCGCGGGCGGCGATCCTCGTCGCGCGAGGGCCGGTCGCTATTCCGCGACGGCGCCGAACGGGGAGCCGACCGGGCAGCCGCCGGGCGGCGGCCGCGCGGTCTGGCCTCGAAATCGAGCTCGGCGGCCTCGATGCCGGGGATTGTGATTGCGGGGATGTCGCCGCCGATCAGCTTGGCGATTGCGGCGACCGACTTGCCGTCCTCGGGCGCGGCGAGGGTGAACGAGCGCCCCTTGAGCCCGGCGCGGCCGGTACGGCCGATGCGGTGAACATAGTCCTCGGCATGGTAGGGCACATCGAAGCAGAAGACGTGGCTGAGACCCTGGATGTCGAGCCCGCGCGCGGCGACGTCGCTGCACACCAGCAGCCTGATCTCGTTGTTCTTGAAGCGCTCCAGCGTCTCGGTGCGCTTCGGCTGCGGCATGTCGCCATGCAGCGCGGCGGCATCGAACCCGTGGCGGCTGAGCGATTTGTAGAGGATGTCGACATCGCGCTTGCGGTTGCAGAAGATCAGCGCGTTCTTGACGTCCTCGGAGCGAATGAGGCGGCGCAGCGCCTCGCGCTTCGCTTCCGGCTGCAGCACGACGAGCGACTGCGCCACCGTCACCGCGGCGGAAGCCGGCGGCGACACCGAAACCTCGACCGGCAGGGTCAAGAACGCATCGGCGAGGCGGCGGATCTCGGGCGGCATCGTCGCCGAGAAAAACAGGGTCTGCCGCTTCTGCGACAGCATCCCGACGATGCGCTCGACATCGGGGATGAAGCCCATGTCGAGCATGCGGTCGGCCTCGTCGATAACGAGGATGCGCACATCGGACAGCAAAATCTTGCCGCGCTCGAACAGGTCGATCATGCGTCCTGGCGTCGCGATCAGCACGTCGACGCCGCGATCGAGCTTGCGCAGCTGGTCGGCGAAGCTTTCGCCGCCGATCAGCAGCGCCGTGGTGAGTTTGTGGTGTTTGCCGTAGACCTCGAAAGCGGCCTCGACTTGCGTCGCCAGCTCGCGGGTCGGCTCGAGGATCAGCGAGCGCGGCATCCGCGCCCGGGCGCGCCCCGCGGTCAGCTTGTCGATCATCGGCAGCGCGAAGCCGGCGGTCTTGCCGGTGCCGGTCTGCGCACAGCCCAAGACGTCCCGGCCGCTCATCACGTGCGGGATGGCTTGCTGTTGGATCGGCGTGGGGGTGGTGTAGCCGGCGTCTGAAACGGCCCGAAGCAGCTCGGGCGATAGTCCAAGTTCAGAAAAATCCATTAGGAAGTGGTTGCCTTACTTAAGAATTCAGCGGGAATCCGCTGGAAGTCTAATTGGGGAGGGTTAGCGGAATGTCAAATGAATTTCCGATTTACCGCCATGTCGTGGCGGACAATGCCGGGCGTCGTCTACGCCGCGGGCCGCCTCAGCGGCGGCGGAACTGCGGCCGCGCCATCGGCGGCGGGGCTGCGCTGTCCTTGTGGCGGAAATTGATTCGGCCCTTGGTCAGGTCGTAGGGCGTCATCTCGACCGTGACGCGGTCGCCGGCAAGAATGCGGATGCGGTTCTTTTTCATCCGGCCGGACGAATAGGCGAGGGTTTCGTGCCCGTTGTCGAGCTTTACGCGAAACCGCGCATCGGGAAGAAGTTCCAGCACGGAGCCTTCGAATTCGATCAGTTCTTCCTTGGCCAAAAGCATCTCCTCCTAAGTTCCGGAAAATGGGGGACGCCGCGGCGCCCCCCAATCTCGTCCTCGGCGTTACTCCGCCTTCAAATTGACCGCGGAGACCCGCCCGCGCTGGCCCTGTTCGAGGTCATAATTCAAGGTCTGGCCTTCCTGCAAGCCGTCCATGCCGGCCCGCTCGACAGCGCTGATATGGACGAACACGTCCGCACCGCCGCTGTTCGGCTGGATGAACCCGAAACCCTTTTGCGCATTGAACCATTTGACTTTACCGGTGGCCATAACCCGTAGCTCCTCATAGACATAGCGCCGCCGCGCCGATGGCGCGACGCATCGGACGGCGAAGGGGATCGGAGGACGGAAACCGGCGCGAGGGAACGCGAGGACAGTCAGCCGAACCCACCCGGGCCGACATCGGGTAGGTGGGGGCTGCGGCACAATGTGCAAGATGCGCCGAAAGCGGAAGGCGTCGTAGGACGGAAAGCGGAGCGCCTGCCGCCGCTGCGCCACCAAGGCGGGGATGAGATGCGGGCGACGCAGGCGCTTCGGCATCGTGAGGTCACCCGGCGCTGGGCGGGCCGTGCCGTCGCCGAAGCTTTGGATGTGACGCAAGCTCAGCAAATTCTGCGCTGGCCGCTAGGCGCGGCGGCGAGCAGCGCCGCGGCCTGGTCCTTGAGGCCGCGGCGGAAGATCTTGCCGGTCTCGGTCGCCGGCAAGGCGGCGCAAATCTCGATGCGGTCGGGCACCTTGTAAGCCGAGGCGAGCGCGCGGCAATGCTGGCGCAGCGCCTCGCCGTCGATCTCGCTGCCGGGCGCCGGCACGACAAAGGCGACGATCGCTTCGCCGCGCTCGCCGGCCGGCGCGCCGACCACCGCCGCCTGGGCAACCGCCGCGTGCCGCAGGAGCAGCGTTTCGACCTCGGCCGGCGAGACGTTGATGCCGGCGCGCTTGATGATGTCGCTGCCGCGCGCGACGAAGCGGAAATCGCCGTCCGCGTCGAGCAGGCCGATATCGCCGGTGCGGAAATAGCCGTCGGCGGTGAAGGCTGCTTGGTTGTGCTCGGCGCTGGCGCCGCAATAGCCGGCGGTCACCAGGCCCGCGACCTCGACCGCCCCGGCCTCGTTCGCCGGCAAGGCGCGGCCGGTTTCGGGGTCGACGATGCGGATGCGCATGCCCGGCAGCGGCGGGCCTTGGCTGACCATGCGGCGGTCGAGCGGCCAGCCGGCCGGGGTCACCGCGCAATTCCCGTAGGTCTCGGTGGCGCCGTAGATGTTGCAGATTTGCGCCGCGCCGAGCCCGGTGGCGGCGATGCGGACCTCTTCGGGACTGCCGATCATCAGCCCGGTGCGCAAGCTGGCGAGACGCTCGCGGCGAAATTCCGGGTGGCGGATCGCCGCGCCGGTCATGCTCGGCAGCGTGTAGATTGCGGTGCAGCGCTGGCGCTCGATGAGGTCGAGCCAGCCGCCGGCCTCGAAGCGCGGCTGCAGCACCAGCGCCGCGCCATGGGTCAGCGCGGCGGGGAGCGCGTTGACCGCGCCGTAGGCCCAGAACAGCGGCGGCGCCAGCAGCACGCGGTCGTTTTCGGTAAGCGCCATCCGCTCGCCGATGTTGAAGCCGTTTTCGACGGTCGCGCCATGCTGCAGCCGCACCGCCTTGGGCCGCGCGCTCGACCCCGAGGTGTAGAGGATGAAGGCGTCGTCGCGGGGACCGGCGTCGTCGCCCGTCATCGGCTCGGCGGCCGCGATGAATTCGTCATAAGCAAGCCAATCCGGCCGCCGCGCTTCGCCAATCATGACGACCGTGCGCAGCCGCTGGTGTTCGGGCTGGAGCCGGGCGAGCGCGGCGGCGAAATCCTGTCCGCCGAAGCTCTCGACCGCGAAGAGCGCGTCGAGCGTCGCGTCGCCGATCAGATAGTCGAGCTCGCCCTCGCGCGACCAGGTGCTGAGCGGCACCGCGACAGCGCCGAGCGTGGCGGCGCCGAACGCGGCTTCGAGCCATTCGCGGCGGTTCTCGGCAAGGATGCCGACCCTGGCGCCGCGCCCGATCCCGCGCGCCGCGAGGCCACCGGCGACGCGCGACGCCGCGTCGGCCAGCGCGCGGTAAGAGGTCGCCTGCCCGTGACTGACGACGGCCGGTCGATCGCCGAAACGGTCGGTTTGCTCGCGCAACAGCGAGCAGAGGGTGCGATTATGCGGCAACGTCTTTGGTCGCTGGAAAATCGTAGGCGGTTATATTTCCCCGGCTTGGTCATTGCGGCAATACTGTCGCCATGGCGATCCCGCTGACGGTGAAACCGTTCACAACGTCTTTAAGGATCGCGACTTCATCGAATGAGTGCCGAACTCGACTACGATCCGTCCACGGACAGCCTCTATATCAAGCTGCGCCCGGGGGAATCCGTCGACAATCGCGTCGTCAACGACGATGTGGTGGTCGATCTCGGCGCGGACGGCGAGCCGGTCGGCTACGATATCCAGCACGCCAGCCTGCACGCCGACGCGATCGCCGAGGCGCTGGGCTATCTCCACCAGCGCCACGCCGCTTAGAGCGCTACACCACGCCCCTCTCGTGCAGGCCGGCGATCGCCGGTGCGTCGTAGCCGAGGTCGCGCAGCACCTCGTCGGTGTGCTGGCCCTGGTCGGGGGTCGGCTTGAGGCGCTGGGGTTGCGGGTAGGCGCTCATGTGGATCGGCTGGCCGATGATGTCGAAGGTGCCGATCTTGGGGTGGTCAACCGGGCGGCGGATACCGAGATGCTGGACCTGCGGGTCGGCGAAAACCTGGTCGATCGTGTTGATCGGGCCGCACGGCACGCCGGCCTTGCTCAAGGCATCGACCCAGAACGCGGAAGGCTTGCCGCGCACCACGTCGTTGAGGTGGGCGATGAGCGCGCCGCGGTTCTGGGCGCGCAACGGCACGGTCGCGAAATCGGGGCTGGTCGCCAGCTCCTTGTCGCCCGCCACCGCGCAGAACTTTTTCCATAGGCTGTCGCCCGAAGCGGCGATGTTGATGTAGCCGTCGGCGGTCTGGAACATGCCGGTGCCGGGCGAGGTGGGGTGGAAATTGCCCTCCTGCTTGGCGACTTCGCCCTTCATCGTGTAGCGCGAGGCCTGGAAGTCGAGCATGAAGATCTGCGCCTCGAGCAGCGAGGTGTGGACCCACTGCCCCTCGCCGGTGCGCTCGCGCGCCAGCAAGGCGAGGGTGATGCCGTTGGCCAAGAGGATGCCGGCCGAGGTGTCGTTGATCGCGATGCCGACGCGGGTCGGTCCCTGCCCCGGGTGCCCGGTGATCGACATGAGGCCGCCCATCCCCTGCGCGATCTGGTCGACCCCGGCGCGGCCCTCGTAGGGGCCGTCCTGGCCAAAGCCCGAGATGCTGCCGTAGACGATGCGCGGGTTGATTTTTTTCACCGCTTCGTAATCGACGCCGAGCCGGTGCTTTACGGTCGACTTGAAGTTCTCCACCACCACGTCGGCCTTCGCCGCCATCTTCATGAAGATCGCGAGGCCTTCCGTGCTCTTCAGATTGAGCGTGATCGAGCGCTTGTTGCGGTGCAGGTTCTGGAAATCGGGGCCGTCGCGGCGGCTGCCGGTGGCGTCGGTCTGCTCGCCCGGCTGCTCGATCTTGACGACGTCGGCGCCCCAATCGGCGAGCTGGCGCACCGCGGTCGGGCCGGCGCGATGGGCGGTGAGGTCGAGGACGGTGAACCCGTTCAACGGCAGCTTCGTCATATCGATCTCCCGATGGCTGCGCCAAATATCGGCATCATGCTAATGTCGACGACGACTTCGCAACAGCGCTCCACGCCAACCCGGCGAAGGCCGGAACTCCGCAAGGTATCCGCGTGTGCTGACCGGCTTCGCCAAGGATACGTTCGGCTCGCCGTGATTTCCGCTTACGAAAGGCTTGCCATGACCCGGCATTTCGGCGTTCTCATTCCCTCGACCAACACCACCGTCGAGATCGAGTACACGCGACTGCTGCCGCCCAAATGGCAGGCGCATTACGCCCGCATCCTCAGCCAGACGCACGGCGCGTCGCCGTTTTCGCCGCCGCTCGATGGCGATGTCGAATACCAGTCGAGGCTGCTCGCCACCGCGCGGGTCGAGCTCATCATCCTGGTGCAGACCTCGGCGAGCCTCTTCGCCGACGATTGGGACGACACGACGATCGCGCGCATCGAGCAGGCGTCGGGGGTGAAGGCGATCATTTCGGCCAACGCGGTCGGCGAGGCGGCGCGCGCGCTCGGCGCCCAGCAGGTGGCGCTGGTCTCGCCCTATTCGGAAGAAGTCAACGCCCGCGCCCGGCATTATTTCGAGGGCAAGCACGGGCTCAAGGTGGCCGCGCTCGAAGGCTTCGCGGCGAAAGATTCCTACATGATCGGCAAGCTCGGCCCGGAGAACGCGCGCGACGCCTTCCGCCGCATCGATCGGCCGGAGATCGAGGCGTTCATCGTGCCCGGCGGCAATTTCCCGACCATGGCCTCGATCCCCGAATGGGAGCGCGAGTTCGGCAAGCCGGTCGTCACCACCAACCAGGCCGCGCTGTGGGCGATGATGCGCGCCCTCGGCAGCACGGTCCCGCTGCCCGGTCTCGGCCGGCTGCTGGAACTGGTGGCTTGATGAACTAAGTTAAATGAACTAAGTTCATAGCCATGCGCAGCGTCAACATCCACGAAGCCAAGACCCATCTATCGCGTCTTGTACAGCGCGCGGCCGAGGGTGAGGCTTTCATCATCGCCAAGGCCGGCAAGCCGCTGGTCAAGGTCGTGCCGCTGGATACCCCGGCCAAAGGCAAGACCGGCCGTCTTGGCTTTATGCGCGGTGCGTTCAAGGTGCCTGACGATTTCGACACGATGTTCCAGGCCGAGATCGAAGAAGAATTCTACGGCAAGGAATGAGGCTGCTGCTCGACACCCACCTGTTGCTATGGTCGGCGGTGGAACCCGAATTGATGCCTCGTCGAGCCCAGCAGCTGATCGACGATCCCGAGAACAAGGTGTTGTTCAGTTCGGCAAGCCTTTGGGAAGTCGCCATCAAGCAGCGCCGCGGACGTCCGGATTTCAACGTCAATGCGAGGGTGCTTCGGCGCAATCTACTCAGCAGCAACTACGACGAACTGCCGGTGACCGGCGAGCACGCGGTCGCCGTCGCCGATCTGCCCTTGCTGCACCGCGACCCGTTCGACCGTCTGCTGATCGCACAGTGCACCGTTGAAGGCATCACCCTGCTGACCGCCGACGCGATGGTGGCACGCTATCCCGCGCCCGTTCAGCGCGTCTGATCCGCCGCGGAAAACCCTTCTGGCGGTAGCCTCTTCTCGTCCGCGCCGATAGAATGGGATGGACCGAGGGAGGATGCGCCGATGCTGTTCACATGCCGGCCGGAGGGGTTGCCGATCCCGGGGCGGTTTCCGGGGCCGATGCATGCGCGCGGCAAGTGGTTCACCATCGACATCCACTGCCATTTGCTGACCCCGAAGGCCGACGAGATGGTCGCGGCGGCCGGGCTCAGCATGGACTGGCAGCCGCGCCACCAATTCGCCAACGAGGCGACCCGCGAGGTCAACCGCGAGCAGGCGCGGCGCACCCGCGTGCAGTTCACCTCGATCGAGCAGTGGCTGGCGGACATGGATCTGATGGGGATCGACATCCAGGCGATCAGCCCGTCGCCGCGCCAGACCTATTACGGCGCCGACGCCGATCTCGGCCTCGCGGTGTCGAAGACGATCAACGATTTCATCGCCTCACTCTGCGGTAAATACCCCGACCGCTTCACCGGGCTCGGCACGATCCCCTTCCAGGCGCCGGAGCTGGCGGTAAAGGAATTGGAGCGGTGCAAAAAGGAACTCGGCTTCCGCGGCATCGAGATCATGACGCATGTCGCCGGGCAGGACCTCTCCGACCCGAAATTCCGCCCGATCTTCGCCCGCGCCGAGGAGCTCGGGATGCTGCTCTTCATGCATTCCGACGGGTTCACCGAGGCGCGGCGGTTCCATGACCACTACTTTGCCAACGTCATCGGCAACCCGCTCGACACGACGATCGCGACGCATCACCTGATCTTTGGCGGCGTCTTGCGCGACCTCCCGAACCTGAAGCTGTGCCTGTCGCATGGCGGCGGGTATCTGCCGGCCTATTCGGGCCGTATCGACCACGGCGCCTCGGCGCGGCCGGATTGCTGCGAGCATCTGCGCGAGATGCCGACGACGTATCTGAAGCGGCTCTATTTCGACGCGCTGGTCTACACCACGCACCAACTCGAATATCTGGTGAAGGAATTTGGTGTCGATCACATATTGATGGGCACCGACTATCCCGCCGATATGGGCGAGATCGACCCGATCGGTCACATCGAAAGCACGAAGGCGCTCAACGACACCGAGCGCGCGGCAATCCTCGGCCGCAACGCGGCGCGGCTTCTCAACATCCCCG
>DASRLO010000018.1:0-27599 GCA_035648415.1 Allostellaceae bacterium
CCTAGGCTAGCGGGAGAAAGGCGTCTCCGCACCAGCCCCATGCGGCCGGGCGCAGATCGAAGGCTGTTCCCTCTCGGAGCGCGATTTCGGTTTTGAGCTGCGCGATCATCTGCGCCAGCCCAAGCCGCCCCGGATGATTAAAATCCATCCCTTTATACCTGGCCATGAGATCCGCGAGCGCCTGCGGCGGGGTGCGGACCCGATTCAACACTTCATCGGCAAAACTATACATGCGCCCTCGTGTCCTCCGTCGCATAACAGCCAGCGGGGATGCCTTGCCTTCTTCCTTTCCGACTTTCTGACGGCCCCTGCTCGCCCCATCGACAAACGGGGACAGGAACCGGTCATCCCCCGCCTTAACCATTTTTGGCCGATTGAGGCGGCTATGTCGCGGACCTCGAGGAGAGCCGGCCCAGCCGCTCGGTTAGCAGCGCGTAGAAGCCCTCCGCCTCGACGGTATGCAGCACGTTCGCGTTGGCCGGGCGTCCGCTGACGCCCCGCCAATCGACGACGGTCATGCCCAATGTCAAAGCGCTCTCGCACTCGATAGCGACATTCGCGCGGCTGCCGGCGAAGAGCCCCGGCGCCAGCAGATAGGCGATGACGCAGGGGTCGTGCAGCGCATAGGGCTGATCGCCGGAGGGAGACAGCAGCTCCGCCACCGCCGCGGCGACCGGCGTGCTGAGCGCGCGGATGCGGCCGATGCGGTCGGCGGTGCTGCGCACCTGATGGGTGACGTCGAGCGGCACCATCGTGATCGGCAGGCCGCTGTCGAACACGATCCGCGCGGCGTGCGGGTCGGCGTGGATATTGAACTCAGCCGCCGGCGTCACATTGCCGAGCGCCCGCGACGCTCCGCCCATCAAGACCAGCTCGCCCACCCCGGCGGCGATGTCGGGGGCCTTGACGAGGGCCATCGCGACATCGGTCAAGGGCCCGAGCGCGCACCAGGCGACGCTTGCCGGCGGCGCGGCGCGCAGCAAATCGATCGTGAAATCGACGCCGTGCCCGGGCCGCGGCGCCATCTTTGGAACGGGCAGGATCAGGGTGCCGAGCCCGCTGTCGCCATGGACACGTTCGGCGGTAATCGGTTGCCGTGCAAGCGGCCGCGAACAGCCGGCATAGACCGCGACGTCGCTCCGGCCGGCCAGCTCGCAAATCGCCCGCGCATTCGCTTCGGTGACGCGAAGCGGCGTGTTGCCGGCAACCGCGACGATGCCCGCGATCTCCAGCTCCGGCGACGCCAGCGCCAGGAGGATCGCCACGGCGTCGTCGATGCCGGGATCGGTGTCGATGATGATCCGCCGGACGGCCATGCCCGACCCTAGCGCTCCGAGCGGCGCTTGTCATCGCGCTGCCTCGATGAGTCACAGTGACGCATAAATAGGCACCGCCCGCATAGCGCTTGACCCTGCTCAGGAACCAAAGTAGAACATGATCTTGTGTTTTGGATTTGTTCCGCCACTAGCGGGAGGTTGCCATGCTGACCCGAAAGCAGCACGAGCTGCTGATGTTCATCAACCAAAGGCTGACCGCGACCGGCGTGTCCCCCTCCTTCGACGAAATGAAGGACGCCCTGAAGCTGCGTTCAAAATCGGGTATCCACCGCCTGATCAGCGGATTGGAGGAGCGCGGCTTTATCCGGCGCCTGGCGCATCGCGCGCGGGCGCTCGAAGTCATCAAGCTGCCCGAGGATAGCGCCGCTGCGGGCAGCGAGAAGACGCGCTTCTCGCCGACGGTGATCCGCGGCGACTTTTCCGGCGCCCTGCCGGGCTCGGCGGTCTCGACCGACAGCGAGGCGGTCGATCTGCCGCTGTACGGCCGCATCGCCGCCGGCACCCCAATCGAGGCGCTGCGCGACCAGTCCGCGAAAATCGGCGTCCCGGCGGCGCTGATCGGGCACGGCGACCATTACGCGCTCGAAATCGAGGGCGACAGCATGGTCGACGCCGGCATTCTCGACGGCGACACGGTGATCATCCAGCGCTGCGACACCGCCGAGAACGGCACGATCGTCGTCGCCCTGGTCGACAACCATGAAGCGACGCTGAAACGGCTGCGCCGGCGCGGCGCCTCGATCGCGCTGGAACCCGCCAACCAGGCCTACGAGACGCGGATTTTCGGTCCCGACCGGGTCAATGTGCAGGGCCGCCTCGTCGGGCTGCTGCGCCGCTATTGAGCCGGCGGCGCTTGCTCAGGGCAATCTTCGCGGCGGTGCTGCTGGTTTTGGCCGCGGCGCCGGGGATGCCCTGTTTCGCGGGCGCCGGCTTTCAATACGGCAGCGCGCCCGACGGCGACGACCCGCCGCTGCCGCTCGCCATCTGGTATCCGAGCGAGGCGCCAGCGTCGCCGCAGGCGCTCGGCCTTTTCAGCCAGGATGTCGCCTTCTACGGCGCGGTCAGCGGCAAGGTGTTGCCGCTGATCGTGATCTCGCACGACACCGGCGGCAGCGCCGCCGGCCATTACGACACCGCGCTTGCCTTGGCCGGAGCCGGATTTGTCGTCGTCGCGATGACGCATACCGGCGACAATTACAAGGATCAGAAAAACGCCTTCACCCCGCGCGACTTTATCGACCGGCCGCGCCATGTCGGCCGGGCGATCGATTTCATGCTCAAGACGTGGAGCGGGCACGATCTCATCGACCCGACGCGGATCGGCATGTTCGGCCACTCCGCCGGCGCGACGACCGCGCTGATCGCGCTGGGCGGCGAGCCGGACCTCGCGCTGGCGATCAAGTTCTGCAAGGACCACCCCGAGCTGTGGAGCTGCCTGCAGGCAAAGCAGGCGGCCGGCGCGTCGGCCGCCTGGTCCGGAACGGCTTCGCCGCATTGGCCCCACGATCCGCGCATCAAGGCCGCCGCGATCGCGGCGCCGGCGTTCGGTTACGCCTTCACCAAGGAGGGGCTCGCCGCGGTGACCGCGCCGGTCCAGCTATGGCGCGCCGCGAACGACGAGATCACGCCGAACCAGTGGTCTGCAGACATCATCAAGGACGCGCTGCCCAAGCCGCCCGACGATCATCTCGTGCCGCAGGCCGGCCATTTCGATTTTCTCGCCCCGTGCAATGACGCCCTGGCGAAAGTCGCTCCCGAAATCTGCACCTCCGCGGACGGTTTTGATCGCGCCGCGTTTCATCGGGACTTCAACACGGCGCTAATCGAGTTTTTCAAGGCGCGGCTTGCGCCCCCTTAGGCGCCGTGCTTCATGCTTGAGATCGCATCGCGCTGCGCGTCTACTCCCCGCCAAGAGCCGGATAGGGAGGGCAAGCATATGCGCGGGTTGATGGGCGACCAGCCGCTCCTGGTATCGATGTGCCTGCGCCACGCCGCCAATTTCCATGCCGACACCGAGATCGTCAGCCGCAGCGTCGAGGGACCGATCCATCGCTATACCTATGCCGCGGCCGAACGCGGCGCGGCGCGGCTGGCGCAGGCGCTGCTGCGGCTCGGCGTCGAACCCGGCGAGCGCATCGGCACGCTGGCCTGGAACACCTGGCGCCATTTCGAGCTGTATTACGGCATCTCGGGTATCGGCGCGGTATGCCACACGATCAACCCGCGGCTTTACGACGACCAGATCGTCTACATTGTCAACCACGCGCAGGACCGCATCCTGTTTGTCGAGACCAGCTTCGTCCCGCTGATCGAGCGGCTGTGGCCGCGCCTGCCGCCGGATTGCCGGGTCGTTCTGCTTGGCCCCACCGAGACTTCGCTGCCGGTGATCGGCGTCTACGACGAGCTGGCCGGCGCCGAAAGCGGCGATTTCCTCTGGCCGCAGTTCGACGAGCGCAATGCCAGCTCGCTTTGCTACACCTCGGGCACGACGGGCAATCCCAAGGGCGTGCTCTATTCCCACCGCTCGACCGTGCTGCACGCGTTTGGCGCCTCGCTGCCCGGCGCGATCAGCCTCTCGGCGAGCGATGTCGTCTGCCCGGTGGTTCCGCTGTTCCACGCCTGCGGCTGGGGCACCGCCTACACCGCGCCGATGAACGGCGCCAAGCTCGTCTATCCCGGTCCGAAGCTCGACGGCGAAAGCCTCCACGAGCTGTTCGACGCCGAAGGGGTGACGGTCGGCCTCGGCGTGCCGACCGTGTGGCTCGGCTTCGACAATTACCTGCGCGACAGCAACCGCGGCTGCACAACCCTGCGCTGGGTGCTGTGCGGCGGCTCGGCGGTGCCGGCCGCGCTGCTGCAGGCGTTCGAGGCGCGCGGCGTGGGGATCGTCCAGGGTTGGGGCATGACCGAGATGAGCCCGCTCGGCACCACCGCGGCGCTCAAGGCGAAGCATCACGCGCTCGACCCCGCGGCGCAGACCGCGATCAAGCTGACGCAAGGCCGCCCGGTGTTCGGCGTCGAGATGAAGATCGTCGACGACCAGGGCAACAAGCTGCCGCATGACGGCGAAGCGGTCGGCGAGCTTTTGGTGCGCGGACCGTGGGTGGTGAGCGGCTATTTCGAAAACGAGGAGGCGACCAAGGCGGCGGTCGAACCGGACGGCTGGTTCCACACCGGCGATGTCGCGGCGATCGACCCGGACGGCTATGTCCGGCTCACCGACCGCTACAAGGACGTCATCAAATCGGGCGGCGAATGGATCAGCTCGATCGACCTCGAAAACGCGGCGATGGCCGACGATGCCGTCGCCGAGGCCGCGGCGATCGCGATGCCGCACCCCAAATGGCAGGAGCGTCCGCTGCTTGTCGTCGTCCCGCGCGCCGGCTGCCAACCCGAATCCGAGCGGATAATGGCGCTGCTCGCCAAGCAATTCCCGAAATGGATGCTGCCCGACGATGTCGTGGTGGTCGACGAATTGCCGCACACCGCGACCGGCAAGGTGATGAAATCAAAGCTGCGCGAGATGTTCGCCACGCATGTCGCGCCGGAGCGTTAAACTAGCGCGATGACCGTCACCGTTCGCTTCGCGCCGTCGCCGACCGGGTTTCTGCATATCGGCGGCGCCCGCACCGCGCTGTTCAACTGGCTGTTCGCGCGCCACCACCGGCTCCATGGCGGCGGCGGCGCGTTCCGGCTGCGCATCGAGGACACCGACCGCGAACGCTCGACCAAGGCGGCGGAGACCGCGATCATCGACGGCCTCGCCTGGCTCGGCATCGAGTGGGACGGCGACGTGGTCTACCAGTCCGCCGGCGCCGCGCATCACGCCGAGATCGCCCGGCAGCTCCTCGCCGCGGGCCGCGCCTATCGCTGCTATTGTACCCCCGAGGAGCTCGAGGCGATGCGCGCCAGAGCGCTCGCCGAGAAGCGTTCGGTGCGCTATGACGGCGCCTGGCGCGACCGCGACCCGGCCGAGGCGCCGCCCGGGATCGCCCCGGCGATCCGGCTCAAGGCCGAGCAGACCGGCGCGACCACGATCCGCGACCATGTGATGGGCGAAGTTACGGTCGGCAACGAGGAGCTCGACGACCTCATCATTCTGCGTTCGGACGGCACGCCGACCTACAATTTCTCGGTCGTGGTCGACGATCACGACATGGGCATCACCCATGTCATCCGCGGCAACGAGCATTTCCGCAACGCCTTTCGCCAGACGCAGATCTACCGGGCGCTCGATTGGCCGGCGCCCGAATGGGCGCATATCCCGCTGATCCACGGCGCGGACGGGGCCAAGATGTCGAAGCGCCACGGCGCGCTCGGCGTCGAGGCCTATCGCGAGATGGGCTACCTGCCGGAGGCGCTGCGCAACTACCTGCTGCGGCTGGGCTGGAGCCACGGCGACGACGAGATCGTCTCGACCGACCAGGCGATCGAGTGGTTCGACCTCGCCGGCATCGGCCGCGCTCCGGCGCAGTTCGATTTCGCCAAACTCGACAGCGTCAACGCGCACTACATCCGCGAGGCCGGCGATGCGCGGCTGGTCGAGCTGGTCGCGGCGCGGCTCGCAGCCGAGAGGGGGCGCATTTTGACCGAAATCGACCGCGACCGGCTTGCCCGCGCGATGCCGGCCCTGAAGCCGCGCGCGAAAACAATCGTCGAGCTGGCCGAGAAAGCCCGCTTCTACATCGCCCCACGGCCGATCGAGCCGGCCGCCGACGCGGCCAGGCTGTTGAACCCCGAAGCTCGTTCGCTGCTCGGCGCGTTGTCCGAGCAGTTCGTCGGCGCCGAGTGGGGGGTCGCGACGCTCGAAGCGCTGCTGCGCGACTTCGTCGCCGCCAAGGGCATCAAATTGGGCGCGGTCGCACAGCCCCTGCGCGCCGCGCTCACCGGCTCCCTCGCCTCTCCTGGCATCTTCGAGGTGATGGACGTGCTGGGACGCGACGAGACGCTCGGCCGCATCCGGGATGCCGCCGAATCGAGATGATCTCGCAACTGCGATATTGCATTGCAATATTATGGCGGTGTTTGATAATCACCCGAGGGCGGCTTATTCTTTGAGCCAGATATGACAAGCGCCCGCGGGCGCAGCGAGCGAGGTGCAGCCATGGACGGCAACAACACGAAGGCGGGCGCTCCGAGCGGCACGATGACGCTGACCGACAACAGCACCGGCAAGTCGATCGACCTGCCCGTGCTCGAAGGCTCGGTCGGCCCCAAGGTAATCGACGTCCGCAGCCTTTACGCGAAAACCGGATATTTCACCTACGACCCGGGCTTTATGGCGACCGCCGCCTGTCGATCCAGCATTACCTATATCGACGGCGACGAGGGGATCCTGATGTATCGGGGCTACCCGATCCAGGAACTGGCCGACAAAAGCGACTTCCTCGAAGTCGCTTATTTGTTGCTGAACGGCGAATTGCCCACCCCCGACCAGAAGACGCAGTTCGTTTCCGACATCACGCACCACACGATGGTGCACGAGCAGATCACTACGTTCTTCCGCGGCTTCCGGCGCGACGCGCATCCGATGGCGGTGCTGTGCGGCGTGGTCGGCGCGCTCTCGGCCTTCTACCACGATTCGACCGACATCAACGATCCGTACCAGCGGATGGTCGCCTCGCACCGCCTTATCGCCAAGCTGCCGACGATCGGCGCGATGGCGTTCAAATACGCGCACGGCCAGCCGTTTATCTATCCGAAGAATTCGTTGGGCTACGCCGAGAATTTCCTGCGCATGACTTTTGCCGTGCCGTGCGAGGAATACGAGGTGAACCCGGTGCTGGCGAAGGCGATGGACCGGATTTTCATCCTCCACGCCGACCACGAGCAGAACGCCTCGACCGCGACGGTGCGCAACGCCGGCTCGTCCGGCGCCAACCCTTTCGCCTGTATCGCCGCCGGCATCGCCTCGCTGTGGGGGCCGGCGCATGGCGGGGCCAACGAGGCGGTGCTGAAGATGCTGGCGAAAATCGGCAGCCCGAAGGGCATCCCGGAGTTCATCAGCCAGGTCAAGGACAAGGGCAACCACGAGATTCTGTTCGGCTTTGGCCACCGGGTCTACAAAAACTACGACCCGCGCGCCCATGTGCTGCGCGATAGCTGTCACGAGGTGCTGAGCGAGCTCGGCATCAAGGACGACCCGCTGCTCGACCTGGCGATGGAGCTGGAAAAGATCGCCCTCAACGACGACTACTTCATCAGCCGCAAGCTCTACCCGAACGTCGATTTCTATTCGGGCATCATCCTCAAGGCGATGGGTTTCCCGACCTCGATGTTCACCGTGCTGTTCGCGATCGCGCGCACGGTCGGGTGGATCGCCCAGTGGACCGAGATGATCGAGGACGCCGACACCAAGATCGGCCGCCCGCGCCAGCTCTTCACCGGCTCCGATCTGCGCCACTACACACCGATCGCCGAGCGGCGCTGACCCTCGGCTGTCATTCCGGGGCGCCGCGAAGCGGCGGACCCGGAATGACAGTGGGTGCTATTTACGCTCGACCAGCTCGATCTTGTAGCCGTCCGGGTCTTCGATAAAGGCGATGACCGAGCCGCCATGCGCCATCGGGCCGGCGGGGCGGGGGATTTTGACCCCGGCCTTCGCCATCTTGTCGCACGTCGCATAGACATCCGGCACGCCGACCGCCAGATGCCCAAAGCCGGAGCCCAGCGCATAGGGCTCCGCCTGCTCCCAGTTATGGGTCAGCTCGACCACTGTGTTGTGCTCCTCGTCGCCGTAGCCGACAAAGGCCAGCGTGAACTTGCCGGTCGGGTAGTCGCGCTTGCGGATCAGGTTCATCTCCAGTTGCTCGGTGTAGAAGGCGAGCGACTTGTCGAGGTCCTTGACCCGGATCATCGTGTGCAGAAAGCGGAAATTATCGGCCATGGCGGGTATCTCCCCTCTAGTGGACCTGTTGCCGGCGGCGCGTGGCGATGATGTCCAGAATTGTATCCGCGGCCTTGAGGCTCGGCGAGGCCGTCCCGGCGCCCAGAAGCCGCATCGCCGCATCATAGCCGTCGCGATGCGCGGCGCGAACCCGTTCGTCCCGGATCAGCTCGACAAGCGTCGCGGCGAGACGCCCCGGCGTGCAATCGGGTCCCAGATGCTCGGGAACCAGGGTCTGCCCGAGGATCAGGTTCACGAGGTTCGCCTGCCGCACCTTGACGACATGGTCGATCAATATCTCGGTCGGGCGGCTCATCCGGTAAGCCACGGTCATCGGCAGCCGGGCCATCGCCAGCTCGAGCGCGACCGTTCCGGAAGCGGCGAGCGCGGCGCGGCTGGCGGCGAAGCCGTCATACTTGTCCGGGTCGCCGCGCACCACGATCGGTGCACCCGGCCAGTCGCGGACCCCCGCCGACACAAACTCGGCGACGGTCTCCACCGTCGGCACGACCACGCGGAATTGGCCGATCTCCGCTTCGAGCAATCGCAACGTCGGGTCGAAGATCGGCATCAGCCGCCGCACTTCGCCGCCCCGGCTGCCCGGCAGCACGGTAAGCACCAGCGTGTCGGGCGCGATGCCGTGGGCGGCCCGAAAGCGGGCGCCGTCGCCGTCCCCCGCGCCGCTGTCGATCACCGGATGGCCGACATAGGTGCAGGCGAGCCCGACCCGCTCGAAATAGGGCGGTTCGAACGGCAGCAGCGCCAGCAGATGGTCGTACCAGCGCGCCATGCGTCGCGCCCGCCCGGCGCGCCACGCCCAGACCATCGGCGCGACGTAATGGATGAGCGGCACAAGTTCGCCCCGTCGCCGCAGCCCATGCGCGACGCGCCAGCTGAAGCCGGAACTGTCGATCGTCACCACCGCGTCGGGCCGCGCCACCCGGATCGCCGCCACCGTCTCGCGCACCCGCCGCAGGATCAGGCGGCCGCGCGGCAGCACCTCGGCGACGCCGGCGACGGCGAGGTCGCCGAGCGGCACCAGGCTCTCGATGCCCTGCTCGCGCATCCGCTCACCGCCAATCCCGGCAACCCGCAAATCGCCGCCGACGCGCTCGCGCAGGGCCGCGATCAGCACAGCGCCGAGCGCGTCACCCGAGGGCTCGCCGGCGATGACAAAGATGAACGGCGCAGCGGCAGCGGACGCACTCATTCCGGCCGGACGCCGACCACGAACAGTCCGGCCGCATCGGCGCGGCGGATCACCTCGTCGCGATCGAGCAGCAGCGTCGCGCCGGCCTCGACGGCGATCCCCTGCAACCCGGCCTCGGCGGCGAGCCTAACGGTCCGGGGTCCGATCGTCGGCCGGTCGGCGCGGCGCTCCTGGCCGGGCTTTTCCAGCTTCACCAGCACGCCGCCGTCGCCTTCCCGGCGCAGCCCGGCGCAGCGCTCGAGCAGCGCGTCGGTGCCCTCGATCGCCTCGACGCCGAGCACCAGCCCCTGCTGCACCACGACCGCTTGCCCGACGTCGAGCGTGCCGAGCGCCCGCGCGATCGCGATGGCGCGAGCGATATCGCTTTCGGCGTCCGCGTTGGGGCGGTGCCGCCCGAGCGGGCCCTCGGCGATTGAAGAGCTGTCGTCGAGCAGCTCGTGCGCGCCGATCAGCCGAAATCCCTCGCCCTCCATCTCCTTCACGAAGGCCGACAGCAATCCATCGTCGCCGAGCATGCGGTAGCCGACTTTGGCAAAGAACTTGGCGGCGCGCCAATCCGGCCGCACCGCCGCGATCGTCGGCCGACGCACGCCGCCGGCCAGGACCAGGTCGATGACGCCGTTTTCGCGCAAAAGCCGGATCCCTTCCGCCATGGCGCCGATCCGGCACCAGGCATGCGGAATGTTTTCCAGCGCATCGGGCTCGGCTTCGCCGCGCAGCGCAACGACGAAAATATCGCGTCCCTGCGCACGGCAGCTGTCGATCAGTTGGCGCGGCAGGCCGCCGCTCCCGGCGACGATGCCGAGGCGGCCTCTCGCCGAGTGGTCTGCCGCGCTAGCCGCCATTCGCCCCTTTGGGCTGGCAGATCGCCCGGCTCGAATCCGCGCGAATGAACGCGATCAAATCGTCGACCGGGCCGATCCCGCCGAACTGTTTCGCCACCTCGTCGACCCGTTCGCTCAGCGTGCCGGTGTCGCCGAACAGGCAGGTATAGGCGTTGCGCAGGCCCTGGATGTCGTCGCGGGCGAAACCGCGCCGCTGCATGCCGATGATGTTGATCCCGGTCAGCCGGGCGCGGTCGCCCATCGCCAGGCCATAGGGGATGACGTCGCGCTCGACCCCCGACATGCCGCCGATCATGGCGTGTTTTCCGATGCGGCAGAATTGGTGCACCGCCGAAAGCCCGCCGAGGATCGCGTAATCCTCCATCACCACATGGCCGCCGAGCGTCCCGTTGTTGACGAGGATGACATGGTCGCCGATCTGGCAGTCGTGCGCGACATGCGAGCCGACCATCAACAGGCAATGATTGCCGATCCGCGTGACCATCCCGCCACCCTCGGTGCCGGGGTTGATCGTCACGTGCTCGCGGATCGTGTTGTCGCGGCCGATTTCGAGCGAAGAGGGTTCACCCTTGTATTTCAAATCCTGGGTTTCGAAGCCGATCGAGGCGAACGGGAAGATCCGCGTCCGCTCGCCGATCGTCGTCCGCCCGTCGATGACGACATGCGATTTGAGGACGACCCCGGTCGCCAGCACGACCTGCTCGCCGACCACGCAATAGGGACCTATGGTGACATCGTCGGCCAGCCGGGCACCCGG
Organism: Allostellaceae bacterium; assembly: GCA_035648415.1. Classification (GTDB taxonomy): domain Bacteria; phylum Pseudomonadota; class Alphaproteobacteria; order ATCC43930; family CGMCC-115725; genus DATARH01. Next base: position 11,036 of record DASRLO010000018.1, read on the forward strand.
CTCGACAATCGCGGTGGGGTGAATCTGCGCCATCGGATGCCTAGCGGTCCATGATCATCGCGGCGAAAACCGCCTCGGCGCAGAGCTGGCCGTCGACCGTGGCCTCGCCCTCGAACTTCCAGACATTGCCGCGATTGCGCCGCTTGGTGACATGAACGTGCAGAACATCGCCCGGCACCACCGGGCGGCGAAAACGCGCATTATCGAGGCTCATGAAATAAACCAGCTTTCCTTCCGATTCCGGGCCGAGCGTGTGGACGACCAGCACCGCGGCGGTCTGCGCCATCGCCTCGACGATCAGCACGCCCGGCATTACCGGGCGGCTCGGGAAATGGCCGCGAAAATAATATTCGTCGATCGACACGTTCTTGATGCCGGTCGCAGCTTTATTTTTGGCGACATCGACGACCTTGTCGATCATCAGAAACGGGTCGCGGTGCGGGATCATCTCCATGATCCGCTGGCGATCGATTTCCAGAGCCTCGGCGGCGGCCGTCCCGGTCATCCCTTGTCCTTCTTTTTGGCAAGGCGGTTTATCGTGGCGATCTGCCTCCAGAAGGTCGCGAGCGGAACCGCCGGCGAGCCGATAACGGCCACGCCCGGCTCGAGGTCGCGCACCACCCCGGCCTGCGCGCCGATGCGTACGCCCGCGCCTATGCTCAAATGCCCCGCCATTCCGACCTGACCGCCGACCATCACGAAATCGCCGAGCTTTGTGCTGCCCGAGATTCCCACCTGAGCGACAAGGATGCAGCCGCGTCCCAGCACCACGTTGTGCCCGATCTGCACCAGATTATCGATCATCGTGCCGGGGCCGATCACTGTGTCGTGACCCGAGCCGCGATCGATCGTGGTGTTGGCCCCGATATCGGCGTCGTCGCCGATGACGACGCGGCCGAGTTGCGGGATTTTGACCGGGCCCGCCGCATCCGGCGCGAAGCCGAAACCGGCCTGCCCAATGCACGCTCCCGGATGCACCACCACCCGCGCCCCGAGCAGGCAGTGGCTCAGCGTGACGTTGGCGGCGATCCGGCAATCGTCGCCGATCTCGACCCAAGGGCCGATGACGGTATTGGCGCCGATCCGACAGCGCTGGCCGAGCCGCGCACCGGCCTCGATCACGACATGAGCGCCGATCGCGCAATCGACCGGCACGGTCGCGCTCGGGTCGATCACCGCGCTCGGCTCGCAGCCCGCGACGACCGGCGCCTCGGGATAGAAGGCTTGCACGGCTCGCGCGAACGCCTTGTAGGGCTCGCGCGAAACCAGCAGCGCCATACCGGTGGGCGCGCGCGCCGCCAGTGCTTCCACGACAAAAGCGGCGCCCGCGCCGGAGCTCTCGAACGCCTCGATATATTTGCGGTTGTCGAGAAAGGTGATTTCGGCACGGCCGGCGGTCTCGAGCGGCGCCACATCCTCGATGACGCGCCCGCCATCGGCGGGATCGGCTAGGCGAGCGCCGCTGAGCTTTGCCAACGCATCGAGCGAATGCGGTCCCGCTCGCCGGAAGAAACGGGCATCAGCCATATGCCGCCGGCCGGCAATGCGGCTATTTCTTCTTGGGCTTCGGGGCCGCGGCGGCCGCCGGCTGAGCCGCCGCCCCGGATTGACCGGGCGCCGCGCCCGCCTCAGGGGCGTTGGCCACGACCGGGGCGACAAAATTGACCGTCATCGTCGGCAGCTGCTCGTCGAGCTTCTGCAGCACCTGGTCGGTCACGTCGAACCCCTGGTCGAACAGCACGAGTTCGCTGCGCTGAAAGACCAGGTTGGCTTTGCGGTCCTTGGCGATGTCGGTGATGATCTTGACCATCACCTCCTGGATCTTCTGCAGCGCGTCGGAATTCGACCGCTCGAGCGCCTGCCGCTTGGCCTGCACATCGCGGTCAAGCTCGTTGACCTTGGCCTGGAAGTCGCGGCCCTTGGCATTCAGCTGCTCCGCCGAAAGCGAGGCTTGTTGCCGCTGCAGCGTGTCGCGCTCTTGCCGCAGGGTCTCTTCCTGATGCGAAATCTCCTTGGCATAGTCGGCACGCTTTGCCTCGATCTGCTGGCGCACCATCTTGGCGGCCTTGGAATTCTGCAGCAGGGCCTGGACGTCGACGACGACGACCGAGAGGGTCGTTGGAACCGCTGGCGTCGCCGGCGGGGTGGCTGGCGTAGCGGGGGGGCTGGCTGGTTGCTGCGCCAGCGCGCTGCCGATGCCACAGTACAGCAGGAACAGACCAGCCCATACCGCAGGCTTGGTGCGCATCACCATCGCGACCTCGTCATAAAAGAAACGGCATTAGAATTTGGTACCGAAGCTCACCCGGAAGAACTGGGTCTTATCATAGCTCTGTCGCCGGATCGGCACACCGACATCGATCCGGACCGGGCCAACCGGCGACGCCCAGGATACCCCAACGCCGCTGGAGACCCGCAGAGACGCGCTATCGACGACCTGGGGCTGCACGCCGTTGTTGAGTACCAACTGTGCCGGAGTCAATACCAGGTTCTTTTGGTCGTTGCCGAACAAGCTGCCAACATCCGTCCACACCCGCCCGGTGATGCCCAATTCCTTGGGGAGCCCAAGCGGCACGCCGAGCTGCACCGACCCGACATAGTATTTATTGCCGCCGAGCGCATCCTGCGAGACCACGTCGCGCGGGCCGATGCCGGCCGGAGCGAAGCCGCGCAGATTGTCGCCGCCGACAAAGTACCTGTCCTGCAACAGGACTTTCTGGCCGCCCCAGCCGAAGATGTCGCCCACCTCGCCGCTGACACTGAGCACCCAGCCTGGCGCCACCGGGTAATAGTAGCCGCCGGTGATCTTGTTGCGGATGTATTGAACGCCAAAGCCCGCGCCGGCGAAATCGTTGCCAAGCGACGCGTACCAGCCGCTCGTCGGATCGATCCGGTTGTCCCGCCGGTCATAAAGCAGGACCTGCCCGATCGACGACGTAAGGTGGGTTCCTTGCTGTAGCGCGATGAACAACGACGCAGTGCTTTGCACGTCGGTGATGTCATCCGATCGCGCGGTATATTTGAGGGTCTGCCGCAGGTTTTCGGTCAGCTGGTAACCGGCGCGCACCGACCCGCCATACGAGAACTGCTGGTAGACCGGGGTTGTGCCCGAGAAGAACGAGGCGGTCGGGCTGGTCTTGATCTCGAAAAGGTCGAAGCCCGCGGCGATGTTCGAATCGAGGAAATAGGGCTCGGTATAGCTCAGATCGACCTGTTGCGAGCGGAACGAGACGACCGTGCCGATGCGAATGTCCTGACCGCGGCCGAGGAAATTACGCTCGCGCAGGCTGATATCGGCCAGTGGCCCGTCGGTCGTCGAGAAACCGGCGCCGAGCGACAGCTCGCCCGTCGATTGCTCCTCGACCTCGACGGTCACGACGGTCCTGTCCGGGGCCGATCCCTGGGCGGTCGCGGTTTCGACCTTTTTGAAGAAGCCCAAATTCTTGATGCGATCCTTCGAGCGTTGCAGCTTGTTGGTGTTGAAGGCGTCGCCTTCGACGAGCCGCATTTCGCGCCGGACGACCTTGTCGAGAGTGCGCACGTTGCCGACGATGTCGATCCGCTCGACATAAACCTGCGGCCCCTCCTGGACATCGAAGGTGATGTCGATCGTGCGGGCCTCGCGGTTGCGCGTGATCTGCGGCTTGATCTCGACAAAGGCGTAGCCGCGATTACCCAGCGCATCGGTCAAGGTCGAGATCGATTTCTCGACCGAGTCGGCATTGTACCAGTCGCCCGACTGCACGATCAGCAGCGGCAGCACCGTGTCTTTCGGCAGGTCCTTAAGCTTGATGTTGACATCGACCTTGCCGAATTTGTAGCGCTCGCCCTCGTCGACCGTGAAGGTGACGATGAACCCGTCCCGGTCCGGCGTCAGCTCGGCCACCGCCGACACCACGCGGAAATCGGCATAACCTTCCGCCAGGTAATATTTACGCAGCAGCTCGCGGTCGTAGGTGATCCGGTCGGGATCGTAAGTGTCGGCATTCGACAAGAAGCGGTACCAGCGGCTTTCCTTGGTGTCGACCACGCCGCGCAGGGTCGAATCGCTGAACGCCTGGTTGCCGACAAAATTGATGCTGCGCACGCCGGTCGAGGGGCCCTCGTTGATCTCGAAGATGAGGTCGACCCGATTCTCGGGAAGCTGGATGATTTTGGGCTCGACCGTCGCCGCGAAGCGGGCGTGGCGGCGATATAGATCGAGGATGCGCGTCACGTCGTGCTGCACCCGCGTCCGCGTATAGACCACACGCGGCCGCAGCTGGATCTCGCTGTTGAGGTCCTTGTCGGACAGCTTGTCGTTACCCTCGAAGGCGATGCGATTGATGATCGGGTTCTCGACCACCTTGACGACCAGCGCGCTGCCCTGACGCTCGAGCTTGACGTCGGCGAACAGCCCGGTCGCGAACAGCGCCTTCAGCGAACCGTCGACCCGCTCCGGGTCCCACGGGTCGCCCTGCTGCAACAGCAGGTAGGAACGCACGGTCTCGGGTTCGATGCGCTCCAAGCCTTCGATCTTGATGTCGGAGATCGTGCCCAAATTGACCCCGGCGGCCTGACGCGGGGCCGGCGGTCCCCGTCGGATCAGGTGCACCGGCCGGGGCGCGGGCCTGCGGATCATGGCCGGCGCCGGTGTCGAGGGCGGCGGTGTTACGAGCGGAGCCGCGGCCGGCGGCGGTGTCGGGGCCGGCGGTGCAACCAGTTGGGCAACGGCCGGAGCCAGCCAGGCAACGGCGAAAACCGCGGCAGCAACCGCTGTCGGCCAACGCTTTCTCGACCGCCTGTGCCGCAAGACCCCACCCCAAGAGACGTTGTTAGCTCGCGATAGACCCCAGCCTCAGGTCACGAGCCCCTTGACGAACTCAACGATCCGCAGGTGAACAAGGTCGTTCCAGGTGGCGAACACCATCAGTGTCAGCACCAAGGCCAACCCTATCCGAAAACCGTATTCCTGGGCGCGCTGGCCCAGCGGTTTCCCGCGGATCGCCTCAGCGGCATAGAACAGCAGGTGCCCCCCGTCAAGCACCGGCACCGGGAACAGATTGATCAGCCCCAGATTTATGGACAGCACCGCCATGAACCACAACAGCGGCACCAACCCGCCCTCGGCAACCTCTCCCGACATTTGCGCGATCCGCAGTGGGCCGCCGAGTTCGTCGCTCGCGCGGGTGCCGATGACAATCTGCCACATTGCCTGCAGCGTCGATGTCGAGAGGTTCCAGGTTTCGCTAAAAGCCTGGGTTACCGCGCTGACCGGGTTGCGTTTGACGTACTCGACCCCGCTGCGGCTGATCCCCAAGAGGCCGATCTGATGGCGGCTGCCAAAGTGGTCGGTCATTTCGGTGCGCGTCGGGGTCACGTTCAATTTTACCGGTTGGCCGTCGCGCCGCACGGTGATGACCATCGGCTCCCCGGGGTTGAGCCGCACGGCCTGCTGCACGTCCTCGAAGCGGTCGATGGCGCTCCCGTCGATATCGACGATCGTGTCGCCGGGCTTCATGCCGCCTTTCTCGGCGGCGCTCCCCGCCTGCACCTGCCCCACCTCGGCCGGGGTGAACGGCTGGCCGTAGGTGGCGAACAGCAGCGCGAGGATCGCGATCGCAAACACGAAATTGGCCAGCGGCCCGCCGGCGACAATCGCCACCCGCTGGAGCAGGCGCTTGTGATGGAAAGACACTTCCCGCTCGCCCGGGGTCAACTCCCCGAGCTGCACGGAAGCCAGGGTTGAGCTGGGGTCGCTGTCGCCGAACATCTTGACGTAGCCGCCGAGCGGCACTGCGCTGAACTTCCAGCGCGTGCCGGCGCGATCGTGCCAGCCGAACAGTTCCGGGCCGAACCCGATCGAGAACACCTCAATGCGCACGCCGTTGCGGCGCGCGATCAGGTAGTGACCGAGTTCGTGGACAAAAACGAGGACGGTCAGCACCACGAGAAAGATGCCGACGTACCATACGCCGCCGTGAACAAACGGTGCCAGATAGCTCATGGATGATCCGTCTTTCCGGCCGGGTGATTACGGGCGCGGCCGGCAGCCAGCTCGCTCGCCAGCGCCCGGGCTTCGCGATCTATATGGTAAACGTCGTCGAGCGAACCAAGCTGCCCGACCGGGAACGCCTCCAGCGTCTCCTCGACCGTCGCGGCAATGTCGAGAAACCCGATGCGGCCCTCGATGAAGGCGCGCACCGCGGTCTCGTTGGCGGCGTTGAGCACGGTCGGCGTCCCGCCGCCCTGCTCCAACGCCGCGCGCGCCAGGCGCAATGCGGGAAAGCGCCCGGGATCGGGCGGTGCGAAGGTGAGCTGCCCCACCGCGGCGAGATCGAGGCGTTGCATCGGCGCCGCGGTGCGGCCCGGCCAGCCGAGCACGTAGGCGATCGGCGTGCGCATGTCGGGCGTCCCCAGATGCGCCAGCACAGAGCCGTCGTGATAGGTCACCAGGCCATGGATCACCGATTGCGGATGGATCACCACGTCGATCCGCTCGGACGGCAGACCGAACAGATGGTGCGCCTCGATGATCTCGAGCCCCTTGTTCATCAGCGTCGCCGAGTCGATCGAGATTTTCGCGCCCATGTTCCAGGTCGGGTGTTTGATTGCTTCCTTGACCGTGACGTGCCGCATCTCCTCGATCTGGCGCTCGCGAAACGGGCCACCGCTGCAGGTCAGGGTGATTTTCTCGATGCCGTCGACGCGGTCGAAATCGAAGCATTGCCATATCGCGTTGTGCTCGCTGTCGACCGGCAGCAAGGTTGCGTTGTTGGCCGCGACCTCCTGCATGAAGAGGCTGCCGGCGCAGACCAGAACCTCCTTGTTGGCGAAGGCGACGATGCGCCCGCGCCTGACGGCCGCCAGGGTCGGCGCCAGCCCGGCGGAGCCGACAATCCCGGCCATCACCCAGTCGGCCGGCCGTTCCGCCGCCTCGACCAGCGCTTCCCCGCCGCTCGCCGCCGCGATGCCAGAACCCGACAACGCCTCCTTCAGCGCGCCGTATTCGGCTGGATCGGCGATGGCGGCGAACCGCGCGTTCAGCTGGCGCGCCTGCTCGGCAAGCTGCGGCGCGTTGCGGTTGGCGGTCACCGCCTCGACCGTGAACGCGTCGCGATTGCGCAGCAGCAGGTCGACCGTGCTGCGGCCGATCGACCCGGTGGAACCGAGGATCGTGACCCGGCGCGGCGGGGCCGGTGCGGCGTCTTCGCGACTCGCCGCCGTCACCGCCACGTCAGCACGCTTCCGCCGCCAATTAGGGTCAGCAGCGCCACTGCCGGGATCACCGCCAGCAGACCGTCGAGCCGGTCAAGCAGGCCGCCGTGCCCCGGGATAAGGCCGCTTGCGTCCTTCACACCAAATCTTCGCTTGGCCACGGATTCCGCAAGATCGCCGAACTGCTCGACAATCGCAAGTGCCGCGCTAACCAGCACCAAGGGTAGCACCGAGGCGATCCCAAGAAGGCCAGCGGTGGCCCACCCGGCGAGCGCCGCGCAACCGACGCCGCCGAGCAATCCCGCCCAGGTCTTGCGCGGGCTCCACCGCGGCGCGAGCAGCGGGCCGCCGAGTTGCCGTCCGGCCGCGTAGGCGCCGATATCGGTCGCCCAGACCACCGCGAACATCCAGAACAGCGTGCCGCGCGCGGCGCTGCCGCTCTGCACCAACCACAGAAGGATGATGCAGGGCAGCCCGACCCACAAACAGCCGGCAGCCGCCCACAATGGCGCGCTTCCGGGCCGCCGCACCTCGCCGACCCAGATCGCGACGGCGCCGACAACCAAGAGAACGCTTCCGGCCCGGACGCCCAACCCCGCCGCCGCGACGACCGCGACGGCGACGACCGCGACCAGCGGCGCCCCGCCGCCACACAGCCGGCTCCACTCCCAAGCCATGACGATGGCGGCCACGACGGTGAGGATCGGCATGAACGGCCCGCCGAGCCAGATCGCCACCAGCGGCAGCGGCGCGAGCACCAGCGCCGACAGGATGCGCAGCCGCAGCGTCCCCGCCTCAGCGGGAGCCAAACGAGGCTCCGTAACGCCGCTCGCGGCCGCCGTAATCGGCGATCGCCTGCTCCAGGTCGGCGTGGCCGAAATCCGGCCACAGCGTCTTGGTGAAGACCAGCTCCGAATAGGCGCACTGCCACAACAGGAAATTGCTGATCCGCTGCTCGCCGCTGGTGCGGATCAGGAGGTCGGGATCGGGGAGGTCGGCGGTGAACAGGTGCCGCGAGATCGCCGCCTCGTCGATCGCCTCCGGCGACAGCTCGCCCGACGCCGCCTGGCCGGCCAGCCGGCGCACCGCCGCGACGATCTCGTCGCGCCCGCCATAGGACAGCGCGATGGTCAGATTGACGCCGCCATTGTCGCGGGTAAGCGCTTCGGCATTGGCGATCAAGGTCACGATATCGGGCGCCAGCCGTCCGAGATCGCCGATCACCCGCAGCCGCACCCCGTTGCGGTGCAGTTCCGCGATCTCGCCGCGCAAATAGTGCCGCAGCAGGCCCATCAAATCGTCGACCTCGGCGAGCGGCCGCTTCCAGTTCTCCGAGGAAAACCCGAACAGCGTCAAGTAGGGAATCCCGAGGTCGCCGGCGGCCGTCACGGTGCGACGCACCGCCTCCGCGCCGCGCCGATGCCCGGCGATGCGCGGCAGGCCGCGGGCCTGCGCCCAGCGGCCGTTGCCGTCCATGATGATCGCGATATGCCGCGGCAGCGCGCGCGGCGTGAAGCTCTGGGCGCCCATCAGACCTGAAGAATTTCCTTGTCCTTCTGCGCCAAGCTGTCGTCGACCTTCTTGATGTGGTTGTCGGTCAGATGCTGGATTTCGCGTTCGAGCTTTTTCTGCTCGTCCTGCGAAATATCGCCGTCCTTTTCCTGCTTGCGCAATGTCTCGATACCGTCGCGCCGCACATTGCGCACCGAGACGCGCGCCGCCTCGGCATATTTCGCCGCAACCTTGGTCAGTTCGCGGCGGCGCTCCTCGTTGAGATCGGGGATCGGCACGCGGATCGTCTGGCCCTCGGTCTGCGGGTTGAGCCCCAGCCCGGACTCGCGAATCGCCTTGTCGACCGCCTTGACCATGCCGCGGTCCCAGACGTTGACCGTGATCATCCGCGGTTCGGGCACGTTGACATTGGCGAGCTGGTTCAGCGGCATGTTGTTGCCGTAGGCATTGACCACGACCGGCTCCAAGAGGCTCACCGAGGCGCGCCCGGTGCGCAACCCGCCCAGTTCCTTGCGCAACGCCTCGAGCGCGCCATCCATGCGCCGCTGGATGTCCTTCAATAATGCATCATCGTCTGCCATGGCCTGCGTTCCTGTGCTTGCCGTTCTCGCGATTGCTACACCGCGTCCTCGACGATCGTGAAGCGGCCCCGTCCCTGTACGACGTCGGCAAAACCGCCGCTCTCGAAGATCGAGAAGACGACGATCGGGATGCCGTTCTCGCGCGCCAGCGAGACCGCCGCGGCGTCCATCACCTGCAGGTCGCGCGCGAGTACGTCGTGATAGGTCAGCCGCTCGAACCGCTTCGCGCCGGGTACGAGATGCGGGTCGGCGTCGTAGACGCCGTCGACCTTGGTTGCCTTCAGCAGCGCGTGGCAGCCCATTTCCGAGGCGCGCAGCGCCGCCGCCGTGTCGGTGGTGAAGAACGGGTTGCCGGTTCCGGCGCCGAAGATCACGACGCGGCCCTTTTCGAGATGCCGCACCGCGCGCCGCCGGATATAGGGCTCGCAGACCGATTGCATCGAGATCGCCGACTGCACCCGGGTCGGTACGCCGCGCCGCTCCAGCTCGTTCTGCATGGCCAGCGAATTGATCACGGTGGCGAGCATGCCCATGTAGTCGGCCGAGGCCCGCTCCATGCCGGCCGCCGCTGCCGACACGCCACGAAAGATATTGCCCCCGCCGATCACGAGGCAGACCTCGGCCCCGAGCGCGTGAACCGCTTTGACCTCGTCGGCGATGCGCGCGACGACACCCGGGTCGAGGCCGTAATCGCGCTCGCCCATCAGCGCTTCGCCGGAGATCTTCAGCAGCACACGGCGGTACTTGAGGTCGGGTGGCATGGGCCTAGCTCATCCGGCTTGGGCGCCCGTCCCGCGAGCCCCGACAAGATACACCAAACGCGCCGCGTCCCAACCGCCTAACTGTTCAGCTGGGCCCCGACCTCGGCGGCGAAATCGGTGGTCGGCCGGTCGATCCCCTCGCCCAAGGCGAAGCGCACGAAACCGGTGATCTCGATCGGGGCTCCGGCTTCCTTCGCCGCTGTCTCGACCACCTTGCTGATCCGGCTTTTGCCGTCCGCGTCGGGCGAGACGAAGATTTGGTCGAGCAGCACCGACTCCTCGTAGAACTTGCGCAGGCGGCCTTCGACCATGCGATCGACGACGTCACCCGCCTTGCCGCTTTCGAGCGCCTGTTGCCGCAGCACCCCGCGTTCCCGCTCGATCTCCCCCGCCGGAACCAGGCTGGAGTCGAGGTAGGCAGGGTTTGAGAAGGCGATGTGCATGGCAAGCTGCCGCCCCAGCGCCGCCAGGACATCGGCCGAGGCGGTCGATTCGAGCGCGACCAGCACGCCGATCTTGCCCAAGTCGGGACCCGGGTTGTGCACGTAGGACGCGACGGCGCCGTTGCCGACAGCCAGCCGCGCGACCCGGCGCAGCACCATGTTCTCGCCGACCCGGCCGATCAGATCGGTCAGCTCGCCTTCGACCGTTTTGCCGTTGCCGGCGAACGCGGCCGCCTTCAGCGCGTCGATGTCGCGCTCGGCGCCGACCGCGAGCTTGGCGACCTCGCGCACGAAGTTGCGGAACAGCTCGTTGCGCGCGACGAAGTCGGTTTCGGAATTGACCTCGACCAGCGCGCCCGCCTTGGCCGCCGTCGCCAACCCGATCAGCCCTTCGGCCGCGACGCGACCGGCCTTTTTCGCCGCCGCGGCGAGACCCTTGGTGCGCAGCCAGTCAACCGCCGACTCCAATTCGCCGCCGTTCTCCGCGAGCGCGCGCTTGCAATCCATCATCCCGGCGCCGGTCTTGTCGCGCAATTCCTTGACCAGCGCGGCAGTGATCTCCGCCATCGCATTATCCTTTGTATGAGGCCCCCGCGCCCTTTAGGCGCTGGCCGCGGTCGCTTCGCCCTCGGCGCCTTCGGCGCCGAGCGCTTCGTCCATGGTCGGCGCCGGTTCGCTCTGGGCAGGTTCTGCCTCGTCGGCGTCGTTCGCCACCAGCGCCTCCTCGGCGACCCGTTCGCGCGCGCCGATATCGATGCCCGAGGCGACGGCTTCGGCCTGCAGCCCGTCGAGCACCGCGCCCGCGAACAGGTCGCAATAGAGGTGGATCGCGCGCATGGCGTCGTCGTTTCCGGGGATCGGGTAGGCGATCCCGTCCGGCGACGAGTTCGAGTCGAGCACCGCCACCACCGGAATGCGCAGCTTGTTCGCTTCCGCGACCGCGATCGCCTCCTTGTTGGTGTCGATCACCACCAGGATGTCGGGCAGCCCGCCCATGTCCTTGATCCCGCCGAGGGCGCGCTCCAGCTTGTCATGGTCGCGCGTCAGCTCGAGGATCTCGCGCTTGGTGAGGCCGGTTTCCTGCGCCGCGACCCGCTCCTCGACCTCGCGCAGCCGCTTGATCGACGCCGAGATCGTCTTGAAGTTGGTCAGCATGCCGCCGAGCCAGCGGTAGTTGACGTAATACTGGCCGCAGCGCTTCGCCGCGTCGGCGATCGCGTCCTGCGCCTGGCGCTTGGTGCCGACCAGCAGCACGCGGCCGCCGCCGGCGACGACCTCGCGCACCGCCTCCAAGCCCTGCCGCAGCAGCGGCACGGTCTGTTCGAGGTCGATGATGTGAATGCCGTTGCGGATACCGAAGATGTAAGGCGACATCTTCGGGTTCCAGCGCCGCGTGTGGTGGCCGAAATGAACGCCGGCCTCCAACAGGCCGCGCATCGAGTACTCTGGCAGAGCCATCGCGTATGTCCTTTTCCGGTTCAGCCGCCGCAGGAGAGATCGCCGGTGGGTGAGCCACCGCCGACACCGGAGCGAGCGCCGTCACCGACGGCGCCGCGACCCTGCGTGAGGTTTGTGGTCGCTTACGTAGGGCCTGGCGACGGTTTTGGCAAGCATGACCCGTATCATACTGGCGCAGGCCCGTATCCACGGCGGAAACGGGGCCGGTCTGCGCCCGGGAAGCGTTGTTGACAAGGCGTGCAGGGACAATCAATCTAGCCTGTAAGCTAGATTGAAAGCAAAATGCACGAGATCGGCGCTTTTGAAGCGAAAAACAGGTTGGGTTCGCTGCTGGATCGGGTGGAGCGGGGCGAGGAGATCGTCATTACCCGCCGCGGCAAGGCCGTTGCCAAGCTCGTCCCTGCCGAGGGGGGTTTTAACCGCGCGAAAGCGCGGCGCGCCGCCGCGGGCCTTATCGAGGCGAGCCGCGGCCTGACCCTGGGCGGCATCAAGATCAAGGATTTGATCGAAGACGGTCGTTCGTGACCTTCGTGCTGGACAGCTCCGTCGCGGTTGCCTGGTGTTTCGAGGACGAGCAGACGCCGGCTCTGCTCGCACTTCTGCAACGCACAACCGACACGGGAGCCTTTGCGCCGGCTTTGTGGCCGCTGGAAGCGGCGAATGCGCTGCTTGTCGCCGAGCGGCGCCGCCGGCTTGGGAGAGATCGCCGCCGACGCCTTTGCAACTTCCTCAAAGCGCTGCCCATAGCGCTCGATGCCGATACCGCGACGCAGGCGTGGACGGCGACAGCCGGCCTGGCCGAGCGTTTCGGTTTATCAGCCTATGATGCCGCCTACCTCGAATTGGCCGAGCGCCTCGATCTGCCGCTCGCCTCGCTCGACGGCGATCTACGCCGTGCCGCCGACACCCTTGGATTGCCGCTGCTCGGTAGCGCGTAGCCGATAGTCTTCAAAAAATTCCCTGCCGGCGGGGTTCGTACCTAGACTGGGGCGCTCTGGCCGCGTCCGCGATTTCAGGGTTTTGCCGGCGCGTCGAGCGCCGGCCGCGGCGGCAGGTTCTGTCCCGCGAGGCATTGCTTCAACTGCGCGTCGCGCTTGGCGTTCGCCTCCGCCGTAAAGTCGGGAAACGCCTTTTGCGCCGCCTGGGCGCAGCGGTTGGACGCCGCCCAGTTCTGCATCATCTGCTGGCCGTTGGCGGTAACCGCCCAAGCGGTGACCGGGACCATGAAGATGATCAGAGCGGCGGCGGCAGCTCGGCACATCATCGGCAGTTTTCCTTGGGCGATCGTGACCGGATGGCCGCTCACTATACAGCAAGGCCCGGCTCTGCCGACAGTTGCGCCGGCCGCTAAACTGAGGCTCCATGAACGCGGCGAAGCGCGGAGGATGGCATGCTGAAGATCTGGGGCCGCACGACTTCATCGAATGTGCAAAAGGTGCTGTGGACCTGCGCCGAGCTCGGCATCCCCTACGACCGCGTCGACCACGGCGGCCCGTTCGGCGGCAACCGCGATCCCGAATATCTCAAGCTGAACCCCAACGGGCTGGTGCCGACGGTGATCGACGGCGATCTGGTGATGTGGGAGTCGAACACGGTCTGCCGCTATCTCTGCAACACCCACCCGAACGGCGAGAGCCTCTACCCGCGCGACCCCGCCGCGCGCACCCATGTCGAGCGCTGGATGGATTGGCAGTTGTCGGTGATCGGCGCGCCGATGGGGGCGCTGCTGCAAGGGCTGATCCGCTCGACCCCGGAGACCCGCGACGCGGCGGCGATCGAGGCGGCGCGGCGGCGGGCGATCGCCGCCTGGGAAATCGTCGACGACGCGCTCGCCGGCCAGCCCTATCTCGCGGGACAATCGCTCTCGCTTTCCGAGATCGTCATGGGCACGCATATGTATCGCTGGTTCAACTACGCGATCGAGCGGCCCGACATGCCGCGTCTGCGCGCCTGGTACGACCGGTGCAGCGAACGGCCCGGCTTCAAGAACCACATCGTCATGCCGATCACGTGATGGTGAGTGCGCCGGCCGGCAATTGCTTTTGTCAACCAGGACTTTAGTCTCGGCGTTGAACCAATACGAAAAGGGGGGCACATGCGGTCATCAATACAGCTGCTGGCACTCGGCGCAGCGCTGGCGATCGGGGCGGCCAATACAACGAGCGCGCTGGCGGTGGACAAAGACCAGGTCATCAAGGACCGGCAGGCGCTGATGAAGGAACAGGGCGCCGATATGGGGTCGATCAAGGGCTACCTGGACGGCAAAGCCGATATTGCCAAGGCCACCGCCGGTGCAAGCGATCTGATCGAGACGATGAAAAAAATTCCGGATGTGTTTCCCCCGGGAACGGAGGGACCGAACCCAGAGGGCAAGTTCGCCCCGAAACCCGAGGTGTGGAGCGACTGGAAGGGCTTCCTCGCCGTTCGCGATACTGCTGCCGACAAGGCGGGAGCGCTGCTCGCGGCGGTGAAGGGTGGCGACAAGGAGAAGATCCAGACGGCGTTCGGCGATTTGGGTAAGAATGGCTGCGGCGGTTGCCACGGGAAGTTCCGGGAGGAGATCAAGAAATAAGGGCGGCATTCGCCACCCTTTTCCTGTTGCTGGCCTTCTCGTCGGCCGCAATCTCCGCCGACCAAGCAGCGGTGGCGCGTGGCGCCTATCTTGCCGCCGCCGCCGGTTGCGACCAGTGCCACACCGACAGCAAGAACCGCGGCGCGCCCTATGCCGGAGGGCGCACGATGGAGACCGAATTCGGCACGATCGCCACCCCCAACATCACGCCCGATCGCGCGACCGGCATCGGCGCTTGGGACGAGGCGGATTTCGTGCAAGCGATGCGCTGGGGGATCGCACCCGACGGATCGCACTACGTGCCGGCGTTTCCGTTTCCTTATTTCGGCGGTCTTACCGACAGCGATCTCGCCGATCTGAAGGCCTTTCTCGATAGCCTCAAGCCGGTGCCGCAGTCCATCGCGGCGCCGCAGTCCTTGGGACTTTTTGAGCGGGCGCGCGCCGCGATGGGCACGGCGATCATGGCGAATTTCGCCATCCAACTCGCGCCGCCAAAAGACCTGGTGGCCGCGCGTGGGGCCTATCTGGTCACGACGGTGGGTCATTGCGGCGATTGCCACACGCCGCTTACCTGGCTCGGCGCACCCGATGCGGAGAATTACCTCGCGGGGTCGCGTGGCGGGCTCCAAGGCAAGAAGGCGCCAAACATCACGCCGGATTCCGAGTCCGGTATTGGCCAGTGGAGCGAGGACGACATCCTCTCGCTGCTCAAGGACGGCATGACGCCCGATGGCGATTTCGTCGGCGGGGCGATGGCCGAGATCGTGCGCAATACCGCCCGGCTTACCGACGACGACCGCCGCGCGATTGCCGCCTACCTCAAAACGGTGCCGCCTAAGACCTTCGTCAAGAACAACTAATCGGCCCGCCGTTTCGGCACTGGACGCTCCGATTGGGGTTTCGCATGATGACGTTTGCAGTGTCGAGGGGGCCGGGTTTGGCGCGCGCGCGATCGGAAAAAAGTTTGGCTCGGTTCGACCGGATCGCGCTGGTTCTATCGGGTGGCGGCGCGCTCGGGGCCTACCAGGCTGGGGCCTATGCGGCCCTCGAAACCGCCGGGATCAGGCCCAATTGGATCGCCGGCAGCGCGATCGGCGCGGTCAACGCCGCGCTCATCGCCGGCAATCTGCCGCACGAGCGCTCGTTCCGCCTGCGTCAGTTCTGGCGCGAGCTGAGCCGCCGCGTCGCGATCCGCGCCGATGCCGGGTTCCATCGGCACTGGCGCGGCGCGGTCGACCGCGCCGTCGCGCGGTGGCGCGGCGCTGACGCAACCCCGCCGCGCGAGAATTCGGCGATCCCGTCGAGCGAGCTGCGCGAACTGATCGTCGAACTCGTCGACTTCGAGCGGGTCAATTCCGGCAACGTGCGCGTCGTCCTCGGGGCGACCAATCTCGATACCGGAGCCGAGACCCGTTTCGACAACGACCGCCACGTACTGACGATCGATCACGTGCTGGCGAGCACCGCGCTGCCCGGCATGGCGCCGGTGGCGATCGACGGCCGGCGCTATCGCGGCGGCGCGATTTCGGTCGGTCCGCTCGACGATGCGCGCCCCGCCGACACGCTGTGCTTCGTGATCGACGGCTATGACCCGGTGCCGGGCGCGCGGGGCGGGACCAGCCGCTCGGCGCGCGAGATCGCGGCGCTCAGACGCAACCACGATCTGCGCCGGATGATCGCGCTGCTCGGCGAACGGCTGCCGGCCGGCTTGCGCCGCGATGCCGAGATCCGCAAATGCCTCGCCGAGGGCAGCGAGGCGACGATGACCATCCTGCGCCTTGTCCATGAGGGAGCCGACGCCGAGCTCTCCGGCAAGATGGCCGATTTTTCGCCGGCCGCGCTGATGCGGCGCTGGCAGGCCGGCGAAAGCGATGTCGGCACCAGCCTGACCCATCCGCTGTGGCTGGCGCCGCCGCCGCGGCGGCTTGGGGTCGTCGTGCACGAATTGCGCGGAGGCGTCGCCGCGCGGCCGCGCTGAGCCGATAAGGACTTTCGGGGAGAACGCACATGCCGTTGCGCAGCAAGGTCATCACTTGCTGT
>DASRLO010000019.1:0-16800 GCA_035648415.1 Allostellaceae bacterium
CGCTTCGCGCTACCGCGAAATCTACCGGCAGCATTTCGCCGAGGCGCGCCGGGCGCTCGACGAGTTCAACCCCGACCTCATCATCATGTGGGGCGACGACCAGTACGAGAACTTCAAGGAAGACATCGTCCCGCCGTTTGCGGTGCTGGCCTATGAGGACCAGGACATCCAGCCCTGGGCGCACCGCCGCTCGCCCGACAACCCGTGGAACGAGCCCGCCGACAAGACTTTCCGCGTGCGCGGCCACAAGGAGGCCGGCAAATACCTGGCGACCCGGCTGATCGAGGCGGGGATCGACACGGCTTACGCCTACAAGCCGCTGCACAATCCGATGGGTCACGCGTTCGAAAACACCGTGCTGCTGCTCGACGACGAGCGGCGCGGGTTCGACTATAGGCTGGTGCAGTTCTCGGTGAATTGCTATGGGCGGCGGGTCAACGCGGCGCGTGGGCTTCGCCTGCCGCTGGCGATGAAGGACGAGATCGGCAACCTCGACTCCAAGGTCTTCGATCCGCCTGGGCCGAACCCGCATCGCTGCATGGAGGTCGGCGCCGCGACCGCGCGGATCATGGCCGAGAGTCCGTGGCGCGTCGCGCTGATGGCGTCGTCAAGCTGGTCGCACTCGTTTCTCACCGAGAAGAACTGGCAGCTCTGGCCCGACGTGGCGGCCGACCGCGCGCTCTACGATGCGCTCGAAGCCGGCGACTACGCCAAATGGCACGCCTACAAGAGCGGCCAGATTGAGGATTCCGGGCAGCACGAGGTACTGAACTGGTTCTGTTTGCTGGGTGCGATGGAAGCGCTCGGCCGCAAGCCGGACAAGGCCGCCTTCCTCGAATGCTGGGCCTTTGTGTCGCCGGTGGTTTTCGCCCATTACCACTGACGCGGCGGTTTTCAGGCCGGGGCGAACAGCCGTTCCCTGGCGGCCCCTGGGGCCGGCGCGGCGAGGGGACCATCCGCCGGCGCGGCGAAGGCCGGGTCGCGCTGCAGCACCGGCATCACCCGGTCGGCGAAGAGCCGCAGGTTGACCTCCGCTTCCTCGTGCGGCATCGCGCCAAACGAGAATTCGGTGACGAGGTGGTCCATGCCGGTGCAGCGCTGCAGTTCGGCGATCTTGTCGAGGCAATCCGCGGGGGTGCCGACGATCTGGATCGAGACGTAGAAATCGGTCGCCTTGGCGCGGGTCTCGGCGCTCTCGTTGATCTTGGCGTAGGTGCGCGCCATCTTGCCGTAGCTTTCGTAGCCTTTGACGGTCGAGAGGTGGCCGTCGGAAAAATGGTAGTGGTCGTCGATCGACTGCCATTTCTGGCCGAGATACTTGACCGCGCGCTCTTGCGCCTCCTCGCGGCTCTCGGCGCAGCAGACATTGGTGAGGATGATCGGCGGGCGCGGCGCGTGGCCCGCTTCGGCCGCGATCGCGCGATAGCGGGCGATGTCCTCCGCCGCCTTCGGCCACTCGTTCTGCATCACCATCAGGAGGCCAAAGCCGAGCTTGGCCATGATCTCCGCCGAATCGGGGCTCACCGCCGAGGCGTAGAACCGCCGCTCGGGATGCGAGACCGGGCGCGGGCGGATCGCGGTGCGCGGGATCTGGAAGAATTCGCCGTGGTGCTCGAAGCTGTCGCCGCTGAGCGCCTTGACGACGATCTGCGCCGCCTCGACAAAGCGCGGCCGCGCTTCACCCATGGGTATCCGGAACCCCTCGTACTCGACGCTCGCCGCGCCGCGCCCAAAGCCGAAGAGGCAACGCCCGCCGCACATGATGTCCAAGAGCGCGATCTGCTCGGCGACGCGGACCGGATCGTGCCACGGCAGCACGATGACCGCGGTGCCGAGGCTGATCCGCCTGGTGCGGCCGGCATAGTAGGACAGCAACTGGGTGGGCGCCGGCGACATCGCATAGCCGGTGAAATGGTGCTCCAGCGCGAATAGCGAGTCGAAGCCGAGCGGCTCGGCCAGATCGCCCAGCGCCAGATGCTCGCCGACGACCGAAGCGTCCGAACGGCCCTCCTGGCACAGCATGTTGAGCGCCATCCCGACTTTCATGGCCTGCCTCCCGATTTGCTGCCGCAAGGTTCCGCCTAACGGGCGGGCGGGTCAACTACACCATCGTCTTTCCCGCAAAAGCGGGACCCAGGGCAGGCGACAAAAACGGTTGCCCTGGGCCCCCGCTTTCGCGGGGGTGGCGGCAAAATCAGATCGGCGGCGCTGGCGGGAAGTTGGGCTTGCGCTTTTCGAGGTGGGAGGCGAGGCCCTCCTTCACATCCGGGCCGCCGAACCCGAAGAACTCCAGGGCCAGCGAGGCGTCGAAGGTCGGTCCCATCATGCGCAGCCAGTTGTTGAGGGCGCTCTTGGTCCAGCGGATCGCGCTTTGCGCGCCCTCGGCCAGCTTGGTCGCGACCTCGATCGATTTCGCCTCGAGCTGATCGTCATCGACCGCGAATGTTATCAATCCGATACGCTCGGCTTCCTCACCCAGAATCTGATCGCAAGTCAGCAGGTAGTATTTCGCCTTGGCGAGGCCGCAGAGCAGCGGCCAGACGATCGCGGCATGGTCGCCGGCGGCGACCCCGAGCCGCGTATGGCCGTCGATGATCCGGCAATCCTTGGTCGCGATCGACACGTCGGCGAGGATGCCGCAGACCAGCCCGGCGCCGACCGCGACCCCGCGCATCGCGCTAACCACCGGCTTGTTGCAGTTGATGACCCCGTAGACCATCTCGCGCGCCTCCTTCCATTGGCGGGCGCGGGCGTTGAAATCCTCGGTGGCGCTCTTGATCATGTTGAAGTCGCCGCCGGCCGAGAACACCTTGCCGGCCCCGGCGAGGATCGCGACATTGACGCTCTCGTCGCGGTCGATGTCGCGCCAGATCTCGGCGAGCTCGGCGTGCATCGCCTCGTCGGCGGTGTTCATCCGCCCGTTATCCATCGTCACCCGCAGCACCTTCGGGTGCGGCCGGTCGAATTTGAGGCGGGTATAGCGGGCATACGGGTCGGACATAGGCGGGCGCTCCCGGGGCTGGTTGATTTCGCGACGGAATTGCGAAACGGTGCCGCCAGCACGTTGCGCTGTCAAATCCGCGCGCCAGCCCGAGGGAGGACCGCCATGCCCACCAACGCCCCTGTCGAAGCCCGCGCCTATGACCGCCCGCTGCCAAATCCCGCCTGGCTCGGCAGACTGAGCGAGGAGATCCTCGAACCCGATCTGCCGATCGTCGATCCGCATCATCATCTGTGGGACCATCCCGGTAGCCGCTATTTGCTTGACGAGCTGCTGGCCGACGTCAATTCGGGGCATAACATCCTCGCCACGGTGTTCATCCAGTGCGGCTCGGGCTACCGCACCAGCGGCCCCGAGGAGATGCGGCCGATCGGCGAGAGCGAGTTTGTTTGCGCCATCGCCGAGGAAGCCGACGGGCGCGGCGGCAAGACGCAGATCTGCGCCGGCATCGTCAGCTTCGCCGATCTGCGGCTGCCCAATGTCGACGCGGTGCTCGAAGGGCAGATCGCCGCGGCCGACGGGCGGTTTCGCGGCATCCGCCAGATCGCCGCGCACGATCCGGCGATCGTCGGGGCGTCATCCTACGTGCCGCCCGCCGGGCTGATGGCGGACCCGGCTTTCCGCCGCGGCCTCAAGCGGCTGCCGGCGCACAACCTCACCTTCGAGGCGTGGATCTACCATCCGCAGATCAAGCTGTTGACCGAGGTTGCGCGCGATTGCCCGGAGGTGAAGATCGTGCTCAACCATTTCGGCGGGCCGCTCGGTGTCGGCCCCTATAAGCGCGGCACGGTCTTCGCCGGCTGGCGCGCCGACATCAAGGCGCTGGCGCGGTGCCCCAATGTCTATGTGAAGCTCGGCGGACTGGCGATGATCGTCAATGCCTTCGATTTTCACCTGGCGCCGCTGCCGCCCTCCTCGGGCGAGATGGAACAGGCGTGGCGGCCCTATGTCGAGGTCTGCATCGAGGAATTCGGCGCCGACCGCTGCATGTTCGAAAGCAATTTTCCGGTCGACAAGGGAGCGTGCGGCTACCCGGTGCTGTGGAACGCGTTCAAGCGCCTGGCGAGCGGCGCGTCGGCCGCGGAGAAGGCCGAGCTGTTCGCCGGCACGGCGTCGCGGTTCTACCGGCTGGGGGTATGACCTTTCGGGTCAGCCGCGCGCCGCGAAGAGCTGGCGGATATTGTCGAACAGGCGCGGCTGCTGCCGGCTTTCGGCCAGCGCGGCGAGAAAGCTTTCGGCCCAATGGTCGATGTCATTGACGGCGAGGTGCCGGTACATGCGCCGATGCCGCGCCTGCCGTTCGGCCAAGGGCATCTGCAGCGCGGCGTCGATCGCCGCCGCCATGCCCTCGCTTTCGAGCGGGTTGACGAGGATCGCGCCGTCCAGCTCCTCGGCCGCGCCGGCGAATTGCGACAGCACCAGGACGCCGGGATTTTCCGGGTCCTGCGCGGCGACGTATTCCTTGGCGACGAGGTTCATCCCGTCGCGCAGCGGGGTCACCAGCCCGACCGCCGCCATGCGGTAGAGCGCCGCCAGCGAGGCCCGTGAATAGGCGCGGTTGACGTAGCGGATCGGCGTCCAGGCCGGCTCGCCGTAGCGGCCGTTGATCTGCCCCACCAGCGTGTTCACGGTCTGGTTGATGTCGGCGTATTCGGGCACTTCGCTGCGCGAGGTCGGCGTTACCTGGAGATAGGTGACATGGTGCCGCCATTGCGGGTAGGAGTCGAGGAATTGGCCGAAGCCCTGGATGCGTTGCGGTATGCCCTTCGAGTAGTCGAGCCGGTCGACCCCGAGGATCAGCTTGCGGCTGTTGAGGCTGGCGCGCATCTCGGCGGCGAAATCCGAGCGGATCGCGCTGCGCGCGGTACGCGAATAAACCTTGGTGGCGATGGCGACCGGGAAGGCGCGCAGGTGCACGCGCCGCCCGTCGATGTCGAAGGTTGTCCGGTTGCGGTGGAACACGCCGCCATGCTGTTCGAAATACTGCCGCAGATTGTCGGCGTCGTGCTCGGTCTGGGTGCCGACGAGATCGTAATGCGCGAGCGCCCCCATGCTCTCCGCGTGCTGCGGCAGCGCCATCAGGATGTCGGGGGGCGGGCAGGGGATGTGGAGGAAAAAGCCGATCGGGTTGTCGTGGTCGCGTGCCCGCAGTTCCTTGGCCAGCGGCAAGAGGTGGTAATCGTGCACCCAGATCCAATCGTCCGGCCGGATAAAGCCGGATAGCGCCTCGGCGAAGCGGGCATTGACCCGCAGGTAGCCGCTGAGATCGACCTCGGTGAATTCGGCGAGGTCGATCCGGTAATGCAGGATCGGCCACAACACCCGGTTGGCGAAGCCGTTGTAGTATTCCTGGTAATCGGTTGGCGACAGGTCGAGGGTGACAAAACTGCGTTGGCGGCGTTCGACGATCTTTGGCTGGTGGCCGCCGCCGTTTTCGCTGATCTCGCCGCTCCAGCCGAACCACAACCCCTCGCGATGCTTCAACGCGGCGTTGACCGCGACCGCGAGCCCGCCGGCCTGGCGCGGCCCTTCGGGATCGGGAACCGCCACCCGATTCGAGACTACGACGAGACGCGGCACCACACGTCCTCCCATTTCTCCGACAGCCGCGTCGCCGAATTGATGATGCCGGCCATCGAATAGGTCTGCGGGAAGTTGCCCCACAGCGCCCCGGTCTGCGGATGAATGTCCTCCGAGAGCAGTCCGAACGAATTGCGGCGATCGAGCAGGCCGGTGAAGAACTCGCGCGCCTCGTCGCGGCGGCCGATAATCGCCAGCGCCTCAATATACCAGAAATTGCAGGCAAGAAAGGCCGTCTCCGGCGCCCCGAAATCGTCGTCGGCGATATAGCGCATGATCCGCCCGTTGCGCAGCAGATGCTTGCCGATCACGTCGCAGGTCGAAAGGAAGCGCGGGTCGCGCGCCTCAACCAGCCCCAGATCGGCGATGCGCAGCACGCTCGCGTCGAGTTCCGGGTCGTCGAGCGCGCCGACAAAGGCGCCTTTGTTCTCATTCCAGGCCCGGCGCAGGATTTCCGCGCGCAACCCATCGGCCCGGCGCGACCAGTAATGGGCGCGAGCGCCGAGGCCGAGCTTCTCGGCGATCTTGCCGAGCCGGTCGCACGCCGCCCAGCACAACGCGGCGGAGTAGGTATGGACGCGGGCGCGGCCGCGATATTCCCAGATGCCGGCATCGGGCTTCAGCGCGCTGTCGAAAGCCAGCTCGCCGATCGGCTCGAGCCGTTTGAACAGGACTTCGTCGCCCATCCGCGGCAGCCGTTCGTCGACGAACATCTGGGTCGCCGCCAGGACGACGCTGCCGTAGACGTCGTGCTGCTTCTGCATCGCCGCTTCGTTGCCGATGCGCACCGGCCCCATGCCGAGAAAGCCCGACAGGTTTGGGGCGATGGTTTCGCCGAGACGGTCGCCCGGCACGATCGAATGCACCGGCCCCAGCGGCTCGTTGATCTGGGCGGCGACCGTCGTCACGTAGCTGAGGTAATCCTCCATCGTCTGGGTGGTGCTCAGCTGGTTGAGCGCCTGGACCACGAAATACGCGTCACGCAGCCAGCAATAGCGGTAGTCCCAGTTGCGCCCGCTGTCGGGCGCCTCGGGGATCGAGGTGGTGTGCGCGGCGACGATCCCGCCGGTTTCCTCGAAGCTGCACAATTGCAGGGTGATCGCGGCGCGGATCACCGCGCTCTGCCATTCGAAGGGCAGGGACAGCGTTCGCACCCAGCTTTGCCAATAGTGGCGGGTGTGCGCCTCGAACTCGCGCGTCGTCTGTTCGATCGCGCCCTCGAACGGCTCGTCCGGGCCGAAGACGAGAGCCAGCGGCCGGGTCAGCGGAAACGCGGTCTCCTCGGAGATGTAGGAGAGCGGCGCGTCGGTCGAGAGCCGCATCACCTCGTCGCCGCCGCGAAAGCGGATGTGGTTCGAGCCGAGCGAGTGGCCTTTCGTCGGCCGGCCGTAGGCGTGCGTCGGACGCACCCGGAGCTGGACGCGCGGCAGCCCGGCGAGCGGTTCGATCCGGCGGATGATCTGCGGCGCGCGAAAAATCCGCTCGAACATCGGGAAGCGCGGCGCGAAATCGGTGATCCGCAGGCGACCGCCGTGACTGTCCTCCAGCTCGGTCACGACGATCGCGGTGTTGCGGACGTAAGACGAGCTGGATTTCACCAGGTCGGCGAGGACGACGTCGCAAAACCCCTTCTCCTCATCGCCCGCGACGAGCCGGGAGAATACCGGATCGGAATCGAAACGCGGAAAGCACCACCAGACGATCCGCCCGGTGGGGTTCACCAGCGCCGCGATCCGGCAATTGCCGATCAGCGCGAGATCGAGCGTCTGTTCCTGAAGCGAACCGGCATCGCGCACTACCGGCGCCGGTTTTTTTTGCGGCAGCGCCGCCGAAGCGGGCGGGGGCTTGTGCGGCTGCCGGGCGCGGGTCGTCTGCGGAGCCTTGATCTTGGCGGCGCTGCGCTCGCACAGGGTCGTCTTCATCGGCCGAGACCGTGCAGCCAGGCGCGGACCGCGCCGGGGCCGGCGAAGGCGCCGGTGAGGCCCGGCATCTCGACCCCGACAGAATAGGCGAAGCCGCCCAGCGCGAGCGCCGCGTCGAAGCCGGCGCGGTCGATCTCGTCGTCGCCGACGAAGACCGGCTTGCGGCCGCGGAACGGCGTCTCTTCGAGGAAGCGCGCGATCGCGCGGCCCTTGTCGAAGCCGGGGAGCTGCACCTCGAACACCGCGCGTCCGGCGAGCAGCCTGGTCGCGGTGCCGGCGGCGGCGGCGCGCTCCATCAGGCGCGACAGGGCCCGCTTCAGGCGGGCGGTGTCGGTGCCGGGATCGGGGTAATGCACGGCGAAGCTGACCTCTTTGTTCTCGGCGTAGCTGCCCGGGAATTCGTCGAGCAGCCGCGTCAGCGCGCACCAAGTGTCGCCGCCGAGGCGCCCGTTCGCCAGCGAGGCGACGGCGCCGCCGGGCCGGCGCCGCAACTCGGCGCCGTGGACACCGCTGGCGCTCAGCCGCAGCGGCGCGAACAGGCGATCGAGTTCGGCGATCGGCCGGCCGCTGACCAGCGCCAGCGCGCCGCCCAGCCTGCGTTCCGCCGCGGCGAGATCGTCCAGCAGGCCGGGTCTGACCTCCACCGCCTCGGGCCGCGGCGCAATGTCGAGCAGGGTTCCGTCGACGTCGAGAAACAAGCCGATATCACCCGGTTTCAGCTCACCGGGCAGGCGTTGCGTCGGCTGTGTCGGCGTCATCAAGCCCCGCACTGCAGCCTCGACAATCCATAATCGCCAACACGCTGGGCAACCGGAGGTTCCGCCCGCGGTGTGCGCCGCGGGCGACCAAACGGATTGCCGAGGGCGTGCCGAGCACGGAAAATGCGGCCTCTCCGGATCAACCGGAGCGTCAACCTTAAGGGAAGCGCCGCAATGACGCCTGATCTCAAAATCCTCGTCTGGTCCGTCGTCCTCACCTTTATCGAGATACTCGTAGCCGCGATGGCCGCACACGGGGAAGTCGGCCTCCCGGCGCTCGCCGGCAATCGCGACCGGATACCGCCGCTCGGCGGCTTGGCCGGCCGCGCCCAGCGCGCCTATCACAACACGCTGGAAACCCTGCCGCTGTTCATCGCGCTGATCCTCGTCGCGCAGATCGCCGGCAAGGCCAACGCGACGACGCTCGTCGGCTGCGAAATCTACTTCTGGGGGCGTGTCGCGCATTGGCTCATCTACCTCGCCGGCATCCCCTGGCTGCGCACGCTCGCGTGGCTGGTCTCGGTGGTCGGGCTGGTGCTGATTTTCCTCCAGGTGATCTGACCGGATAGGACGGCTAGCCGGTGACCGCGACGCCGATCAGGCGGCCGATGCCGTAGGTGATCGCGGCGGCGGCGAGGCCGGCGCCGAGCTGGCGCGCCGCCGAGAAGGGGAGCGAGCGGCCGGTGAACAGCGAGGTACCCGCGCCGATCGCGATCAGCGCGAGGCCGCTCAGGACGACGCTGACGGCGATCGCGCGAAACCCGTCGAGCCAGAAGAACGGCGCCACCGGGAAAATCGCGCCGAGCGCGAACAGCGCGAACGACGACCCCGCCGCCGCCCAGGGCGACCCGCCCAGCTCGGCCGGGTCGATGCCCAATTCCTCGCGCGCCAGCGTGTCGAGCGCGGTGTCCTTGTCGGCCATCAGGCTGTCGGCGAGGGCGCGCGCCTGCGCCTCGCCGAGGCCCTTGGCCTGATAGATCAGCACCAGCTCTTCTTTTTCCTCTTCCGGCGCGTGTTCGAGCTCGTCGGCCTCGATGCCGATCTGGCGCTGGTTCAATTCGCGCGAGCTGGTCACCGACAGCCATTCGCCGATCGCCATCGAGCAAGCGCCGGCGATGAGGCCGGCGATGCCGGTGAGGAGGATCGTCTTGCCGGCGATCGCGGCGCCGGCGACGCCCATCACCAGGCTGAAATTGGAGACGAGCCCGTCATTGGCGCCGAGCACCGCGGCGCGCAGCGCGTTGCCGCCGGCGCGGTGGCGCCCTTCGACCCGCGCCAGGGCGCCGCCCGCCGCGCCGCCGGGGAACGACGACGCCAGCGCCTGGACGACGCGGTTGTGCGAGCGTTCCGCTGCGGGCAGGCCGCCGGCGACCGCTTCGGGCTGTCTGTCGTAGCTGCCGACATCGCGCTGCTCCAAGGTGCTCAAGGTCGGCAGCACGAATTGCGGGCCGAAGCGCCGCGCCAGCCAGACCACGGCGCGGGTGCGCCAATCCGGGCGCAGGGCGCCGGCGGCCTTGGCGCCGATCCGCGCGAGCTGACCGCGCCAGAACTCGGCATGCGCCTCCTCGACCGCGCCGAGGCGGCGATAGACTTCGCTGACGTGCGGGTCGCTCTCCGCGTCGGACAGCGCGCGGTAGAGACCGGCGCTGTCGACCTCGCCTTGCAGATTGGCGCGAAACCGCGCCTCCGCGGCGCGCTCGCTCATGCCGCCATGCGCAGCCGCTGGCGAACGAGGTCGGCGAGCTTCTCGCCGATCATGATCGCCGCCGCGTTGGTGTTGCCGGAGATCACGGTCGGCATCACCGAGGCGTCGGCGACGCGCAACCCCTCGATCCCGATCACCCTGAGCTCGGGGTCGACCACCGCCATCGCATCGACTCCCATCTTGCAGGTGCTGGTGGGGTGATAGACGGTGCCGCCGCGCTGACGGGCATAATCGAGCAGCGCGATATCGCTTTGTACCGCGGTCCCCGGCTGGAACTCCTCGGCGACAAAGCGCGCGAGCGCGGGCTGGGCGAGCACCTGACGGCACAATTTCAGGCCGTCAACGAGGGTCTGCTGGTCTATGGGGTCCGTGAGGTAATTGGGGATCATCGCCGGCGGGTCGGCCGGGTTGGCGCTTTTCAATTTGATCTCGCCGCGGCTCTCGGGCCGCAGCTGGTAGGCGATCATCGTGAAGCCGGAGAATTTGTGCAGCCCGTCCTGCGGCCGTTCGGCGCTGAACGGCGAGATCGAGCATTTGATGTCGGGGGTCGCGAGTTCGGGCCGGGTCTTGGCGAAGAGCGCCGCGGGCGAACTGATCATCGCCAACGGGCCGGTGCGGAACATGTAGTACTGCGCGCCGACCTTGAGCTTTTTCATATTGCTCAGCATGACGTCGTTGACTGTGACCGGCAGGCGCGCCTTGAGCTTGATCGGCACCGAATAATGGTCCTGCAGGTTCTGCCCGACGCCGGGCAAATCCTGCGCCACCGCGATGCCATGCCCCGCCAGGTGCGCCGCCGGGCCGATCCCCGACAGCATCAGCAGCTGCGGCGAGTTGATCGCGCCGCTGCACACGATGATCTCGCGCCGGGCGCGCGCGGTCGTGAGCGCGCCGCCCTGGCGATAGTCGACCGCCACCGCGCGCTTCCCCTCGACGACGATCTTCTCGGTGAGCGCGTTGGTGACGATCTGCAGATTGGCCCGCCCGCGCGCCGGGTTCAGATAGGCGACCGCGGTCGAGCAGCGCCTACCGTTGCGCGTCGTCGTCTGGTGGTAGCCGACGCCGTCCTGCGCCGCGCCGTTGAAATCGTCGTTGCGCGGAAAGCCAAGCGCCATCGCACCGTCGATGAAAGCCTCCGCGATCGGATGGGGTTCGATATCGGAGACGCAGAGCGGGCCGCCGCTGCCGTGGAATTCGTCGCCGCCGCGCACCTGATGCTCGGCGCGCTTGAAATAGGGTAGCAGATCGTCGAACGACCAGCCGCTATTGCCGAGCTGGCGCCAATGGTCGAAATCCTCGGCCTGCCCGCGGATGTAGACCATGCCGTTGATCGAGCTGGAGCCGCCGAGCACCTTGCCGCGCGGCCAGAACACCTTGCGGCCGCTGGAATCGGCCTCGGTCTCGTAGCACCAATTGACCGAGGGGTCGGCGAAGGTCTTGCCGAAACCGAGGGGGATGTGGATCCAGCGGTTGGTGTCGTCGCCGCCGGCCTCGAGCAGCAGCACCCGCGTCGCCGGGTCTTGCGAAAGCCGCGCCGCGACCGTGCAGCCGGCCGAGCCGGCGCCGATCACGATGAAATCGGCCTCGATGACGTCTTGCTGCGCGGCCATCCTCTCCTCCCGCCTCTTTATCGGAGGATGATGGCGGCTAGCTGCCGCAACGTCCACAAGCTCAGGCAATGACAAGCCTACCATCTCATCTCCGGCGGAGGCCGGACCCGTTTCCGCCATGGGTCCCGGTCTTCGCCGGGGTGGTGCGGAAGAGCGGTTTGGTTTACCTAAAGATGCTCTGAGTCTTCCGGATGCCGAGAGCTATCGAGATGACGCCCGAAGCCATCCTCGCCAATCCGTCCCGCATGCTGAGCCAGGAGCAGCGCGAGCGGTGTTTCGCGACGGGCTTTCTTGCCGCCGAGGGACTGATCCCCGGCGAATGGCTCGATCTGCTGCGCGCCCGCTCGCGGGAATTTATCGAGAAAAGCCGCGACGTTGCCGCCTCGAACGCGGAATTCGACGTCGGCCCGCGGCATCGGCCGGACAATCCGCATGTGCGACGGCTGCGCGCCCTGGTCGATCGCCATCCCGATTTCTGGCGTCTCTGCGCGGAGTCGCCGCTCGCCGACATCGCCGCCGACCTCGTCGGCCCCGACGTCAAATTCCATTCGAGTAAGCTCAACTACAAATACCCGGGCGCGGGCGAGATCGTCGATTGGCACCAGGACATCCCGGCTTGGCCGCACACCAATTACAGCCCGGTGACGCTCGGCATCTACTTGGACGACGTGCCGGTGGAGCAGGGGCCGCTGACCTGCATTCCCGGCAGCCATCAGGGGCCGATCTTCGTCCACCGCGACGACAAGGGCGGGTGGACCGGCGCGATCGCCAAATCCGACCATGCGCGCATCGACAGGGAGCGCGCCGAGGATCTCACCGGGCCGGGCGGCACGGTGATCGCGATCAATTGCCGGACGGTGCACGGCTCGCGCGCCAACGCGACCAACCGGGTGCGGCCGGTGGCGCTGTTTGTCTACAGCTCGGCCGACGCCTTCAGCTGGATGCCGACCCCGACGCCGACGCGCTACACCGGCGACATCGTGCGCGGCCAGCCGGCGACGGTCGCGCATCTCGACCCGACGCCGTGCCCGGTGCCGCCGGACTGGTCGAAACAGGGCTACGGCTCGATCTTCACCGCGCAGAACACGGAGTTGTAATATTTTTCGCCTCCGCCGCGGAAGCCGGGGTCCAGGGCAACGGTTCTGTCGCTTGCCCTGGGTCCCCGCTTTCGCGGGAAAGGCGATTGAATTGGTCTCAGCCCTTGAACATGTCGGCGGCGATCTCGTCGCGCACCGTGTCGAGGTCGAGCCCGTGCGTGGCGATCATATCGCTGGTGTCGGCGATGATCTGGTCGATGTCGCCCATCATCCGCAGGCGCTTGTAGAGGTCGGGGATGTGGATGCCCATCGCCTCGCCGATCAGCTCCATGAAATTGAGCAGCTCGAAAGTCACCCGCGGCTGGTAGGCGATCAGGTCGCGGTGGCAGGCGTGGAAGACCGAGGCGATCGTGGTGACCCCGGCGGCGGCGGCGGCGGCGAACTCGCGCTGGCGCAACTCCTCCTTGAATTGCGGCAGCACCGAAAGGTGGCTCGCCTGGGTGCTCATCACCGGCACGTCGAGCTCGACGACCTCAAGCCCCGGGATCGCCCGCAGCACCTCTTTCACCGCCACCATGACGCCCGGCACGGCCGAGCGCTCCTGCAGCGCCACCCGCTTCTCGACCCGGTGCACGAACAGCGGCCGCAAATCGTCGAGCCGCTCGGCGAACAGTTCGGCGAGCGGCGCCATCTCGAACGGCATCGCCTCGCCGGTCGCCGTCGCATAGGCCGGCAGCGCTACCTCGCCGATCTGGATAAAGCAGCTCGGACACCACGACACGACCCGCGAGGCGCCCGGCCGCGCCAGCCGCTCGATCGTGTTGAAGCCGAGCCGGCCGGCGGTCTTCGGGTCGCCGCGCTTGAATTGCTGGATGCCGCAGCAGGTCGCGGTGCCGCCCATCACCTCGTAGGAGATGCCGAGGGCGTCGAGTACCTCCAGCACCAACAGCGCGATGTGCGGCGTCTTGATGACGTTGCAGCCGGTATAGAAGACGATGTCGGGCGCCGTCTCGTATTCGTCCGGCGCGCGCAGCTTCGGGGCGACCCGGTCGAGCAATTCGGGCGGCAATTGCAGCCGCGAGATGATCCGGGTGCTGCGGCCCATGTTGTTGAAATATTGCTGGGCGCCGCGCCGCACTTCGGCCTCGCCCTTCCGCGCCGCCATGCTGGCGATGCGCGCCATGTTGACCATGAAGCGCGGGTTGACCCCGTAGTCGCAGGCCGGGATGCACTTGCCGCTATTGGTGCAGACCTGCGCCCAGCGCTCGGCGTCGGCGGTGCCGGAGCCGCCCTCGAGCAGGTCGAGCGTGCCCGCGACGATCGCCACCGCGTCGGCCGAGTCGAGCCCGGCCGGCTCGACCATCGGGCAGGCCTCGACGCACTTGCCGCAACGCGTGCAGGCGTCGACCGTCTCCGCGACCCGCGCCTTCAAGGCGGCCATGAACCCGGTGCCGGAATCGACCATCCCGCGAACTCCGTTGACGATGCCTAAAGAGTAGGCGTCGACGCTGCCGTTGGCAATTCAGCGCCGGGCCAGCTCCAGCAGCGCTGTCGCTAGCGCCGCGAGGTCAAGGCGGCCGCGGCGCAGATCGTGCCCGGCGCCGTCGATCGCGATAATCCGCGCCGGCGCGGGGATCAGCGCCACCGCGGCGCGCAGTTCGTCGACCGAGCCGAACGGGTCGGCCGTCCCCTGGACGAACAGCGCCGGCGCACGCAAGCGCGGAAAATGCTTGGTACGCAGCCGGTCGGGCTTGCCCGGCGGGTGCAGCGGGTAGGAAAATAGCAGCAGCGCCTGCGCCGCCCCCGGCTCGTCGGCCGCGAGGATCGTCGCCTGGCGCCCGCCATAGGATTGGCCGCCGAGAAAGATCGGACCGGCAGCGATCCGGCGCAGCGCCGCGACGGCCTCGCGCAGCCCGGCACGGTCGGCGGCGGCGTCCGCTGGCGCGGGCGGCCCGGTCGGCCGCCGCTGGCGGAACGGCAGGTCGCAGCGCAGCACCGTCACCCCGGCTGCGGCGAAGGCCACGCCGGCGGCGGCCAGCAGCGGCATCCGGCAATTGCCGCCGGCGCCGTGGGTCAGCACCAGCCCCGGCCCACCTGGCTCCCGCGCCGGATGGAGGAAGCCGCGGACCCCGCCCTCGGTGAATGCGATCGCCTCTGTCATTCGGGGTTGCCTTGACCGGCCCGTCAGCTTGACCAACTCGCGCCCGCCGGGCCACGCTCGTTTTCATTATGCGCCGGACCGGCTGGTCCGATAACCGAACAACCGGAGGAACGCCATGCCCGAAACCCGCATCGAGCGGCTCGACCCCGCGCTCGACCGGATCATCGCCGCGTCGGAGATGATCCATCATCTCGCCGACGGGTTCGGCGGCGACCAGGGGCCGGCCGAGGGGCCGCTGTGGTGGAAGGAAGGCGGCTATCTGCTCTTCAGCGACATCCACAACAACAAGCGGATGAAATTCGAGGCCGGCAAGGGTGTATCGCTGTTCGCGGAACCGACCAACCGCGCCAACGGCCTCACCCGCGACTCGCAGGGCCGACTCATCGCCTGCGAGCACGACACCCGCCGCGTCACCCGGCTCGAATTGGATGGCAGCCTCACGGTGCTGGCCAACAGCTTCCAGGGGCGCCAGCTCAACCGGCCCAACGATGTCGTGGTGAAGTCCGACGGCTGCATCTACTTCACCGACCCGTGGACCAACCCCAATCCGCCGCAGCAATGGGACCTCACGTTTTCCGGCGTCTACCGGCTGACCCCCGATCTCGGCACGCTGACCCTGCTGGTCGATGATTTCACCCTGCCCAACGGACTGGCGTTCTCGCCCGACGAGTCGGTGCTTTACATCAACGACACGCGGCGCGGCCATATCCGCGCCTTCGACCTGATGCCGAACGGCACCTTGGCGAAGGCCACCGACCGCGTCTTCGCCGACCTGCGCGGCTCCGAGCCAGGCGTACCCGACGGGATGAAGGTCGATGTCGAGGGCAATGTCTATTGCGGCGGCGCCGGCGGCATCCAAATCATCGATAAGACCGGCAAGAAGCTCGGCCGCATCGTCCACGGCGCTCCCGCCACCACCAACATCGCCTTCGGCGGCGACGACTGGAAGACGCTCTATTTCACCAGCCGCAACCACCTCGGCATGACCACGGTGAAGGTGCCCGGCATCGCGGTGCCGGTGGGGAAGCGGTAGCGTTGCCGCAAACGCTGGGAGAGAGCCCCGGTGCGATTGGTTATTTGGTCGTCTTGACGAAGACCCCGTCCCATTCGTTGGGCGGGTCGGCTTTGAGTTTGCCACAGCGTGCGGCCATGATTGCGGCGGGGGTCGAGGCGCCGGTGCGAGGGCAGGGATAGGCGACCGCGCGCCACAGTCCGGCGTAGCCCACAAGCGGCCCGGAGGGCTGCGCCCGGCATCGGCTTGATCCCCTTACACGGATTTGCGCCATAATACCGAAACGCTGGCGACCCCGGCAGGATTCGAACCTGCGACCACCGGCTTAGAAGGCAGGTGCTCTATCCAGCTGAGCTACGGGGCCGGCGCGGCAAGGGTCAGGTCCTGATGCGGTCGTAGCGGAAATTGTCGGCGTAGCTCTTGGCCTTGGGGGTGCGCGCGTGCGGCTCGATCACGGTATAGTCGAACCCGTGCTTGGTCGCGAAGGCGACCGCTTCGTCCAAGGTCGGGAAGTGCAGCCTCACCTCGTTGAGGGTGTCCTGCGCGCTCGACCAGCCCATCAGCGGGTCGGGAGTGCGCCGCGTCGCCGGCTCGTATTCGAGGAGCCAGCTGCGGGTCTGCCACCGCCCCGATTGCATCGCCGTCTTCGACGGCCGGTAGATGCGCGCCAGCGCCATAGGTCACTCGCCTCCGTGCGGTCCGCCCGGTCTAATCCCGGGGCCGGCCGATCATGGTCGGGGCGAGAGGATTTGAACCTCCGACATCCTGCTCCCAAAGCAGGTGCGCTACCAGACTGCGCCACGCCCCGTCAAAGGATGGCGCGGGTTATACTC
The DNA here is from genome assembly GCA_035648415.1 of Allostellaceae bacterium. Lineage (GTDB taxonomy): Bacteria > Pseudomonadota > Alphaproteobacteria > ATCC43930 > CGMCC-115725 > DATARH01. Next base: position 16,620 of record DASRLO010000019.1, read on the forward strand.
GATTCCGCCCGGCCACGGCTACCGGCGCGTGGGCCGGTTTCCTAGGTGTCGAATCCAAGCACGTTGTTCAGCTTTGAGGTCGGTGGTTTTCCGCCGAGGGCTGAGTGGGGTCGGGTGTGGTTGTAATCGGTGATCCAGGGCTGCATGGCTTGGCCTCGCTCGGCGGAGGATTGGTAGGCGC
>DASRLO010000020.1:0-35924 GCA_035648415.1 Allostellaceae bacterium
TCAAGATACTTGCGCGCAGCTTCCGCGTCCGGGAACATCTCGAAAAGCTGGAAGGTCGAAATCGTGCTGCGCGACATGCCTGACTCCATCTAACGAATTGATTCTACTCCGTTAAATGAGGGAGTCAACGCGATAATTCCCTTTTTAAAGTGCGGCGGCACCAGCCCGCACCTCCACCCGGCCACCCAAACAGCATACTCTCGTTGGGTGGCCGGGTGGAGGTGCGGGCCGGTGCCGATGCCGCGCAAGCGGCATATAAATGCAAGTCCGGCGACCCCACGCAACCGGATGTTGCCGCGAAGCCGGGCGGCAGGCATACAGACGGCGATGACCACCATCGATCTGCCGGACGAAAAGGCGACCGGCGCGCTCGCCGCGCGGCTGGCCGGGCTGGCGCGGCCGGGCGATGTCATCGCGCTGTCGGGTGAACTGGGCGCGGGCAAAACCAGTTTCGCCCGCGCCTTCATCCGCGCCCGCGGCGGCGGCGAAGGCGTGCCGAGCCCGACCTTCACGCTGGTGCAGACCTATGAGCTGGCGGATGGCGCGGTCTGGCATTTCGATCTCTACCGGCTGCGCGCCGCCGAGGAGGCCTGGGAGCTCGGCATCGAGGATGCGTTCCGCGACGGCATCTCGCTGATCGAATGGCCGGAACGGCTGGGATCGCTGCTGCCGGCGCGGCGGCTCGGCGTCGCGCTCGATTTCGGCCCGGCAGCTGCCGGGCGACGCGCGACCCTCGGCCCGGGCGGAGACTGGCAGGCGCGGCTCGCCGGCATCGCGGCGGAGGCCTGAGTGGAGGGCGCGCGCGCTGCGGCGATCGCCGCGTTTCTTGCCGACGCGGGCTGGAAGGCGCAGCCGGCGCCGCTCGCCGCCGACGCATCGTTTCGCCGCTATTTCCGTCTGATCGACGGCGACCGCCGCGCGGTGCTGATGGACGCGCCGCCGCCGCACGAGGATGTCCGCCCCTACATCGCGGTCGCCGGGATGCTGCGCGGTCACGGCTTCAGCGCGCCGGAAATTTTTGCCGAGGATTGCGAGCGCGGCCTCCTCCTGATCGAGGATTTCGGCGACGATACCTACACCCGGCTTATCGCCCGCGGCGCCGACGAGAACGCGCTCTACAGCCTCGCGATCGACACCCTGGTGGCGCTCCAGCGCGCCGTCGCCGCGCCGCCCGAATTGCCGCCTTACGACGAGGCGAAATTGCTCGCCGAGGTCGGCTTGCTCGCCGATTGGTACGCGCCGGCGGTACTTGGAACGCCGCTGGCGGCGGACGCACGCGAGGAATATTCGGCGCTGTGGCGCGAAGCGCTGCCGCGCGCGGCAGCGCCGGCCCCGACCTTGGTGCTGCGCGATTACCATGTCGACAATCTGATGCTGCTGCACGGCCGCGCCGGCCCGCGAAGCTGCGGCCTCCTCGACTTTCAGGACGCGCTGTGCGGACCGGCAAGCTATGACCTCGTGTCGCTGCTCGAAGACGCCCGTCGCGACGTGACGCCGGCGCTGAAGGAGAAGATGACCGAGCGGTACCTCGCCGCGTTTCCGCGCATCGACCGCGTCCCGTTCCGGCGCTCGGCGGCGATCCTCGCGGCGCAGCGCAACGCCAAGATCATCGGCATCTTCACCCGCCTCGCGCGGCGCGACGGCAAGCCGCGCTACCTCGGCCACATCCCGCGCGTCTGGCGGCTGCTCGAAGCTGATTTGCGTGAGCCAGCCCTGCGCGGCGTCGCGGCGTGGTTCGAGCGCAATCTGCCGCCGGCGACGCGGCGCGTGCCGACCGGCGCGAAGCGGCGTGAGCGCGCCATGATCCAGTCATGATCCGGTCATTGATCCCGGAGGCGCCCAAATCGGCGATGGTGCTCGCCGCCGGGCTCGGCACCCGGCTGCGCCCGGTCACCGACCACCTGCCGAAGCCGCTGGTCGAGATCGCCGGCCGCACGCTGCTCGACCGCGCGATCGACCGGCTGGCGACGGCCGGGGTCGAGCGCGTGGTCGTCAACCTGCACTACAAGAGCGAGCTGATCGCGCTGCGGCTCGCCGCGCGCACCCATCCGCGCATCGAGCTGTCGCGCGAGAAAACCCTGCTCGAAACCGGCGGCGGCGTAAAGCGGGCCTTGACGCTGCTCGACGACAGCTTCTTTGTCGTCAACGGCGACATTTTGTGGCTCGACGGCGCCGGGGCCGCGCTCGAGCGCCTCGCGCGCGCCTTCGATCCACAGCGGATGGATGCGGTGCTGCTGCTGCAGCGCACGATCGTCGCCATTGGTTATAACGGTCGAGGCGACTATTTCCTCGACCCGCTGGGCATTCCGCGGCGGCGGGGCGAGCGCGAGGCGGCGCCCTATATCTTCGCCGGCATCCAGATCCTGCACCGCCGGCTGTTTGCCGGGCTCGACGACACGGTTTTCTCGCTGAAGCGGCTTTACGACCGCGCCGAGGATGCCGGCCGGCTCGGTGCGATCATCCATGACGGCGAATGGTTTCATGTCGGGACGCCCGAGGGCCTCGCGGCGACCCGCGCGCGCCTCGACGAACTGCGCACCGAGCGTTAGGGGTGGCCATTTTAGCCAAACCGATTTATTCGTCTCCCCCCGCTTGCGCGGGAAAGACGAATAAACAGCCGCTGCGTTAGACGCCTTGCGTCCGCGCCTTTATACCATCGCCCCCGACCGGCCGTTTCTCGCGACCTTGGCGCGCGGGCTTGTCGGCTTGGCCGGCGGCGACCCGCTGCGCCTGCCGCGGATGACCGTGCTGCTGCCGACCCGGCGCGCGGCGCGCAGCCTGCGCGAGGCGTTCCTGCGCCTCACCGGCGAGGGCAGCGACCCCGGCGCGCCGCTGCTGTTGCCGCGGATGCGGCCGATCGGCGACCTCGACGCCGACGAACTGGAGTTCGGTGCCGGCGACGAGACGCTGGCGGTGCCGCCGGCGATCCCCGATTTGCGCCGCCGGCTGCTGCTGACCCGGCTGGTGCTCGAGTGGAGCGCGGCGGACGGTGAGAATCTGCCGCCGGGCCGCGCGGCGTCGCTGGCCGGCGCGCTGGCCCGGCTGATCGACACCGCGGCGACCGAGGGCGCGGCGTTCGCCGGCCTCGCCGACCTGGCGCCGCTCGACCTCGCCGAGCACTGGCAGGTCGTGCTGCGCTTTCTCGAAATCCTGCCGCTGCAGTGGCCTTCGGTGCTCGCCGCCGAGGGCGCGCTCGACCCGGCCGAGCGGCGCAACCGGCTGCTCGCCCGCCAGGCCGAGGCGTGGCGCCGCGCCCCGCCGCGCGATCCGGTGATTGCCGCCGGCCTCACCGGCGGCATCCCGGCGCTCGTCGAGTTGGTCGGCGTGGTCGCCGGGCTGGAGCACGGCACGGTCATCCTGCCGGGCCTCGACCGCTTCGCCGCCCCCGCGACATGGAATGAGATCGCGTGTGATCCGGCGCACCCGCAATACCTGCTCGGCGGCCTCATCGCCAGGCTGGGGCTCCACGCCGACGATGTGCGCGACTGGGAACCGGCGGCGGCGCGGCCGCGCGAAAGGCGGCTGCGGCTGGTCGCCGAGGCGCTGCGGCCGGCGAACCTGACCGATGCGTGGCGCGACCTCGCGCCGGCAGCGGAGGACGCGCTCGCCGGTCTCAACCGCTACGACTGCATCAGCCCGCAGCAGGAGGCGCTAACGATCGCCCTCTTGCTGCGCCGCAGGCTCGAAGAGCCGGGCGCGACCGCCGCGCTCGTCACCCCCGACCGCGAGCTGGCGCGGCGGGTCGCCGCGGAACTCAGGCGTTGGGGCATCGACATCGACGATTCCGCCGGTGTGCCGCTTGCCCGCACGCCGCCGGGCGCCTTCCTGCGCCTGGTGATCGACATGGCCGAGAAGGAATTGGCCCCGGTGCCGCTGCTGGCGGCGCTGAAGCATCCGCTGGCCGCGGGTGGCTTGGCGCCCGAAGAATTCCGCGAGCTGGCGCGCCGGCTCGAAGGCAAGGTACGCGGACCGCGGCCGGCACCCGGCTTTGCCGGACTGCGCGCGGCGCTCGGCGCCAAGCACCCGGAGCTGCGCCGCTTTATCGACCGGATCGAGACCTGTCTCGGCGAGCTGCCGGCGCTGCTCGCCGCCGAGGAGACCGGCGTCGTTGCGCTGGCGAGCGCGCATATCGCCGCCGCCGAGCGCCTCGCGGCGACGCGCGAGGAAAGCGGCATCGCCCGGCTGTGGCGCGACGCGGCCGGCGAGTCGGCGGCCGCCTTCTGTCACGATCTGCTGGACGCGGCGCGCGATTTTCCCGCTCTCGCCGGCCAGCATTATCCGGCGCTGTTCGCGGCGTTGGCCGGGGGCGCAGTGGTGCGCCCGGCCTATGGGCGGCACCCGCGCCTGGCGATCTGGGGCCTGGTCGAGGCGCGGCTGCAGCAGGCCGACCTGGTCGTGCTCGGCGGCCTCAACGAGGGCACCTGGCCCGGGCCGGTCGCGTTCGACCCGTGGATGTCGCGGCAGATGCGCGTCGAGTTCGGCATCCCCTTGCCCGAACGGGCGATCGGCATCGCTGCGCATGATTTCGCCCAGGCGCTGGGCGCGCCGGAAGTCGCGCTGACCCGCGCCGCGCGGCGCGAAGGGGCGCCGACCGTGCCGTCGCGGTGGCTCTTGCGGCTCGACGCGGTGCTGCGCGCGGTGGGGCTCGACGGCCGGCTCGGGGCCGACCCCGAGATCGCCGCGGCGGCCGAAATGGGCGACCAGCCGGAGGCGCACCGCCCGCTGCCGCGCGCCGCGCCGCGCCCGCCGCTCGCCGCCCGGCCGCGCAAGCTGGCGGTGACCGACATCGAGACCTGGCGGCGCGACCCCTACGCGGTCTACGCCAAGCACATCCTCAAGCTGCGCGCGCTCGACCCGCTCGACGCCGACCCCGACCGCGCCGATCTCGGCATCGCGATACACCAGGCGCTGGGCGAGTTCGTCCATCGGTTTCCGCGCGACCTGCCGGCGCATGCCGAGCTCGACCTGCTGGAATTCGGCCGCCACGCGTTTGGGCCGATGCTGTCGCGGCCCGGCGCCTGGGCGTTCTGGTGGCCGCGCTTCGAGCGCATCGCCCGCTGGTTTATCGCCGAGGAACGGATCCGGCGCACCACGCTGGTAGAGAGCGTCAGCGAGACCAAAGGCAGCCTCGTGGTCGCGGCGCCGGGCGGGGCCTTCACCATCGAGGCGACCGCCGATCGCATCGACCGGCTGGCCTCGGGCGAGCTGGCGGTGATCGACTACAAGACCGGCGCGGTGCCCAGGAAGCAGGACATCGACGCGGCGATCGCGGTGCAGCTGCCGCTCGAAGGCGCCATCGCCGCGGCGGGCGGCTTCGGCGTCGCGGCCGGGCCGGTGGCGGCGCTCGAACACTGGCGACTCGGCGGCGGCAACCCGGCCGGCAAGCGCGAGCCGGCGGGCGACGACCCGACCGCGCTGATCGAGCGGGTGCTCGCCGAAATCAGCGCCCATATCGCCCGCTTCGACAACCCGGCGACGCCCTATCGGCCGGTACCGCTCGAAAAGTGGCGGCCGCGCTATTCGGACTACACGCATCTCGAGCGCCTCGGCGAAAGCGAGGAGGAGTGGTGGTGACGCCGGGCCACTCCGATGCCGACCTCGCCCAGCGCAAGGCACTCGACCCCGCCGCCTCGGTTTGGGTCTCGGCCTCGGCCGGCACCGGCAAGACCAAGGTGCTGACCGAGCGGCTCTTGACTCTGATGCTCAACGGCACCGACCCGGCGCGCCTCCTGTGCCTCACTTTCACCCGCGCCGCCGCCGCCGAGATGGCGAACCGGGTCAACGCCAAGCTCGCCGAATGGACCGTGCTGCCGCGCGGCAGGCTGGCGCAGGAGCTGGTCAAGCTCACCGGCCGCAACCCGCGCGACGAGGATTTCGCCCGCGCCCGCCAGCTCTTCGCCAAAGTGCTCGACACGCCGGGCGGCGCCAAGATCGAGACGATCCACGCCTTCTGCCAGGCGCTGCTGCGGCGCTTTCCGCTCGAAGCCGCTGTGCCGCCGGAATTCGTCGTGATCGACGAGCGCAGCGCCACCGAGGCGCTGAGCGACGCCGCCGCGGCCGTCATCGCCGCCGCCCGGCGCAATCCCGAAGGCGAGCTGGCGGAGGCGCTCGCGATCGTCGCGCGCTACCTCACCGACGACCGATTCGCCGAGCTGATGGCGGCGCTCGCCCGCGACCGCGGCAGACTGGTCGAGGCGCTGGCGCTGGGCGAGGCGGCGTTGCTGGCGAAGCTCGCGGCGGCGCTCGGCGTGCCGCAAGGCGCGAGTGAGGCAAGCCTCGCCACGCAATTCCACGCCGGCGGCGACCTGGTGAGCCTACGCCTTGCCTGCGCTGCGCTCGCCGACGGCACCGACAAGACCGACCAGCCGCGCGGCCGCCTGATCGCCCGCTGGTGCGCCGACGAAGCCGGGCGGCCCGAGCTGATCGACGACTATGTGGCGGTCTATCTCACCGACAAAGGCGACATCCGCAAAGACCTGTTCACGCAAGCCGCCGCGAAGAAGACGGCGGTAGACCTCGGCGGCATCCTCGGGATCGAGGCCGAGCGCGTGAAGCGCTTTTGCGAGGCGCGCAACGGGGCCGTCATCGTCGCGGCGACGCGGGCGATCGTCCGGCTCGGCGCGGCGCTGATCGACGCCTACCAGGCGCGCAAGCGCCTCCACGCGCAGCTCGATTACGACGATCTGGTGCTGACCGCGCTCGACCTGCTGCGGCGCGACGGCATCGCGCCGTGGGTGCTGTTCAAGCTCGACGGCGGGCTCGACCACATCCTGATCGACGAGGCGCAGGACACCAACCCCGAGCAATGGGCCATCGTCGCGATCCTCGCCGAGGAGTTCTTCGCCGGCGAGGACCCGCTGGGGCGCCAGCGGACGGTGTTCGCGGTCGGCGACGGCAAGCAGTCGATCTACAGCTTTCAGCGCGCCGACCCGCTCGCCTTCGGCCGCATGCGCCGACATTTCGAGCAGCGCGTGAACGAGGCCGACCGCGCCTGGCGCATCGTGCCGCTCGACATCTCGTTCCGCGCCGCCGAGCCGCTGTTGCGCGCGGTCGACGCGGTGTTCGCGGTTCCGGAGGCGTCCGACGGCGTCGCGCTCGACGGCGCGGCGATCCGCCATGTGGCCGCGCGGATCGGCCAGGCAGGGATCGTCGAGCTATGGCCGGGCGCGCCGCCGCCGCCCGAGGAGAGCGACGACCCGGAGGCGGAGGTTGCGCCGAGGCGCGCGGCCAACGCCCATACAAGGCTCGCCCGCGCCGTCGCCGCGACGATCGAGTGCTGGCTGAAGAACCGCGAGATGCTGCCGTCGCGCGACCGCGCGGTCCGGGCCGGCGACATCATGGTGCTGGTGCGCCGGCGTAACGCCTTTGTCGAGGACCTGCTGCGCGAGCTGAAGCAGCGCGGCGTGCCGGTCGCCGGCGCCGACCGGCTGCGGCTGTTCGAGCAGCTCGCGGTCAAGGACCTCGTCGCGCTCGGCCAGTTCCTGCTGCTGCCGGATGACGATCTGACCTTGGCGGCGGTGCTCAAGGGGCCGATCTTCGGCATTTCAGAGGAACAGCTCTTCACCCTCGCCTACGATCGCGGCGGGCGTTCGCTGTGGTCGCGGCTGTTGGCGCGCGGCGGCGCCGATCTGCTGCTGCGGGATGCGGTCGGGATGCTGACCGAGTTGCTGCGCCGCGCCGATTTCGCGCCGCCCTACGAGCTTTACGCCGACATCCTCGGCGCGCGCGGCGGGCGGCGGGCGATGCTCGAGCGGCTCGGGCCCGAGGCGGAAGACCCGATCGAGGAATTCCTCGCCCTCACCCTCGCCTATGAGCGCGAGCATGTGCCCTCGCTGCAAGGGTTTCTGCATTGGCTCGTCGCCGGCGACATCGAGGTGAAGCGCGACCTCGCCGCGCAGCAGCGCGACGAGGTGCGGATCATGACCGTGCACGGCGCCAAGGGCCTCGAAGCGCCGATCCTGTTTGTCCCCGACACGATGCAATTGCCGCCGCAGCGCGGCGGGCTGCTGTGGACCGAGACCGACGGCCTGCCGTTATGGCGCCCGCACGCGGATTTCGCCAGCCAAAGCCATACCGCCGAGCGGCAGGCGCTGCGCCGGCGCGAATTGCAGGAATACCGTCGCCTGCTCTATGTCGCGCTGACCCGCGCGCAGGACCGGCTCTACATCTGCGGCTGGCACACCTTGCGGCCGAGCAACGGCGCGGAGAATTGGCACACCCTGTGCCGGGCGGGCCTCGGCGGCATCGCCGAGCCGTTCGCGTTCGACGCGTCCCCGCTGATCGGCGAGCTCGACGGCTGGTCCGGCGAAGGGCTGCGCCTGGCGACCGCGCAGGCTGGCGTCCCCACCCGCGATTCGCCGAGCGCGGTCGCGCCAAGTCTCGGTCCACCGCCGGCCTGGTTGCGCGTTCCGCCGCCGCCCGAACCCAATCCGCCGAAGCCGCTGCTGCCGTCACAACCGAGCGGCAACGAGCCGGCGACCCTGTCGCCGCTCGCCGGCCGCGGGCGCGACCGCTTCAAGCGCGGCCTTTTGGTGCACCGGCTGCTGCAGACGCTGCCCGAATTTCCCGCCACCGAGCGCGCGGCCGCGGCGCGGCGTTTCCTGGCGCTGCCGGTCCATGCGCTACCCCTCGACGAGCAGGAGGACATTGCCCGCGAGACGATCGCGGTGCTCGAAACACCCGAATTCGCGCCGCTCTGGGGTCCGGACGCCCAGGCCGAAGTGCCGGTCGTCGGCCTCATCGGAGGCCGGGCGCTGTCCGGCCAGATCGACCGCATCGTCGTCACCGAAGACCGCGTGCTGATCGTCGACTACAAGACAGTGCGCCCGCCGCCGCAGAGCGAAAATGAGGTCGCTGGCGTTTACCTGCAGCAATTGGCGAGCTACCGCGCCGCGCTCGAACGCATTTATCCGGACCGGCCGGTGGCTTGCGCGATTTTATGGACCGAGGCGCCGCGCCTGATGCCGATCAGCCCCGAATTGCTTGCACGGCACCTGCCTTGACGGCGGTTTTACGGCTCCCCTAATCTCTAGGCCATGAGGAGCGAAAGGATTTCGCCATGAAGCCGACAGCCGTCAGCGACGGCACCTTCGACAGCCTGGTGCTGCATTCCAGCGAGCCGGTGCTCGTCGATTTCTGGGCCGAATGGTGCGGACCCTGCAAGACGGTCGCGCCGTTTCTCGACGAGCTCGCCACCGACATGGCCGGCCGCCTCACCGTCGCCAAGGTCAATATCGACGAGAACCCGCAAACTCCGCGCAAGTTCGGGGTGCGCGGCATCCCGACGATGATCCTCTTCAAGGACGGTCAGGTCGCCGCGACCAAGATCGGCGCGCTGCCAAAGAGCAAGCTCTACGAGTGGGTCGAGTCGGTCCTCTGACCGAGCGCCGGAGCTAGAAGCGAAACGGCCGGGCCCACGCCCGACCATTTCATTTTCGGCTACTTCGGCAGGATCAACCGGCCGCCGGGGGTGCCGGGCGGGTGGATGATCGGCATCTTGGCCCCGGTCTGCGGCGGATCGAGCGCCATTCCCGGATCGATGCTCGACGGCGGCGTGATGATCTCGCGCTGCTCCTCACCCGTTCCGAGGGCGAGCGACGGCCCGATGATCGCGGCGGTTTGCATCACCGCCGCCGGCGATTCGTCGACCTCGGCCGCATAGGCGCCAGCAGAGGCGACAAGAGCCCCCGACAGGGCGAGGGCGAGGATGGACATCTGTTTCATGCCTGCCCAACGCTGGCGGCGGGCTTTTAGTTCACCGATTCTTGGTTAAAACGACTCCGGCGAAGTGCAAGGAGCCGCAGATCAGTATTCGTCCGCGATCGCCGCCGCCGGCGATGTCGCGCAGCGCGAGTTCGGTCGTTGCCGCCGCCCGCGCATCGATCCCGGCCGAACGGGCGGCCTCGACGATCGCGCCCGCCGGAAGCGGGTTTTCTTCGCCCGGGATCGTCACCGCGCGCAGGCTCCGCGCGAACGGCGCGAGCGGCGCCAGGAAGCCGGCGGCGTCCTTGGTGTTGAGCATGCCGACGACGAGGTGCAGCGGCCGGTCGCGCCAGCAAGCGGCGGCCGCGGCCAGCACCTCGCCCGCCGCCGGGTTGTGGCCGCCGTCGAGCCACAATTCCCAGCCGGGCGTCATTTCGACCAGCGGCCCCTGCGTCAGGCGCTGCAGCCGCGCCGGCCATTCGATATGGCGCAGTCCGTCGGCCAGCGCCGGCGGCTTGACCCCGGCCCCGCCCAGGCATTCGAGACAGGCGATCGCGGCGCCGGCGTTGGCGATCTGGTGCGCGCCCGGCAGCGACGGCAGCGGCAGGTCGAGCGCCCAGCGCCGGCCTTCGTAGCGCATTCCGGCGCCGGCGGCGTCGCAGCGCCATTCCTGCCGCCAGCGGTAGAGGGGCGCCCCGACGGCGACGGCGCGCGCCTCGATCACCGCCTCCGCCTCGCCCAGCTGCGGGCCGATCACCGCCGGCGCGCCCGGCTTCAGGATGCCGGCCTTCTCGCCGGCGATCGCCGCCACGGTCGGGCCGAGGAATGCCTGGTGGTCGAGCGAGACCGGGGTGATCGCGGTGACCGCCGGGCGGCGCACGACGTTGGTGGTGTCGAGCCGGCCGCCCAACCCGACTTCGAGCAGCACGAAATCCGCCGGAACCCGCGAAAAGGCGAGAAAGGCCGCCGCGGTGGTGATCTCAAAAAAGGTGATCTCCGTGCCGGAGTTGACGCGCTCGACCTCTTCGAGGATGGCGGCCAACGCGGCATCGTCGATCAATTGACCGGCGAGCCGGATGCGCTCGTGAAACCGCACCAGATGCGGCGAGGTGTAGACATGGACGCGGTAGCCCGCCGCTTCGAGGCAGGCGCGCAGGGTCGCGACGGTCGAGCCCTTGCCGTTGGTGCCGGCGACATGGATGACCGGCGCGAGCCTGTCCTGCGGGTTGCCCAGCGCGGCGAGCAGGCGCTCGATGCGGCCGAGCGACAGGTCGATCTTTTTCGGGTGCAGGCCGCCGAGCCGGGTCAGCACAAGCTCGGCGGCGGAAGGCTCGCCGCTCATGCCGGCGCGGCCGGCGCCGCAATCGGCTCGCGCAGCAATTTTAGGATGCGCGCCAAGGTCGCCGTCAGCTCCCCGCGCGGCACGACCATGTCGACCATGCCGTGCTCCAAGAGGTATTCGGCGCGCTGAAACCCCTCGGGCAGCTTCTCGCGGATCGTCTCCTCGATGACCCGCGCGCCGGCGAAGCCGATGACCGCGCCGGGTTCGGCGATCGCGATATCGCCGATCGCCGCGAACGAGGCGGCGACGCCGCCCGTCGTCGGGTCGGTCAGCACGACGATATAGGGCAGGCGCGCTTCCTTGACCAAATCCGCGGCGATGATCGTACGCGGCATCTGCATCAGCGCGAGGATGCCTTCCTGCATGCGCGCGCCGCCCGAGGACGGGATCACGATCAGCGCCGCGTGGCGCTCGACCGCGAGCCGCGACGCGGCGACCAGCGCCTCGCCGACCGCCATCCCCATCGAGCCGCCCATAAAGGCGAAATCGAACGCCGCGACGATGGCGGCGACCCCGCCGATTCGCCCGTGCGCGACCGCGACCGCCTCGCTGCCGGCGCCGAGCGCCGCCTCGCTCTCGCGCAGCCGCTCGGTATAGCGCTTGCGGTCGCGGAAGCGCAGCGGGTCGACCGGGGTCTTCGGCAGCTCCACCGTCTCGAACGGGCCGTCGAACAGCATCGGAAAGCGCTCGGCGCTGCCGATGCGGAAATGATGCCCGCAATGCCGGCACACCATCAAATCGGCGACAAGGTCGCGCTGGAACAGCGTCTGCTCGCAGCCCGGACACTGCGTCCACAGATTGTCCGGCACCTCCTTGCGCCCGACCAGGGTGCGGATTTTCGGCAGGACGAAGTTGGACAGCCAGCTCATGATGGATGGGTTGACTTCGACCGAGTGTCCGTCGGATCGCGCGCCTTGATCGCTTGGATCAACGATCCGATATCGTCGAGGGCCTTCGTAACCTCTTCAGATGTTGGCCCTGCCTCATCCATGTCAGGATAACGGCTCACCAGATACCACTCGCTGACATCGGCAAGCGGTAATGGAAACGAGACGAGTAAAGGCCAGTCTTTGTTCACTTCTGCCGTGAGCGTCTCCAAGTCGTGCGTATGGCGAAAATCTCGACCGGCGGCTACCGCCAGCGCCTTTAAAGCCTTCTCAAGTGCCTGTTGGGCATGGAACGCCGCGGGATCGGTCAGCTGTCCCGCAAGGAGAAGCCGCGCCGCAGCCAAGTCCTCCTCGGCCTTCGCAAGCCAGCGCCGGGCCTCCCGCCATTGGATCAGCTCGCCCGGCTCACTGCCGCTCATAAACCGTGATTCCGTCGCGTAAGACAACGTAAGCAAATGATCCCTTGGCCTGGGCGCGTTCGTGCAGAACCGAAGCGCGGCACGGTATTATATCCACCGGCTCCGTATAGCCCCTCCGCGCCGCGTGAACAGCCTTTGCACCGAGCTTTTCCAGCGGCACGTCGTCGTCTAGCACGACAAGCAGGTCGAGATCGCTATCGGGTCCAGCCTCGCCGCGTGCCGCCGACCCGAACAAGATAATGCGTTGCGGCGCGAGTTCGGCCACGATCGAGTTGAGCAGGCTTTGCGGAACTGGAGACGTCTTCATTGTATCATCATATATGACTACGAAATGCCCGCGCAGTGGCATTGGCTGTTCTCGCTGTTATCTGCGGGAAACTACAGTTAATTTGCATCTCGTCGCGTCATTTTCGGGCACCAGACCTTTACGATTCAAGTTAGTAAATTTCAGTCTGTATCACTCCGGCGCGTAGCACACCGCCTCGATGTTGTGACCGTCGGGGTCGAGGACGAAGGCGCCGTAGTAATTGGCGTTGTATTGCGGGCGCAGACCGGGCTTGCCGTTGTCGTGCCCGCCGGCGGCGATCGCCGCTTCGTGGAACGCGTCGACCGTCGACCGATCCGGCGCGGCGAAGGCAAATTGCGCATCGGTCGGCGCCGCGTCGCGTTGGCCGATCCAGAAATATCCCTTGCCCGTGACGCCATAGCCGGCGAAGGCGTGGTCGTCGCCGGTGATCCGCGCGATCCCAAGCGGGTGCAGCGCGCGATCGTAGAATGCCCGCGAGCGCACCATGTCGATCACCCAAAAGACGACATGGTCGATCATCACGCGCCTATCTTGTCCGATTTCGAAGGTTGCAGGGCTGATAAAGATTTAGGTTCCGGCCCTTCGTCAGGATGGTCTCAAAGGGACGTCGTCACTCACCCCGCATTGCCCGCCAGACCCGGGCCGGGGTTGCGGGGCCGTCAAAATTGGTATTAACCCCAAAATTGGTATTAACCCCCGGGGCTCCGAGATGCGCCAGCGCGTCGTGGATCGCGTTGCGGATCGCCGGGAAGGCGGCGATCGCGCCGGCCTCGCCGCAGCCCTTGACCCCAAGCGGGTTGGTCGTGCAGCGGGTCGGATTGAAGCCGAGGTTGAACGCCGGCAGATCGTCGGCGCGCGGCATCGCGTAGTCCATAAACGAGGCGGCGACGGCCTGCCCCGATTCCGGATCGTAGACCGCGGTTTCGAGCAGCGCTTGGCCGCTGCCCTGGGCGATCGCGCCATGCGCCTGCCCGCTCGCCACCATCGGATTGACGATGACCCCGTAATCGTCGACCGCGCTGTAGCGCTCCAGGGTCACACGCCCGGTGTCGCGGTCGATCTCGACCTCGACGACGTGCGCGCCGTTGGGGAAAGTCATCCACTCGCGGGTCCAGAAATGATAGGTGTCGAGCGGCTCCCCGGCCTCACGCGCCTGCTTTGCGACATCGAGCAGCGACACAAGCCGGTCGGTGCCGGTGACGACGAAATCGCCATCCGCGAATTTGATGTCGGCCGCCGCGGCTTCGAGCATTTCGGCGGCGACGCGGGTGCCCTTCAGGATGATCTCGTCGGCCGCGCGGAAGATCGCGGTGCCGCCCATATAGGTCGCGCGCGAGCTGCCGTGGCCGCCACCATGCGCGATCAAATCGGTGTCGCCCTGGCGCAGCGTGACGAGCTCGTTCGGCACGCCGAGCCTGTCGGCGAGGATTTGCGGGAAGGTCGTCTCGTGGCCCTGGCCGATATGCTGGGTGCCGGTGATCAGCGACACCGAGCCGTCCGTCTCGAAGCGGATATCGACGTTCTCCGACGGGTTCCCGCCGGTGCCCTTGATGTGGTTTGCGAAACCGAGGCCGCGCAGTCGGCCCTCAGCCTCGCTCGCCCGGCGCCGCGCGGCGAAGCCGGCGATGTCGGCCGCCTGCAGTGCGCGCTCGAAAGTCTCGGGGAAAGCGCCGCTATCGACCTGGTTGCCGACCGCGTTGGTCATCGGCATCGCCGCGCTCGGCACCAGGTTGCGGCGACGCAATTCGCCGCGGTCGATGCCCGTTTGCCGCGCCGCTTCGTCGATCAGCCGCTCGATGATGTTGTTCGCTTCGCCATAGCCGGGGCCGCGCAAGACGCCGATCGGTGCGGTGTTGGTGAAAACACCGGTCACGCCCAGGTCGATCGCCGGGATGCGGTAGACCGTGCCGGGGAGGAACGCGTACTGGAAGGTCTGCACCGCCGCCGAACTGCCGGCGAGATAGGCGCCGAGATTGGCCGTGCTCTCGACCCGGAGCGCGAGGAATTTTCCTACCGCGTCGAGCGCCAGCGCGGCTTGGGCGCGCTGGTCGCGGCCGGCGTGGTCGGCGAGGAACACCTCGCTGCGCGTCGCGATCCATTTGACCGGCCGACCGACCCGCTTCGCCGCCCACAGCAGCAGGACGTGCTCGGGGTAGACGAAATTCTTGGCGCCGAACCCGCCGCCGACATCGGGGGCGACAAAGCGCACCTCCGCCGGCGGGACGCCGAGCGCGCGCGCCGTGAAGTCGCGGGTGACATGGATGCTCTGCGCCGAGACATGCGCGGTGTAGCGCCCGGTCACGGCGTCGTAGGCGCCGACGATGCCGCGCGGCTCCATCGGGTTGGTGACGATGCGGTGGTTGTCGAGCGCGAGGCGGACGACATGCGCCGCCGCGGCGAAGGCGGCGTCGGCCGCCGCGCGGTCGCCGTGGCGCCATTCGAGACAGAGATTGCCGGGCGCCCGTTCCGTCAGGAGCGGAGCGCCGGCGGCGCGGGCGGCGGCCGGGGTCGTCACCGCCGGCAGCGGCGCGTATTGGACCGCGACCAGTTCGGCCGCGTCCAGCGCCCGGTCGCGCGTCTCGGCGACGATAAGCGCCACCGCCTCGCCGACATGGCGCACCTTGCCGGCCGCGAGCAGCGGTTGCGGCTCGAACGCGAATTTCTCGCCGGTCACGGTGTTGGTCTCGGCGCCGGGGCGCAGCGGCGAGAGGCCGTCGGCGGCGATTTCGGCGGCGGTGAGGACGGCCAGCACCCCTGGCGCGGCGCGCGCGGCCGCGGCGTCGATGCCCTCGATCCGCGCATGCGCATGCGGCGAGCGCAGCACCACCGCGTGCGCCAAATTGTCGAAGGCGAGGTCGTCGAGATAGCGGCCGCGTCCGGTCAGGAAGCGCCGATCCTCCCGCCGCTTCGGCGCGTCGCCGATTTTTGACAATGTGCCGTCCATCTCAGACCTTTACGCACATGCGCTACAAGGCGTCATCCAGGTCTTCGAGCCTCACGCCCTTGCCCGCTCGGATGCTTTCGCGCGCCTTGGCGACTCGCGACAGGAATCGCGGATCGTTTACGAGCCGATATTCAAACCACTCATCCTCGGTTGCGAAGCCGATCAGCAAGCCGGCGGGCCGGCCACGGCGAGTAATGATGATCTCACCCTTTTCGGCCTCGCGAAGGAGATGCGAAAAATCGTCTCGGAGCTCGGAAAGTGGCACCCGCCTCATGGCGGACTTCCGAACCGGCTCAACCATGTATCCGCCTCCCCTTTGCTGAAACCGCGATAATTTCAACGGTCGTATCGAACACATCGTAGAATACTCGAATATTGCCTACACGAAGGCGCTATTGCGGTCGCTCAAACCCGCGCAATCGCTTGATCCGGCCCGGCTAGTTCTCAGTGGCTGGTGCCGGAGATGGGTTTCGAGCGCCGATCTGACCGCGGCTCGACTATTCGCTTTGACGGTCTTCAGGTCATCCACGGCTTCCGGCGCCCACACGATGTCGAATGGCATTCTCTACCGTCCGGCGCGGGCTGACGGAATTGCTGATGTTCCTTCGCGAGAGGGCCTCGGTAACGAGAGCCGCTTCGCCCGCGTCGCGAATGGCTTATGATAGGGCCGTGGATGGCGCTTCGTCTGCCGGAGTTTTGATCCCATGCCTTTCCTCATGCGGCGCGGGCTGATTTATATCTTGCCGCTGGTCGGGCTGGCGATCGCGCTTGTGGCCCGCCTCGCCGCGCCGGATTTGCTCGACCGGCTGATGCTGATCTCGTTCGATACGTATCAGCGTATCGCGCCGCGCCCGCCGGGCGACGCGCCGATCAGCGTCGTCGACATCGACGAAAAGAGCATCAACACCTACGGCCAATGGCCATGGTCGCGCGGCCTCGACGCGCAACTGCTCGACAAGCTGCGCGAGGCCGGCGCGGCGGTCGTCGCATTCGACATCGTCTTCGCCGAGCCCGACCGCACCTCGCCCAAGCTGCTCCTGGCCCAGCTCAACAAGCGGGGCGACGTCTCGGAAGACACCTCGCGGCTGCTCTCGGCGCTGCCCGACCCCGACGAGAGCCTCGCCGCGGCGATGAAATCGATGCCGACGGTCACCGGCTTCATCCTGACCGAGCATGGCGAGAACCCGAAGCCGGCGCAGAAGGCCGGTTATGCCTTCGCCGGCGACAACCCGCTGCAATTCGTCGACGCGTACCCGGCGGCGATCACCGACCTCCCGGCGTTCCAGTCGGTCGCGCTCGGCAATGGCTTCCTGAACCAACACCTCGATTGGGACCAGATCGTCCGCCGCGTGCCGCTGATCATGCGGCTGGGGGACAAGCCGGTGTTCTCGCTGGTCGCCGAAACGCTGCGCGTCGTCACCGGCGCGCATACCTATGTGGCGCGCGCGTCCGGCGCCAGCGGCGAGAAGAGTTTCGGCGAAAACACCGGCCTCACCACCGTGAAGATCGGGCCGCTGGCGATCCCCACCGACTCCGCCGGACGGGTCTGGGTCTACTATTCGAAGCCGCGCCTCGAACGCTTCGTTTCCGCCGCCAGCATCCTTTCCGGCGATTTCGATCCGGAGAAGATCAAGGACCACATCATCCTGATCGGCACCTCGGCCGCCGGTGTCGTCAACGATCTGCAGGCGACCCCGGTCGGCGCCGGGATTCCGGGGGTCGAGGTCCACGCGCAGCTGCTGGAGCAGATCCTTGGCGGCGTCTACCTGTCGCGCCCGGATTGGGCCAAAGGTGCGGAAATCTTGTTCGCGATGCTGTTCAGCACCGTGCTCATCATCGTGCTGCCCAGCATCGGGGCGATGCCGAGCGCGATCCTCGGGCTCGCGGCGATCGTGATCGCGATCGGCACCTCATGGTTTACCTTCCGCGACGCGCACCTGCTGGTCGATCCGGTCTATCCGACGATCGTGCTGCTGATGGTCTATTTCACCTCGTCGATCATCGGCTACCTGCGCACCGAGGTGCGCCAGTCCCAGATCCGCAGCGCGTTCTCGCGCTACATGTCGCCGCAATACGTGGCGCAACTCGCGCGCAACCCCGAAAAGCTCCAGCTCGGCGGCGAGTACAAGCAGCTGAGCGTGATGTTCTGCGACATCCGCGGCTTTACAACATTGTCGGAGGGGCTCGACGCGCGCGCGCTCACCCAGTTGATGAACAGCTTCACCTCGCCGATGAGCGACATCATCGCCGACTGTCACGGCACCATCGACAAGTATATCGGCGACTGCATCATGGCATTCTGGAACGCCCCGCTCGACGATCCCGAACACGCCAAGAATGCGGTGCGCGCCGCCCAGGGCATCCGAAGCAAGCTTGTCGATCTGAACCGCAGCCTCAAGGCCGAGGCGGAAGCCGCGGGCAAGGTCTATCACGAGCTGCGGGTTGGGATCGGCATCAACAGCGGGGAATGCGTCGTCGGCAATTTCGGGTCGGAGCGCCGCTTCAACTATTCGCTGATGGGCGACCCGGTGAACCTCGCCTCGCGGCTCGAAGGGCTATGCAAGCTCTACCACGTCGATCTGGTGATCGGCGAGGAAACCGCCGTGATGCTCGGCAATTCGGATTTGATCGAACTCGACCTCGTCGCGGTCAAGGGCAAGTCGCAAGGCGTCAAGGTCTTCACGCTGGCTCCCGACGACGAAGACGAGATGCCGTACAAGAACCCGCATGCCGACCTGATCGCAGCCTACCGCCGGCAGGATTGGGCGTCGGCGCTCTCCGCCTTGGGCCAGGCGCCGCTCGCCGCCGCGCGGTACCTGGCGCCGGTCTACGAGCTCTACCGCGGCCGCATCGCCCATTTCCAGATCGAGCCGCCGCCGCCCGACTGGGACGGCGTCTACACCGCCACGGAAAAATAGCGGCCGCTTAGGCGGCCGGTCCCGCCGAGCGCTTCCATTAGACGTTATGTCCCCGGGCTGACGCCGGCGGCCCGCCCTTTCGTGCATTAAGAGAAGCGAGGGTTGCTCGGGCGAGCCGAGCCGGGCCGAGCCTCATGCACGAGGGCGGACCATGGGAGGTGTTTCATTATCTTTGGTTGTCAACCCTGCCGGCTTTGCCGTTAAGATGGCCCATGGCCGATGCTCCGCGCTCCGACCGCACCGCAGTCGAGAGCGATGCGGCGGAAACCACCGCCCGCATCCTCCTCGAAACTCAGGCCGTGCTGTTCCGGCCGGACAATCCGTTCACCTTCACCTCGGGACGACTGTCGCCGGTCTATGTCGATTGCCGTCGACTGATCTCGTTCCCGCGCGCCCGGCGCAAGCTGATGGACATGGGCGCCAAGCTGATCGAGAACCGAATCGGGTTCGAATCGCTGGACGCCATCGCCGGCGGCGAGACCGCCGGCATCCCGTTCGCCGCATGGATCGCCGACCGGCTGTCGCTGCCGATGCTGTATGTGCGAAAGCAGGCCAAGGGCTTTGGCCGCAACGCCCAGATCGAAGGCGAATTGAAGGACGATGCCCGCGTGCTGCTGGTCGAGGACCTCGCCAGCGAGGGCACCTCGAAGCTCAATTTCGTCCGCGCGATCCGCCAGGCCGGCGGCGAGATCAGCCATACCTTCGTGATCTTCAACTACGGCATCTTTCCGCACACCGAATCGAGCCTTGCCGCCGAGGGCATCACCTTGCACGCGCTCGCCACGTGGTGGGATGTCGCGGCGACCGCCGAAAAGATGGGGCGGTTCGAGCCCGGGCAGTACGACAAGATCAGAAGCTTCCTCGAAGACCCCGAGCACTGGCCGGCCAAGTCCGCCACCGCGGCGCGCTGAAGCTGGATTGGTTTAGGCGGGCTATTTTCAGCCCTTGGCGTGGCGCGCGAGGACGGGCTGCTGGTCCCGGAAGCAGGCCATCGCCGGGCGAAGCAGGTCGCGGATTGACCACCCTCGCCACCGCGCTCGATCCGCGTCGGAGGCGTTCCGCGCCAAGGCGGCGGCGATGCGGGGGATCGCGGGGCTGCGCGCCAAACCGCGGCCGTCACTTTCGGCGGCGTTGCGGCAGCGGCGCCCATCGGCCCATCCACATTGTTGAGCGACATGATCCGGAATTTTAGCGACCACGCGGCGAACGAGCGGACCTTTCTCGCCTGGGTGCGCACGGCCATTGCGGTTATGGCCTTTGGCTTCCTCGTCGAAAAATTCGACCTGTTCGTGGCGATCGCGGCTCCCTCGCTGGGCGGCCGGACGCCGTCGTTGCCGGGGCAAGAATTCGGCAATATCGCCGGACTGTCGCTGGTCGTCCTCGGCACCGCCATGGTGGCGATCGCGGCGGCCCGCTTTCTCGTCACCGGCAAATACATCGACAGCGGGGAGCAGCGCCCCGGCTCCGGCACCCGTATCGATCTGGCCCTCGCGATACTGCTGGTCCTGCTGGGTTGCGCGCTCTTCGTTTATCTGTCGCACGCTCTGGCGAGCCAACTCTGACCGGCCGCCGACAGGTTCCGGATGGTCCAGGCCAAACGCGGCCAGGGTGACCGGGCGCTTTCCGCTTGCCAGTAGACGCCTGCCTTGCAAGGTTCAGGGTTGGCCATGACCACCCTCGCCACCGCGCTCGACCCGCGTTCGGAAGCGTTTCGCGCCAATGCGGCGGCGATGCGCGTTGTGGTCGAGGAGTTGCGGGCGAAGAGCGCGGCGATCGCGCTCGGCGGGGACGCGGCGTCGCGGCGGCGGCATCTGGGGCGCGGCAAGCTGTTGGCGCGGGAACGGGTGCGGAATTTGCTCGACCCCGGCTCGCCGTTTCTCGAACTTTCCGCTTTTGCCGCCTACGGCATGTACGGCGACGAGGTGCCGGCGGCGGGGATCGTTACCGGTATCGGGCGCATCGCGGGCCAGGAATGCGTGATTGTCGCCAACGACGCGACGGTCAAGGGCGGCACCTATTTCCCGATGACGGTCAAGAAACACCTGCGCGCGCAGGAGATCGCCTGGCAGAACCGGCTGCCGTGCCTCTACCTCGTCGATTCGGGCGGCGCGTTCCTGCCGGCGCAGGACGAGGTGTTCCCCGACCGCGAGCATTTCGGCCGCATCTTTTTCAACCAGGCGCAGCTGTCGGCGGCGGGGGTGCCGCAGATCGCGATCGTCATGGGGTCGTGCACCGCGGGAGGCGCCTATGTGCCGGCGATGTCGGACGAGAGCATCATCGTCAAGGGAGAGGGCACGATCTTTCTCGGGGGCCCGCCGCTGGTCAAGGCGGCGACCGGCGAGGTGGTGTCGGCCGAGGAACTGGGCGGCGCCGACGTGCACAGCCGGGTCTCGGGGGTCACCGACCATTACGCGCTCGACGACCGCCACGCGCTAGGCATCGCGCGGCGGATCGTCGGCAACCTCAACCGAAAGAAGACCCTGTCGCTCGACGTCAAGGAGCCGCGCGACCCGTTATACCCGGCGGAGGATTTGTACGGGGTGATCCCGGCCGACACGCGCCGGCCCTACGATGTGCGCGAGGTGATCGCGCGGGTCGCCGACGCCAGCGAATTCGACGAGTTCAAAGAGCTTTACGGCCAGACGCTGGTGTGCGGCTTCGCGCGGGTCTGGGGCTACCCGGTCGGCATCCTCGCCAATAACGGCATCCTGTTTTCCGAGAGCGCGCTGAAGGGCGCGCATTTTATCGAATTATGCGCCCAGCGCGGCATCCCGCTCGTCTTCCTGCAGAACATCACCGGCTTTATGGTCGGGCGGAAATACGAGGCGGGCGGCATCGCCAAGGACGGCGCCAAGCTGGTGACCGCGGTCGCCACCGCCGCGGTGCCGAAATTCACCGTGATCATCGGCGGCAGCTTTGGCGCCGGCAATTACGGCATGTGCGGGCGCGCCTACGGCCCCAGGTTTTTGTGGATGTGGCCCAATGCGCGCATCTCGGTGATGGGCGGCGAGCAGGCCGCCGCGGTGCTGGCGACGGTGCGGCGCGACGGCATGGCGGCGCGCGGGGAGGACTGGCCGGCGGCCGCGGAAGAGGCCTTCAAGGCGCCGATCCGCGCCCAGTACGAGACCCAGGGCCACCCTTATTACG
Source organism: Allostellaceae bacterium (assembly GCA_035648415.1). Taxonomy (GTDB): domain Bacteria; phylum Pseudomonadota; class Alphaproteobacteria; order ATCC43930; family CGMCC-115725; genus DATARH01. The sequence continues at coordinate 21,667 of DASRLO010000020.1, forward strand.
CCAGCGCGCGGTTGTGGGACGACGGCATCATCGACCCGGCCGAGACCCGGACGGTGCTGGGGCTGTCGCTCTCCGCCAGCCTCAACGCGCCGATCGAGAAGACCAAGTTCGGCGTGTTCCGGATGTGAGGGCCGCGATAACCACGGAGGCGCGGAAGGCACGGAGAAGGGAATTTTACCGCGAAGGACGCAAAGGTTACGCAAAGGCCGCGAAGCCGGTCTAAACGACGCGAAGCGCCCGTAAGGTTCGAAGCGATGACGATCTCACCGTCTCATTGCCTCATTGTGGATTTTTGGTCGCGCTGCGCGCGATCGATAGATGCCGTCGCGTCCTTCGCGTAACCTTTGCGTCCTTCGCGGTAAAATTCCCTTCTCCGTGACTCTGTGGTGAAAATTTGTTTTCGAAAATCCTGATCGCGAATCGCGGCGAGATCGCCTGCCGGGTGATCCGCACCGCGCGGCGCATGGGCATCGCCACGGTAGCGGTCTATTCCGCGGCCGATGCCGGCGCGCTGCATGTCGCGATGGCCGACGAGGCGCGGTCGATCGGCCCGGCCCCGGCGCGGGAGAGCTACCTGAATGGTGCGGCGATCGTCGTCGCCGCGACGGAGACGGGCGCCGAGGCCATCCATCCCGGCTACGGGTTCCTCTCCGAGAATGCCGCGTTCGCCGAATCCTGCGCCGCGGCGGGCGTCGTCTTTATCGGTCCGCCGCCGACGGCGATGCGCGCGATGGGGTCGAAGGCGGCGGCCAAGGCGCTGATGGCGGCGCACGGCGTGCCGGTGGTGCCCGGCTATCACGGCGACGACCAGGACCCGGCGCATCTGCTCAAAGAGGCGGAGACGGTCGGCTTTCCGGTGCTGATCAAGGCGTCGGGCGGCGGCGGCGGCCGCGGCATGCGCATCGTCAACCAGGCAGTTGAGTTTTCCCGCGCGCTCGACGGCGCCAAGCGCGAAGCGGCGGGCGCGTTCGGCGACGACCGGGTGCTGATCGAGAAGTACCTGACCGCGCCGCGCCATATCGAGGTGCAGGTGTTCGCCGACAGCCACGGCAATGTCGTTCATCTCCACGAACGCGACTGCTCGATCCAGCGGCGCTACCAGAAGGTGGTCGAGGAGGCGCCGGCGCCGGGCCTCGACCAGACGATGCGGCAGGCGATGGGCGAGGCCGCGGTCGCCGCGGCGAAGGCGGTGGGTTATGTCGGCGCCGGCACCGTCGAGTTCATCGTTGAAAGCGATAAATTCTACTTCATGGAGATGAACACGCGGCTCCAGGTCGAGCACCCGGTGACCGAAGCGGTGACCGGCACCGACCTCGTCGAATGGCAGCTGCGTGTCGCCGCCGGGGAGAAATTCACCCGCCGGCAGGCGGACATTACTCTCACCGGCCACGCGATCGAGGTGCGGCTCTACGCCGAGAACCCGGAGCGCGGTTTCCTGCCGGCGACCGGCACCCTGCACCGGCTGCGCCTCCCCATCGACGCCGCGCGGGTCGAGACCGGGGTGCGCGAGGGCGACGCGGTGACCCCGTTCTACGACCCGATGATCGCCAAGATCATCACCTGGGGCGCGGATCGGGAGGCGGCGCGCACCCGGCTCGGTCGCGCGCTGGCGGAAACCGGGGTGCTGGGTCTGGCGACCAATCTCGGCTTCCTCGCGCGGGTAATCGGCGACGCGGATTTTGCCGCCGCCAGGCTCGACACCGGGTTTATCGAGCGGCGCAAGGCGGCGCTGCTGCCGGCGCTGGCCCCGGCGCCCGAGCGTGCGCTGATTGCGGCCGCGCTGTTCTGCCTCGCCGGGCCGGTAGCCGAACCCGACCCCGACCCCGACCCATGGGCGCGGCGCGACGGCTGGCGGCTCAACCTGGCGAAGGCGCCGCAAACGCTGGTGTTCCGCTGCGGCGAGGAGGAGCTTCACGTCGCGGCGACGGCTTCCGGCAAGGGCTGGGACTTGCAGATCGGCGAACGGCATTGCCAGGCCGCGGCGGCTTTCACGACGGACGGCGCCGCAATCCTCACGGTCGACGGCGCCCGAAGCCGCGCCCTCGTGCTCGGCCATGGCGACGACATCGCCGTCTTCATCGCCGGCGTAAACTGGCGCTTCGAGCGGGTCGATCCGCTGGCGCCGCCGGCCGGCGCCGACGTGCATGCCGGGCGGCTCTCGGCGCCGATGCCGGGCCGGGTCGTGCAGCTTCTGGTCGCCGCCGGCGACGCGGTGCGCCAGGGCCAGGCGCTGATTGTCATCGAGGCGATGAAGATGGAGCACACCATCGCCGCGCCGCGCGACGGCACGGTCGAGGCGGTGCGCTACGCGGTCGGCGACCTGGTCGAGGAAGGCGCCGAGCTGATCGCGCTTGCGACCCCGCCTGATGGCCCGGCTGATGGCCCCCGGCTGATGGCCCCCGGCTGATGGCCCCGCGGGACGATGGCGGCGGCTTCGGCGGCGGCTCGCTGCACCTCGTCAAGCTGGCGGTTGGAATCAGCGACCTCGATCATCTGCGGCAGATCCGCGCCGAGCGCGCCGCGCAGCGCGGGTGGAGCGCGGTGTATACCCGCAACCACCCGCGCCGCGCCGAGGCGGTGCTCGACGGCGGCTCGATCTACTGGGTGATCAAGGGCCAGATCCGCGTGCGCCAGCGCATCCTCGGCTTCCACGGCGAGCGCGACGACAACGGTCGCCTCTATTGCCTGATCGAGGTCGACCAAGTGCTGGTGCCGACCCTGCCGCGCGCCTTCCGGCCGTTCCAGGGCTGGCGCTACCTCTTGCCCTGCGATGTGCCGAAGGATGCCCCGGGCGGCCTCGGCGGCGACTTCGCCGCGCTGCCCGACCACATGCTCGTCGAACTGCGCGAGCTTGGGCTGATCTGAGCTCATTCGTCACCCCCGCGAAAGCGGGGCCCAGGGCTACCGGCACGTCGCTCGCTCCCGGGTTCCCGCTTGCGCGGGAATGACGATATAGTTGTTACCGAACGGCCGGTAAGGGCGCGCGCATGATCCAGCACACGATCGAGGGCCCGAGCGCGTGGCGGCGCGGCGATATCCGCGACGCGGATTACCGCGTCGCGCTCGACGGGCCGTGTCTCGACGAAATCCGCCGCGCCGTCGATGAGATCCGCGCCCATCCGCTGCCGACCATTCTGCGCACCCCCGCCGATCTCGACATGACCAATTGCCACGCGGCGATGGCCGAGGTGCGCCGCATCCTTAGGGAGGGCGTGCGCTTCGCGGTGGTCGACCGGCTGCCGGTCGAGGAGATATCGAAGGACGAGGCGGAGTGCATCTATTGGCTCCTGGCCTCGATGGTCGCGCGCCCGGTTGCGCAAAAGCTCGACGGCACGATGATCTACAACGTGTGGGACACCGGCGGGCAAGCGCTGCCCGGCTCCGGCGTGAGGCCGGATTCGACCAACATCGAAATCCGCTTCCACATCGACAACGCCTACAACACGACGCCGCCCGAATTCGTCGGGCTCCTCTGCCTGCACACCGCGAAATCGGGCGGGACGAGCCGCGTCCTCAGCTTCCACACCGTGCATAACCGGCTCCTGGCGCGGCACCCGGAGCTGCTGCCGCGGCTTTACCGGCGGTTCTGGTTCGACCGCCAGCGCGAGTTCTTCCCCGGCGAGCCAGCCACCTTCTCGGCGGCGGTGTTCGAGGAGGGCGAGGAACTGCGCGCCCGGTTCAGCGTGCACCAGATCAATTCGGGCTACACGATGCAGGGCGAGCCGATCGACAACGAAGGCGCCGCCGCGCTCGCCGCGATGCTCGAGGCGTTCGAGGACCCGGAACTGCCGATCGATTTCGAGTTCCAGCCCGGCGAAATCCAGTTTGTCGACAACCGTACCCTCGGCCACAGCCGCACCGAGTTCGAGGACCACCCCGAACCCGAGCGCCGCCGCCACCTCGTCCGCCTCTGGCTGCGCGACCACGGCCGGCGCGCCTATACGGGGTAGATCAGTCTCGTGTTTTAGCCCTAGGGCCTAAGGGCGCTAGCGCCGCCCTTCCAGGCCCGAACGGTAAGCCGCCCAATACCGGGCCTCGTCCCAATGTCCCTCGCGCCGGGCCTGTTGTTCGAGGCGGTAGGCGTCCTCGGGGCCGATCCGCGCCTGGCGATCCCGTGGCTCGGCGTCACCCCGGTAACCGGGGCGCGGCGCTTCGAGCCCCGCCCCATAATTGTGCCAGTAGCGTTCTTCCTCCCAGCGCCCGTCGCGGTGCGCCTGCTCCTCCAGACGTCGAGCCTGATCCGCGCTGGTGGGAGCGGCATATTGCGGGCGGCCGCCGCGTTGCTGCTCGAGCCCCGCGCCGTAATTGTGCCAATAGCGCTCCTCGTCGCGCCGTCCTTCGCGCCTTGACTGGTCTTCCAGCCGCCGGGCGTCGTCCGGGTTGAGGACGGCGTTCAGCGAGCGGACGACCGAGTTCAGATTGTCGGCCGAAGCCGGTGGCGCGAACGCGACGGCGACAACGCCGGCAGCGCCGAGGGCGCACGTCAGATAGGCGCGCATTTTGCTCTCCCAAAGGTTCTCGCGGAGCCAAGAACGTTACAAAATCGCGGAAATTCCCAGCGACCCAAACCTCCGGGGAGGCGGAGCGGGGTTCACATCACCGCGATGCAATCGATCTCGATGTCGAAATGTCCGGGCCAGGCGGGGACACAGATGAAGATCCGCGCCGGTGGGTCCTGGTCAAAATAGCGTGCGTAAACCGCGTTGACCGCCGCGAATTTCTCGACGGAGGTGCAATAGACGTTGCATTTGAGGACGTTGTCCAACGAAGATCCCGCCGCCTCGAGGCAGCGCTTCATCTGCTCCAGGACAAGCTCGGTCTGACGCTCGATCGGCGCGTCGACAATTTCTCCGGTATCGGGGTCGAAGGGCGGCAACCCGGAAACGTAGACCGTATCGCCGCTTCGGGTCACCGCCGAAATCGGCGCCTTCCATCGCTCCAAATAGGTGGATAGCGGTTCGACGCGGATGACCTCTCGCTTCATCGGATTTCCCTCCATGATCGAAGCGCAGTCTATCGGGGTTGTCGCCTCGCGCGGCGGGAATTGGTTCGCTGTCGCCCGAACCGATGGTCCTCTGGCCTGGCGGGTGGTGATACAATGGCGCGGCAAGGAGACGACATGACCGCATCGCATCCCGCCAACATCGACATCGCCGCCGCGCTTCGGGAAGCCGAGGAGCAGTACCGCGCGCGCCACCCGAAAAGCGCCGCGCTCTACCAGAAGGCGTGCGCCGCGCTGCCCGGCGGCAACACCCGCTCGGCGATCTATGCCGAGCCGTTCCCGCTGACCATGGTCCGGGGCGAGGGCGCGCATCTGTGGGACGCCGACGGCCACGAATACGCCGATTTCCTCAGCGAATTCACCGCCGGGCTCTACGGCCACTCGCACCCGGCGATCAGGAAGGCGATCGACGAGGCGCTCGACGGCGGCATCAATTTCGGCGCGCACGGCGTGGCGGAGGGCAAATTCGCCCAGGCGATTTGCGACCGCTTCCCGTCGATCGAGCTGGTGCGCTTTACCAATTCCGGCACCGAGGCCAATCTGATGGCGGTCAGCGCCGCGCTCGCGATCACCGGGAAGAAGAAGATCCTGGTGTTCCACGGCGGATATCATGGCGGCGTCTTTTATTTCCGCGGCAAGGGCAGCGCCGTCAACGCGCCGTTCGACTATCTGATGGGCACCTACAACGACATCGAACAGGTACGCGCGCTGGTCGCGCCGCACCGGGGCGACCTCGCCGCGATCCTCATCGAGCCGATGCTCGGCGGCGGCGGCTGCATCCCGGCGACCCGCGAATTCCTCGCCGATCTGCGCGCGCTGGCGAGCGAGACCGGCGCGATCCTGATTTTCGACGAGGTGATGACCTCGCGCCTCGCGCCGGGCGGCTTGCAGGAGGTGCACGGCATCAACCCCGACATGACCACGCTTGGCAAATATGTCGGCGGCGGGATGAGCTTTGGCGCGTTCGGCGGGCGGGCCGACCTGATGCGATGGTTCGACCCGCGCAACAAACAAGGGTTTCAGCACGCCGGCACCTTCAACAACAATGTGCTGACGATGAACGCCGGCTATGTCGGCCTCACCGAGGTGTACAAGCCGGCGGATGCGGTCAAGCTCAACAAATTCGGCGACGGGCTGCGCGAGCGGCTGAACGCCGTCGCCCGGAGGCGCGGCCTGGCGATGCAGTTCACCGGCCTCGGCTCGATGATCGGCCTGCATATGACCGGCCGGCCGATCCGTAACGCCGCCGACGCGGCCGAGGGCCATGCCGGCCTGCTCGACCTCTGCTATTTCGACCTCGTCGCGCGTGGCATCTGGTTCGCCAAGCGCGGAATGATGGCGCTGTCGATCGCGCTCGACGACGTCGATGGCGACAAGCTGGTTGGCGCGGTCGAGGAGTTCGCCGAGACCCGCGCGCCGCTGTTCCAAGGGATAGCATGACTTCGTCAAAGGCCGTCGAGCAGATCGAATTAACGGGACGGGTCATTGACGACTGGTACGACGATGATTTGGACGACGGTGATATTCAGGTCCAGGGCGTCCTAGACATGTACGGCAGGGATGCCATCGCTGGACGCCATGCGAATTTCGGTTATAGCGGCTACTTCAGGGGATATGTTTGGCTTTCCGGAGGAAGAAGGAAGCTGGTGGACTGGTGGACTTTATTTCCGAACGAAGAGCATCACTATCCCACGCAAGGTGATAAGGGGCAGACGGCGGACGTGATACGAACTCGGATCGGCCCTCTCAAAGGGACATTTGTTAAAAAGGTAAACGGGGGCTATGCGTTCGATCCGGGCGCGCACTTGGCTCGGCAGCAAGCGAAAGTAAGGGGCCGCCAGTGAGCGAAGGTATTAGCAACCAGCGCGTCGCCTACCACAATGGCCGCATCGTGCCGGAGCGCGAGGTGGTGATTCCGTTCCGCGACCGCGGCTTCAAGTACGGCGACGCCGCGTTCGACATGACCCGCACCTTTCGCGGCCGCCCGTTCAAGCTGCGGGAGCATGTCGACCGGTTCTACCGCTCGCTCAAATATTTGCGCATCGACCCCGGCCTCACGCCGGCGGAGATGGTCGGGGTCAGCGAGGAGGTGCTGGCGAGGAACGCGCATTTTCTCACCGGCGACAATGATTTCTGGCTGGCGCAGCGGGTGTCGCGCGGGGTCGACGCGGTCGGCGACGAAGGCTGGGAGGACACCGGCCCGACGGTCATCGTCGAATGCATTCCGCTGCCGCTCAAGGCCAGGGCGCGGCTCTTCCGCGACGGCATCGACATAATCGTCCCGCCGATCCGCCGCACCGCCCCCGAGGCGCTCAGCCCACGCGCCAAAACCCACAATTACCTCAATCTTATAACCGCCGATCTCCAGGCCAAGGCGCAGGACCCCGATGCCTGGTCGGTGCTGCTCGACCATAACGGGCATCTCAGCGAAGGCATCGGCAGCAACATCTTCCTGGTGCGCGACGGCGAGGTGCTGACCCCGCACGAACGCTATGTGCTCCCCGGCATCAGCCGCGAGACGGTGATCGAATTGTGCGGCGAACTCGGCATCGCGTGCCGCGAGGCCGACCTCGACCTCTACGATGCCGGGATCGCCGACGAAATCTTCATGACCTCGACCAGCCTCTGCATCTGCCCGGTGCGCAGCATCGGCGGCCGCAAGCTAGCGGCGCCGCTGCCCGGCCCGGTCACCCGGCGGATCAGCGACGCCTACGCCCGCTTTGTCGATTGCGACTTCGTCGCGCAGTATCTGAAGCATCTTTTATAAAATGTCGTCCTGGCGAAAGCCGGGACCCACCGCGTAGTTTGGGTGGTGCTGCCTGGTGGGTCCCGGCTTTCGCCGGGACGACAGCGATATCAAGCGCTGCCCGGCTTCCACACCGCCCGCGCGTAAAGCTCGGGGCCGAAATCGGGCGGGACGTCGCCGGTCATGCGGCGCCGGTGGTGGTCGAGATCGGCGAGGAACAGATCGCGGCTGATCTGCGCGGTGACGCTGGCATGGCCGCGCTTCATGCTCGGCACGTCGCCGACCGGCACGCCAAAGCTGACGAACCCGGCCGGGTTGAAGCAATGGATGTCGCGGAGATAGGGCGCCGCTCCCGGCGCTTTTTCGAGAAATTCGTTGCCGGCGCCGAGATAGGGATGCGCGCCGAGAAACGGGTCCGCTTCGTCCGGCGGCGGCGCGAAGCGGTCGCGCCACAGCATGATGTGCCGGGCGAAGGGGGAAAATTCCGGCCGCAGATTGGGGTCGGCGGCATAGCCGGTGCCGGCGATGGCGAAATCGAAGCGATAGGTCCCATCGGCGGTCTCGGCGGCGATGCGGCCGGCATCTTCGCGCGCCAAAACCCAGGGCGAGGCGAGGTGCAGGTGGAAGTTGGGAAATTTCAGCGCCCGCTCGATCGCGTCCCGCGGCGCGGTCGAGCCGGCGCGACGGTAGCGGATCGCCTGATGCCAGCGCACCGCGTCGGGCAGCGCATAGTAATTGTCGTAGGCGCCGGGGTAGCCGCGGCTGCGGCTGATCGGCGTCGCGGCGAGCTGTGGCCGGCGGGCGAACAGGTGCACCGATCCGGCGCCGGCTTCGAGCGCGACCGCGGCCGCGTCGAACGCCGCGGCGGCGGCGCCGACCACCGCGACGTCCTTGCCCGCGAGCGCGGCGAAATCGATGGCGTCCGCGGCGTGGGCGCAGAGCGCCCGCGGCAGATCGCGCAGCACCTCGGGAACCGCGCTGCCGCCGCTGCCGTCGAACCCGGTGGCGAGGATGACCTTGCGCGCCGTTTCCACGGTCGGCGTGCCGGCGATGCCAAGATGCAGACGGAAATATCCCTCGGCCGGCTCGATGCGCAGGAGCCTTGCGCCGTAGCGCACCGAGATGCCGAGGAAGCTGCGATACCAGGCGAGGTAATCGACCCAGGCCTGGCGCGGGATGCGCTCGAACGCGGCGTAGGCGGCCTCGCCGCGGCGCGCCTCGTACCATGCCTGGAACGACAACGCGGCGATGCCGAGCTCGGGGCCGGCGAGCGTCTTGGGCGTGCGCAATACGTTCATCCGCGCGCCATTCGTCCAAATCCCGGCGTGTTCGGCATCGGGTGCGGCGTCGATCACCGCGACCCGGCCGATCCCGGCGCGGCGCAATGCGAAGGCAAAAGCGCAGCCGGTCTGGCCGCCGCCGACGATGACGAGATTGTGGTCGATTGTTTGTCCGCTTCGGCCGGTTCGATCCGGCACCCAGTTCGCCGGGTCGGGGCCGATCAGCCGCAGGGCCGCGCGGGCGCCGGCATCGGGGTCGGTCATCCTCTACACCGTCATTCCCGCGAAAGCGGGAAACCAGGGCGAGCGATGTGTCGGTTGCCCCCGGGCCCCCGCTTTCGCGGGGGTGATGATTAGAAAATGAGTCGCGACGGTCACGCCGTCAGCCGGCCCTTGAGCACTTGGCCGGCGGAATTGCCGGTCGCTTCGCCGTTTTCGATCGCCACGACGCCGTTGACGATGGTGGCGGCGATGCCGTCGGCCTTTTGCACCAGGCGGCGGGCGCCGCCGGGCAGGTCATGCTCGACCGTCGGCAATTGCGGCTTCACGCCGGCTTCGTCGAACACCACGAGGTCGGCGGCGTAGCCGGTGCGAATTAAGCCGCGGTCCGGCAGTTCCCAGGCCGAGGCGTTGTCGAAGGTCAGCATCCGCACCGCTTCCTCAAGGGTGAATTGCTGCTTGTTGCGCACCCAGTAGGAGAGGAGGTGGGTCTGCAAGGACGACCCCATCTCCTGGCAGACATGCGCGCCCGAATCCGAGAAGGTCGCCAAGGTGCGCGGGTGCTTCAGCAGGTTCAGCACGTCGGCGGGCCGCTCGTTGACGATCGGCTGGACGAACATGCGGTTGTCGTTGTCGAGCGCAAGGTCGAGGATCACCTCGACCGGGTGCTTGTTCTGCCGGCGCGCCAGGTCGCCGATGCTGGGGTCGTCCCAGTCGACGCTCAGCATCGGGAAGAGGTTGTCGTAATCGGGCTTGCGCGGATCGGTGGTGGCCGCGCCGCCGCCTTGCAGGGTTCGCTCGCGCGGCTTCATCGTCGCCTCCTCGGCGATCAGGCGCGCCCGCACTGCGGGGTCGCGCAGCCGCTGCTTCTGCTCGGCGAGGGGCAGCGCGCGGACTTCCTGCCACCCCGGCAGCACGTCGAACGGCAAATAGGAGCGCAGCGAGAACACCGCGTTGATCGAGCGGGTCGTCGCCTGGCCATACATGCGCCCGCCCAAGGCCACGGTCTCGTCCATAAAACGGGTCTGGAAATCCCACGGGTTGGGGTCGATGCCCTGCTTGGTCGCGAGCATGCCGAACATGATCGGCCGGCCGCTGTCGAGCGCGATCTTGCGCAGCTGTTCGAGGCAGGCGAGCTGCGCCGCGCCGCCCGAGATGTCCGGGCCGATCTGGAAGATGCCGGTGTCGAGCGCGCCCATCGCGCCGACCAGCCGCTCGATCTCGCTCCACGCGGCGATGCGGCTCGCCACCGGCGTGTCGTCGGGGGTGACGTGGGTCGTCGCCCGCGAGGTCGAGAAGCCGAGCGCGCCCGCCTTGAGGGCCTCGGCGACCGCGTGTTCCATTGCGCGCAGATCGTCTTCGCCGGCTTTTTCCTCCAGCCCGCGTCGGCCCATCGCGTACATGCGCAGCGCCGAATGGCCGATATACATGCCGTAATTGAGCCCCTTAGGCAGGCGCTCGACGTTGGCGAGGTATTCGGGGAAGGTTTCCCAGGTCCACTCGATCCCTTCCATCATCGCCTCGGTCGGGATGTCCTCGACCGCCGTGAGGCAGCGCGCGAACCACTCGCGGTCCGCGGGCTTGCACGGCGCCAGCGCGAAGCCGCAATTGCCCATCACCACGCTGGTGACGCCATGCCAGCACGAGCAGCTGCCGAGCGGGTCCCAGGCGACCTGCGCGTCCATATGGGTGTGGCCGTCGATAAAACCGGGGGAGACGATCCGGCCCTCGGCGTTGATCACCCGCTCGGCGGGCGCGCGGATGCGGCCGATCTCGACGATCCTGCCGCCCTTGATCCCGACATCGGCGCGGTAGCGCGGCAGCCCCGAGCCATCGATCACGGTGCCGTTTCTGACTAAGAGGTCGAGCGCCATCGCCGCGTCTCCTTCCAAAATGCGTCACTGAAGGATCGGGTCAGCGCTCAGCCGCTGTCAACGAATGCCGAAACATGCCAGCAATCGGTGGACGGTTGAAAGGACTACCGATAATCAGTAGATAAATGGGCGAGGATCGCTTTGAATGGGATGCCGATAAAGCCGTCAAAAATTTGCGCGACCACGGCGTCGCCTTTCATAAAGCAATCAAAGCCTTTGGCGATACGTTCGCTGTCGAATGGATTGACGACCGTAAGGATTACGGCGAAGAGCGGGTCAATCTCTTGGGCATGTGCGGCGGCAGTATTGTCCTCGTGACGTAAACCTCTCGTTGCGCATCAGGTTTACCGCCTCGCCGAGGAGGAATATCCGCATCTCGTGCCCCGCCTCCGCGAAGGCGTTTGCAGGGAGAAAGGCGAAGGCCGACTTGGTCGACTCGTCCGATCCCCATGCGCTTTTGATCAACACCTTCATCTACCGTCTTCGTGGCCGGTTCCGAAGCGTTTGCATCCTAACCCCGGCGATGGCGAGGTAAAAATGTTTGTGCAGGCCGCGCCACGACCTTGTTGGCACTTTTCAGGTTGGCCCGTAAGGCAACCGCTTCGTTTTGGCCGCTGCAAGCAACGGGTCGGTTGATCGCCGGGGCAGAATGTCATTTTATTTCCGCGCGGTTCAGGGAACGGTGGACGACATGAGCGACGCGGAAATGCCGGGCGATATGGCAGGGGAAATGACCGACGGCTTTCATCTTGTGGTGGAGGCGCTCAAGCTGAACGGGGTCGACACGATCTTTGGGGTGGCCGGCATCCCGATCACCGATCTCTTGCGGCTGGCGCAGAACGAGGGCATCCGCTACCTCGGCTTTCGCCACGAGCAGTCGGCCGGCAACGCGGCGGCGATCGCCGGGTATCTCACCCAGAAGCCGGGTATCTGCATGACGGTGTCGGCCCCCGGCTTCCTCAACGGGCTGGTCGCCCTGGCCAACGCCACGACCAACTGTTTCCCGATGATCATGATCAGCGGGTCGAGCGACCGCGCGATCGTCGATCTCGAACAGGGCGATTACGAGGAGATGGACCAGCTCGCCGCCGCGCGGCCCTATGCCAAGGCGGCCTACCGCGTCAACCGCCCGCAGGATATCGGCATCGGCATCGCGCGGGCGATCCGCGCCGCGGTGTCGGGGCGCCCGGGCGGCGTCTATCTCGACCTGCCGGCCGAGGTGCTCGGCGCGGCGCTCGACGCGGAGAGCGCGAGGAAGTCGCTGGTGCAGGTCGTCGATCCCGCACCACCGCAGCCGCCGGCGCCGCAATCGGTCGCCCGCGCCCTCGAATTGCTGGCGAATGCCCAGCGCCCGCTGGTTATCCTCGGCAAGGGCGCCGCCTATGCGCGGGCGGACGCGGAGATCCGCTCGTTTATCGAGGGGACGGGCATTCCCTTCCTGCCGATGTCGATGGCCAAGGGTCTGCTGCCCGACGACCATGCGCAATCGGCCGCCGCCGCCCGCTCCTATGCGATCGGCAACGCCGATGTCGTGGTGCTGGCCGGGGCGCGCCTCAACTGGCTCCTGTCGCACGGCCGGGCGCCGCTGTGGTCGGCGAGCACGCGGTTTGTCCAAATCGACATCTCGCCGACCGAGATGGACAGCAACCGGGCGATCGCCGCGCCGGTCGTCGGCGACATCAAGTCGGTGTTCACGGCGTTCAACGCCGCGCTGAAGCCGGGACAGGTCACGCGCCAGGCGGCCTGGGTCGACGAGATCGGCAAGCGCAAGCAGCAGAACGTCGAGCGCATGGCGGCGCGGCTCAACGCCGACCCGAGCCCGATGAACTTCTCCAGCGCGCTGCGCGCCGTCCGCAACGCGCTCGCCACCCAGCCGGATGTCTACATCGTCAACGAGGGCGCCAACACGCTCGATTTCGGCCGCAACATCATCGACATGGACAAGCCCCGCCACCGGCTCGACAGCGGCACCTGGGGGGTCATGGGCATCGGCATGGGCTACGCCGTCGGCGCCGCCGCGGTGACCGGCAAGCCGGTGGTCGCGATCGAGGGCGACAGCGCCTTCGGCTTCAGCGGCATGGAGATCGAGACGATCTGCCGCTACGAATTGCCGGTGACGACGATCATCTTCAACAATAACGGCGTCTATCGCGGCGACGCGGCCGGCACCCCCTACACGCCGACCGGCCTGCTGCGCGACGCGCGCTATGAGAAGATCATCGAGGCGTTCGGCGGGGCGGGTTACCACTGCACCGACACGCCCGGCCTCACCAAGGCGCTCACCGAGGCGCTGGCGTCGGGCAAGCCGGCGCTGATCAACGCCGTCATCGACCCGACCGCCGGCACCGAGAGCGGGCATATCCAGAGCCTCAACCCGAAGAGCGCCGCCGCGCAGAAGAAGTGAGGTATTTGCAGCATGAGTGAGCGTTCCGGTCGAAATCCCAAACGGGCTATTCCTGATAATTGGGACTGGCTGGATGCTCTCACCGGTCCATTCGACGATGACTTTATTGCGGCGGTAAACGAAGAGGTGCCCCAACAGGAACGGCCGGAGATCGACGCGTTTTTCCATTCGTTGCCGGAGCCGACCGACGAGGGTTAACCTTGAAAGGGCCAGCTTGGCTGATTGGGAGAGCCAAAACCGTGCTGATAAGTTCCTATGGATTATTCTGGCGCGCGGACGAGATAGATTGGCACCCTGGACAGGGAAATAAGGGTAAATTTCGACTTCTCGGACGAATTGGCGCAATCTCTAAGACGTTAAGAATTACTGATTTCAGATACCAGAAGGGCATCTATCTGTTGTATGGAAATCTAGGTGCTCATTACGTTGGCCTTACTCGGGAGCAAACTCTCGGCAAGCGACTACAAGATCATTTGCACGATGAGCATGAAGGTAAGTGGGATAGATTTTGTTGGTTCGGATTCAGGGCGGTACTAAAGGGAGTTGACGACAATGGCTTCCACGAATTGAAGAAGCTGGCGAACCGTAATCTATCTAAGAGCCTGACTGAAAAAGGGTTGAGTGATCTCAATAGGTTGTGATTCCATCGTTGTTGCGACACAAACGGTGGGGTTCACGATGGCCTGGAGTGAGATCACTCGCCGACAATATCGGCGCGATGGGCTGCGGTATG
>DASRLO010000021.1:0-45369 GCA_035648415.1 Allostellaceae bacterium
GCGCCTACCAATCCTCCGCCGAGCGAGGCCAAGCCATGCAGCCCTGGATCACCGATTACAACCACACCCGACCCCACTCAGCCCTCGGCGGAAAACCACCGACCTCAAAGCTGAACAACGTGCTTGGATTCGACACCTAGCTCAGCGTGTGAGCGGCGGTCCGCTCAGCGCTTTCGCTTCGGCCGCGAGGCGGCGATAGCGCGCCTGGCTATTCGCCAAATGCTGCCGCATTGCCTCGCGCGCCGCGGCGACGTCGCGCTCCTCGATCGCGGCGGCGATCGCGGCATGCTCGCGCTGGAAAGTCTCGAGATAGGCGCGCCGCCCCTCCGGACGGTGCGCCGCGACCCGGATGCTCTGCCGCGGGATGATGAAGCGGCCGAGATATTCGAGGATATGCCCGAATTGCGGGTTGCCGGTCGCCGCCGCGATCGCGCGATGAAAGGCGAAATCCTCGTCGATCGCGCTTTCGCCGCGGTCGAGCGCCGCGTCGATCGCCTCGAGCGCCGCGCCGACCCGCCGGCGCGCCGCCGCCGAGCCGCGCTCCGCCGCCAAGGCCGCGGCCTCGACCTCGACACTGGCGCGCAGCTCCATGACTTCGAGCACCTCGGCGATCGATGGCAAGCCGTCGAAGGCAAGCTGGAACGGCCGTCGGTCGGCATCCGCCGCGACAAACGCGCCCGCGCCCTGGCGGGTGACGACGAGGCCCTGTGCCCGCAGCGCCGCGACAGCCTCGCGCACGACGGTGCGGCTGACGCCCATCGCCGCGACCATCTCCTGCTCGGTCGGCAGTTTCGCGCCGGGCGCGAGCCGCGCGGTCGCGATCTCGTCGGCGATGCGCTCGGCGATCTCGCGCGTCAGCCGCGGCGCCCGGGTCACTGGGCGCAGCATCGCTTGCGGGGCGGCGCGTCTTGGCAAAACCGGCCTCGACAGTTATCAGGTTATCATATAAATCAGCTAACACGCGCCGGCGGCGCGGTCAATCGAGCCGCCTCGCGCAACGCATGAGCGGCAAGGGGAGGGGACTATGCGCAGACGCGATCTGTTGGCCGGCGCCGGGGCGCTGGCGCTGGGTGCGGCGACTGGCCGGCGCGCCGCCGCCGACGACAAGACGGTGCTGAAGGCCTCCGACGTCCATCCCGAGGGCTACCCGACCGTCGTCGCCGTACAGAATCTCGGCAAGAAGCTCGAAGACGCGACCAAAGGCCGGCTCAGCGTGCAGATGTTCTCGTCGATGCAACTCGGCGGCGAAAAGGAGGTCATCGAGCAGACGCAACTCGGCGCGCTGCAATTCGCGCGGGTCAGCGTCGGTACGCTCGGGCCGGTGATCGACGACCTCAACGTACTGAACCTGCCGTTCCTGTTCCGCGACGTCGCCCACATGAACAAGACCGTCGACGGCTCGATCGGCCAGGAATTGCTCGACAAGGTGACCAACCATCCCTCGGCCAACCTCGTCGGCCTGTGCTGGATGGATGCCGGCGCGCGGAGCTTTTACACGGTCAAGAAGCCGGTCAAGAGCCTGGCCGACCTCAAGGGGCTGAAGATCCGCGTCATCGGCAACCCGATCTTCGTCGACATGGCGAACGCGCTCGGCGCCAACGGCGTGGCGATGGGCTACGACCAGGTGTTCAGCGCGCTGCAGACCGGGGTCATCGACGGCGCCGAGAACAATCCGCCCAGCTTCGTCTTCGACAACCACTACCAGGCGGCCAAGTTCTACACCGACAGCCAGCATTTGATCGTGCCGGAGATGCTGGTCTATTCGAAACTGTCGTGGGACAAGCTCTCGGCCGACGACCGGGCGCTCCTCAAGAAATTATCCCGCGAAGCCCAACAGGACGCGCGAATCCTGTGGAACAAGAAGGAGGCCGACGCCTTCGAACGGATGAAGGCGGCCAATATCGAGCTCGACAAGATCACTGACAAGCCGGCGTTCCGCGCGGCGGTGAAGCCGGTATGGGACAAATACGGCGCCAAATTCGCCGACCTGATCAAGCGTGTCGATGCGGTGACGTGAACACCGCCAAGTCACGGCAAATTGCCCTCTCCACCCAATGGGGGGAGAGGGAGGGGCCTACGCCGCAGGCGTGAGAGGGTGAGGTGGGAATGCTCGGGCGCTTCTGGAATCCCCCACCTCCCCCCGGAACGGCCCGCAGGGCCGGCCGGCCGAGGGCCAACCCTCTCCGCCCCCACGGGCGGCGAGGGAGTACGGTATGACGGCCGCAATCCGCCGCGCCATGGACGCGCTCTACTGGCTGTGCGCCTGCATCGCCGGTGCGGCGCTGGTGCTGATCACGATCATCGTGCCGTGGGGCGTCTTCACCCGCTATGTGCTGCACAGCGCCGCCTCGTGGCCCGAGCCGATGGCGATCTTGTTGTCGGTCGTGCTGACCTTTTTCGGCGCGGCGATGGGGATACGCTCGGGCCAGCACATGCGGGTGACGGTGCTGCGCGATCTGCTGTCGCGCGGGCCGCAAATCGTCGTCGATCTCGTCGCCGAAACGCTGCTCGCCGTGATCGCGCTGTTCATGGTGATTTGGGGCACCCGGCTGGTCGAGGCGACCTGGCATCAGGTCATCGCCGAGTTTCCCGCGCTATCGGTCGGCATCACCTACCTGCCGATCCCGGTCGGCGGCGCGATCACGCTGCTGTTCGTCGCCGAGCGCCTGACGATCGGCCGCCCGCCACAGAAGGCGGACTGGCGGAACGCGGCGCCGGACTGAGCGGCGATGGACATCTTCATCGTCCTCGGAACCCTGCTCGGCGGTATCGCGCTCGGCCTGCCGATCGCCTACACGCTCGCCATGTCGGCGCTGGCCGGCGCGCTGTGGATCGGCATTCCGGTCGAGGCGGTGATGCTGCAAATCTCGAGCGGGGTCAGCAAATTCGCGATGCTGACGATCCCGTTTTTCGTGCTCGCCGGCGCCATCATGGCCGAGGGCGGCATGGCCCGCCGGCTCGTCGCGCTCGCTAATGTACTCGTCGGGCTCACGCGCCTGCGCGGCGGGCTGTCGCTCGTCAACATCGTCGCGACGACCTTTATGAGCGGGATTTCCGGCTCCTCGGTCGCCGATGCGTCGGCGATCGGCTCGGTGATGATCCCGCAAATGGAGAGATCGGGTTATCCGCGCGTGTTCGCGACCAACGTGACGATCTCCGCTTCGGTGCAGGGGTTGCTGGTGCCGCCAAGTCACAACGCGGTCATCTATTCGCTGGCGACCGGCGGCACGATCTCGATCGCCAGCTTGTTTATGGCCGGGGTGATGCCGGGGCTGCTGCTCGGCGCTTCCTTGATGCTGCTTTGCGTTGTGCTGGCCTACCGCCACGGCCATCCGACCGGCGAGGCGGTGCCCCTCAAGGATGCGCTGAAGATCGCGTTCGAGGCGGTGTGGGGCTTGGTGACCCTGGTCATCATCCTCGGCGGCATCCTCGGCGGCGTATTCACCGCGATCGAGGCCGGGGCGGTCGCCTGCGTCTATGCCTTTATCGTCACGATGTTCATCTATCGCGACTATCGCTGGCGCGATTTGCCGCTGCTCGTCTATCGCACGCTGCGTACCGTCTCGATGGTGATGATGCTGATCGCCTGCGCCGCGAGCGTCGGCTACATGATGGCGCTGATGCAGATGCCGGCGCACATCACCGCGTTCTTCCTGACCCTGTCGAGCAACAAATACGTCATCCTCATCCTGATCAACATGCTGCTGCTGGTGCTCGGCTGCCTCGTCGACATGGCGCCGTCGATCCTCATCACCACGCCGATTCTCTTGCCCGTGGTGATGAAGTTCGGGGTCGACCCGGTGCATTTCGGCATGATCATGCTGCTCAATCTCGGCATCGGGCTCTGCCATCCGCCGGTCGGCGCGACCTTGTTTGTCGGCTGCGCCGTCGGGCGCGTCCGCATGGAAGACGTAATGAAGCAGATTTGGCCGTTCTACGGCGTGATGTTCCTCGTGCTGATGCTGGTGACTTACATTCCCGCGATCTCGCTATGGTTGCCGCGTCTGTTGCGGCTTTAGCGCTGCGGTTTCCGAATTCTTCAAATCCCTTCAGTTATCGAACTAACCCCCTAGCGCGACTATTGCGGGCGACCGCGCCTTGTGAGAAAAGGAGCGCGGGGAAGTGGGGGTTATTTACGTGACGACAATGCCGTTGCGGCTGAGCCGGCGGGTGCTGTTTGCCGCGCCGATGGTGGCTGCGTCGCTGGGCGCAGCCAAGGCTTTCGCGGCCGAAGCCGATTTCGCCGGGTTCATCGCCGCGGTGCGGCGCGACGCGCTGGCTCAGGGCCTGCGCGCCGGCACGGTCGATTATGCGCTGCGTCGGGCCGAGTACCTGCCGCATGTGATCGAGCTCGACCGCAAGCAGCCCGAGCGCACGATGACCCTCGGCGAGTTTCTCGCCAAGGTCGTGACACCGCAGAAGACCGCCGACGGGCGGGCCGAGCTTGCCGGGAACTGGCCGCTGCTGCAGCGCGTCTATCAACGCTTCAAGGTGCAGCCGCGCTTTATCGTCGCCCTATGGGCGGTCGAGAGCAATTTCGGCAAGGTGATGGGCAACTATTCGGTCGTGTCGTCCTTGGCGACGCTCGCCTATGAGGGCCGTCGCGCTTCCTATTTCCGCCCCGAGTTGATCGCCGCGCTGCGCATCATCGAGCAAGGCAATATCCAGCCCGACGCGATGCTCGGCTCCTGGGCCGGCGCGATGGGCCAGTGCCAGTTCATGCCGTCGACCTTTCTCAATTACGCGGTCGATTTTGACGGCGACGGACGGCGCGACATCTGGGGCGACCGCGCCGACGTGCTCGGCTCGATCGCCAACTATCTCGGACAGTTGGGCTGGCGCGGCGACCAGAGCTGGGGCCGCTCGGTCGTGGTGCCGGCCAATTTCGACATGCGCTACACCGGGCTCGGCAACCGGCAGCCGATCGCCGAATGGAGCCGCATGGGCGTGCGGAGCGCGGACGCGTCGCCGCTGCCGGGGACCGAGGCGTCGCTGGTCATACCCGACGGCAGCGGTGGCCAAGCGCTGCTCGTCTACGACAATTTCCGCACGATCATGAAGTGGAACAAATCGACGTTCTTTGCCGCGGCGGTCGGCATGCTCGCCGACAGTTTTGGCGCCGGATAGACGGCGCCAGGCGATGCCGGGGGGCACGCGGGGGACGCGATGGGCACGGCAGGCGGGGTTGCTTGCCGCGCTCGGCCTGCTGCTCGGCGCTTGCGGTTTCGCGCCGGCGCCGTCGTTCCTCGGCGAGCCGCGGACGCCGCACCCAACCTACAAAATCGGCGCGCCGTATACGGTCAAGGGCGTCACCTACCATCCGCATGTCGATTACGCCTTTGACCGGGTCGGCGTCGCATCCTGGTACGGCGAGCAGTTCCAGGGCCGCTATACCGCCAACGGCGAAGTCTTCGACCTCAACGGCGTCACCGCCGCGCATACGACCCTGCCGCTGCCCAGCATCGTCGAGGTCGTCAATTTGCGGAACAACCGCGCGCTCCGCATCCGGGTCAACGATCGCGGCCCGTTTGTCGATGGCCGCCTTATCGACCTTTCCCGCCGCGCGGCGCAGCTTCTCGGCTTCGAGCGTAACGGAACGACGATGGTGCGGGTGAAGGTGCTGAGGGACGAGAGCCAGTACGCCGCCGCGCTGGCGCAGCGCGGCATGGTCGGCGATGGCCAGCCGCCAGCCACTGTTGTCGCGGCGGCGGCGCCGGCGCCTGCCGCCATCCGGCAGACCGCGTCGGCCCCAGCGCGGCGCCATTTCTTTGTCGAGGATCCGGTCTACCACGTCCAGGCGGGACCGGTTGCCAGCCGGTCCGAGGCCGACGGGCTGCGGGCCCGCTTGATCGCGAACGGCTACCGCGACGCGCGCGTCGTGATCGATTAGCATAGGGGGCTCCGGTCGCTGGAGCGGCGGGTGGGAGGCCATCATGAGAGCGTTCGGGCGGCATTGGATCGCGTGCCTGGGCGTCGCGGCCCTGCTGTCGACGATGGTTGGGGTTGGGCTCGGCGCCGGGATCGCGGCGCAGAAGCCGAGCGCATCGGCGAAAGCGGCGGCGGCCAAACTCAAGGCCGCGCCCGCCCCAGCTTCGCCCACCGCGAATGCCGGGCTCGACACGCCGGCGCGGCATGCGCTGATCGTCGAGGCGGATACCGGCACGGTGCTCTTCGACAAGCAGGGCGAAGAACGCATGCCCCCCGCCTCGATGAGCAAGATGATGACCGCTTATGTCGCGTTCGACATGCTGAAAGCGGGCAAGATCAGCCTCGGCGACGAACTGCCGGTGAGCGAAAAAGCATGGAAGCTCGGCGGCTCGAAGATGTTTGTCGGCATCGGCGCGCGCATCAAGGTCGACGACCTGCTCAAGGGCATGCTGGTGCAGTCGGGCAACGATGCCTGCGTCGTGCTCGCCGAGGGTCTCGCCGGCAGCGAGCAGGACTACGTCGATCTGATGAACCAGAAGGCCAAGGAAATCGGCCTAATGGACAGCCACTTCGCCAACGTCACCGGGTTGCCGGATCCGAACGAGTGGATGACCGCGCACGATCTCGTGACGCTCGGCACGCGGATCACCCGCGACTTTCCCGAATACTATCATTATTTTTCGGAAAGAACCTTCGATTTCAATAATATAGATCAGGGAAACCGGAACCCGTTGCTATACAAGGTGGCGGGGGCCGACGGGCTCAAGACCGGCCATACCGACGAATCCGGCTATAGCCTGATCGGCTCGGTGCTGCGCGGCGACCGCCGGGTGATCGTCGTCGTCGCCGGTCTAGCCTCGATGAGGGACCGCGCCAGCGAGGGCGAGCGGCTGGTCGAGTGGGCATTTCGCGAATTCAACGATTACAAGTTGCTCGGCGCCGGCGAGAAGGTCGACGACGCCGAAATTTGGCTCGGCAACGAGCCGAAGGTCGGCATGACGGTCCGCGACGACCTAGTCGTCACGCTGCCGCGGCACGCGCGCCGCGACATGAAGGTCAGCGTCGTCTACGACAAGCCGGTGCCGGCGCCGGTCAAGCAGGGCGACCAGATCGGCAAGATCGTCGTCAATGCGCCCGACATGCCGCCGATCGAGCGGCCGTTATATGCCGCGAAAAATGTCAGGCCGATCAGCACGATCGGCCGCATGGCGACGCTCGCCGGCTATCTGATCTGGGGCAACCGCCGCTGAGCGCGCGCGGCAGGTTCATCACCGTCGAAGGCGGGGAGGGGGCAGGGAAGTCGACCCAGGTCGGGTTGCTTATAACTGCGCTGAGACAGGCCGGGATCCGGTCACAGCGCACACGAGAGCCTGGTGGTTCGCTCGGCGCGGAGGCGATTCGCCACCTGTTGCTCGAAGGCGACTCTGAGCGTTGGGATGCGGAGAGCGAGGCGTTGTTGCTATACGCGGCGCGACGCGATCATGTCACGCGCACCATCCGGCCGGCGCTGGACGAGGGCAGGTGGGTCGTTTGCGACCGGTTCAACGATTCGACGTTAGCCTATCAAGGCTCCGGACGCGGCCTGCCGCTCGATCAACTCGAAGCCTTGCAGCGTTTCGCTCTTGGCGATTTCGGGCCCGATCTGACGCTGATTCTCGACATATCGGTTGAGGAGGGGCTCGCACGCGCGGGACGGCGCTCACTGATTACTGATCGCTTCGAGCGCCTTCATGAGGAATTTCATCAGCGCCTGCGCGACGGATTTCATCGGATCGCCCAGAAAGAGCCGCAGCGCTGTGCGCTGATCGACGCTTCGGGCGATGTCGCCGCGGTGCATCGCGCGATCGTCGCCGCGGTCGCCGCGCGGCTGGGCGTGGCGCTCGGATGAGCGAGGCCGCCGCCGCGCCGGCGCCGCGCGCCAACCCCGACCTCGTCGGCCACGAGGCGGCCGAGGCTGCGCTGCGGCAGCTCGCCGACAGCGGCCGGCTGCCGCATGCGCTGCTGCTGTCGGGGCCGCGCGGCATCGGCAAGGCGACGCTGGCGTTCCGGCTCGCGCGCTTCGTGCTGGCCGGGGCGGGCGAGGGGGCAGCGCTCGGCATGTTCGGTGCGCCCGGCAACTCTGCTGGCGAACCCGCTCTCGCCGTGCCTGCGGAGAGCGGTGTGTTTCGGCGGGTGGCGGCGGGCGGTCATGCCGACCTCTTGACCGTCGAACGCGCCTTCGACCCGCGCCGCAAGCGGCTGCGCAGCGAGATCGTGGTCGACGACGTGCGCGAGATCGGCGCATTCCTGCACCTGACCGCGGCCGAAGGGGGCTGGCGCGCCGTCATCATCGACGGCGCCGACGCGATGAACCGCAATGCCGCCAACGCGCTGTTGAAAATCCTCGAGGAGCCGCCGCGCCGCACCCTATTGCTGCTCGTCGCGCACAGCTCCGGCAAGCTGCTGCCGACAATCCGCTCGCGCTGTCGCCAGATGAAACTGCCGCCGCTCTCGCCGGCGACTGTGCGCGCCTTGCTCGCGCGCCATGCGCCAGAGCTCGGCGAGAGCGAAGCTGCGGCGGTCGCCGATCTCGCCGAGGGCAGCATCGGCCGCGCGCTCGAACTCGCCAATTCGGGCGGCGTCGAACTCTACAAGACGATAGCCGCGATGCTGTCGCGCCGCCCCGGCCTCGACCCGCTGGCGCTGCACGGCTTCGCCGACCGGCTGGCGCGTGTCGAAGCCGAAGAATCCTACCGCGCGGTCGAGGAACTGCTGCGCCAGCACCTCGCGCGCAAATCGCTCGCGGCGGCGCGCGCCGGTGAGCGCCGCCAGGCAGCGCGCTGGGCGAACCTGCGCGACGCTATCGGCAATGATTTCGCCCGTGCCGATGGACTCAACCTCGACCGCAAGCATACCATCATGAGCGCGTTCTTCGCCATCGAGCGAGCGGCGGGCGCGGCTTAGCGAATCGGCGCTAAAATCGCCGCATTCGCGTTTTAAGGTGCGACATCGTAAAACCGACGCGGCCTCGATTTTGCTGCTGATTCGCTGCAGAAGCAGCGGGGCAGGCCCGAAAGGCTCCGGATCACGCTTATGCTGGTCGATAGCCACTGTCATCTCGATTTTCCCGATTTCACGCCTGAGCGCGACGCGGTGATCGCGCGCGCCTTCGCCGCCGGGATCGGCACGATGCTGACGATCTGCACCCGGCTCGACCAGTTCGACGACGTCCGCGCGATCGCCGAGAGCGATCCGCGCCTGTGGTGCTCGGTCGGCGCGCATCCGCACGAGGCGGCGGACCATGCCGACCTGTTGGCCGAGCGGCTGGTCGAGCTCGCGGCGCACCCGCGCGTCGTCGGCATCGGCGAGACCGGCCTCGATTTCCACTACGATCTGAGCCCGCGTGAGGTGCAGGAGCGTGTGTTCCGCGCCCATATCGCGGCCGCGCAGGCGAGCGGTTTGCCATTGATCGTCCACGCCCGCGAGGCCGATGCCGCGATCGCCGCGATCCTCGCGTCGGAAACGCCGCCGCCTGGCGTGCTGCATTGCTTCACCGCCGGCCGGGCGCTGGCCGAGGCGGCGCTCGGCCTCGGCTTTTACATCTCGATTTCCGGCATCGTGACCTTCCGCAATGCCGAGGATCTGCGCGCGATCGTCCGCGACGTGCCGCTCGACCGCCTGCTGGTCGAGACCGACGCGCCATACCTGGCGCCGATTCCCTATCGCGGCAAGCGCAACGAGCCGGCGTTTGTCGCGGCGACCGCCGCCGCCGTCGCAACGCTGAAGGACATCGGACCCGAGGAGCTCGCCGCGGCGACGACCGACAATTTCTTTCGCCTGTTCGCCAAGGCGGAGCGGCCCGCCGCATGAAGGTGACGATGCTCGGCTGCGGTCCCTCGACCGGCGTGCCGGCGATCGGCCCCGATTGGGGCGATTGCGACCCGGGCGATGCGCGCAACCGCCGCCGCCGCGCCTCGATCCTCATCGAGTGCCGCGGCCAGACGATCCTCATCGACACCTCGCCCGATCTGCGCGAGCAATTGCTCGATGCCCGCGTACGGCGCCTCGACGCGGTGATCCTAACCCATGCCCACGCCGACCATCTGCACGGGATCGACGATCTCCGCTCGATCAACCGGCTGATGGGGAGGGCCATTCCGCTTTACGCCAACGCCGCCACCTTGGCCGAGCTGCGCATCCGCTTCGGCTATGTCTTCGACCCGGTGCCGGCGGACGGGTATGTCTACAAGCCCCATGTCGAGCCGCATCCGATCGACGGCCCGTTCAGCGCTGCCGGCATCGACATCGTGCCCTTCGTCCAGGACCACGGCTTCAGCAAGACGCTGGGATTTCGCATCGGCGCGCTCGGCTATTCGACCGATGTCGTCGAGCTCGACGATTTGGCGTTCGCGGCGCTCGCCGGTATCGAGCTGTGGATCGTCGATTGTCTGAAGCCGACGCCGCATCCAACCCACAGCCACATCGAAAAGACGCTCGCCTGGGTCGAACGGGTCAAGCCGAGGCGCGCGGTGCTGACCCATATGGACCGCCAGCTCGACTACGCGAGGCTCGCTGCGAGATTGCCGCCCGGTGTCGAGCCCGGCCACGATGGGCTGGTTATCGAGCTGCCGCAGCCATGACGATCACGCGCGCCCGGCGCGATGGTATATTGGCGACGTTACACTTCCCATAGTACGCGCCATGGATAGCGTTTACAATCAAGGCTCTTATCACGCGGGCATGCCCTGCGGTCGATGGAGCCTTCTCGACATGATGAACTTCTCGCTTCAGGGTTTTGCGCTCGCGCTGAAAGCGCTGTCGCGCGAAACCGAGATCGCTCGCGTGCAAACACTAAGCGCTTCAGGCGCGCGCGTTGCCGATGACTATCGAAAGCGCCTAGATGACAGCCTGCAATTCGTCGAAGAGCAATGCCATAAGCTTAACCTTGGTAACGCCAGAAATCGTCTGGAACGCACATTTGTGGCCCTAAGGTCATCTTCTTCTGTATTTACATTTCCGATCTATACATATGGTTCTTTATATAAAGATTTGATAACCCTTAAGGAGGCAATCGAAGACGACATTAAATCAGAGTATTTCTATCACTACCCCCGCCAGAAGGCGGAGTTAGTCTTTAAAAACGGTGAGTGGATACCCGCCTTCAAGGCTTTCCCCTCAATGAAGTCGGAAGCCGAAGAGGGCATTGATTGCTATGCGCTCGGGCACAACCCGGCCTGCGTCTTTCACATGATGCGCGTTGCCGAACTTGGGATGCGTGCATTGGCTCGCGAACGAAGGGTCGCATTTCCGAAACACCCCATCGAATGGGCGGAATGGGGAAAACTCATTGATGAGATAGAAACCAACGCCAGGGCCGCGACCAACGGCATGACTCGCGGCCCCGCATTGGACGCGGCGCGAGCATTCTATACCGCCGCCGTCGCGCAACTACGCGCGTTCAAAGAGACCCGTAATCGGATCATGCACATGCGCGGCGGTTTCGATGAGCTAGACGCTCAGCGCGCCATGAACCAAGTGCGCGACTTTATGAACGGCCTTTCGGTGAAGATCGGCGAGAAGACGAAGACGCCGATCCGGCGCTGGCCTTAGGAGCGCGAGCCTTGTCCGCGATCCGTTCAAACGCCCGGTCGAAACCACCCTCTTGTTCATCAACCTCGACCTCGCGGGCCATGTCGATGAACCGCTTGTGTTGTTCGGGGTTGTCTGGCTTGGGAGTGGGTTTGGTTCGCATCTCAGCCTTTAGATGGTGATTGATTATGACCGTTGTAGACGCGCTTCTTGCCATTCAGGCGCTGGCGCTGCTCGCGCTCGCCGGTACGATGATCTTCAGTTTCGTGGACATTCGGCGATCGGCGTGCATCTTGCGAACCGAGTGCATGCGGATAATCACCTTACGGTGCCAACTAGAGGCCGGGAGAAATAAGAGGCATCGGCCCGACGCCTCACTCACCGTGCCCGGTATAAAGCCATAGTTTGCATTCGGGACTGGCTTGCTTCCTGCGGGCGCTAT
Source organism: Allostellaceae bacterium (assembly GCA_035648415.1). Lineage (GTDB taxonomy): Bacteria > Pseudomonadota > Alphaproteobacteria > ATCC43930 > CGMCC-115725 > DATARH01. The sequence continues at coordinate 11,939 of DASRLO010000021.1, forward strand.
CGAAAGCCGCAGCGGAACCGATTTCGCCAGCTTGGACGGATTAATAACGGGCGGCAAGCCGGCAGGGCCAAGGTGTCCGACATCACCAGCGGATTGAGTATCAAACGGTGAAAGCCGGGCTTTCGAGAAACGAGAGAGCGCTAGAGAGCTGACCTCTACTCGCGTCGTGCCGAAATTCCGAACCACGACATCAAGACGCCACCAGCCGGCGCTAGGAAGAGGCGAAATTGTTGTTTCTACCTCGGGCTTCCTAAGTGCCCGACGTTCGCGCCGATCCTTTAGAGTTAGCCAAACACCCGCTACCGCCGCAATAAGCGCGCCCGCCGCGCCGACCATCGCAATGAAGCGATCGATGGTCAGTGTGTCTTGTGGCGGTGGCGCGGCCATATCAGCGGCAATTCTAGTTGTTGTGGCTCTGGTTTAGAACGGCGGCTCTCCGCTTTGCCGGATGTCAGGCGTCGCATAGGTGAGGCGCTTGCCCTTCGCCCCAATCAATGCGCGATCAGCCCGCTCACCGTCGTTGATGCCGAGCTTGGCGCGGTTGTTGAACCTAAAATCAAACTCGGCCAAATATCGGTCGAGATGTTTCTTATCCATGTGCTGATAGACGCCAACGAGGCCACGTTTGAACACGGAGAAGAAGCCTTCAAGGGTATTGGTATGCACGTCGTCGCGGACATATTCGCCCTTGGAATGATCGACGAATTCATGCTGATCGCCCGGCATGATCTTCTGGTAGGACATCGAACTGTCGGTAACCAAACGGGTCTTGATGTCGAGTTGCCCTTGGAGAGCCTGCCGGATAGTCCGATGGTCGAGGAACTGCGAACGGATTGGACCGCCGCGCTCAACAAGGCTGAGAATTTGAGTGGTGGTGCGTTCGTGCGGCTTGCGACGGGTCTTACGCGACTTGCTGATCCAAGTCTCATCGGCCTCGACAGTCATGCCAGCGCCGCCCAAGGGGCCGGTGCCGCTGCTTTCGGTCATCATTTCGCGGATACGATGCCCGAGAAACCAAGCGGTTTTCATGCTGCCGCCAAGGGTGCGCTGCAACTGGCGCGTCGAGATGCCTTTCTTGGACGAGCAAACCAGATAGATCGCCTGCAACCAAATGTGCATCGGCACATGGCTGGACTCGAACACGGTGTCCATGCGGACGGTGAACGGCTTGCGGCAAGCGCGGCAGTTCCACAGACCAGCGCGGGTGGTTTTGCCTTTGGAGCGCGACGCTTCGCCGAGAGTCCCGCAATGCGGACAGACCGGCCCGTTGGGCCAAAGCCGCGCCTCGATGTACTCGAAAGCGGCTTGTTCGTTGATGAGATGCGGGGCGGTGAGTTCGGATTTCATCGGCGTTTCTCCAACGCCGTCAATTCTATAGGTTGAACGTTCTATGTCAAGTGTAACATTGCCGGTATATTTTCCATAATATATATTATGCGACTTATGGATTTGGCGTCCCAGAGGCCACAAGTCTTTCAACCGGACACGCCTTCCCCGGCCAATTAAACGGACTTGAAATTCCGCCCCGCGGCGGCCTTTGTTCAAGCAAGCATCATCACGCGGAGGTGTCGATGCCAATGCGTCTCGAAGGGTCCTGTCGGTGTGGCGCGGTGTCGTTCGGCGTCGACAGCCATACCCCCTACCCGTACCAGCGCTGCTATTGCTCGATCTGCCGCAAGAGCGCCGGCGGTGGTGGGTACGCGATCAACCTCATGGGGCTGGCCGGCACGCTCAAGGTGCGCGGCAAGCGCGGGCTCGGTATCTGGAATGCGCCGATCGACGGCAAAAAAGGCTCGGCCGACCGGCACTACTGCACGCGGTGCGGCACGCCGCTATGGGTCAGCGACGCGGCGTGGCCCGAACTGATGCACCCGTTCGCCTCGGCGATCGACACCGAACTGCCGAAACCGCCGGCCAATGTTCATCTGCTGCTGCGCGACAAGGCCGGCTGGGTCGAGCCGCAAATCGGCCCTGAGGACGATTGCTTCGACGGCTACCCCGAACTCTCGATCGAGGAATGGCACAAGAAGCACGGCCTGTGGATCGATTGAGATGACCAGACCGATCGACAAGCTGCTGGAAGTCATGGCGCGGCTGCGCGATCTCGAGCGCGGCTGTCCGTGGGATTTGCAACAGGATTTCTCGACGATCGCGCCCTACACGGTCGAGGAAGCCTATGAGGTCGCCGACGCTATCGAGCGCAGCGACATGCCGGCGCTCAAGGATGAGCTGGGCGATCTTTTGCTACAGGTAGTGTTTCACGCCCGCATGGCCGAGGAAGCCGGGCTCTTCGCCTTCGATGATGTGGCGAACGCCATATCCGACAAGATGATACGGCGGCATCCGCACGTCTTCGGCGACGCGCAGATCGCCGGCGTGGCGGCGCAGAACGAGGCCTGGGAGGCGCACAAGGCGGCCGAGCGCGCGGCCGCCGGCGGTGCCGACAGCGTGCTCGACGGCATCGCCCTCGCCCTCCCGGCGCTGCTGCGCGCCGCCAAAGTCTCTCGCCGTGCGGCGCGCATCGGTTTCGACTGGCCCGACGCCCGCGGCGTCATCGCCAAGGTCAACGAGGAAATCGCCGAAATCGAAGACGAGATCGCCACCGGCGGCGGCCGTGACCGGCTCGAGGACGAGATCGGCGACCTGCTGTTCGCGGCGGCCAACCTCGCGCGCAAGCTCGACATCGAGCCGGAGACCGCACTGCGCCGGGCGACCGCGAAATTCGAGCGCCGTTTCCGCCGCGTCGAGGCGCTGGCGGCGGAGCGCGGCATCGGCCGCGACCTCGACGCGCTGGAAGCGCTGTGGCGGCAGGTGAAGCGCGAGGAATGATCCGCCTGGAGCGCATCGCCGACGCCCTGCCCGCCGGGTTCGACACGCTGCGGGAAGAGGCCGCCGGTGAAGGCCATTCGATGCTCGACACGCTGGGCGTGGACTGGGAATCCGGCAAAAACCGCTTCGACCACGACGGCGAAGCGCTTTTCGCCGCGTTCCTCGACGATGTCCTGGCGGGGATCGGCGGTCTGACGCTTGAACCCGGCCTGCCCAAAGCGATGCGCATGCGGCGGTTTTACGTGCGCTCGATGTTCCGCCGCAGCGGTGTTGGCCGAGCCTTGGCGATCGCCCTCCTCCGAGACGTGGCACGCGGACGGACGGTCACCGCCAACGCCGCAGCGGGCAGCGAGGCGTTCTGGGAAGCACTTGGGTTTGCGCCCGATCGCCGCGACGGTCGCACGCACATCCGCGTTAATGCGGGCGCTGCCGATGTCTGAGACGCCCGAGATCGGCGTCCGAGAGGCGCACCGAGAGATGCGCCGCTTCGCCGTCGTCGCGGCGGCCGAGGATTTCGCCGCGGGCGTAGATCCAGGCCAGCGTCTTGCCGTCGCTGAGCGGTACGTCGATCCGCACCGCGCGCGCCGTGCTGTCGAGCCGGCCGGCGATCAGCGCGAGCAGTCCGGCGCAACCCTCCCCGGTCGCCGCCGACAGGGCGACGACCTCGTCATTGCGCCGCGCCTGGTTGAGCAGCGCCTCGCGCGCGGCTTCGTCGAACAGGTCGATCTTGTTCAGAACCTCGATGAGCCCATCCTCGGCCAGTTGGCCGAGGCCCAACTCGGTGAGCACCGCGAGCACGTCGGCGCGCTGCGCCGGGCTGTCGGGATGATGCGCGTCGCGCACATGGATGACGATGTCGGCCTCGGTCACCTCTTCCAGGGTCGCGCGGAACGCGGCGACGAGATGGGTCGGGAGGTCGGAGATGAACCCCACCGTGTCGGAGAGGATCACCGTCTTGCCCGAGGGCAGGTCGAGCCGCCGCATCGTCGGGTCGAGCGTCGCGAACAGCATGTTTTCGGCGCCGACGCTCGCCCGGGTCAGCCGGTTGAACAGCGTCGATTTGCCGGCATTGGTGTAGCCGACCAGGGCCACCACGGGGTACGGCACACGCTTGCGCGCTTCGCGATGCAGCGCGCGGGTGCGCTTCACGTCGTCGAGTTCGCGTTTCAGCTTGCCGATGCGCTCGCCAATCAGCCGGCGATCGATTTCGAGCTGGCTTTCACCAGGGCCGCCCAGAAAGCCGAAGCCGCCGCGCTGCCGCTCGAGATGGGTCCACGACCGCACCAGCCGCGAACGCTGGTAGCTGAGCGCGGCCAGCTCGACCTGCAACCGCCCTTCATGGGTGCGGGCTCGCGCGCCGAAAATCTCAAGGATAAGGCCGGTGCGGTCGATAACCTTGGTCTTCCAAGCTCGCTCCAGATTGCGCTGCTGCACCGGCGACAGCGCGCCGTCAACGACGACGAGCCCGATCTTCTGCTCCTCGATCTTGGCGCCCAGAGTGGCGACGCCGCCGCTGCCCAGCAGCGTTCCGGGCATCCGTCGCGCCAGGCGCACGACCTCGCCGCCGACGACATCGAGATTGATCGCCCGCGCCAGCCCGATCGCCTCGTCGAGCCGGGAATCGAGCGAGCGAACGGCGCCGTTGCCCGGATTGCGGCCGGGAGCGATCTTTAGTGCGGGGTGGAGGACGAGGGCGCGCCCGGTCGTCACGGGCAGATCTGCGGCGGCGCTGCTCAGGGTTGATCTTCCTCTCGCCCGCCCTCGAACAGCTGGATCGGCTGCGCCGGCATCACGGTCGAAATCGCATGCTTATAGACGAGCTGCGAATGCGCATCGCGGCGCAGCAGCACGCAGAAATTATCGAACCAGGTGATGATGCCCTGCAGCTTGACGCCATTGACCAGGAACACCGTGACCGGCGTTTTGTTCTTGCGGACGTGGTTCAGAAACACGTCCTGAACATTCTGCGACTTGTCCGACGTCATGCGGTGGTTCCCAGCTCCACTCTTCGGCCCGCAGCGTCTCGGCATTTCAACAGGCCGGCGGCGCGCGCGGTTCCCCTTGCTCCCTACGAAGATGGGCGCATCCGGCGCGATCACAAGCCCCGCAAGGCGCGAAACAGGGCCGCGTCGTCGGCGACCGTCAGGACGGGCGGGAACGCCGCGAAGTCGGTTCCGACCTCGGCGCCAAGCAGCACCGGCACGCAGCCCGCGGCGAGCGCGCATTCCATGTCGACGGCGGTATCGCCGACGAACCAGACGTCCGGACCCGGCTTGATGCCGCTCGGTTGCAACGCCAATTCGACGGGGGCGCAATGCGGCTTGTCGGTATGCGCGTCGCCGGCGCCGACGATCGCGCCGAAAAACGGCGTCCAACCGAGATGTGCCGCCTCATGGCGCAGCACCGCGCCGGTCTTGTTGCTGACGACACCGAGATAGTGCCCATCGGCCGCCAACGTGCGCAGCATCGCCTCGCGGCCCGGCAACGGGCTGAGGCGTTCCAAATGGATGGCGCGGAACCGGTCGATGTAAATCTTCTGCGCTTCTTCCCAACGCTCGCCAAACAACGGGGGGAACGCCTCGCGCAGGCTGAGGCGCACCCGTTCGCGCGTCTCCTCGATGGTCCACAGCGGCCTTTCCATCGCTTCCATCAGGAAGTTGAGCGCGTCGTGGATGGTCGCCCAGCTGTCGACGAGGGTGTTGTCCCAGTCGAAGATGATCGCGCGCGGCCGCCGCAGATCGGCGAGCCCCCCCCTCTCGCTCACGCGCTTTCCGCGACGTGGCCGAGATAGGCGGCGCGCAGCTTTTCGCTGAGCGATCCCGGCACGCCATTGGCCACCGGCTGGCCGTCGATCTCGACGACGGGCAGCAGTTCGGCGGTCGTGCTGGTGAGGAACGCCTCGCGCGCGGATTTCGCCTCGACGACGGTAAATGGCCGCTCGGCGAAGCAATAACCTTCGCGGCGGATGATCGCGATCAGCGCCTGGCGGGTGACGCCGTTGAGGATAGCGCTATCGGCGGCGCGGGTGACGACGAGATTGTCGCCGGTGACAATCCAGGCATTGGTCGAGGTGCCTTCGGTGATGCGGCCCTGCGCGTCGACCTGCCAGGCCTCGTATGCTCCGGCCTCCTTTGCCTGCTGCTTACCGAGCACATTGGCGATGAGCGACACTGACTTGATGTCGCAGCGCTGCCAGCGGATGTCGGGAATCGTGATGACGCCGACGCCTTCACCGGTGAGCTTCGGGTTGGCCGGCCGAGCGCGGCGCGCGGTGACGACGACGACCGGCCGCACCCCTTTTGGAAAGGCGTGGTCGCGTGGCGCCGCGCCGCGGGTGATCTGCAGATACACGATGCCGCTGGCGACGCCGTTGCGGCGGATGACCTCGCGCATGACGAATTTGAGCGGTGCGTCGCCCAGCGCGCCCTCGATCCGCAGCTCGGCGAGCGACCGCCGCAACCGGGCGAGATGCAGCGCCTCGTCGACCAGTTTGCCGCCCCAAACGGCGAACACCTCGTAGACGCCGTCGGCGAACTGGTAGCCGCGGTCCTCGATGTGGATGGCGGCCTCGCGATGCGGACGGTAGGCGCCGTCGACATAGGCGATGCGGGACATCAGGTTCCGGTCTTGAGCGGCCGCTCGGCAATCGCCACGCCGAGCAGCTTGAGCTTGCGGTGCAGGGCCGAGCGCTCCATCCCGACAAAGGCCGCAGTGCGCGAGATATTGCCCGCGAACCGTGTCACTTGGGCCAGCAGGTACTCGCGCTCGAACACCTCGCGCGCGTCGCGCAGCGGCAGCGTCATGATTTCGCTGCCCCGGTCCCATTTGACGACGGTCGGAGCGATCGCGGTGATCTCGTTGGGCAGATGCTCGGCATGGAGCGGCTCGCGCGAATCGCCGGGCCCCATGATCAGCAGCCAGTCGACGACGTTGCGCAGCTGCCGCACGTTGCCGGGCCAGCTATAGGCCTGCATCGCGGCAAACGCATCCTCGCCGAAGTCGCGCGGCGGCAGGCGCGCGGCCTCGGCGCCGCGTTCCATGAAATGGCGGGCGAGCAGCGGGATGTCCTCGCGCCGATCGCGCAACGCCGGCACGCGGATCGGCACGACGCTCAGCCGGTAGAACAAATCCTCGCGGAAGCGGCCCTGGGCGATTTCCTCGCCCAAGTCGCGGTTGGTCGAGGCGACGACGCGCACATCGACCTCGACCCGGCTTGAACCGCCGACCCGCTCGAAGGTCTGCTCCTGCAGCACCCGGACGATCTTGCCCTGAGTCTCGATCGGCATGTCGGCGACCTCGTCGAGAAACAAGGTGCCGCCGTGCGCGCGCTCGAACGTGCCGATCTTACGCGGCGAGCCGTTGACTGCCGTCTCGCTGCCGAATAGCTCCAGCTCAAGCCGGTCGGGGTGCATGGTCGCGCAATTGACCGCGATAAAGGGGCCGCCCGAGCGGCGTGAGCGCGCATGCAGCAGCCGGCCGACGACCTCCTTGCCAACCCCCGGCGCGCCGGCGATCAGGACCCGGCTGCCGGTCGGCGCCACACGCTCGACCTGCTGCCGCAATTGCGTCGCGGCGAGCGACGCGCCGACCAGGTCGAGATCGCCGCCGGCGCGCAGCTTCAGTTCCTCGTTCTCGCGCCGGAGCAACGCCGTCTCGATCGCCCGCGCGACGATCAGCAACAGCCGGTCGGACTTGAACGGCTTCTCGATGAAGTCGTAGGCCCCGATCTTGATCGCCTCGACCGCGGTCTCGATCGTGCCATGACCGCTGATCATCACCACGGGCACCGATGGCATCTCGGTGCGCAGCTGCCGCAGGATCGCGATGCCGTCGAGCTCGCTGTTCTGCAACCAGATGTCGAGGACGACGAGGGTCGGCTGGCGGGCGTGCAGCTCGCGCTGCGCTTCGCTGCTGTCGGCTGCCTCCCGTGTGGCGTAGCCCTCGTCCTTCAGCACACCCCCAATCAGCATGCGGATGTCGGCTTCGTCGTCGACGATCAGAATGTCATGCGCCATGGGCAACAACATCTACATCCGCCGGCTCCGCCGACGACACGGTGATGGCGGTGCCGCGGAACTCGGTCGCGAAGGCCAGGGTCACGCGGGCGCCGCCCGCTTCTCCGTCTTCAAGCAACAATTCGCCCTGGTGATCTTCCATGATCTTCTTGACGATGGCGAGACCCAAACCGGTGCCCTTGGCGCGCGTCGTCACATAAGGCTCGGTCAAGCTCTCCCGGCCGCGCTTGGGCAGGCCCTTGCCGTTGTCGACCACGGCGATGAGGATTTTCCCGCCGGTCTCGTCGACCGATACCGCGATCTGTCCTGGGGGATTGGGACCGGTCTCGACCAGGCGCCCTTCGATCGCCTCGACCGCATTCTTGACGATGTTGATCAGCGCCTGGCCGATCAGCCGGGCGTCGCAACGCACTGTCACTGGGCGATGAGCAAAGTTGAGCGCGAAGGCGATGTCCGAATGCGCGGTGCGCTCGAGGAAGACCGCGCGCTCGATGATAGCGGTCAAATCCTCGGGCTTCAGCACCGGTGTCGGCATCCGCGCGAATGCCGAAAATTCATCGACCATGCGGCCGATATCCTCGACATGGCGCACGATCGTATCGGTGCAGATGCGGAAGGTTTCCGGGTCCTTCTTGATCTCTTTCAGATAGTTGCGGCGCAACCGCTCGGCCGAAAGCTGGATCGGGGTCAGCGGGTTCTTGATCTCGTGCGCGATACGCCGGGCGACATCGGCCCACGCCGCCTTGCGCTGCGCCGACAGCAACTCGGTGATGTCGTCGAAAGTCACGACAAAACCGCTGATGCCCTCGTCGTCCTGCTCGGCGGCAATGCGCACCAGCAACGTCCGGGTGCTGCTGCCACCGACGATCTGCAACTGCGCCTGCGCGATCCGGTCGGGGCGGCGCGCCGCCTCTTCGAGCAAGCCTGCCATCGCCGGAACGACCGTGGCGAGATCCGCGTCGACCGACTGGTCGAGATCGACGCCGAGCAGCGCCGAGGCCGAACGATTGGGCAGATTGATACGGCCGTCGCGGTCGAGCCCGATGACGCCAGCGGTGACGCCGGTCAGCACCGTCTCGGTAAATCGCCGCCGCTCGTCGAGTTGGCGGTTGGCTTCGATCAATTCCTGCTGCTGGCTTTGGATCTGATCGGTCATCCGGTTGAAGGCGCGGCTCAGCGAGGACATTTCGTCGTCCTTGCGGCCTTCGGGCACCCGCACCGACAAATCGCCGGCGCCTACCCTCTGCGCGGCGGCGACGAGGCGGCTGATCGGGTCGGCGAGCTGACCCGCGATGCTGATGCCGACCGCCACCGCCGCGGCAAGGAACAGCAACGCCACCAGAATGAAGATCACCGAAAAGGTGATCTGCAGGCCCGCCCGCTTGCCTTCGAGCTGTTCGTACTGGGCTGCCGCGAGCTGGGTTTCGCTGCGATGCGCCAACACCTTGGGCTCGATGAAGCGGCCCACATACAAATAAAGACCGCTGAACCCGCCGAGGCTGACGAGGGCGCGAACGCGCTCCTCCCGGTCATCGGTCATGATGACGACATCGCCGTCTTTCGCCCGGCGAAACGCGTCCTCGCCGATATCGTCGACGCCGAGCTCGAAAACCAGCCCGACCCGCGCCATCACCTTGCCCTTGCCGTCAACGATGGCCGCCTCGGTGAGGCCCCGCATCGACGCCTGGACGGCGAGCACCTGCACCAGATCCTGCGGGTTGATCACCATCGTCGCGGCGTACTGGTCGAGCGAATTCGCCATGCCCAGCGCATCGGCGCGAATAGCCTGCTGGTGCTCCTTGACATAGGCGTCGGCGACCTCGACCGATTCCGTAATCGCGGTGCGCACCTTGTCGCTGAACCAGCTCTCGATGCCGAAGCTGAAGAACAGGTAGGAGAAGACCGCGACGACAATCGTCGGGATCACCGCGATCAGGCTGAACAAGACGACGAGCCGAACCTGAAGCCGTGAGCCGGCGAGCCCGCGCCGGCGCTCGGCCCACATCTCGACGAGCCGCTTGGTGACAAGCGCGGCGAGCGCCAGCAGCAGCACCAGATCGAGATTGAGCAGCGACAAGACGACGACCGGGTGCGGACCGATCGGCGGCGCCCCAGTCAGGGCCAGATAGGTCGCGATGCCCGCGGCGACCGCCGCGGCGGCCAGCGCGATCGCGATCTTGCGCCGTAGCCCAATGCGGCCAGCCCAGGTCCCGACCTGCTGCGCCACACTCATTCCGCTTTCCCCACCAGACACCGCAGCAAAAATTAGCCCCGAGGGCCGACACGGCGACCGGCTATTTTAGGCCGCGCACCACCGGGATGTCCAATTCGCGGATTTTCTTGCGCAGGGTATTGCGGTTGAGGCCGAGCACATAGGCCGCCTTGATCTGGTTGCCGCGGGTCGCGACCAGCGTCGCCATGATCAGCGGCCGCTCGATTTCGCGCAGCACCCGGTCATAGAGTCCGGCCGCCGGCATCGCCCCCTTATGCGCGACGAAATACTCGTTGATGTGCCGTTCGACCGCGGTGCCGAGCCCCTCCCCCGCCGCGGCCTCGGCCGGTCCCGGCATATCCGCGGGCGCCGCCGCCAGCTCGCTCTCGATGACGTCGACGCCGATGACTTCTTGCGAATAAAGCGCGGCCAGGCGCCGTATCAGGTTTTCCAGTTCGCGCACGTTGCCGGGCCAGCGGTGGCGGCGCAGCCGCTCCATCGCCGCCTCGTCCAGCGCTTTCGCCGGCAGCCCTTCTTTCGCCGCCGTCGCCGCGAAATGGCGCGCCAGCGCGGGTATGTCGGCAGCCCGCTCGCGCAGTGGCGGGATGCGGATCGGCGCGACGTTGAGCCGGTAAAACAGATCCTCCCGAAACCCCCCTTGGCGGATCAATCGCGACAGGTCGCGATGGGTCGCGGCGATGATGCGGCTATCGGCGCGAATCGGGGCGCGGCCGCCAACCGAGGTGTATTCCCCCTCTTGCAGCACGCGCAGCAGCCGGGTCTGCGCCTCGAACGGCATGTCGCCGATCTCGTCGAGAAAGAGCGTGCCGCCCTTCGCCTGCTCGAAGCGCCCGGCGCTGCGCTGGGCGGCGCCGGTGAAGGCCCCGCGCTCGTGGCCGAACAGCTCGCTCTCGATCAGCTCGCGCGGGATCGCTGCCATGTTGATCGCGACGAAGGGCCCCGAGCGGCGCTTGCCGAAATCGTGCAGCGCGCGGGCGACCAGCTCCTTGCCGGTGCCGCTTTCGCCGGTGATCAGCACCGAGAGGTCGGTGCCCATCAGGCGGGCGATTGCGCGATAGATTTCCTGCATCGCCGGCGAGCGGCCGATCAGCGGCAATTGCTCGTCATCGACCTCGTCGCCGGGCGCGACGCTCACCGGGACGCTCAACGCGCGCTCGACGACGTTGACCAGCTCGCGCAGATCGAACGGCTTCGGCAAATACTCGAACGCGCCGCGCTCGGTCGCCTTGACCGCGGTCAGCAGCGTGTTCTGCGCGCTCATCACGATGACGCGCAGGTCGGGCCGCAATTTCTTGATGCGCGGGATGAGGTCGAGCCCATTCTCATCGGGCATGATGACATCAGTGATGACGAGGTCGCCCTCGCCGTCGGCGATCCAGCGCCACAATGTCGCGGCGCTGCCGGTCAACCGCACGTCATGACCGAGCCGCGCCAGCGCCTGATTCAATACCGTGCGGATGGCCCGGTCGTCGTCAGCTACCAGTATCGTTGCGCTCATCGACGTTGCTGTCCCGTGGACGGTCCCGGGGGACCACCGGCAGAAACACGCGAAAGACGGTCCGCCGCGGCTGACTGTCGAATTCGATGATGCCGCCGTGATCGCCGATCACCTTGGCGACCAGTGCAAGACCAAGGCCAGTTCCGTTTCGCTTGGTCGTGACGAACGGATCAAACAAATGTGCCCGCAGGTCCTCCGGTATGCCGGCGCCGTTGTCGGCGATCGACACCATCAGCGGCACCTGCCGCGGCCGTTCGCCGCCGACGGTCGAGAGGCGCCGGCCATGGCGGTAGGCGCTGGCCAGGACAATCTCGCCGCCCGAGGCGGGGACGGCCTCGGCCGCGTTCTTGACGAGGTTGAGGAAGACCTGGACCAGCAGGTCGCGGTTGCCGTGCACCGGCGGCAGCGACGGATCGTATTCCTCGCTGAAGCGCACATGACGGGCAAAGCCCGATTGAGCGATGCGCCGCACCCGCTCCAGCACCTCGTGGATGTTGAGCGCGCCGCGCGCCAGCGGCCGAGGCTCGGAGAACGCCTCCATGCGGTCGACGAGCGCGACGATACGGTCGGTTTCGTCGCAGATCAGCTGGGTCAGCTGGCGCCCGGAATCGTCGGCGTCCTGTTCCAGCAGCTGCGCGGCGCCGCGAATGCCGGAGAGCGGGTTCTTGACCTCGTGCGCCAGCATCGCCGCCATCGCGGTCATCGAGCGCGCGGCGTTGCGATGGCCGAACTGGCGGTCCATCTGCTCGGCGATCGCCCGCTCGTGCAGCGACAGCACCAGGACGTCCGCCCCCTCCCCGGCCAAAGCTCCCTGGATCGTCACCGGTCGCGCCGTCAGCCGCGGGCCTTCGAGCAGCACGTCGTATTCGGCGATCGACCCGCCATCGCGCCACACCGCCTCCACGAGGACGAATAGCGGGCTGTGCGGGGCGAAGAACTCGGCGAGGTGCGAGCCCTTCAGCGCCGGTGCGCTGAGGCCAAGGAACTGCTCGGCCGCCGGGTTGACAAAGCGCACCGCCCCACCCCGGTCGAGCGCGATGATCGGATCGGGTAAGGCGGCAAGCAGCAGCGCGGGGTCGAAACCGCCGCAATCGCCGAACGCCGCCGCCATCGTCACGCCGCCGCGCACTCGATGAGCGGCTCGTAGAAACCGCGGATCAACCCGCGCACCGCATCGGGATCGGCGCTCTGGTTGACCGCGGCGCGGAACTCAGCCGAACCCGGCAGGCCCTTCGAATACCAGCCGATATGCTTGCGCGCGATCTTGACCCCGACATCGCTGCCGTAATGGACGAGCATGTCGTCGTAATGCGCCCCGATCATCGCATACTGACTGGCGAGCGGCGGGTCGGCGACGCGGCACCGGGTCTTCAGCCATTCGATGACCTGGGCGACAAACCACGGACGGCCGTAGGCGCCGCGGCCGATCATCACCCCGTCGGCGCAGCTCTCGTCGAGCGCGCGCTCCGCGTCGGCGAGCGTATTGATGTCGCCGTTGGCGATCACCGGAATCGAGACTGCCTCCTTGACCTCGCGGATGAAACGCCAATCGGCGCTGCCGCTGAACATCTGGCAGCGCGTACGGCCGTGCACCGTCACCATCCTGATGCCACAGGATTCGGCGATCCGGGCCAGGCGCGGGGCGTTGCGGTTGCGGTCGTCCCAGCCGGTGCGCATCTTCAGGGTCACCGGCAGGTCGACCGCCTTGACGGTGGCTTCGAGGATGCGCGCGGCGTGCAGCTCGTCGCGCATCAGCGCCGAGCCGGCGTGGCCGTTGACCACCTTTTTCACCGGGCAGCCGAAATTGATGTCGATGATCGCCGCGCCGCGATCGGCGTTGAGCTTCGCCGCCTCGGCCATCACCAGCGGCTCGCAGCCGGCTAGCTGCACCGCCATCGGCTGTTCCTCGGCGCAGGTCCTGGCCATGGTCAGCGATTGACGCGTCTCGCGGATCGCGGCCTGGCTGGCGATCATCTCGGACACGACCAGAGCCGCCCCCCGCTCTTTGACGACGCGGCGGAACGGCAGATCAGTGACGCCCGACATCGGCGCCAGGATCACCGGGTCGTCGAGCGTAAGAGAGCCGATCGAAATGCTCATCAAAAGGTCAATTTCTGAGACTGCCTATATTTTAAGCAAATACCTTAAGTCAAATCCTGTTGCATCGCAACATACGGAGACGGCGGGTCGAGCGGCTGCCAAATGTGAGAATAGTGCACATTATCGACTTTCAAAACGCGGCGCCGGGAGCTATCGGCTGACGCTGATAAAACAACCGCAAACGACATGAAGGGTGATTAGCGGATGGCGATCACCGTGGTGTAGCTTAGCCGATGGGCTCGACATATGCTCTCGTTCTTGCCGCCGGACGCGGTACCAGGTTCGGCGGGACGCTGCCGAAGCAATATCTGCCTCTGGGCGGGTCGAGCGTGCTGCGCCATGCGGTGACCGCGTTCGCGACCCATGAGCGGATCGACGGAGTGATGCTGACGGTTCGCCCGGAAGATCGCCGCGACTACGATGCGGCGATGACGGGGCTCGACCTTCTGCCGCCGGTGGCGGGCGGCTCGGAGCGACAGGATTCGGTGCGACTCGGCCTCGAGGCGCTGGCGGCGCATCGGCCGTCCCTGGTGTTGATCCATGACGGGGCACGTCCGTTTCCCGGCGCCGCGCTGATCGACCGCGTTCTCGATGCGCTCGAGCGGGCCCCGGCGGCGATTCCCGGCCTGCCGCTGGGGGATACGATCAAGCGGGTCGCGGGCGAGAGCATCATCGGAACGGTCGACCGCACCGGGCTGTGGCGGGTACAGACGCCTCAAGCCTTCCATTTTGGCGCCATCCTTGACGCGCACCGCGCCGCGGAGGGCCAGGCGCTGACCGACGATGCCGCGGTCGCCGAGGCCGCCGGCCTGATGCCGCTTATCGTTGCCGGCAGCGAGGAGAACCTGAAAGTCACGACCGCCGGCGACCTGGCCGCCGCCGAACGCCTAATCGCGTCGCGATCGCTATATCCTCTGGGCGACATCCGTGTCGGCCAGGGTTTCGACGTGCATCCGTTCGGCCCCGGCGACCGGCTGATGGTGTGCGGCGTCGACATCCCGCACAGCGCCGGCGTCGTCGGCCATTCCGACTCCGATGTCGGCCTGCACGCCCTGACCGACGCCATCCTCGGCGCCATCGGCGCCGGCGATATCGGCACGCACTTCCCGCCGAGCGACCCGCAATGGAAGGGCGCGAGCTCCGACCGGTTCCTCGCGCACGCGGTGGGGCTGGTGCGGGCCAAAGGCGGCAGCATCGCCGCGCTCGACGTGACGATCGTCTGCGAGCGCCCGAAGATCGGCCCCTACCGCGCCGCGATGGTCGAGCGTGTCGCGGCGATTTCCGCAATCGCCCCCGACCGGGTCAGCGTCAAGGCGACGACCACCGAGAGGCTCGGCTTCACCGGCCGCGGCGAAGGCATCGCCGCCCAGGCGGTCGCCACCGTGCGGCTGCCGCTCTGAGGAAGCTCGGTCTGCCGCCGTCGCATCCGGCGACGCTGCTCGCGACCGGCTTCGGGATCGGCTTGCTGCCCGTCGCGCCGGGAACCTGGGCGTCGCTGGCGGCCCTGCCCTGCGGCTGGCTGATCCGTGCCGAATTCGGTATTAGCGGTTTGCTGGCCGTATCCGCCGCCGCATTTATCCTCGGCTGGTGGGCCTCCGCGCGCGTCGTCAAGGCGAGCGGCATCGGCGATCCGGGTTTTGTGGTCATCGACGAGATCGCCGCGCAACTCCTCATCCTCGCCGCGGCGCCGCTCGACTGGCGGTTCTACCTCGCCGCCTTCCTGCTGTTCCGCCTGTTCGACATCTGGAAGCCGTTTCCGGTCTCGTGGTGCGACCGCAACGTCAAAGGCGGGTTCGGCATCATGCTCGACGATGTTGCGGCGGCGATCTACGCTTTGATCCCCATCGTGATCGTTGAAGGAGTGCTCGGTGTTCGACCCTGAAACCGTGGAGTTGGCGACGTCGGTGCTGGCGCTGTGCCGGGCCCGCGGCTGGCATGTCGCGACCGCCGAAAGCTGCACCGGGGGCCTCGTCGCGGCGGCGCTGACCGCGATCGCCGGCTCGTCGGACGTCGTCGACCGCGGCTTCGTCACCTATTCTAACGAAGCCAAGATGGAATTGCTCGGCGTGCCCGAGACGATGCTCGCCGCGCACGGCGCGGTCAGCGGCGAGACCGCGCTGGCGATGGCGATGGGCGCGGTCGCACGGGCCGGGGTCGATCTCGCCGTGTCGATCACCGGTGTCGCCGGACCCGGCGGCGGCAGCGCCGAAAAGCCGGTCGGACTCGTCCATTTCGGCGTCGCGACGAAGACCGGCGGACATGCCGAGCACCGCATCTTTCCCGGCGATCGAACCGAGATCCGCCGCGCCGCGATGGTCCTGGCGCTGGAACTGCTGCAGGCGGCAGCCCGAGGCTAAGCCGGCGCGCCGGCTCCGTCGGGCGCGGGATTGCCGTAGAGCTTGCGCGCCCGGGTCTCGAAGGCGGCGACCATCCGCTTCACCGCCTCGCCGAACAGCAGCTCGATGACCTTTTGCAGCATCCGCGACTTGAATTCGAAATCGACAAAGAAATCGACGCGACAGCCGCCCGGCCTACGCTCGAAGATCCAATGGTTGTCGAGATAGCGGAACGGCCCTTCGGCATAGGTCACGTCGATGCGGCCCGGCGGGTCGAGTTTCACATGCGAGGTGAAGCGCTCGCGGAACATGCGGAAGCCGATGACCAGGTCGGCGTCGATGAAATTGGCCCGGCGTTCCTTGATGCGCGCGGCGACGCACCATGGCAGGAATTCTGGGTAGCGCTCGATGTCCGCGACGAGCGCGTACATCTGCTCCGGGGTGTAAGGAAGCAGCCGCTGCTCGGCGTGCGTCGGCATTACTGCGAAGCAAGCATCGCCGAGCGCGCCGCCTTGAGCCGGGCGAAATCGTCGCCGGCATGGTACGACGAACGGGTCAGCGGCGAGGCCGAGACCATCAGGAACCCCTTGCCCTGCGCCAGGCGGCGGCAGGCTTCGAACTCGTCAGGGGTGACAAAGCGTTCGACGGCGTGGTGCTTCGGCGTCGGCTGAAGATACTGGCCGATGGTGAGGAAATCGACTTGGGCGGCACGCAGATCGTCCATCACCTGCAGCACCTCGGCCTTGTCCTCGCCGAGTCCGACCATTATCCCGGATTTGGTGAACATCGCCGGGTCGAGGCGCTTGACCTCGTCCAAGAGGCGCAGCGAGGCGAAATAGCGCGCGCCAGGCCGCACCTCGGCATAGAGCCGCGGCACGGTTTCGAGATTGTGGTTGACGACGTCGGGCTGGGCCGCGACGACGGCTTCGATCGCGCCGTCCTTGCGCAGGAAATCGGGAACCAGCACCTCGATCGTCGTGGCGGGCGCTGCGGCGCGGATCGCCGCGATGGTCCGGGCAAAATGCCCGGCGCCGCCGTCGTCGAGGTCGTCGCGGTCGACCGAGGTCACGACGACATGCGCGAGGCCGAGCTTGCCGACCGCCTCGCCAACCCGCTCCGGCTCGTGCGGGTCGAGCAGGTCGGGTCGCCCGGTCGCGACGTTGCAGAAGGTGCAGGCGCGGGTGCAGGTCGCTCCCAAGATCATTACTGTCGCGTGCTTTTCCTTCCAGCACTCGCCGATGTTGGGGCACGCCGCCTCCTCGCAGACCGTGTGCAGACCGTGCTCGCGGATCAGGCGGCGGGTTGCGTGGTATTCCGCCGAGACCGGCGCCTTCACCCTTATCCACGGCGGTTTGCGCGGGCTGGGATTATCCGGCAGCCGGGCCTTTTCGGGGTGACGCAGGACGGCGGCTGTCATTGCGAGGAGCCCTCGGGCGACGAAGCAATCTCGTGCCGGGTGCACAGTTCCATCGAGATTGCTTCGCTTCGCTCCCAATGATGCGCTGACAGTTTAGAAGTGGAGGGCGCGCCCATAGGCGTCAAGCACGCTCTCGTGCATCATCTCGGACAGCGTCGGGTGCGGGAAGATTGTCCGCATCAGCTCGCTTTCGGTGGTTTCGAGCGTCTTGGCGATCGTATAGCCTTGAATCAGCTCCGTCACCTCGGCGCCGATCATATGGGCGCCGAGGAGTTCGCCGGTCTTGCCGTCGAACACGGTCTTGACCATGCCCTCGGGCTCGCCCATGGCGATCGCCTTGCCGTTGGCGATGAACGGGAAGTGCCCGATCTTTACCTCGTAACCCTGGTCGCGCGCCGCCTTTTCGGTGAGCCCGACGCTGGCGACCTGCGGCCGGCAATAGGTGCAGCCCGGGATGTTACGCAAATCGAGCGGGTCGACGCCGTTGACCCCCGCGATGTGCTCGACACAGATGACGCCCTCGTGCATCGCCTTGTGCGCGAGCCAGGGCGGGCCGACGAGGTCGCCGATCGCGTAGACCCCGGCCTCGCCGGTGCGCAACCACTCATCGGCGACGACGTGGGTGCGCTCGACCTTGACCCCGGTGCCCTCGAGGCCGACCCCCTCGACATTGCCGACGATGCCGACCGCGAGGATCACCCGGTCGACGGTGATTTCGGACGCCTTGCCGCCCGCCTCGATCTGCGCAGCGACGCTGTCTTTGCCCTTTTTGAGCGCCTTCACCGTCGCGCCGGTGTGTATTTTGATCCCCTGTTTTTCAAAGGCTTTGCGGGCAAAAATTGAGATTTCCTCGTCCTCGACCGGCAGGACGCGGTCGAGCACCTCGACCACGGTCACCTCGGCGCCCATGTCGCGGTAGAAGCTGGCGAACTCGATGCCGATCGCGCCCGAGCCGACGACCAAAAGCGATTTCGGCATCGCCGGCGGGACCATCGCTTCCTTGTAGGTCCAGACCAGCTTGCCATCGGGGTCGAGGCCGGGCAGCGAGCGCGCCCTGGCCCCGGTGGCCAGGATGATGTGCTTGGCTTCGAGGTCGGCGACGGGCTTGCCGTCCTTGGCGACCGCGATCCTGCCCTTGCCGGCGAGCTTGCCCTCGCCCACCACGACCGTGATCTTGTGCTTGCGCATCAAAAAGCCGACGCCGTTCGACAATTGCTTGGCGAGCGCGCGCGACCGCGCCACGACTTTGGCCGGATCGAACCTGATGTTCTCGGCCGACAGCCCGAAATCGCCAAGCCGGTGCATCAGGTGATAAATTTCCGAGGTGCGCAGCAGCGCCTTTGTCGGAATGCAGCCCCAGTTGAGGCAGATCCCGCCCAAATGCTCGCGTTCGACGACGACGGTCTTCATCCCGAGCTGCGCCGCACGGATCGCCGCGACATAGCCGCCCGGCCCGCCGCCGATCACGACAAGGTCGTACGCGTCAGCCATCGTCACAGCAGCATCCGCGCCGGCTCGTCGATCAGCTGCTTGAACGCTTGGAGGAAGCGCGCACCGACCGCGCCATCGACTGCGCGATGGTCGCAAGAGAGCGTGCAGCTCATCACCGTCGCGACCGCGAGCGCCCCGTCCTTGACCACCGGGCGCGGCGCGCCGGCGCCGACCGCGAGGATGCAGCCCTGCGGTGGGTTGATCACCGCGGCGAACTCGCGGATGCCGTACATGCCGAGGTTGGAGATCGAGAAGGTGCCGCCCTGGAACTCCTCGAGCTTCAGTCTACCGGCGCGGGCGCGAGCGGCGAGGTCTTTGGTCTCGGCGGCGATCTGCTGCAGCCCCTTGAGGTCGGCGCCGCGGATGATCGGGGTGATGAGCCCGCCGTCGAGCGCGACCGCCATCGCGATGTCGGCGCGCTCCCAGAGGATGATTGCGTCGTCGCTCCACGAGGCGTTGGCCGCCGGCACCTGGCGCAGCGCGAGCCCGGCGGCGCGGATCACGAAATCGTTGACCGAGAGGTTGAGCCCCTCGGTCCCATCGTTCAGCATTTTGCGGATGCGCAGCAGCTCGTCGATTTCGCAATCGACGGTCATGTAGAAATGCGGAACGGTCTGCTTCGACGCGGCGAGGCGCCGGGCGATGACGCGCCGCATCTGGCTGTGCGGCTTTTGGCTGAAGGGCGGGTCGCCCGTTACCGGGGCGAACGGCGCCGGCGCGGGTCGCGGAGGCCGGATCGCCGGAGCTCGCGCCGAAGGAGGCGCGCCGCGTAACAGCGCCGCGTCGATGTCGGCCTTGACGATACGGCTCTGCGGGCCCGAGCCCTTGATGGTCGCGAGATCGAGCCCCGCCTGCGCCGCCATGCGCCGCGCCAAGGGGCTGGCGAAAATGCGCGAACCGTCGTGGCCGTTGCCGGTTTGCGGCGGCGGCGCAGTTTTCGGGGTTTCGGGCACTGGCGGGGTCGGCTGCGGCGCGGCAGGCTTTGCTTCGACCGGCTTCGGCTCGGTCGGCTTAGGGACACTCACATCGCCGATGGCCGAAGCGTCCTCGCCCTCTTCGAGCAAAACCGCGATCGGCTGGTTGACCTTGATGCCTTGCGTCCCCTCGGGAACGATGATCTTGCCGAGTCGGCCTTCGTCGACCGCCTCGTATTCCATCGTCGCCTTGTCGGTCTCGATCTCGGCGATGACGTCGCCGGAGTGGATTTCGTCGCCCTCCTTCTTGAGCCAACGCGCGACCGCACCCTCGGTCATGGTCGGCGACAAGGCGGGCATCAGGATTTGAATCGGCATGCCAGCTACCGCGTCATTGCGAGGAGAGCGGAGCGCGGCGCGGCAATCTCGACGGGGTGAGCCTCGATCGGCACGAGCATGCTTCGCTCCGCTCGCAATGACGACTGGACATTAGCGGTACGCGACCTCGCGCGCGGCGGCGACGATGTCGTCGACCTGCGGCACGGCGAGGCGTTCGAGATTAGCGGCGTAGGGCAGCGGCACGTCCTTGCCGGCGACGCGCTTGACGGGCGCGTCGAGCCAGTCGAAGCATTCTTCCATCATTACTGCGGCGAGTTCGGCGCCGATGCCGGCAAACGGCCAGCCTTCCTCGACCGCGACCAGGCGGTTGGTCTTCTTGACCGAGGCGGCGACAGTTGCGACATCGAACGGGCGCAGCGAGCGCAGATCGATCACCTCGGCCGCGATACCCTCTTTCGCCAGCTCGTCGGCGGCTTGCAAGGCCAGCTTCACCATGCGCGAGAAGGCGGTGATCGTCACCCGGTCGCCTTCGCGCGCGATCCGCGCCTTACCGATCGGCACCAGGAAGTCAGGATCTTGCGGCACCTCGAAACTCTCGCCGTAGACCAGCTCGTGTTCGAGGAAGACGACCGGGTTCGGGTCGCGGATCGCCGATTTGAGGAGGCCTTTGTGGTCGGCGCCGGTATAGGGCGCGACGACCTTGAGCCCCGGGCAATGCGCGTACCAGCTGGCATAGCATTGCGAATGCTGCGCCGCGACGCGGGAGGCGATGCCGTTGGGCCCGCGGAAGACGATCGGGCAATGCATCTGGCCGCCCGACATGTAGCGGGTCTTCGCCGCAGAATTGATGATCTGGTCGATCGCCTGCATCGCGAAGTTGAAGCTCATGAATTCGACGATCGGCCGCAGGCCGGCGAAGCTGGCGCCGACCCCGACGCCGGCGAAGCCCTGCTCGGTGATCGGCGTGTCGATGACCCGGCGGGGGCCGAATTCCTGCAAGAGGCCCTGGCTGACCTTGTACGCGCCCTGGTACTCGGCGACTTCCTCGCCCATCAGGAACACGCTCTCGTCGCGGCGCATCTCCTCGGCGATCGCATCGCGCAAGGCCTCGCGCACGGTGATCGTCGCGGTCGCGCCGGAATATCGCGGCTCGTCGGCAGGCGGCGTGGGTGCGGGAGACGGCGGCTGCGGAGCGGCCTCGCGCGCCACCATCGGCGGCGTTTCCGCCGGGCGGGCCGCCGCCTTCGGGGCCGCGGCGGCGACATCCTCGCCGTTGGCGGCGATGACCGCGATCGGCGTGTTGACCGCGACGTGCTCGGTGCCTTCCGGGATTACGATCTTGGCGAGGATGCCCTCGTCGACCGCCTCGACCTCCATCGTCGCCTTGTCGGTCTCGATTTCGGCGAGCACGTCGCCCGGCCGCACGTGGTCGCCCTCGGCCTTGACCCAGCGCGCGATCTTGCCTTCGGTCATGGTCGGCGACAGCGCCGGCATCAGCACGTCGCTACTCATCGCGAGCATCCATCACGCTTCCGCCAGGACATCCGTCCACAGCTCGCTCGGGTCGGGCTCGGGGCAGTCCTGGGCGAATTGTGCCGCTTCGGCGACGATTTCCCGCATCTTGCGCTCGACCTCCTTGAGTTCGCCCTCCTCCGCCATGCCTTCCTCGATCAGGCGCTGGCGCAGATGGTCGATCGGGTCGTGCTCGGTGCGCATCTTATCGACTTCTTCCTTGGTGCGGTATTTGGCCGGGTCGGACATCGAATGGCCGCGGTAACGGTAGGTCAGCATCTCGAGGATGATCGGCCCCTGTCCCGAGCGGGCATGCTCGGCGGCGGCCTGCGCCGCCTCGTAGACCGCGCCGACATCCATGCCGTCGACCTGCTCGCCAGGAATGCCGTAAGCGATGCCGCGATGGAAGAGATCGGTGCGGGCCGAGGCGCGGCTGATCGAGGTGCCCATGCCGTAGCGATTGTTCTCGATCACATAGACGATCGGCAGCTTCCACAGCGAGGCCATGTTGAAGCTCTCGGCGACTTGGCCCTGATTGATCGCGCCGTCGCCGAAATAGCTGACCGAGATGAAGCCGTCGCCGCGATAGCGATGCGCGAGCGCGAGGCCGGTGCCGATCGGCACCGAGGCGCCGACGATGCCGTGCCCGCCGAAGAAATTCTTTTCCGGGCTGAACATATGCATCGAGCCGCCCTTGCCGTGCGAATAGCCGCCGCGCCGGCCGGTCAGCTCGGCCATCACGCCTTTCGGGTCCATGCCGCAAGCCAGCATGTGGCCGTGGTCGCGGTAGGTGGTGATGACGGTGTCGCCTTCCTGCAGTGCCGCCTGCATGCCGACGACGACCGCTTCCTGGCCGATGTACAGGTGACAGAACCCGCCGATCAGCCGCATCCCGTACATCTGGCTGGCCCGCTCCTCGAAGCGGCGGATCAGCAACATATCCCGGAAGAACCGCTTGAATGTCGCCGCAGCGACAGGCGGCTCAGCGAGCTTCACGGCTGTGGCCGAACGCTTCGATAGCATAAAAGCATTCCTCCGGGGAGCGCGCGCGAAGCATGTCGGCAAACGCCGCGGTTTGCAACCGGCCGGGCGTCATTTCAGGGCGGCGAACCCGGCGCGACAAAGAGCACCGAAATCAGGTGCCGGACTGGTTAGAATCGCATAGGAAAGGGTGCCTCGGCTTCCCGAACCGACCCGTTCTGGGGGTCGGGGAGAGGCCTGACCGGTTAGCGCGGCTGGCCGGATTGCGCGGGCCGAACAATCACCACCTCGTTCGGCGCGACGAGATCGAGCGTCGAGCGGATCTGCTGGTCGAGCAGATCCGGGTCGACATGATTAGGATCGAGCCCGGCGACCTTATGCGCCAGGGCATCATGCTCGACCTCGACCGTGGCGAGCGCGTCCCGGGCGACGCGCAGCTGCTGGATGACGCCGCGCCAGGCGCGCAGGCCGCGATCGCCCTCGATCGTATGGTAGACAAAATACGAAGCGAGCGCCGCTCCGAGAAGCGGACCGACGAGAAAGCGCGCGCGACGGCGCATCTCGTGCAAGACAATCATCGCCCAAGAGAATCACGCAGAACTGCCCACGTCAACGGCGCGGCGGTTTTACTTTCGCGCGCGGTTACCTCCGATAGGGTCGGCGGCCCGCGTATTGACCGGTGCCCCCCAAGGATTCTTCGATGCGGATAAGCTGGTTGTACTTGGCGAGCCGGTCGGAGCGCGACAGCGAACCCGTCTTGATCTGCCCGCAATTGGTCGCGACCGCGAGATCGGCGATCGTGGTGTCTTCGGTTTCGCCCGACCGATGCGACATGACCGCGCCGTAGCCGGCGCGCAGCGCGGTCTCGACCGCCTCCAATGTCTCGGTCAGCGTGCCGATCTGGTTGACTTTTACGAGCAACGCGTTAGCGATCTTTTTTTCAATTCCTTCGCGAAGTCGCGCCGGGTTGGTGACAAAGAGATCGTCGCCCACCAGCTGCACCTTCGATCCGAGTTCGCGGGTGATGTGGGCCCAGCCTTCCCAATCGTCCTCGGCCATGCCGTCCTCGATCGAGACGATCGGGTAGCGCGCGACGAGGTCGGCGTAATAGGCGACCATGCCGGCGGCATCGAGCAGCTTGCCTTCGCCCTTCAGATTGTATCTGCCGTTCTCATAGAATTCGGTCGAAGCGGGATCGAGCGCCAGCACGACATCGTCGCCGGGCTTGTAGCCGGCGGTCTCGATCGCCTGCATGACGAATCCGAGCGCGGCGTCGGCCGAAGCCAGGTTCGGCGCGAATCCGCCTTCGTCGCCGACATTGGTGTTGTGGCCCGCGTCGTGCAGCTTCTGGCGCAGCGCATGGAAAATCTCGGAGCCGGCGCGGATCGCCTCGGCCATGGTCGCCGCGCCAACAGGGACGATCATGAACTCCTGGATATCGATAGGATTGTCGGCGTGGACACCGCCATTGACGATGTTCATCATTGGCGCCGGCAGGATGTGCGCATAGGCGCCGCCGACATAGCGGTAGAGCGGCTGGTCGAGATCGGCGGCCGAAGCCCTGGCGCAAGCGAGGCTCACGCCCAACACCGCATTGGCGCCGAGGCGGCCTTTGTTCGGGGTGCCGTCCAATTCGATCAGCGCACGATCGATCCGCAGCTGATCGGCGGCGTCGAACCCGGAAAGTGTGTCGAAGATTTCGCCGTTGACCGCCTCGACCGCCTGGAGCACGCCGCGCCCGTGGTAGCGCAGGCCGCCGTCGCGCTTCTCGACCGCCTCATGCGCGCCGGTCGAGGCGCCCGACGGCACCGCGGCGCGGCCCAGCGTGCCGCTGTCGAGCGTCACCTCGACCTCGACGGTCGGATTGCCCCGGCTGTCGAGAATTTCGCGGGCATGGATGTCGGCGATGGCGGTCATGTGGGCCTCGTTGAGCTGAATTCACGCGTCAATGCCAGAGGCACATGACGGGATCAAGTGGCGGTCCGCCCGCCTTTACCGCTTCCCGGCGAAAGCCAGGACCCATCATGCAGACAACGAGCCGCTGAGGAGTGGGTCCCGGCCTTCGCCGGGAAGCGTGCTAAAGCGCCGGAAGCGGTCTGGCCTTGGCGAGACGATCGAGAGCGACCAGCGTCTCCAGCAGCGCCGGCATGGACTTGAGCGGCAGCATGGTCTGCCCTTCGCAGGGGGCGTTGTCGGGGTCTTGGTGGGTTTCGATGAACATCGCGGCGACGCCAACCGCCGCCGCGGCACGCGCCAGGACCGGGCCGAATTCTCGCTCGCCGCCCGAACGGTCGCCGAGACCGCCCGGCTGCGCGACCGCGTGGGTGGCGTCCATCACCACCGGGTAGCCGGTCCGCGCCATGATCGGCAGGGCACGCATATCGACGATCAGGGTGTTGTAGCCGAAGCTCGCGCCGCGTTCGCAGAGCATGATCCGTTCGTTGCCGGTCGAGGCGACCTTGCCGGCCGCATTCCACATATCGTGCGGGGCGACGAACTGCCCCTTCTTGATGTTGACCGCCCTGCCGGTCGCCCCGGCCGCCAGCAGCAGGTCGGTCTGGCGGCAAAGAAACGCCGGTATCTGTAGAATATCAACCACTTCGCCGACTGGCGCACACTGCTCGGGGGCGTGGATGTCGGTCAACAGCGGCAGGCCGGTGGTTTCGCGCACCTCGGCCAGGATCGGCAGCCCGGCCTTCAGCCCGACGCCGCGCGCCCCAGTGATCGACGAGCGGTTCGCCTTGTCGAACGAGGTCTTGTAGATCAAGGCGATGCCCAGCTTCTTGGCGAGCTCGGCCAAGGCCACGCTCGTTTCGAGCGCGTGGGCGCGCGATTCGAGGAGGTTCGGCCCGACGATGAAGACCATCGGCAGATCGTTGCCGATCGTGATGTCGCCGATGGTGATGTGGCGGGGGTTTGTCATCCGCGTTCCCTGCACAAGATCGTAGGGGTGGGTTAGCGGAGCATAACCCACCCCTCTGTTCGCGTGTTGTGTTCACGTGCGGCCGCGATGGGTTTCGCTTCGCTCAACCCATCCTACTCATTAAACCAGGCGCGACTGGTCGAGCGCGGCTTTGACGAACGATTTGAACAGCGGGTGCGGCTCGAACGGCCGGGATTTGAGCTCCGGGTGGAACTGCACGCCGATAAACCAGGGATGGTCGGCGATTTCGACGATCTCCGGCAGCAGCCCGTCGGGCGAGGTGCCGGAGAAGCGCAGACCCGCCGCTTCGAGCGTGTCGCGGTAGGCGACGTTGACCTCGTAGCGGTGGCGGTGCCGCTCGCTGACGGCATCGACGCCGTAAATCCCAGCGACCCGGCTCTCCGGGTCGAGCACCGCCTCATAGGCGCCAAGGCGCATCGTGCCACCGAGGTCGCCGTTGGCGGCGCGCTGCTCCATCTCGTTGCCGCGCATCCATTCGGTCATCAAGCCGATTACCGGGTGCTCGCACGGGCCAAACTCGGTCGACCCGGCGCCGGGCAGGTTGGCCATATGCCGCGCCGCCTCGATCACCGCCATCTGCATGCCGAAGCAGATGCCGAAATAGGGCACCGAGCGCTCGCGGGCGAACCGCGCCGCCTCGATCTTGCCTTCGGTGCCGCGCTCGCCAAAGCCGCCCGGCACGAGGATGCCGTGCACCCCTTCCAATTGCCGCAATGCCTCGTGCTCGGCCTCGAACACCTCGGAATCGATCCAGTCGATCTTGACCCGCACGTTGTTGGCGATGCCGCCATGCGCCATCGCCTCGGCCAGCGATTTATAGCTGTCGGGCAGATGCGTGTACTTGCCGACGATGGCGATCGAGACCTGGCCTTCCGGCTTGCGGATGCCGTGGACGATGTGGTGCCAACTGCTGAGGTCGGGGTCGGGCGAGGTAACGCCGAAATGATCGCAGACCTCGCGGTCGAAGCCCTCGGCGTGGTAGGCGCCGGGCACCGCGTAGATCGTGTCGACATCGAGCGCCGGGATGACCCGCGACTCGCGCAAATTGCAGAAGAGGGCGATTTTCTTGCGCGCGCCCTCGGGTATCGGCCGGTCGCAGCGGCACAGGAGAATGTCGGGCTGGATGCCGACGCCGAGCAATTCCTTGGCCGAATGCTGGGTCGGCTTGGTCTTCAATTCACCGGCCGAGTTGATCCATGGCACCAGGGTCAGGTGCACGAACATCACCCGCTCGCGGCCGAGCTCGTTGCCCAATTGGCGGATCGCCTCGAGGAACGGCAGGCTCTCGATGTCCCCCACCGTGCCGCCGATCTCGCACAGCACGAAATCCTCGCCGTCGAGATCGGCCTGGATGAACTCCTTGATCGCGTCGGTGACGTGCGGGATCACCTGCACCGTCGCGCCGAGGTACTCGCCGCGCCGCTCGCGGCCGATCACGGTCGAATAGATGCGGCCGGTGGTGACGCTGTCGCTCTTGCGGGCGGCGACGCCGACATAGCGCTCGTAATGGCCGAGATCGAGGTCGGTTTCGGCGCCGTCGTCGGTGACGAACACCTCGCCGTGCTGATAGGGGCTCATCGTCCCCGGATCGACGTTGAGGTATGGGTCGAGCTTTCTCAGCCGCACCTTGAACCCGCGCGCCTGCAATAGCGCGCCGAGCGCCGCCGCGCTGATGCCCTTGCCGAGTGAGGAGACCACGCCGCCGGTGATGAAGATGAACCGCGTCATGGACCTTCAATGTATAGCAAGCCGCCGCCCTGTCACACGAGAAACTCGCGGCCGAGCCATGCCGAAACAAATGGGGGTTAAATCAGAAGGTTATCGGCGCGCGGCGTTTTCGGCTTAGGGGCGACCGCAAGGGCGAAGTCCCGGTCGGGCTGGGACACGCGGCGCTTCTTGCACGGAAATCTGGCGCGAAAGCTGGCGTTACCGCGATTCGCGTCACTTCACTTGGCGAGTGGCGCGCTTGGCTCAAGCGGTGTCGTCGGGGCCGGCGTCGATGTCGGTGCGGCCGGCGTTTCCTGGCTCGTCGGCGCCGTGCCCTGATCGATGATCGAATGCGGCGTGCCGGTATGGTTGCTCAGCCAGACGAGCAGCACGCTCGTCGTGAAAAACGCGACGGCGAGGAAGGCTGTCGTGCGGGTCAGCAGGTTGGCGGTCGAGCGCCCAGTCATGAAACCCGACATGCCGCCGCCGCCCATGCCGAGTGCGCCGCCCTCGCTTTTCTGCAAGAGAATGACGCCGACCATCGCCACCGCGATGGCGACGTGAATGACGAACAACAGGATGATCATGGCCGGTCTTGTAGGCTGTTCGCGGCGCCCTGGCTAGTATGCGAAGCGGTCACGCGACGTAGGGCAGAACGAGTATCGTCCGATCAGCGCCGCCCGTGTTGCGAGATCGAAATCCATCAGCGGCGCCGAGAAAAACGACACCGGCGCGAGCGCGCCGACGATGAGCATCGAATCCCAGAGCAAAATCTGACCCCGCTCTCAGGGCCAAGCCGCTCGGCAAGCGGAGCGGCATATCCGCCAGCCGACGCCGTGGTTCACCGGCAGGCCGCGGCAATCGCCGCGAAGTCATCGGCTTTGAG
Organism: Allostellaceae bacterium; assembly: GCA_035648415.1. GTDB lineage: Bacteria > Pseudomonadota > Alphaproteobacteria > ATCC43930 > CGMCC-115725 > DATARH01. The sequence continues at coordinate 40,141 of DASRLO010000021.1, forward strand.
ACTGGCGCCGCCGACCAGGGCGCCGTCGACATCGTCGAGCGACAAGATCTCGGCGGCGTTCATCGGATTGACCGAGCCGCCGTACAGCATCCGCGTGCCGGAAGGGGTAGCGGCGCGGATCGCCTGATGGATCGCGGCGATGTCGCCGAGCGTCGGCGTCAAGCCGGTGCCGATGGCCCAGACCGGCTCGTAGGCTATCACCAGCCTGTCCGCGCTGGCGCCGTCCGGAAGCGAGCCGGCAAGCTGGCCGGTGACGACCGCAATCTGATGGCCGGCCTCGCGCTCGGTACGGGTCTCGCCGACGCAAAGGATCGCGACGAGCCCGGCGCGCCATGCGGCGGCGACCTTGGCATGGACGATCGCATCGGTTTCGCCGCAGCCGTGGCGGCGCTCGGAATGGCCAAGGATCACATAGGAGCAGCCGGCGTCGCTCAGCATTTCGGCGCTGACCTCGCCGGTACAGGCCCCTTTTTCGGCGGCGTGACAGTCCTGACCGCCGAGCGCGACGCCGCTGCCGGCGATCGCTTCGCCGACCAAGGCGACGAGCGTCGCCGGCGGGCAGACGAGCAGATCGCAGGTCCGCGCCGTGCCGCCGGAGCGCGCCGCGATGTCGCGCGCCAAGGCCAGCCCCTCGGCGCGCAGCCCGTTCATCTTCCAATTGCCGGCAATCAGTTTTCTGCGCAGCGCCATGTCGCTCCCCGGGGTGCGACGGTCGCGCGGTTGCCGCGCCGCTTGTCGGACTTTATCATCGCCGGCCACGATCACACCGGCGCTCGGACGGGTCAACCCGCGACCTGACGACCGGCTGGGTAAAAATCGAAACGGTCGACACATGTTGCAAGCGATCCGCACACGAGCGGGCGGCATCATCGTCAAGGTGCTGTTCGGGCTCTTGATCATCTCCTTCGGGTTCTGGGGCCTCTACACCCGCTCGCCGTTCTTCCAGGACAAATCCCCCGAGGCGGTGGTCGCCTCGGTCGGCGACCGCGATATCCACGCCGACGCGGTGCAGGCGGCGCTGCAGCCGGCGCTGGAACGGCTGCGCGCGCAGCTCGGCGGCAACCTCGACGCGGCGCAGGCCAAGCAACTCGGCGTGCTCGACGCGATCCTCGGCCAGATGGTCGACCGCGACCTGCTGGATCAGGAAGTCGCGCATCAACGCCTCGATCTTTCGGACGACGTGGTGCGCACCGCGATCACCTCGAACCCGGCTTTTATCGGGCCGGACGGCAAATTCAACCGCGACCAGTTCAACCAGGTGCTGGCGATGAACAAGCTGACCGAGGACGGGCTCGTCGCGCGGCTGCGTCAGGAAATCCCGCGCGGCGACCTGCTGCAGGCGGTGACCGCCGGGGTCAGGGTGCCGCGCCCGGTGGTCGATGCGGTCTATCGCTACCGCAACGAGACCCGGGTAGCCGACGTGGTAACGGTGCCGGTTAGTGGAACCGCCGCGGTCCCCACTCCCAGCGACGACGAGCTCAACAAATTCTACGAGGCGCATCCCGACATGTTCCGCGCCGCCGAATATCGCGGCTTCACCCTGGCGAGCCTCTCGGCGAGCGAAGTCTCGGGGGACATCAAGATTTCCGCCGACCAGCTCAAAGCGGCTTACGAGGAGCGCAAGGACGATTTCGACACGCCGGAACAACGTCAGGTGCAGCAGATCCTCGCGTCCTCGGAGGACAAGGCGAAGGCGGTTGAGGCAGCACTTTCGGGCGGCGAAGATTTCACAAAGGCGGCGACCGAGATCGCCGGGCAGGATCCCTCGACGATCGATCTCGGGCTGGTTAAGGAAAACGACCTGCCGAAGGAACTGGCCAACGCGGCGTTCAACCTGCCGGCCGACAAGCCGAGCGAGCCGATAAAGACCGAGCTCGGCTGGCATATACTACGCGTCGTCAAGATCGAACCGCCGCAGACCCCGGCCTTCGACCAGGCCAAGGAGCAGCTCACCAAGGAACTCGTCGGCGAAGCGGCCGCCGACCGCCTCGATCACGTCGGCAACGAGGTTGACGATGCACTCGCCGGCGGCGCCTCGCTCGCCGATGTCGCCGCGAAATATGGGCTCAAATTGACGACGGTCGACAACACCGACATTGGCGGGCGCGACCTCGACGGCAAGGTGATCGTGCTGCCAGTCGATATGAAGGCGGTGCTCAAGACCGCCTTCGACACGAACGAGAAGGAAACGAGCCGGGTGACCGCGATCGAGGACAGCGCGGTCTTTGTCGTCCACGTCGACAAAATCATCGCGCCGCGGGTGAAACCGCTCGCCGAGGTCAAGGATCGCGTCGCGGCCGCCTGGCAGGCCCAGGCGAAACAGGATGCGGTCAAGAAGACGGCCGCCGCGGTTGCCGCCGCGGTCGCCAGCGGCACGCCGCTCGCCAAGGCGGCCGCCGATCAGAAGCTCGCGGTGTCCACCACGCCGCCTCTGGCGCGCCGGCCCGACGCCTCGGCGCCCGTCCCCGGAGCGGTGATCGTCAAGCTGTTCGCGGCGAAGGTCGGCGATACGGTCACCGCCGACGACGCGGCGGGCGCCTATGTCGCCCAGCTGAAGGAAATCAAGACGCCCGATTCGACGCCCGACGACCAGACCAAGGCGCTTTCGACCGAACTCGGCAACTCGGCGCGCTACGATATGGTCGGCGAATTGACCAATGCGCTCAAGAAGCGCTTCCCGGTGACGATCCACCATGACGTGCTCGACCGGATGTTTTGAATGCGGTCATGATCGAGAAGACTCCTCGCCTGGCTAGCTACCCCCCACCCCGGCCCTCACCCGCAAGCGGGGGAGGGAGAAGCGACAGCCGAAGCCACAGACGCCCCCTCCCCCGCAAGCGGGGAGGAGCCGTGTGGAGGTTGCCCTAATGCCGCAGACAAAGCGTCGATAGCATCGCGGCGATGATCGGCAGGCCGACCGCGGTCGGCGAGGTCATCACCGATTCGGGATGGAACTGCACCGCGGCGACCGGCAGCGTCTTGTGCTCGATCGCCATGATGACGCCGTCCGCGGTCTCGGCGGCGGCCGACAGCACCGTCGGCAGGGCGCTCTTGCGGGCGTAAAGGGAGTGGTAGCGGCCGACGGCGAATTCGCCCGGCAGCCCCCCGAACAGCCGGTTGCCGGAGGCGCGGATCACCGACGGCTTGCCGTGCACCGGCGTGTCGAGCACGTCGAGCGCGCCGCCGAAATACTCGACGATCCCCTGCAGCCCGAGGCACACGCCGAAAACCGGGATGCGCCGCTTCAGCAGCAGGTCCAGTGTCTCGCGCATCGCGAAATCGTCGGGCCTGCCGGGCCCGGGCGACAACAGCACCAGGTCGGGCGCCGCCCCGTCCTTCAATTCGGCGCGGGCGAAATCGTGGCGCAAGGTCGTGCATTCCGCGCCGGTCTGCCGCACATAGCTGGCGAGGGTGTGGACGAACGAATCCTCGTGATCGACCAGCAGCACCTTGAGCCCCCGCCCCGATTGCGGCGTCGCCGCGACGGCGGCCGGAGGGGTTGCGCGATTGCCGGCGATCGCGGCGAACAGGGCCGAAGCCTTGAGCCGGCATTCATCGTCCTCGGCGCGCGGGTCGCTGTCGAACAGCAAGGTCGCGCCGGCGCGCACCTCGCCGATTCCCTCCTTCATGCGGATGGTGCGCAGGGTGAGGCCGGTGTTCATGTTGCCGTCGAAGGTAAGGCGGCCGATCGCGCCGCCGTACCAACGCCGCGCCGAGTGTTCGTGCTCCTCGATGAAGCGGATCGCCCAGAGCTTGGGCGCGCCAGTCACGGTCACCGCCCAGGCATGCGAGAGGAACCCGTCGAGCGCGTCGAATTCGGGGCGCAGCTCGCCCTCGACATGATCGACGGTGTGGATGAGCCGCGAATACATCTCGATCTGGCGGCGGCCGATGACCTTGACGCTGCCCGCGACGCAGACCCGCGACTTGTCGTTGCGGTCGACATCGGTGCACATCGTCAATTCGCTCTCGTCCTTCTTGGAATTGAGCAGTTCGAGGATGCGGTCGGCGTCCTCCAGCGGGTCGGCGCCGCGCCTGATCGTGCCGCTGATCGGGCAGGTCTCGATGCGCCGCCCCTCGACACGGACGTACATCTCGGGCGAGGCCGCGACGAGAAATTCGCCGTCGCCGAGATTGATCAACGCGCCATACGGTGCCGGATTGGCCTTCTTCAGCCGCTCGAAGATGACGCTCGGCGCGTCGACACAGGCGCGGGTCATGAGCTGCCCGGGCACCACCTCGAACAGATCGCCGCGCTTGAACGCCCCCCTCGCCTTCTCGACCAGCGCCTCATATTCGCCGGGCGCGTGGTCGCTTTCCGGCGGCATTATCGGCGGCGCCAGCCCGGCGCAATAAACCGCCTCGGGCGTCTCGCGCGGCAAACCGGCCGTCGATTTGCCATCGGCCGCGAACTCGTAGCGATGCACCGCCGCCTGCTGACGCATGTGATCGACGATTAGGATCTCGTCGGGCAAATAGAGCACGAGGTCGCGCTGGTCGTCGGCGCGCGGCAGGCGAAGCTGCATCGGCTCGAACTGGAACACGAGGTCGTAGCCGAAGGCGCCGTAAAAGCCGAGATGCTCGTCGGCGGCGCTTTTGAACAGCGCGATGAGCGCGCGCAGTACCGTAAAGACCGACGGCTGCCGGCTGCGCTGCTCCTCGGGGAAGCGGTTCGCCGTCGCGCGGATCGCGCCGTCGATACGCGTATCGCCCACTTCGCCGAGCTCGGCCGCCTCCAGGCTCTTCAGCGCCGCGGCGACGGGACCGATCAGCACCTGCCCGCGCGCGTTCAGGGCCTCGACCGCGAACGTGCGGCCGCGCGCCGAGAACACCAGTGGCGGATCGACAAAGCCCATGTCCCAGCGCGTGTAGCGGCCGGGAAACTCAAAGCTTGACGAAAACAGCACGCCGCGCTTGCGGTCGAGCGCCTGCGCTAGGGCGCTGTCGGCGGAGGAATACGCCTGTGGGACGATTTCCCGCGCGACGCCTATGCCGCCCGCGGTCGTATAGCTCTTGCGCTGCATCAGGATCCCCTGTGACCTGACGCCTCGGGAAACCTGCGAAGCCCTGCCCTGAAATGACAAAGGCCGCCCGGTTCTCCGAGGCGGCCTGTACGGAACATGACAACAATGGCCGCCTGGATCAGACGGGCCACCACCAATTCGCTGCGGTCGAATGTGCGATCATAGGCGGACTATATCAGGCGCGTGCGACGGCGGCAACGCGCCG
>DASRLO010000022.1:0-16110 GCA_035648415.1 Allostellaceae bacterium
TCAGGAGTCGACCTTGCGGCGTCAGCCGCGCATTCTTGTGCATGTTCATCCGGGGCTCCGGCATTGGGTTGGCTGGTCTCGCAACCCCAGCCTCATACCACCGACCCGGATGAACAACCTTCATAGCTTCGACAGCTAGGCCGAGGGGAAATGGCAACCGCGATGGCCGAAACCGTCATCCGCGCCGAGGCGCTGACCAAGCGTTACGGCGCCAACCTGGCGGTCGACCATGTCGATTTCGCGATCGCCGCCGGTGAGATCGTCGGCATTCTCGGCCCCAACGGCTCGGGCAAGACGACGACGATCCTGATGCTGCTGGGCCTCACCGAGCCGACCAGCGGGCGCGCGATGGTCGCCGGGTTCGACCCGCTGCGCGACCCGCTCGAGGTGAAGCGCCGGGTCGGCTACCTGCCCGACCAGATCGGCTTCTACGAAAACATGTCGGCGCGCGACAACCTCGCCTACACCGGGCGGCTCGCCGGCCTCTCCCGGCGCGAGATCGACGAGCGCTTCGACGCGGCGCTCGAGCGGGTCGGGCTCGGCCATGTCGGCCACGCGCGGGTCACGACCTATTCGCAGGGCATGCGCCAGCGTCTCGGCCTCGCCGAAATCCTGATGAAGCGACCGAGCGTCGCCGTGCTCGACGAGCCGACCACCGCGCTCGACCCGCATTCGACGCTGGAGTTCCTCGACATGATTCGCGGCCTCAAGGCCGACGGCACCGCGGTGCTGCTGTCGTCGCACCATCTCGACCAGGTGCAGAGCGTGTGCGACCGAGTGGCGCTGTTCAGTCGCGGCAGGCTCGCGCTCAGCGGCACGGTGACCGAGCTCGCGGGGCAGGTGCTCGGCGGCGGGCATGTCTTCGATGTCGAGGCGCATGGCGCCGACGTGCCCGGACTGATCGCCGCGGTCCCCGGCGTGGTGCGGGTGCAGGGGCTGGGCGGCGACCGCTACCGGGTGGACTGCCAGAGCGATTTGCGCGCCGACATCGCCCGCCGCCTGGCCGCCAACGCCGAGTTGACCGGCATCCATTTCGCCGCGCCGAGCCTCAACGAGGTTTATGCGCGATACTTCGCGGAGGCGCGCGATGCGGTCCACTAGCCTCCCGACCGCGCGGCGCCGGGGTTCGCCGTGGACCGGCCTCGGCACCGTCGTCGCCAAGGAAACCGCCGACCACCTCTCCAGCGCCCGGATGCGCATCCTCGAGGCGCTGATGTTCCTTACCGCGATCGCCGCCGCCTATGCGGCGATCCGCTCGATCCGCGCGACGATCGGCGAGAGCCCGTTCCTGTTCCTGCGCCTGTTGACGCTGGCGCAGGACCCGCTGCCGTTCTCGTTTATCGAGCTGTTGGGGTTCCTCATTCCGCTGGTGGCGATCGCGCTGACCTTCGACGCGGTCAACGGCGAGTTCAACCGCCGCACCCTGAGCCGGGTGCTGGCGCAGCCGATCTACCGCGATGCCTTGCTGCTCGGAAAATTTCTCGGCGCGCTGCTGTCGCTGACCATCGGGCTGTTGTCGCTGTGGCTGCTGGTGATCGGCCTCGGCCTCCTGCTGCTCGGCCTGCCGCCCAGCACCGAGGAGATGGTGCGGATGCTGGGCTTCCTCGTCGCGACGATCGCCTATGGCGGGGTGTGGCTGGCCTTGGCGTTGTTGTTTTCGGTGCTGTTTCGCGCGCCGGCGACGGCGGCGCTGGCCGCCCTCGGCACCTGGCTGTTGTTCGCGCTGTTCTGGGCCGTGATCACGCCGATCGCGACCAGCCTGATCGCCGGATCGCCCGAGGGGCTGCTCGGTCCCAACATCACCTATTTCAACACCGAGCAGATCATCAACCGCCTGTCGCCGAACACGCTTTACGGCGAGAGCGCGCTTGCCCTGCTGCATCCGACGACGCGGGCGCTGGGGCCGATCCTCGTCACCTTGAACGAGGCGCGCAGCATGGTTGCCGCGCCGCTGCCGGTGACGCAAAGTTTCATGCTGATCTGGCCGGAGCTTACCGGCCTCATCGCGGCGACGATCCTCATCTTCGCGATCGCCTACGTGCTGTTCCAGCGCCAGGAGATCCGCGCTTAAGCACTCGGTCGTCATTGCGACCCGCGGGCTTGATCCGGGGGGAAGCAATCTCGGCGGCGGCGGCCAAGTCGGCGCGAGATTGCGTCGGCGCTACGCTCCTCGCAATGACGCGGCCATTATCTGATAAAATGGAGCGATGCTTCTCGGCCTGACGATTCGCGACGTCGTGTTGATCGACCGGCTGGCCCTGGCCTTTCGGCCGGGGCTGTGCGTGCTGACCGGCGAGACGGGCGCCGGCAAGTCGATCCTGCTCGACGCGCTCGGCCTCGCGCTCGGCCGGCGCGCCGACGCGGCGCTGGTCCGGTCCGGCGCCGAGCAGGCCGTCGTCACCGCCGAATTCGCGGTGACGCCGAACCACCCCGCCGCCGCGATCCTCGCCGAGGCCGGCATCGCCGGCGATCTTTCGGGCGCCATCGTCGTGCGCCGCCTGCTCGGCGCCGACGGGCGCAGCCGGGCCTTTGTCAATGACGAGCCGACCAGCATCGCGCTGTTGCGCGAGTTGGGCGACAGCCTTGTCGAGATCCAGGGCCAGGGCGAGCAGCACGGGCTGTTCGACCCGGCGACGCACCGCGACCTGCTCGACGCGCTGTCCGGCGCCCGCGACGCCGGGCTCGCCGCGGCATGGCGGGCCTGGCGCGCGGCGCGCGAAGAGGCGGCCGAGGCGGCGCGGGCGCTCGCCGCCAGCCGCGCCGAAGAGGATCTGCTGCGCCACGAGCACGCCGAATTGGCAGCCCTGGCGCCCGAAGGGGAAGAGGAAGATCGGCTCGCGGCGCGGCGCGCCCTGCTGCAGAACGCCGAGCGGCTGGGCGAGACGATCGGCGAGGCGGTCGGCGAGATCGATGGCGAGCACGGCGCGGTGGCCGGCCTGGCGCGGGCGCTGCGCCGGCTGACCCGCGCCGCCGACCGGGCCCAGGGCATGCTCGACGGCGCGGTCGCCGCCACCGAGCGCGCCGCTACCGAGACCGAGGAGGCGCTGGCCACGCTCACCGCCGCGGCGCGGGCGCTGGAGCTCGACCCCGGCGCGCTGGAGCAGGTCGAGGAGCGTCTTTTCGCGCTGCGCGCGATGGCGCGCAAGCATTCGATCGCGGTCGCCGACCTGCCCCTCCTGCACGAAAAGATCTCCGAGCGGCTGGCGCTGATCGATGCCGGCGCGGAGAACGCGATCGCCGCGGAAAAGCAAGCCGCCGCACAGCGCGAGGTCTATGCCGCGGCTGCCGCCACGGTGTCGAAGGCGCGCGCGCTGGCCGCCAAAAAGCTCGACGCCGCGGTCGCCGCCGAATTGACGCCGCTGCGCCTCGACAAGGCGCGGTTCCGCACCGTGCTGACGCCGCTCCCCGAGACGGAATGGGGCGAGCACGGGCAGGAGCGCGTCAATTTCGAGGTCGCGACCAACCCCGGCGCGCCGTTCGGTCCCTTGGCGCGAATCGCCTCGGGCGGCGAGCTGTCGCGCTTCATGCTGGCGCTGAAGCTGGTCTTGGCCGGCATCTCGTCGGTGCCGACGCTGATTTTCGACGAGGTCGACAGCGGCATCGGCGGCGCGGTCGCGGCCGCCGTCGGCGAGCGGCTGCAGCGTCTCGGCGCCAGCCTGCAGGTGCTGGTCGTCACCCATTCGCCGCAGGTCGCGGCGCGCGGCGCGCACCATTGGCGGGTCGCCAAGCTCGACGCCCAGCGCAGTGCCGTCACCCGCGTCGAGGAGCTTGACCCCGATACGCGGCAGGAGGAAATCGCGCGGATGCTGTCGGGCAGCACGATCACCGCCGAGGCGCGCGCCGCCGCCGCCAGCCTTATCGCCGGAGCGCGAATTTGACTGAGAGCGGCAAGACGGAAATTGAGGTGCTGACCGAAGCGGAAGCCGCCGCCGAGCTCGAACGCCTCGCGGCGCAAATCGCGCACCACGACCGGCTTTACCACCAGCAGGACGCGCCCGCGATCAGCGACGCCGATTATGACGCGCTGCGCCGCCGCAACAACGAGGTCGAGGCGCGCTTTCCCGAGCTGATCCGCGCCGACAGCCCGTCGCGCCGGGTCGGCGCGTCGCCCTCCACCGCATTCGCCAAGGTGGCGCATTCGATCCCGATGCTGTCGCTCGACAACGCGTTCGACGAAGCGGACGTGCGCGCTTTCTTCGCCGGCATCCGCAATTTCTTCCGCCGGCCGGAGGATGTCGCCCGCGTCGCCGCGGATGCGATTGAGGTGATGGCCGAGCCAAAGATCGACGGGCTGTCGGCGGCGCTGCGTTACCAGCACGGCAGGCTAATCCTGGGCGCGACCCGCGGCGACGGTGTCACCGGGGAGGATGTGACCGCCAATTTGCGTACCTTGGCGAGCGTGCCGAAGCAGCTGTCCGGCAAGGGATGGCCGGAACTGGTCGAAATCAGGGGCGAAATCTACATGGAGCGCGACGGATTTTTCGCGGTCAACGCCGAGCGCGAGGCGGCCGGCGAGCCGGTCTTCGCCAACCCGCGCAACGTCGCGGCGGGTTCGTTGCGGCAACTCGATCCCGCGATTACCGCGCGCCGGCCGCTCAAATTCTTCGCCTATGCCTGGGGCGAGGCGAGCGCGCCGTTCGCCCGCACCCATGAAGAGGCGCTGGCGAAGTTCCGCGACTGGGGGTTCACGGTCAATCCGCGCTCGCGTCTCTGCCGCGGCGTCGATGAGGTGTTGGACGCCTATCGCATGATCGCCGCCGAGCGCGCCGAGCTGCCCTACGACATCGACGGCGTGGTCTACAAGGTCAACGACCTGGGCCTGCAGCAGCGCCTCGGCATGGTGAGCCGCGCGCCGCGCTGGGCGATCGCCCACAAATTCCCGGCGCAGCAGGCGCAGACCGTGCTCAACGACATCCTCATCCAGGTCGGCCGCCAGGGGTCGCTGACCCCGGTCGCCGTGCTGGAGCCGATCACCGTCGGCGGGGTCGTCGTCCAGCGCGCGACCTTGCACAACGAGGACGAGATCGCGCGCAAGGATGTGCGGATCGGCGACACGGTCGTCGTTCAGCGCGCCGGCGACGTGATCCCGCAGATCGTCTCGGTCATCCCCGAGCGCCGCCCGGCCGGCGCCAAGCCCTACCAGTTCCCCGATCATTGCCCGATCTGCGGCAGCCTCGCGGTGCGCGAGCCGGGCATCGTCGCCCGGCGCTGCACCGGCGGACTGATCTGCGCCGCGCAGGCGGTTGAGCGGCTCCGCCATTTCGTCGCGCGCGACTGCTTCGACATCGAGGGAATGGGCGCCAAGCACATCGCCGAATTCTGGGAGGCCGGGTTGGTCCGCGGCCCCGGCGACATCTTCCGGCTCACCGCCGACAAGATCGTCGGCCGCGAAGGCTGGGGCGAGACCAGCGCGCTAAAGCTGATCGCCGCGATCGACGAGCGGCGGCGGATTTCGCTCGACCGCTTCATCAACGCGCTCGGCATCCCGCAGATCGGCCAGGCGACGGCGCGTCTGCTCGCGCGGCATTACCGCTCGCTCGCGCATTGGCGGCAGGAGATGGACGCGGCGCAGGCGGAAGACAGCCCGGCCCGCGCCGGCCTCTTGGACGTGCACGGCATCGGCGCCGACATGGCGGCCGACATCATCGGCTTTTTCGCCGAGCCGCATAACCGCGACCTGCTCGACGATCTCGCCCGCGAAATCACCGTGCTGGACTTCCAGGCTCCGCGGCGGCTAACTCTCTTGGGCGCCGCTTCGCCGCTCGCCGGCAAGACGATCGTCTTCACCGGCGGGCTCGAATCGATGAGCCGCCCGGAAGCGAAGGCGCGTGCCGAGGCGCTCGGTGCTAATGTCGCGAGCGCGGTCTCGGCCAAGACGAACTTTGTCGTGGTCGGCGCCGATGCCGGATCGAAAGCAGCAAAAGCCGCGGCGCTCGGCGTCACCACGCTCGACGAGGCCGCATGGCTGAAGCTCGCCGGTATCGGCGCGGCTGCGCATTGAGCGCGTAGGGGATCGGCGTAGTGGCGCTTACCGAGACTTTCGACACATTCGGTATCGTGTTCGGCGAGATCGCGTTTGGCGTTTCCGCTCCGGTGCATGACGAACGCAACGAGCCTGTTTTGACCGCGGCCGCGCCGCTGTTCGTCGAATTCGACGACCCGGTCCGGCTCGACCCCGACCGCATCGGTCTCATCTGGGAATTGCCGCCGGCGTCGGGCCGATCGATCCGGCTGCGCTCGCCGCTGGTGTCGCTGGCGATCCACTTTCTGCCGCTTCTCGCGATCATCGGCTGGGCGAGCCCGGCGATCGACATCGCGCCGCCGATCCCGGTGCAGCTGGTGTTCGAGCAACCGCCGCCACCGCCGCCGCCGCCCGAGCCGAAGCCGGAGCCAAAGCCGCCGAAGCCGCAACCGGCGCCCCCGCCGGAGCCGAAATTGCAGCCGCCGCCGCACGGGCCGCTGTCTTCGGTCGACATGGGCGACGTCAAGCCGAAGGAAATCGGCCTGACGACCAGCATGACGCCGCCGGCGGCCGGCGAAGCGCAGCTGAACCCGGCCGACACCCAGGTGGCGACAGCCACGCCGCCGCCGCCTCTGCCGGCCGCGAAGCCGGCGCCGCCCAAGGATAAATCGGCGTTCCAGCTGCCGAAACCCGCCGGCGCGCCGGTTCCGCATCGCGAGGCAACCCCGCATGAGGCGCCCAAAGCCGCGCAATTCGCCGGGCCCGCGGCGTCGCGCGACGAATACCTCGCCTACCTCGTCACGCTGACCCGGCAGCATATCGATCTGCTGCCGCTGTCGGTGATCGGCGACCGGCGCGGCGAAACCGTGCTCTCGGTCGTCATCGACGACAATGGCGTGATCGGTCCGCTGAGCGTGGTGCGCAGTTCCGGCTATCCCGATATCGACCAGCGCATCGAGCAGATGGTCGCCGCGATCCGCCGCGCTCCACCCTTGCCGCAATGGTTTCAGGGGAATGCCATGGAACTCGTGTTCTCGCTCAAATTTCCCGAGGCGCTTTACGAGAGATGACCGAAGCCTCTCCCATCGACCCGATCGTCGTCTCGGTCATCCAACATCGCCTGCTGGCGATCGTCGCCGAAATGGGCGAGGCGATGCTGCGCACCGCCTATTCGCAGATCCTCAATTCGAGCCGCGATTTTTCGACCGCGATCTGCGACCTCGATGGACGGCTCATCGCCCAGGCCGAGCATGTGCCGATCCATGTTGGCGCGCTGCCCTTCGCCGCGCGCGCCGTGACCGAGTTCTTCGGCGCCGACATCCACCCCGGCGACGTGTTCCTGCTCAACGACCCGTATCACGGCGGCAACCACCTGCCCGACCTCACCGCGTTCGTCCCGGTCTTCGCCACGGGCCCGGGGGGCGACAAGCCGCGCTTCTGGTCAATCAACCGCGCGCACCAGAGCGATATCGGCGGCGCGACGCACGGCGCCTACAACGCCAGCGCCACCGACATCTGGCAGGAAGGCATCCGCATCACGCCCTTGAAGCTCTACGACCGGGGCGAAATCCGCCGCGACGTGATGCAGATGATCGCGACCAACGTGCGCCATCCGCGCGATTTCCGCGGCGACCTCGCGGCGATGATCGGCTCGGCCCATGTCGGCGAGCGCCGGGTGCTGGCGCTCGCCGAGGAATTCGGCTGGGAAGTGGCGGACGCGGCGATCGAGGCGGTGCTCGACGGCGCCGAGCGCCAGACCCGCGCGGTCATCGCCGGGTGGAAAGACGGCGTCTACCGCGGCGAGGCGCTGCTCGACGATGACGGGCGCGGCAACAAAGATATCCATATCCGCGCCACCATCACCAAGCAGGGCAGCGACCTGACGATCGATCTGTCGGACTCGCACGAGCAGGTCACCAGCTTTGTCAATTCGTCCTATCCGAACATGTATTCGGCGGTGGTCGTCGCGCTCAGCTACCTGATCGATCCGCATACGCCGAAGAACGACGGCACGTTTCGTCCGGTCACGGTGATCGCCAAGCCCGGCACGGTGGTCTGGGCCAACCCCGGCGCGCCGGTGACGCTCGCCACCAACCATTGCGCCCAGGAGATTCTGGAGGCGATCATCAAGGCGCTCGCGCCGTCCTGCCCGGAGCGCGCGATGGCCGGCTGGGGCCGCCGCTTCCGCATCGCGATCCAGGGCAAGGACCCGCGCACCGACAAAGACAAAGGCGGGCGCCCCTTTATCTGGCATTTATTTCAGGCGCGGCCGGGCGGCGGCGCCTCGTCGGCCGGCGACGGCTGGCCCGGCGCGGGCGAGTGGCAGGCGGCCGGCGGCATCAAATTCGGCAGCCTCGAAGTCACCGAAGTGCGCTTCCCGCTATTCTTCAAGCGCCACGAATTCCGCCCCGATTCCGGTGGCGACGGACAGCATCGCGGCGGGCCGGGCGGCATCGTCGAGATGGTGGTCGAGACCGTGGAGCCGGCGCTCGCCAACACCGCGGGCGACGGCGTCGTGCACGGCGCCTGCGGCATCCTCGGCGGCGAGGACGGCGCCCCGCACCGCTACATGCTCTTTTCCGACGGCGCCGAGCCCCGCGCGATCCGCACCAAGGAGACCGGCTTGGTGATCCGCCCCGGCGACCGGCTGGTGCTGGAATCCGGCGGCGGCGGCGGGTATGGGAACCCGGCCGCGCGGCGTGCAGAAGATAGGGCGCGCGATCAAGAGAGTGCGTTCTCAATGAGATCCCCTCCCCCGCCAGCGGGGGAGGGTTAGGTGTCGAAGCCAAGCACGTTGTTCAGCTTTGAGGTCGGTGGTTTCCCGCCGAGTCTAGGAGCCGCTAGAATTGCACGCGCTGGGTAAGCGCGCCGTCGATGATGAGGTTGGTGCCGGTGATAAAGCTGGCGCGCGGGCTGGCAAGAAAGACGACAGCATTCGCGACCTCCTGCGGCGTTCCCATGCGTCCCATGGGATTGCGCGCGAGCATCGAGTGGAACATCTCGGGGTTGCGCTGCTCGACGACGTTCCACACCCCGCCCTTGAAATAGACGTTGCCGGGCGACACCAAATTGGCGCGCACGTTCTTCGCCGCGAGGTTGCGCGCCACCCCCTTGATGTACGGGATGAGCGCCGCCTTGACCGCGGCGTAGGAGCGGGTCGGGCCGTAGATTTCGGCCATTGCCGTGCTGCCGATGACGACGATCGCGCCGGCGGCGGATTTTTCGAGGTGGGGCAGCGCCGCCTCGATGCCGAACACGGTCGCCATCACGTCGATCTCGAAGCCGCGGCGCCACGACTCCTCGTCCATCCCCATCGCCAGCGCGCTGACATTGGCGACGAAGACATCAACCCCGCCGAGCGCGGCCGCGGCCTCGCCGACCCATCTCTTCAGCGCCGCCAGATCGGCGACGTCGACCGCGCCGCCATGCGCCTTGACGCCTTTTTTCTCAAGCGCGGCGACGGTCTCCGCCACGGGCCCGGCGCTGCGCGCGCAGAGCGCGACATCGCAGCCCTCGTCGGCCAGCTGTTCGACAATGGCGCGGCCGATGCCGCGCGTACCGCCGGTGACCAGCGCCCTTCTGCCCTTCAATCCGAGATCCATATCCGATTTCCCGCCTAAAGAACGATCATCCCTCGTCCGCTAGCGTGTAGACTACAAAGCCGCGGCCGGGCCAACAACCGGCCGCGCGCGGAAACCACCTTCAGACGCTTCGAGCTCATGCCTTCTTCAAATGAGGCCGGCATCGCGCCGCGCCTTCCGGCCGCAGTGCCAATCGGGGCCGAGCGCTGGCTGTTGCACCTGCCGGATTTCCGCCGCTTGTGGCTGATCGGGCTCGTCGTCTTCGCGGTGCGCTGGCTTGAGATGCTGGTGGTTGGAATCTTTGTCTACCAGCACACCGGCTCGGCGTTCCAGGTCGCGCTGATGACCCTCCTGCGCATGGCGCCGATGGTGATGTTCGGTCCGCTGATCGGCGCGCTGGTCGAGCGCTTCGAACGGCGATCGGCGCAGATCATCGTCTGCGTCTGCCTGCTCGCCACCGCTGTGGTCGTCGCCGCGCTGGCTTTTAGCGGCCGGCTCGAAGTGTGGCACCTCGCCGCCGCCAGCTTTTGCAACGGCATCGCCTGGGCCGCCGACAACCCGGTGCGGCGGGTGATGATCGGCGAAGTCGTCGGCCCCGAGCGGATGGGCGCGGCGATGGCGATCGATGTCGGCGCCAACAATGCGAGCCGCATGCTGGGACCGACGATCGGCGGGCTGGTGCTGGCGAACGCGGGCATCGCCGGCGCCTTCTCGATCAGCGTCGTCTGCTACGCGCTGGCGCTGCTCGCGGCGCTGCGGCTGCGCCACCGCAACTCGGTCGCGCCGGCGGCGTCGGGGGCGGTTTTCGCGCACATCATCGAAGGGCTGCTGCTGGCGCGGCGCGACCCGCGGCTGGTCGCGATCCTCACCGTGACGATCATCTACAACGTGTTCGGCTGGCCGTTCACCAGCATGATCCCGGTGATCGGCCAGGACAGCCTGCACCTTGCTCCGGGCGGCATCGGCATCCTCGCCAGCATGGACGGGATCGGCTCGTTCATCGGCGCGATCGCGATCGCGCTGTGGGCGCGGCCGCCGCATTTCACCCGGCTCTACATCGGCGCGGTGCTGAGCTACCTGGTGCTGCTGATGGGGTTCGCGCTCGCCCCGCACGCCCTCTTCGCGGGCACCGCGCTGCTGCTGACGGGCCTGGCGAATTCCGGGTTCAGCGTGATGCAGGCGACGCTGATCTATCTCGCCGCGCCGCCCGAGATGCGCAGCCGGCTCTACGGCGTCTTGTCGCTGTGCATCGGCTCGGGCCTGGTCGGGTTCTTCCATCTCGGGCTGATGGCCGAGTTGATCGGCGCGCCCTGGGCGACGACACTGAGCGGGATCGAGGGGTTGGTGGTGCTGGCCCTCACCTGGCGCTGGTGGCGGCTATTGCTGGGCCGCGGATAGGGTCGCCGAGTTGGCGGTTCCTGGGTCGACTGTATGGTTTGGTGGAGCCGAGGGGGATCGAACCCCTCGTCGCACGCTACCGCGTGAAACGCGACGGTCAGCGGTGACACGATAAGGAGCCTACAAATCCGCCATTTCTGTCCGTCATGGGCGTTGCACCACAGAGCAATCGGTTTCATAGTGTTGCGTCAGATTGGAACCTATTTGGAACCTACGCATGTCGGAGGAGCGGGTTAGCCGGCGCATCCATTTTACGGATCGCGGTCTCAAAGCCATCAAACCGCCGCCCCGCCCGAAGCAGATCGACTACTTCGACGAGAGCCTGCCTGGCTTCGGCCTGCGCGTGTCCTACAACGGGCGGAAGTCGTGGATCGTGCTTTACCGCTGCCACGGCGTGAAAGGCCGCCTTACGCTTGGCCGCTTCGATGTGTTGCCGCTAGCCGATGCGCGGGAACAGGCTCGCGAGGCGCTGAAAGCGGCCGGCCGTGGCGACGACCCCGCTCTGCAAAAGAGCCGCGACCGCGAAGCGCCAACCTTCAAGCAACTCACCGACAGATACATCGAGGAGTATGCGAAACCCCGGAAGAGGACCTGGCAGAAAGACGAACGTCTGCTCAACAACAACATGGTTCCGGCGCTGGGCCGCAAAAAGGCGCATCTGATCACCCGCGCCGATCTCCGCTCCGAGTTCAGCAAGATCCGAAACCGGCCGGCACCGGTGGAGGCAAACCGCTCCTTCGAAGTCGTGCGCCGGATGTTCAATTGGGCGATCGAGGAGGAAATCCTCAGCGAGAGTCCCGCACTCAAGCTGCCGAAGCCCGCCGACGAAACGCCCCGCGAGCGCACTTTGACGGCCGATGAGCTGCAATCGCTGTGGGCTGCCTTAGAGACGGCCAGCCCGATCGTCCAGGGCGTGTTTCGCCTAATAATGCTGTCGGCGCAGCGGCGAAACGAAGTCTCCCGGATGCGGTGGACGGACCTCGACCGACGTGAGAACTGGTGGAACATCCCGGCAGAGCTAACGAAAACCAAGCGGCCCTACCGGGTGCCGCTCACCCCTGCGATGCTTGGAATCATAGAGGAAGTAGAAAAGCTCTCGCTCGATCCTGAATGGGTGTTCCCTCGGACGGCTGGTGGCGCCCCCGTACCAGAAACCAATGTCACCCGGCCCTTCCGCAAGCTGATAAAAGATGCGGAAATCGCGCATTTCATGCCGCACGATCTGCTGCATACGGTCACCAGCCACATGACCGGAATGGGGATCACGCAGTTCGATGTCGGTAAAATCCGGCATCACACGTCTCGCGATTCCAAGAGCATGACCAGCCGCTACGATCACTACGCCTATGATCGCGAGAAGCGGCGAACTCTTGACCTATGGAATGCGCGATTGGCTGAGATCGTGGCAGGCAGAAGCCCGCGATCCAATATCATTGAGTTGGCGCTGGCGTGACCGTAATTTCGCCGATCGAGGAGGCATATAAGGGCGCATTACTAGACGAGCTGTTCGCGATCCTGGGCTCCCACTCTTCGTTCCAGCCCGAATTCGCCAGGATCATGCCGCATTGGGCGGGATTGAACCACGCATGCCTTAAAGAACTTCAAAGCCACCCAAGCTTCAAATCGATCACTATCGACCTTCAAAAAGTTAAAACATTCAGTGCGGCTCTCCTCCAGTTGCTCAGGACGTACCACGTCGAATTCGAGCTATGGCATGCCGCAGACTATGGTGAGAGCGGCGAGAATCCTCTCAAGGGTTTCGACCGAGTAAGTCGAGCCGCCGAGGAATTAGAAAGAATTTATGAGTGGGCCCGCGTTGCCAAGAACGCTACCGCCGGAAAGAAACTCGGTCGCCAGTCGCAGGCATTTCGGAACAAGGCAAGACAGGCTGCCGTGGATGAGTTGGGCCACATTTGGTTGCTCTTCACCGGTAAGCGCCCCATGCGACGATACGAAAACCCAGGGTCGACACCGCGGCCGCAGCCCTATGGTCCTTTCCATGACTTCGTTGTGCGAGCCATTCCGCCATTATTCGGCAAAACAGGCGCTACCGGGATAGACAGCGTTATACGCGCTACTTGCCAGCATATGGCAAAAACCCCAGCCCCCGAAGCGCCTAGTTATCTCCATATGCGATAAATTCTGAACCGCAACATCCTCGTTTTGCATCGCGTCGCGTTGGGCGGCCCGGGCGGTAATGAAACGAGGCATTATGAATCGAGAAAATCCAGGGCGCGAGAGCGGTTCGCGGGATGACCTCATCCACGGATGGGCAGGAATTTGCGCGGATATCGGCAAGAGCCGCGCCCAATTGTGGCGCGACGTGCGCGCTGGGCTCTTTCCCGCGCCCATCGAGACGGGACCGAACAGCTTGGCCTGGCGCCGGTCGGAAATCGAAGCATGGAAGGCGTCTCGACCGCGTCGGACGTACGGCCGGACTGACGAAACTCAGCCAGCGGCCGCATGAGCCATGGCCGCAAAAACAAACCCGGCGCCGCTGGTGGTCAGCGGCAACCGGGCGGGTATTAGATACGCGCAACAGCTATCTTCTACCCGCAAAGCTCCCGAAGAGCAAATTCGGCGGCATTGGGTCGAGCGGATTCATCGTCTCGGCGCTCGCGTTCTAGCCGAACTGCTCGACGAAATCGGGCGGCACCACGCCATCGAGGCTGACATCGCCCGACGCGTCGAGCGGTATGCCGGGCTTGACCCTGAAATTCTTGCGGTCGTAGGCGGCGATCGGTTTCTGGCGCGTCCGATGCGCGTGGTTGGGGGTGCGGCATGAACGCCTCCCCGTTCAACTGGCGGACGCTGATCGGAGTGCATCCCGCCTGCGATAGCTTCCGGCCAATGATGCCTGACGAGCTCGACGAGCTCGCCGCCGACATCGCTGCCAATGATCTGATCCACCCGATCGTTTTGTTTAAGGCCGGCGAAGGAAAGCCGAACGAGGTGTTGGACGGTCGCAGCCGTCTCGACGCAATGTCCACCCTGCCCGACGGCGAAAAGCGGATTCGCAAAGCGCTGGAGCGGCCAATCTACAAGGTCGCTCCCGAGAGCGACCCCTGGAGTTATGTCGAGTCCGTGAACGATCGCCGGCGTCACCTGAAGCCGGAATATCGTCTGGAACGGCGCGAGCGGATCGCGCGGGAGCTGAAGCGCGATCCGCGGCAATCAGATCGGGCCATCGCCAAGGCCACCGGGGCAAGCCCCAGCACCGTTGGTGCCGAGCGGAAAGAGCAGGAACAGACCGGTGTGGTGTCCAAGTTGGACACCAGAATTGGAAAGGATGGTGTCGTACAGCCCGCGACGAAGCCGCCGAGCAAGCTGGCGCATCTCCGCGAGCTGCGGGAGCGCGGTACGCCGTCGGTCGTCGCGCCGGCACCAAAGGCAGCCGTCGTCGACAACACGGCCGCCACCGTTCTGCTGGCCAGCCAGATTGAGGATTTCCGCTCCACGCTCAGGGGCCGACGCGCCGAGGTCGAGCGCATCGACAGATCGCTGCGCCTTCGGCTTGCACGAGGGCTGGTGGTGGCGCTCGGGATCAGCCCAAGCGAATTGGCCGACGCCCCTGGCGATGGAGGTGCGAAGTGATCGAGCTTCGCCCCTATCAGATCGATGGGATCGAGCGCTGCCGCCGTGAAGTGGCGCGCGGCCGGCGCCGGATCATCCTGGTCGCGCCGACGGGCAGCGGGAAAACCTGCATCGCCGCCGCAATCGTCGCCAGGGCCGTCGAGAAAGGGCGGCGTATCCTGTTCCTGGCCCATCGTCGCGAATTGATCGGGCAAGCAGCCGCGAAGCTGGCGCAGTGGAGCATCGATGCTGGCGTGATCCTGCCGGGGTCCCCGCATCGACCCGAGCAGCTTGTTCAGGTCGCAAGCGTCCAGAGCATCACCGCGCGCGCCGTTCGCGGATCAGCCATCGAGATGCCGGAAGCTGACGTGGTGGTGGTCGATGAAGCCCACCATGCAACTGCGGCGACGTACCGGGCGATCCTGGCGGCATATCCGGACTCAGTTGTTCTCGGCTTGACGGCGACGCCGTGCCGAGCCGACGGGCGCGGGCTTGGGTCCGTGTTTGATTGCATCGTCGAGGCTCCCTCGGTGAGTGAGCTCACCCGCCTGAAACATCTTGTTCCGGCGATCGTTTTCGCGCCCGAGCCGCCGGACCTTGCCGGGGTGAAGGTTGCGCGCGGCGACTATCACGAAGGCCAGCTTGCCGAGAGGATGAACACTGACAAGCTCGTCGGTGACATCGTTACTCACTGGCATCGTCATGCCCAAGGGCGGCCGACCGTCGTCTTCGCCAGCGGGGTGAAGCATTCGATCCATCTGAAAAACGAGTTCTGCCAAAGCGGTGTGATCGCAGAGCATATCGACGGCAGCACGCCCGTAGATGAGCGCGACGATATCTTGGCCGGACTCGCTTCCGGCAAGGTCGACTTGGTGTGCAACGCGATGGTTTTGACCGAAGGCTGGGATTGCCCAGTCGTGTCGTGCGTGGTGTTGGCGCGCCCGACAAAAAGCCTTGGCCTATTCCGCCAGATGGCCGGTCGCGTGCTGCGGCCGCACGAGCCTTCGGGCAAAGTCGACGCCATTATCCTCGATCACGCTGGTGGCGTTTTTACGCATGGCTTTGTCGAGGATGATGTCGCCTGGACCCTCACCGAAAATCGGCGCGCCGAGAACAAGCAGCATAAGGCGCGGCAGGCCGGCAACATGCCGGGGTTGGTCGAGTGCAAGGAATGCGGCGCGGCGCGCCTTCAGGGCCAACCCTGCCCGGCCTGCGGTTGGCGTCCGCGACCTGGTGCCGAATGGACCGAGGTGATCGACGGCGATCTCGTCCCCGTCGATCGCAAGAGCGTGAAGAACAAGGTTTGGAGTACGGCCGAGCGACGACGGTTCCACTCTCAGCTCGTCTACATCGCCGGCGAACGCGGCTATCAAGACGGGTGGCACAAGCACAAATATTTCGAGAAGTTCGGCCAGTGGCCGCGTGGCTTCATCGAGCCGGTGCCGCCCGATCCTGAGAGCCTGACTGAAAAAGGGTTGAGTGATCTCAATAGGTTGTGATTCCATCGTTGTTGCGACACAAACGGTGGGGTTCACGATGGCCTGGAGTGAGATCACTCGCCGACAATATCGGCGCGATGGGCTGCGGTATGCAAGC
>DASRLO010000023.1:0-58044 GCA_035648415.1 Allostellaceae bacterium
CTCCGCCGGGCACACTCCGCCGGGCACACTCCGCCGGGCACACTCCGCCGGGCACACTCCGCCGGGCACACTCCGCCGGGCACACTCCGCCGGGCACACCCCGCCGGGCACACCCCGCCGGGCACACCCCGCCGGGATGACGCGGGAAGTCGGAAAGGAGAGCCTCGATGGCAGACGTTCGAACATTCCAGCCCGGCAACTACCGCTTCGTTTCGCACGCTTTCCAGTATTCCGGCGGGGTCGAAGCCTTGACCGGTTACGCGATCGAGCGCGCGCGCTTTGCCAAGCCGGCGAGCCTTGCCGATGGGTTCGCCGCGGCCGAGGCGCACATGGCGCGCCTGGGCCGGCCGCCAACCGCGTTCTGCGCCTGCGAACTGCGTTCGCCGGGCCAGTTCACCGACCAGGGTTTTATCGACTTCAACCGCCTCTACGTGCAGCAGCTGGCGGCGTGGGGCATCTTTCACGACGAGGTCAATCCGGTCGCGCGCTCGAATGTCTGCCCGGAGATCAACCCGCCGTCGGAGCCGAGCTTTTACGCCTTCTCCTACACGGTTCCCGGTCATGGCGGGTTCGTCGTCGCCGGCAGCGGCGAGGCCGGCGGCGCCGAGGGCCCCTACGGACCGCGCATCGTCCGCTTTGGCGACACCTCGCCCGACGGCATGCGCGACAAGGCGCGTTTCGTGCTGGGCGCGATGGAGACCCGGATGGCCGCGCTCGGCAAAGACTGGGCCGACGCCACCGACACCCAGCTCTACACGATCTTCGACATCCATCCGCATTTCGCCGACGAGTTCGTCCGCCGCGGCGCGGCGCCGGGCGGTCTCACCTGGCATTATTGCCGCCCCCCGGTACAGGGCCTCGACTACGAGGTCGATGTCCGCGGCGTGGCGAAGGAGCTGGTGATCTAGGGGCGCGCGCGAAGAAAATCGGCCGTCTCCTCGGCC
This sequence comes from Allostellaceae bacterium, assembly GCA_035648415.1. Taxonomy (GTDB): domain Bacteria; phylum Pseudomonadota; class Alphaproteobacteria; order ATCC43930; family CGMCC-115725; genus DATARH01. The sequence continues at coordinate 945 of DASRLO010000023.1, forward strand.
AGCCGCCGGGTCTGCGCTTCCTCCCAGTTGCGGCCTCCGAAGAAGCGGCTCGCCTTGAGGCGCGGCCCGTCGATGCCGTCGAGGCAGCGCGCGTTGACGCTGATCTTGTCGGGCTGCGAGCGCGGCACGTAGAACGCGTGGATGCCGCAATGCGAGCAGAAAGTGTGCTGCGCCACGCCAGTGAGGAAGGTGTAGGTGGTCAGCGCTTCCTTGCCCGACAGCAGCTCGAAATCCGCGGGCGCGGTGACGAGGTGCAAAATTCCCTTTTTCGTGCATATCGAACAGTCGCATTCCGACAGCCGGTCGAGATCGACCCGGGCGCGGAACCGCACGCGGCCGCAATGGCATCCGCCTTCACGGGTTTCCATCATCGCCTTCCTCCGTCGCGTTCGGGCGAGGTTATCACGCGGCGCATTCCGGCACCTATCGCAACGAGGCTGCGTCCGCCGGGCGAAACTGCGCTACAATGGCGGCAGGAGCGCAGGGAGGCTCGCCATGGCAAAGCTCGTTGTCGGCATGGGCACCTCGCACACGCCGATGCTGAACGCGCCGCCGACCGATTGGCCGCGCTTCTTGGAGCGCGACTCGAAGCGCTCGAACCTGCTCGATACCGACGGCAATCCGACGACCTACGAGGCGCAGCTGAAGCGCGCGCCGGCCGAAATCGCCGCGCAGATCGCGCCGGAACGCATGCAGGCGCGGCACGCCGCGGTCGAAGCGGCGATGTCGCGCCTCGGCGACTATCTGCGCGAAGCCCGGCTCGACACGCTGATTGTCGTCGGCGACGACCAGGACGAGCTCTATCACCCGGAAAACATGCCGGGCATCCTCGTGTATTACGGCGCGACGATCCGCAACCTGCCGATGACGCCGGTGGCGAACCCCGATTGGGGCTGGCGTGCCAGCGCGCGCTGGCACGAGGAAAGGGCGCCGCGCGACTACCCGGTGGATGCGAGCCTCGCGCGCCATCTGATCGATGCGCTGATCGACCGCGAATTCGACATCGCCGCCTCCGACCGCGTGCCCGCCGGCGCCGGCGAGGGTCACGCGATCGGCTTTGTCCACCGGCGGATCATGAAGGACATCGTGCCGGTCGTGCCGGTGTGCATCAACACCTACTACCCGCCGAACCAGCCGACCCCGCGGCGCTGCTACAAATTCGGCCAGGCGATCCGCAAAGCGGTCGAGAGCTTCCCCGGCGATATCCGGGTCGGGGTCATCGGCTCCGGCGGTCTCTCGCACTTCGTCGTTGACGAGGCGCTCGACCGCGGCTTCCTCGACATGCTCCGCCGCAAGGACGCGGAGGGCATCCAGAACCTGCCGCGCCGCTTGTTGAATTCCGGCAGCTCGGAAATCCGCAACTGGATTTGCGTCGGCGGCGCGGTCGAGCACCTCGCCCTCGAATGGTCGCATTACGAGCCGGGCTACCGCACCCAAGCGGGGACCGGCACCGGCCTCGGCTTTGCGTTTTGGTCATAAGGAAAAATCCCATGCGCCAACAAGACAGCGACGATCTGGTCCGCGTCGGCCCCGGCACCACGATGGGCAATTTGATGCGGCAATACTGGCTGCCGGCGGCGATGTCGGCGGAGCTGAAACCCGACGGCGAGCCGATGCGCCTGATGCTGCTCGGCGAAAAGCTGATCGCGTTCCGCGACAGCAGCGGTCGCGTCGGAATCATGGACCAGAAATGCCCGCATCGCTGCGCGTCCTTGTTCCTCGGGCGCAACGAGGAGAACGGCATACGCTGCGTCTATCACGGCTGGAAATTCGACACCGAGGGCAATTGCGTCGACATGCCGAGCGTCCCGCCCGAGCGCGACTTCAAGCACCTCGTCAAGGCCAAGGCCTATAAGGCGGTCGAGCGCAACGGCCTCGTCTGGGTCTATATGGGCGAGCGCAAATCGGCGCCGCCGCTGCCGCAGATCGAGGCGACCCTGCTGCCCGAGGCCGACGTCCAGATCCAGTTCGTGCAGCGCGAGTGCAACTGGCTGCAGGCGCTCGAAGGCGACATCGACACCTGCCATTTCGGCTTTCTGCACGGCGGCGGCATCAATGCCGACATGCTGCCCGACGACGCGCTGCTGCGCCACACGGTGACCAACCGGGCGCCCGACTACCATGTCGCCGATACCGATGTCGGCACGATGTACGCCGCCTTCCGCGACGGCGGGCCGAACCAGACCTACTGGCGCTTCGCCAATTTCATGCTGCCGTTCTGGACCCAGACGCCGCAGGGCAAGTTCGCGACGCATTTGCACAACCGCGCCTGGGTCCCGATGGACGACGAGCACACGATGTTCGTCAGCCTCAGATGGCGCCAGGAGCCGGCTTTCGTCACCAACGACAGGGACGGCAAGCTGATGCCGGGGTTCGGACGGAATTTCGACTACCTGCCGGACACCACCGACTGGCATGGCCGCTGGCGGCTCAACGGCCGGCCCGACAACGACTGGCTGATCGACCGCGCGGCGCAGGCGCGCGGCGGCAACTTCACCGGCATCGCCGGCATCCACCAGCAGGATCAGGCGGTCACCGAAAGCATGGGGCCGATCACCGACCATTTGTGGGAGCATCTGGGCCCGAGCGACATGATGATCATGCGCACCCGCCGCCGGCTGCTCGCGGTGGCGCGCGCCTTCGCCAAGAACGGCGCGGCGCCGCCGGGGGTCGACGACCCCGACATCATGTACCCGGTCAGGAGCGGCGATTTCGTCAGCGAAGCCGGCCTCGAATGGCGCGAAGCCTACGATCGCCAGATGCAAGCTGCAGCCCGACCGCTGCAGGAGGCGGCGGAGTAGTTAGAGCAGAAGCCATCGAGGTTCGATCACCCCACAGCCGTCATCACCGGGACAAGCCCGGTCATGACGAGAGAAGGGCGTTTCGATCCGGCTGGATTCTTGCTCTAGGTACGCTTCTCAGCGTACAAGCAAGGACGCCTGTTGGCTGAAATAGGCGTCTTCCCAGGGAAGCTTGTCAACGGACGGCAGGTAACCGCGAGCGCGATAAAGCGCCTCCTCCACCGGCACGCCGATGCCGTCGTCATCGACCCTGACATCGTTGGGACGGCCGCCAACGCCTAGAATTCGATATATGCCTCGTCTCATGTTCCGCTCCCTGCCCTGCCACCCATATGGGAACGCGGCGGCCGGCGCGACACCCCGGCAAGGCGGCTAGCCTAATTTCAAGCTGGCGGTACTACTTCGTGATTCGGCGTAAACCCGTGCGCTGACGCAACCCTTAAGCCACTGCCGCCGCTGCGATCACGCGCTCCTCGCCAGCTTGCCCGGCGCCGCGATCGCGGCAAGGACGGCCTTGACGCTCGGCGCGGCTTCGAGGGTTTCCAGCATCTGCTGCAGCCGCGCGACGGAAGCAGCCGGCAGGGCGCGGCCGGCGCAGTTGACGAATTTCGCGGCCAGCGCGCCGGCCGGGAGCGGGTTGTCCGGGCCGCGGCCGAGCGCGGCCCCGACCTTCTTGGCGATCGTCTCGCCGCTGTCGAAGGTCACCCGCACCTCGGCGCCCAGCGCCTCCTCGTTCGCGGTGCCGGCATCGGGGTGCGGCGCGGCGTGGATGCGGGCCATCAGCGCGCGCACAATCGGGTCGTCATAGGCCTTGCCCTCGAAATCCTCGAGCCGGATCTGCCCTTGCAGGGTCGCGCGGGCGAGGCAATATTGCACGCTGAACTTGGCGTCGAGCCCCGATTTGGGATCGGGCCGGTTGGTGTGCGCGAGACGGCGCGGATGCGTCCAGGTGTCGATGCGCACCACCTTGTCGGCCGGCATCGCGTGCTCGCCGCGCAGCGCCAGCAGCGCATCCAGCGCCGGGTGGGTGCTGCCGCAACTCGGATATTGCTTGATCGCCGGGCCGGGTTGGACGACGTCGTACGGGCGGCCCCAATCCCGCAAGATGGCCGCGGCGTCGAAATTGCCTTCGCCGTTGTAGACCAAGAGGAACCCTTGCGGGTGCTCGAGGGCGGCGTTGTTGGCGGTGAACCCGCCCTGCGCCAGCAGCGCCGCGAAAAGGCCGCTGCGCGCGGTGTGGCCGACATGGAGCGGCTTGGTCATCGTGACGAAATTGGCCTTGATGCCGCTGGCGAGCGAAGCGGCGATGGCGAGCGCCTGCGCGGTCTGCGCCGCGTCGAGCCGCATCAGGTGGCAGCACGCCGCCGCGGCGCCGAACACGCCGAGCGTCGCGGTCGGGTGCCAGCCTTTTTCGTAGTGATGGAAATGGACGCCGCGCGCGATCCGCGTCTCGGTCTCGAACCCGGCGACATAGGCGGCGACAAACGCCCTGCCGTCGCAATCCTCGGTGTCGGCGAGCGCGAAGAGGGCCGGCAGGATCGGCGCCGACGGGTGGCCGCCCAAGGAATTGCTGACATCGTCGAAATCGAGCGCATGCGCGGCGGTGCCGTTGACGAGCGCGGCGTCGAGCGGCCCCGCCCGCCGGTCGCTGCCGAAGATCAGGCAATCGCCTCGCGTCTCACCCACCGCCAGCGTCTTCTCGACGATGCGCGCGCATTCCTCGTTCGCTCCGGCGAGCGTCACGCCAACCGTGTCGAGGATCGCCGCCTTGGCCCAGTCGACAGCTTCCTTCGGCAAATCCGCGTAGCGGATCGCGACGATCTTCTCGGCGATTTGTTCGATGAGGGTCATGCGTTGTTCTCCCCCAGGGTTCTCTCCCGGCAACTTCGCACCGGCGCCAGCGTCCAATTCTGGCGCAACATGACTGCCGCGAAAAGCACCAAGCGGAAATCGGGGGCATCGCGGCCGAGCCTGGCGGTCAGCCTGATGGGCCGCGTCGGATATGCCGCGCGGGGGACGATCTACCTCCTGATCGGCATCTCGGCGGGGCGGACGACGCTCGACCCCGGCCATCGGCCCGGCGGCCTTACCCAGTCGCTGAAGCTGTTTCAGCACTATTGGGCAGGCGGCATCGTTCTGGTGCTGCTCGCCTTCGGGCTGGCCTGCTTCGCCGGCTGGCTGGCCGTCGCGGCGGTCTATCGCCGCGACCATCCCGGCCGGGCGCACTACGCGCTCGTCGCCGGCATGCTGGGCGATGCCGCCGTCTATGTCGGCTTTGTAGGCAGCGTGCTGGGGATGCTCTTCGGGGCGTGGTCCGGGGGCGGCGACGACGAGCTTCAATCGTGGATCGGCTGGCTTGTCGGCGGCGTCCCTGGGAGAGTGCTGGTCGGCCTTGCCGGCGCGATCGTCTGCGGCTGCGGCGCCGGGCTGGTCGCCTGGGGAGCGTTCGGCGACATCGAGGGCCCGCTGGAACTGCCGCCGGCGGAAAAGCGCCTGGTCCAGCCGATCGGGCGCTACGGCACGGGCGGGCGCGGTGTGGCGATCGCGCTGGTCGGGGTTTTCCTGGTCATCTCCGCGATACACAGCGATCCGCATGATGCGCACGAGCTTGGCGGCGTCCTCCGGGAGCTGCGCGGCTTCTCCTACGGCGCCGCGGTGACCGCGGCTTTCGCGCTCGCCTTTGTCGGCTCGGCCATCTTCGATTTCGTCATCGCCGGGTTCCGGCGCTTCAACCCGCGCGATCCGTGACCCGCCCGGAAGCTAGTCGGTGCCCTTGCGCACCAGCCCGTTGACCAGGACCGGGCCGAGGCGGACGGTCTGCAAGAAGGCGCGGCCGTTGTTCGGGCAGATTTCCTCGCGATAGGCATAGGCGTCGCCGATCACATCCCAGGCGAACCAGATGACGCCGGACAGCCCGAGGAACAGAATCCCGAACGGCGCCAGCGGATGGACGCTCACCGGATTTTCGAAAAACCCGAAGAGCGCCAGCAGGAGCGCCGCGGCCGTGCAGAAGATCCTCGTCACCATGAATCTACTGTCGGGCTTTTCGCAGCTCAAGGCAACCGCGCGGCAGCTGTCGGGCTCACGCCACCTCGAACAGCCCGGCCGCACCCATCCCGCCGCCGACGCACATCGTGACGACAACAAGTTTGGCGCCGCGCCGCTTGCCCTCGATGAGGGCATGCCCGACCATGCGCGCGCCCGACATGCCGTAAGGATGGCCGATCGAGATCGCTCCGCCATTGACGTTGAGCCGGTCGTGCGGGATGCCGAGCCGGTCGCGGCAATAGAGCACCTGGCAGGCGAACGCCTCGTTCAATTCCCACAAATCAATGTCGTCGATCTTGAGTCCGTGCTTCTCCAGCAGCTTGGGCACCGCGAAGACCGGGCCGATTCCCATCTCCTCCGGCCCGCAGCCGGCGACCGCGATGCCGCGATAGAGGCCGAGCGGCGAGAGCCCGCGGCGCTCGGCCTCGCTCTCCTCCATCAGCACCGCGGCCGAGGCGCCGTCCGAGAGCTGCGAGGCGTTGCCGGCGGTGATAAAGCGGCCCTCCTTGAGCCGCTGCCCGTCCTTGAACACCGGCTTCAGCGCGGCGAGGCCTTCGAGATTGGTGTCGGGCCGGTTGCCTTCGTCCTTGGTCAGGGTGACGGCTTTCGACGAGACCTCGCCGGTGTTGCGGTCGGCGACCAGCATTGTCGAGTTCATCGGCGCGATCTCGTCGTCGAAGCGCCCGGCCTGCTGCGCCGCGGCGGTGCGCTGCTGCGAGCGCAGCGCGAACTCGTCCTGCGCCTCGCGCGAGACGCCATAGCGTTCGGAGACGATCTCGGCGGTCTCCAGCATCGTCATGTAGAGCGCCGGCATCGCCTCGACCAGCGCCGGGTCCTGGCCGCGGAATTTGTTGGCATGCTCGTTCTGCACCAGCGAGATCGATTCGACCCCGCCGCCGACCGCGACAATCATGCCGTCGTCGATGATCTCCTTGGCGGCGGTGGCGATCGCCATCATCCCCGACGAGCATTGCCGGTCGAGCGACATCGCCGCGACCGTCGCGGGCAGCCCGGCGCGCATCGCCGCCTGGCGGGCGATGTTGTAGCCCTGGCTGCCCTGCTGCACCGCGGCGCCGATGATGACGTCGTCGATCTCGCCGGGATCGACCCCGGCGCGCTTCACCGCCTCGGCGATCGCGTGCCCGGCCAGCGCCTGCGCCTGGGTGTCGTTGAACGCACCGCGATAGGCCCGGCCTATCGGCGTGCGCACGGTGGAGACGATGACGGCACGGCGCATGGCGTTTCTCCCTCGGTTCGGATTATTCGGCCGCCACCTCTGGCTCGGCCGCAAGGACGATTGATAGGATCAGATCGCGTTTGTCGGAGGCGTGCTGGAGGTCATAGCCGACCGGCTCGCCGTCTTCGCCGAGATCGAGCATGACGTCGGTCTCGATCTCGCGCGTCCGGCGGGCGGGCAACGGACGCAGCTCGATATAAAGACTGTCGGTTGCCTTGTCGTATGAGAGCTTCATCCGTAATCCTCGTCGAGAAACGCGTTGTGTACGGTTTCTCCATCGGACAGTAGCACGACTCGCAGATAGCCGCCGATGCTCGGGGCGTAACCCCAGAGACGAATGCGTCCGTCCGGTTGCACTTCCCGGCGGTCGGGTCGCCGCATCACCCGGCGGATTTCCAGGGGATCCAGGTAGCCGCGGCGCGAAAGTACATCGAGGGCAAAATACCGCGTTCGCCAGAACGGCGGCGGTGGAAGGCGCCCTGTATCGTCGGGCATCGCGCCTCCAAGGCGCTGGTGGGCGCGGTAGGGATTGAACCTACGACCCCACCCGTGTGAAGGGTGTGCTCTCCCGCTGAGCTACGCGCCCCTGGCCCGCGGATGTCGGCCGGGTGCGGCATTTAGGCGGGGGGTCGCGGAGGTGTCAAGGCAGGGTCCTGCCGTGCGCGGGGCTGCAAATTGCGCTCCCGCCCTAAAACGGTCCGGGTTTTGCTGCTGGATCTCTTATGGCGACGCTGCCTTTCCCCCTCAAGCCGGCCATTGCCGGTGCGCTGCTGCTTGCCGCGATCCACCCGGCGGCGGCGGACGGCGTCGTCGAGATGAGCTTTGAAGGGTTCGGCCCTGCCGGGCTGCACCTGATGACGACCCACACCACTATCGAGGAAACCGCGGCGTCCTATATCATCCGGGGCGATTTCGAGACCGCCGGGCTCGGCGCGCTCTTCGTCAACGTGGCGAACCGTTCGGTGACGCAGGGCCGCCAGGCCGCGGACACGCCGCATCCCGTGACCTTCGACAGCCAGACCGATCGCAACGGCGTCCTACAGCATCTTCGCGTCGATTACCGGCCGGACGGCATGCCGAGCGGCAGCGTGACCCCGCCGCCCCAGGAGGCGGTGACACCGATCGACACGCGTCAACTGACCGGCACGGTCGACAACCTCACGGCCTACCTGTTGCTCGAACGCCAACTCGGCCACGGCGGCGGCTGCGCGCTCAAGGTTCCGGTGTTCGACGGCCGCCACCGCTACGACCTGCGGTTCAGCGACGCCGGCCGCTCGGTCTTGTCGCCGGTCGAAGGGCAGAAATTTTCGGGACCGGCGCAAGCCTGCCGCATGGTGCGCGACGAGATCGGCGGCTTCTATGTCGACAAGCAGCACGAGGAGGGCGCGTCCGCCGGGACAATCTGGTACGCGCCCCAGTTTTTGCCGGGCGAGCTCGCGGTGCCGGTGCGGATGAAGATGGACACCGAGATCGGCGGCGTCACGGTCTACCTGTCGCAGCTGCGCGCGAAAGGCGTCTACCTGCGCCTCATGGAGTAAGACCGAGGCTGTCGAGCGCGCCCGGCAGCTCGTCAAAACGGTCGAGCACCTTTCGCGCGCCGAGTTCGGCAAGCGCGATTCGCGCATAGCCATAGCTCATCAATAGCGCGGGGACACCGGCGGCGTTGGCGGTAGCGGCGTCGACCTCGCTGTCGCCGATCATCGTGGACCGCGCGACGCTGCCGCCGAGTTCGTCGACAAGGCCGGTCAAATGGCCGGGATCGGGCTTGCGCACCGCGAAGCGGTCGCCCCCGGCGACGCCGTCGAACAGCCCGTCGATCGCGAACCCGCGCAGCACGGCCATGGTCGCACCCTGCAATTTGTTGGTGCAGATTGCGGTGCGATAGCCGCGCCGCCGCAGCTCGACGAGGGTCTCGCGGACGCCTGGATAGAGCCGGCTGTGGCGGGTGGCATTGGCCTCGTAGAGCGCGATGTAGTGCGGCAGGGCAGCCCTGGCTTCGGCCTCCCCGCCGCCGCGGGCGGCGAAGCCGCGGATGACCAGCGGCGCCACCCCGTCGCCGACCATCGGCCGCACTGTCTCCGGCGACAGCGGCCCATAGCCGTGCTCGTGTAGGACTTTGTTAAGCGCATCGCACAAATCTGGCACGCTGTCGACGAGCGTGCCGTCGAGATCGAAGACGAGAAGGAAGTTGGCCATCACCGTGAAGTTTGCGCTGGCGCGTTCATATTCCGCAACAATCTGTGTGTTGGCAGCGGCAGGGGCGCATGCAACCCTGCCGCGTGGTTGCGCTTGGGGCACCGCGAGCCGCCATCCATGAGTCCATCGAGTTCGAAATTCGCCGCCATCGTCCTCGCCGCCGGCGAGGGCACAAGGATGCAATCCTCGGTGCCGAAAATCCTGCACGAGGTCGCCGGCCGGCCGATGGTGCTGCATGTCATGGCGGCGCTTGGGGAACTGGCGCCCGCCGCGACGGTGGTCGTGCTCGGTCAGGGCGCGGACGCGGTCGCCAGGGCTGTCGCGCCGGCGGCCGTCGCGATCCAGCACCCGCCGCGCGGCACCGGCGACGCGGCTCGCGCCGCGCGCCCGGCATTGGCGGCGGCGCTCGGCGAGATGAGCGATGTCGTGATCCTTTACGGCGACACGCCGCTGCTGCGGACCGAGACCATCGCGCGGCTGCTCGATGCCCGCCGCAGCTCGGGCGCCGCGATCGCCGTCGCCGGCATGCGCCCCGCCGATCCGGCGCCCTACGGCCGCCTCGTGCTCGGCGCCGATGGCGGCCTCGAGCGCATCGTCGAGGCCAGGGACGCGACGCCGCAGGAGGCCGCGATCGCGCTGTGCAATGGCGGCATCATGGCGGTCGCCGCCACGCATCTCTTCGACCTCGTCGGCCGGCTCCAAGACAGCAACGCCAAGCGCGAATTCTACCTCACCGACATCGTCGCCATCGCCCGCCGGCGCGACCTCGCCGCGACCTATGTCGAGCTGCCGGCGGAGGAAGTCGTCGGCGTCAACACCCGGGCCGAGCTGGCCGCGGCCGAGGCGCTGATGCAGGACCGGCTCCGCCGCCGGGCGATGGCGGCGGGGGCGACCCTGATCGCCCCGGAGACGGTGTTCCTCTCGGCCGATACCCGGCTCGGCCGCGATGTCGTCGTCGAACCCCATGTCGTCTTTGGCCCGGGGGTCAGCATCGCCGCCGGCGCGCGCATCCGCGCGTTCTCGCACCTCGACGGCGCCACGATCGCCGAGGGCGCCATCGTTGGCCCCTTTGCCCGGCTGCGCCCCGGCGCGGTCCTGGAGCGCGACGTGCATGTCGGCAATTTCGTCGAGGTCAAGGCGACCCGGCTCGGCGCCGGCGCCAAGGCCAGCCATCTCTCCTATCTCGGCGACAGCGATATCGGGGCCAAGACCAATATCGGCGCCGGCACGATCACCTGCAATTACGACGGCTTCAACAAGGCCCGCACGACAATCGGGGCGAACGTCTTTATCGGCTCGAACACCGCGCTGGTCGCGCCTGTATCGGTCGGCGACCGCGCCTATGTCGCGACCGGCAGCGTCATCACCGCGGACGTGCCGGCCGATGCGCTCTCGATCGCCCGCGCCCGCCAGGTCGACAAGCCCGGCCGTGCGGCGCAACTGCGGGCCCAGCTGCGGAAGGCGAAAAAGTAATGTGCGGCATCGTTGGCATCATCTCGAACAAAACCGTCGCCGGCGAATTGGTCGAAGGGCTGCGCCGCCTCGAATATCGCGGCTACGATTCGGCCGGCATCGCGACGCTGATCGACGGCCGCATCGAGCGCCGGCGGGCCGAGGGCAAGCTCGACAATCTGGTGGCGCGGCTCGCGCGCGAGCCGATGCCGGGCGCCATCGGCATCGCCCATACGCGCTGGGCGACGCACGGCCTGCCGATCGAGAAGAACGCGCACCCGATCGCCACCGACAAGGTCGCGGTCGTCCACAATGGGATCATCGAGAACTACCAGGCGCTGCGCCACGAGCTGACCGGGCTCGGCTACGCCTTCCACACCGACACCGACACCGAGGCCGCCGCGATCATGGCGACCCGCTATCTCGCCGAAGGGGCGACCCCGGCGCAGGCGGTGGCAAAAACCCTGGCCCGGCTGGAAGGCGCGTTCGCCCTCGTCTTTCTCTTCGCCGGCGAGCACGACCTCTTGATCTGCGCCCGGCGCGGCCCGCCGCTGGCGATCGGCTATGGCGAGGGCGAGATGTTCGTCGGCTCCGACGCGCTGGCGCTGGCGCCGCTGACCCGCAGGATCGCCTATCTCGAAGACGGCGACTGGGCCGTGGTGACATCGCGCGAGGTCGCGATTTTCGATCACAAGAACGCCAAGGTTAAGCGCCGGGTCTACGACACTGCGGTCTCCGGCGCGCTCATCGGCAAGGGCAATTTCCACCATTTCATGCAAAAGGAGATCTTCGAGCAGCCGGCGGTGATCGGCGACACGCTGCACGCGATGATCCACCCGACGACCGGGACGATCCACCTGCCCGATTTGCCGTTCGCGCTTGGCGATCTGCCCAAGGTGACAATCGTCGCCTGCGGCACCGCCTATCATGCCGGGCTTGTCGCGAAATACTGGCTGGAGCGCATCGCGCGCGTGCCGGTCGAGGTCGATATCGCCTCCGAGTTCCGCTACCGCGCGGCGGACATGCCGAAAGGCGGGGCCGCGATCGTCATCTCGCAATCGGGCGAGACCGCCGACACCCTGGCGGCGCTGCGCTACTGCCGCGAGCAGCGGCAGAAGATCATCGCCATCGTCAACCAGCCGGAGAGCTCGATCGCACGTGAGGCCGACATCGTGCTGCCGACCCTCGCCGGCCCCGAAATCGGCGTCGCCTCGACCAAGGCCTTCACCACCCAGCTTGCCGTGCTCGCGGCGCTGACCGTGGCGCTGGGCCGCGCGCGCGGGACCATCGACGAGGCCGGCGAGGCCGCATTCGCCCATCAGCTCGCCGAGATCCCGGCGCGCGCCGCCGAGGTGCTGAACCACGACCAACGCATCCGCGAGATCGCCGGCGAGATCGCCAAGGCGCGCGACGTGCTCTATCTCGGCCGCGGCAGCGCCTATCCGCTGGCGCTCGAAGGCGCGCTGAAATTGAAGGAGATCAGCTACATCCACGCCGAAGGCTACGCCGCGGGCGAGATGAAGCACGGCCCCATCGCGCTGATCGACGACAACGTGCCGGTGATCGTGCTGGCGCCGCCCGACGACCTGTTCGAGAAGACCCTCTCCAACGTCGAGGAGGTGATGGCCCGCGGCGGCCGGGTGGTGATGATCTCGGACGCCGCCGGGGTCGCGCGGCTGCACGACCGCCTCGCCTTCGGCATCGCCATCCCGCATTGCTCGCCGTTCGTCGCGCCGCTGCTCTACGCGATCCCGATCCAGCTCCTCGCCTACCACACCGCCGTCGTCAAAGGCACCGACGTCGACCAGCCCCGCAACCTGGCGAAGAGCGTGACGGTGGAGTAGTGGAATTTCCGCCGCTGAGGGCTACAGATCGAAGCTCGCTTGCGGAGTCTCTCTTAGCTCGCGGCCAGCCCGACGGAATGCGGCGCCGGTATCGATTACCGGGATGCGCGGCCGGGTTCCTTTCAACGCGTCTTCGATCGTGATGATCTGCAGCCGGGGGTAGCGACCGAAATCGTTCTCGTAAAACCCGGCGGCTGCCGCCTCAGCCTCCATCGGCCGGGTCGGACGGTTCAAGGTCAAAAAGATGCCGATCGGCGCCTTCTCGCGCTCCAGCACGCCCTTGAGGTCGCGGACCATCGGCACGCCGATGTTCTCGCCGCCCTTGACGCTGACAATGGCGCGCTCTGTGGTCTTGGCGTCGGCTTTGAAATAGATCAGGCCGTCGATGCCGCTGTCCGCGCCTTTCTTTTTGCCGGCATAGGGTTGCGCATCGATCAGCGACAAGGCCCACCACTGGAACTGATACTTGTCGCGCAGCGCGAGGTCGCGCGCGCCCTCGTAATCCTTTGGCGTGCCGTGGACCTCGAAGACGATGCCGGGAAAAGCATCCTTCAGCCGCCGCTCGATCAACGAGATCGCCAGATGGGTGATGTCGATGCCGATCCACTGCCGCCCGAGCTTTTGCGCCGCATGGACAGCGGTGCCGCAGCCGCAGAACGGGTCAAGGACGACATCGCCGGGATTGGATGAGGCAGAGATAATACGTTCAAGCAATGTAACAGGCTTTTGAGTCGGGTAACCGAGGCGCTCCTTTGCCTGTGAGTTCACCGGAGATAAATCGTCCCAGACGTCGCCCATGACGACTCCAGGCATCTCATCAAGATAACGTTTATAACGCGGTACTGCGTTCGCTCGCGGTTGGACGATCCGGCCTTCGTCTAGCAAGCGCTGCATACGTTCTCTAGAAAATTAGCAAGCGCTGCATACGTTCTCTAGAAAATCGCCAAAAACGGATAATGCCCATTACTTCGTAAGATGGATTGCCCTTGGCAGCCCCGCCGGGGCCGGTCATATCCCAAAGACCGAAACGTCGTCCCTCCGAATCAGTGTATGGATATTTACTCGAGATGTAGGCATCATCGTATTTGGAAAACACGGCGAGCAGTTTTCCTCCCTCGCGTGGAATTTTACGATAGTAAAAGATGGTGTCGTGTAATCTTGGCCAGTGAGTTGCGCCTTGTACATGGTCGCTTTTTCCGCTTGTTCGTTTCCAAACGATCTCATTAACGAATTGTTCTTTACCAAATGTTGCGTCAAGCATTAGTTTCAAATAATGGCTCGCGGTCGGATCGCAGTGCAGATACAGCGACCCGGTCGGTTTCAGCACCCGATGCAATTCCAGCAAGCGCACGGCCATCATCGCGAGATAGGCCATCATGTCGTTCTCGCCGAGAAACGAGCGCATTGCCCGCAGCAGGTCGGCGGCATTGGTGTTGCCGGAGCGCAGCACCTGATCGAAAGCGTCTTCCGCTTCTTGACCCCAATGCCAGGTATCCTCGAACGCTTCGATCTGCGCTTGCGACTGCGTCCCCGCCGGCGAGCGGAACAATACGTTGTAGGTGGCCTGCGAATTGAACGGCGGGTCAAGGTAGATCAGATCGACGCTCTCGCTGGCGATGCTATCGCGCAGAACGTGCAGATTGTCCCCATAATAGAGCGCGTGCGCCATGGTCGGCCGTTGCTCGGGATGGCGCGCCAGCGATGCACGCATGACGCGACCTGTGCCGCTCGGATACTCCCCCAATAAGAACATCTAGCGAACGTCGTCAAGCGCTTTGTTTGCGCCGCCGCATCTTGCCAAAGGCCGGGGCGGGCCGTACCTATCCTCATAAGGCCCGCCCCCCGGGCCGCAGGCTGAGGGAGGTCGGCGATGCAGCTTCAAGACCAGAAACTCTTCCGCCAGCAAGGCTACATCGATGGCAAGTGGGCCGACGCGCTCAACCGCGGCGCCATCCCGGTCACCAACCCGGCGACCGGCGAAGTGCTCGGCACCGTGCCGCGCATGGGCGCCGAGGAGACAAGGGCGGCGATCGAGGCGGCCGACAAGGCGCTTCCCGCGTGGCGCGGCAGGACCGCCAAGGAACGTGCGCAAATCCTCAGGAAATGGTTCGACCTCATGATGGCGAACCAGGAAGACCTCGCCCGGTTGATGACCGCCGAGCAAGGCAAGCCCTTGGCCGAGTCGAAGGGCGAGATCGCCTATGCCGCCGCGTTCATCGAGTGGTTCGGCGAGGAGGGCAAGCGCACCTACGGCGACACCATCCCGGCGCACGGCGCCGACAAGCGCATCGTCGTCACCAAGGAGCCGATCGGCGTCTGCGCCGCGATCACCCCGTGGAATTTTCCGGCGGCGATGATCACCCGCAAATGCGGCCCCGCTCTGGCGGCCGGATGCACCATGGTGGTGAAGCCGGCGAGCCAGACGCCGTTCTCGGCGCTGGCGCTGTGCGAACTGGCCGAGCGCGCCGGGGTGCCGGCGGGTGTGTTCTCCTGCGTCACCGGCAGCGCCGGGGAGATCGGCGGCGAGATGACCTCAAACCCGACCGTGCGCAAGCTGACCTTCACCGGCTCGACCGAGATCGGCAAATTGCTGATGGAGCAGTGCGCCGCGACGGTCAAGAAAACCTCGATGGAATTGGGCGGCAACGCGCCGTTCATCGTCTTCGACGACGCCGATATCGAGCAGGCGGTCAAGGGCGCGATCGCTTCCAAATACCGCAACGCCGGGCAGACCTGCGTCTGCGCCAACCGCATGCTGGTGCAGGACGGGGTCTATGACGCGTTCTCCAAGCGTCTTGCCGAGGTCGCCGGCGAGATGAAGGTCGGCGACGGCACCGGCGCCGGCGTGGTCATCGGTCCGCTGATCGACATGAAGGCGGTCGAGAAGGTCGAGAGCCACATCGCCGACGCGCTGCGGAAAGGCGCTAAAATCGTTATCGGCGGCAAGCGCTCGGCGCTCGGCGGCAGCTTCTTCGAGCCGACCGTGCTCAGCGGCGTCACCACCGACATGATCATCACCCGTGAGGAGACCTTCGGACCGGTCGCGCCGCTCTACCGCTTCAAGGACGAGGGCGAGGCGATCAGGATGGCGAATGATACGGAATTCGGCCTCGCCGCCTATTTCTACAGCCGCGACATCGGCCGCATCTGGCGGGTCGCCGAGGCGCTCGAATACGGCATCGTCGGGATCAACGAAGGCATCATCTCGACCGAGATAGCTCCCTTCGGCGGGATGAAGGAGAGCGGCATCGGCCGCGAGGGCTCAAAATATGGGATCGAGGACTACCTCGAGATCAAATATCTCTGCATGGGCGGCATCGACCGGTAGGCGGTCGGCGAGCGCCGGGATAACGCCGGGTAACGGATCGCAACTAATTAACCTCACTTACCTGGAAGCCGCTCGATCAGGGCCATCGCTGCGTGCGGCGCGCGTACCTTGGCGCCGTTGATGAAGTAGACGAAGCAATCGCGGCCTTCCTTGGCGTGCGCCTCGAAGCGCTTGGCGATAGCGGCGAGCTGTTCGGGCGAGTAGCCGGTCGGCTCGTCCTCGGCGCAGCGGCGCAGGCGGGCGTAGACGAAATCGGCGGTGACGGCGTCGAATTCCGGCACCTTGGGGTCCTCGACCCAGGCGATCGCCGCCTCGTGCTTTTCCATCAGTCTGGCGAAGGCGGGGGCGGTGAAGCTCTCGTTGCGCACCTCCAAAACATGCCGCAGCTTGCGGTTGCCGAGGCGCTTGGGCAGCGCTTCGAGAAACGCGGCGACGTTGCCCGCGTCGAATTGCAGGCTCGGCATGAACTGCCAGAGGATGGGCCCGAGCTTCGACCCCAGTTCGACCATGCCGCTGGCGAAAAAGCGCTCCATGAACGGCGCCGCGGTCGCGAGGTCGTTGCGGTGGGTGATGAAGCGCGAACCCTTGAGCGTGAACACGAAATCGTCGGGCGTCTCGTCGCGCCAGCGTCTGTAGCTGGCGGGGGTTTGCAGCCGGTAGAACGTGCCGTTGATCTCGATCGCGGTGACGTGGCGGCTGGCATAGGCCAGTTCGCCGGCCTGCTTTACGCCCTTCGGGTAGAACGTGCCGCGCCACGGCGGGAACACCCAGCCGCCGATGCCGGTGCGGATTTTGCCCTGTTCACTCATCGGGCTTGCTCATAGGGGGCTCGCTCATCGCTTCAGCACAAGAAAATCGGGGGGACGGCGGGTTTCCCAGCCGTCGCGCTCCAGTTCGGGCACATCGTCCGCCGCCGCCGGGTAGCCGAGGCAGAAATAGCCGGTGAGGCGCCACGCTTCCGGCACATCGAGCGCCTCACGCACCGCGGCGGGATCGAGGATCGAGACCCAGCCCATGCCGATGCCCTCGGCGCGCGCGGCGAGCCACAGCGTATGCACCGCGGCGACCGTCGAATATTGGACCGTCTCGGGCATCGTCAGCCGCCCGAGGCCGCGGCCCTGCTCGGTGTCAGGATCGGCGAAGACCGCGAGCTGGCATGGCGCGTCGTCGAGCCCGGCGAGCTTCAACCGGGCGTATTGCGCGGCGCGGCCGGGGGTTTGCGCGGCGAGCGCGGCGGTGTTGCACGCGGCGAAATTGGCGCGGATCGCAGCGCGCCGTTCGGGCGCGTCGACCAGCGCGAAGCGCCACGGCTGGCTCAGCCCCACCGAGGGCGCCAGGCAGGCAATAGCGATCAGGCGCTCGATCGCGCCCTCCGGCAACGGATCGCGCCGGAAACGGCGCACGTCGCGCCGCCACGCGAACAGCTCGCGCAGCCGGGCGCGGAAATCGGCGTCGAACTCGGGCGCGCGCTGGGAGATGGACGACATGAGTTCTCCGTACGCGCGCCGGGCCGCTCGCGCAACCGTCGCCGGTGATTGCACCCGTGCCCCCGGCCCGCCTAAGCTGATCGCGTCACATCCGGGCAGGCGCAGCGTCGCCCGGCAGCAGGAGGAAAAACCATGCCGGTGAAAGCAGGTGTCATCCGCGCCGGGTCGCGCCAGACGCGGCGGGGCGCCGCGGAAACCTTTAGCGGCGTCGTGTTCCAGGACCCGGTCGTCGTCGCCGAGGCGCCCTCGCGCATGGGCGGGTCGGTCGTCACCTTCACCCCCGGCGCGCGCACCGCCTGGCACAGCCACCCGGTCGGACAGACGCTCTATTGCCTGTCGGGCATCGGCCGCATCTGCTTCAAGGGCGAGAAGCCGCAGGTGCTGAACCCTGGCGACGTCGTCAACATCCCGCCCGACACGCAGCACTGGCACGGCGCGTCGCCCGACCGGCTGTTCGCGCACCTCGCGCTGTCGGAAGCCGGCGAGCAGGGCCAGGGCACGGCCTGGGGCACCCACGTTTCCGATACCGAATACGCCGAGCCGCCGACGGGCTGATATTCGTGCGCTACTGCTCGGCGGTGTGCGCGGCGGCGAGCTCGGCGAGGCTGGCGAAGCGGAAATCGTAGCGCGCCGCGGCGTCGGCCGGCGGGGTCGCGCCGCCGCCGGCGCCGTGGCGCCGGTCGATCCAAGCCGAGCGAGCCCGGCGCGGTTGGCCGGGGCATGGTCGTGGTAAAGGCTCTGCGCGACATGCAGGATGTCGCCGGACCGGTGGCCGCTTTCGGCGAGCCGGTCGAGCAGATAGCGGAAATTACGCGGATCGGGCTTGTAGGAGCCGATATCCTCGGCGGTGTGGACCGCGTCGAAGGTCACCCCGAGCCGCTTGTTGCTGGCGGCGAAACCGGCGCGATCGACGTTCGACAGGATCACCAGCCGGTAGAACCGCTTGAGGTAGGCAAGCGCAGCCGCCGAGTCCGGAAACGCCGGCCAGTCGCCGACCGAGCCGCCGAACCTCTCGGCTTCCGCTGTGTCCGGCGCGCCGCCCCAGTCTTCGGCGAGGCGGCGATGCACGCGCGCCAGCAGCCGCGAATAGACGAGACTTGGCGTTTCCCGCTCCAGCAGGCTTTCGGCGGCGCCAAACGCGGCCAGCGCCGCGTCGCGCGGCGGCGGGTTCGCGCAGCGCGCGACGAGCGGCTGCAATGCCTGCCAGATGCCGCTCTCCCAATCGATCAGCGTGCCGTAGCAATCGAAGCTTAGCACCGAAAAATCGCCAAGGCGCATCGCCGTCCCCCTTGTCGTCTTTCCTCGTTACATTCCCCTGGTCATATTCCTCTGGCAGAGCCGAGCGCGGCACCTTACCCTTGTCCGTCAATGCGAATGACCAACTTTCCTTGCGAAGTCGACGTCGCGGTGATCGGCGCCGGGTCGGCCGGGATCGCCGCGGGGCGACGTCTCGCCGCGGCCGGCGGGGTGTCGGCGCTGGTGCTGGAGGCGCGCGAACGCGCCGGCGGGCGCACCTGGACGGTCGAGAAAAACGGGTTGCCGTGCGATCTCGGCGGCGAATGGCTGCACTCGGCCGACCGCAATGTGCTGGCGCCGTTGGCCGAGGAGCTCGGCTTCGCGCTCTACCATCGCCGGCCCGATTGGACGACTCGGCTGCGCAACAGCGGCGCCAGCCTTGACGAAGAGCAGGACTGGGTCGCCGCGCGCGAGGCGCATTACTGGGCGATCCACCGCGCCGCGCGGCAGCCGCAAGACCGGCCGGCGGCGTCGGTGCTGACGCCGGGCGGGCGGTGGAACGCCCTCTTCGACGCGACCAGCACCTGGGCCAACGCGGTTGAGCTGGAAAAGCTCTCGGTCAAGGACAACGACCGTTACGAGGACACCGGCGTCAATTGGCGGGTGCAGCGCGGCTACGGGACGCTGCTCGCGACGCTGGCGAAGAGGCTGCCGATCGCGTTCGGCGCGGCGGTTTCGCGGATCGACCATCGCGGCCGCGACATCGTGCTCGACACGGCGCGCGGCCGGGTGCGCGCGGCGCGGGCAGTCGTCACGGTGCCGACCGCGATCCTCGCCGGTGAGGATTTGACGTTCGATCCGGTGCTGCCGCGCAAGCGGGCCGCCGCCACCGGTCTGCCGCTCGGGCTTGCCGACAAGCTTTTCCTCGGCTTCGATGGCGCGATGGCCGATCTCGACGAGACCGGCGACGTCTTCCTCGTCGGCTCGACTGCCCGGCGTGAGACGATGAGCTATCAGGTGCGGCCGTTCGGGCGGCCGGTCATCCAATGCTTCTTCGGCGGCGACTTCGCCGCCGGGCTCGAGCGCGAGGGTATCGCGGCGATGGCCGCCTTTGCCGCCGACGAGCTTGCGGCGCTGCGCGGCAACGACATCCGCAAGCAGTTGACGCCGCTCGCCGCCTCGTCATGGCGCGCCGACGAATTCGCCCGCGGCTCCTATTCCTACGCCAAGCCCGGCCACGCCGCCGCCCGCGCGGCGCTGGCCGCGCCGGTCGATGGCCGCATCTTCTTTGCCGGCGAGGCGACGTCGCCTAATTTCTTTTCGACCGTGCATGGGGCCTACGAGACCGGCGCCAGGGCGGCGCAAGAGGCGCTGTCGAGCCTCAAGGAGAAGGCGGCGTGATTGGCTGGCTGCTGGCCGCGGGGTTGCTCGCCATCGGCGGCAATTCCGACATTCGCGGCGCCTGCGATTTGTGGTCGGCGCGGGCGCAGGAGGCTTATGCCTACGCTGCCGCTCAGCCCGAAGCAGGCGTGGCGAAACCGGTCCAACCGGGTGTGCTTTACGCCAAGGCTTCTACCGCGGTTCGGCATGCGCTCGGCGCTGCCCTCGACCGCTACCGGGCCGCAACGCCGGCCGATCGAGCCGTGCCGCAACCAGCGCTACCGGGCGATCCCGGACCGCTTTACGCCTCCGGACCGCTTTACGCGCCCGGACCGCTTTACGCGCAGGCGTCGATTGCCGTTCGGCAGGCGCTCACCGGCGCTCTCGACAGCTATCGGACCGCAATGCGGGCCGCTCGAGCCCTGCCGCAACAAGCCCCCGCCGATCCCGGGGCGCTTTACGTCCAGGCGTCGATCGTCGTTCGGCATGCCGTGGCCGAGGCCCTCGGCGGCTACCGCGCGGCGATGCGGGTCGAACCGGCCGCGCCGCAGCGGGGGCCGCAATCGGGCGATCCCTTGAAGCCGCTGATCACCGAAGCGTCGAACCGGTTCGACCTGCCGGAGCTGTGGATCCGCGCCGTGATGCGGGCGGAGAGCAACGGCGATGCGGCGGCCACCTCGCCCAAGGGGGCGATCGGGCTGATGCAGGTCATGCCCGGCACCTACGCCTATCTCAGCGATCGCTACGGTCTCGGCGACGATCCCTATGCGCCGCGCAACAACGTCCTCGCCGGCAGCGCCTATCTCCGTGAAATGTATGACAAATACGGCGTGGCGGGGTTCATCGCGGCCTACAACGCGGGGCCCGGCCGCTACGAGGATTCCCTCTGCCGCGGCTGCACCCTGCCGGACGAGACGAAACGCTATGTCGCGTCGGTTCGGCTGGCGATCGGCGAGGTCTTGTTCGGCCATCCGGAGTCGCGCTTTTACGAGCCCATCGCGATATCGTCCCACGGAGCGCTGCTGCTCGGACGAACCGGCAAACCGATGCCGGTCGCCGAGCGGCTGGCCTTGCACAGCCTGGTGGAGAGAGCCGCCAAGCGGGCCGCCGGCGCCGCCGCGAAATAATCTTCGCTCGCTAAGCGGCCGACGGCCGTTCGTTGACAGCGATGACGCGGATGCCGTTGGCGTCGATCCGCATCGTGCTGAGCGAGGCGGTGGCGACCTCGATCCGGCCGTAGAAGTCGAGCGGCATGCCGAGGGCGAAGACCAGCGCGGCGCGGATCACGTCGCCGTGGCTGACGACGACGACGCTGTCCTCGGGGTGCGCGGCGCGCATCTCCATCAGCGCCTCGACGACGCGGCGCTGCACCGCGCGCATGGTCTCGCCGCCGGGAATGCAGGAGAGGCTGCGGTGCGACGCCCATTCCGGCCAGAGCGGATGCTTGCGCACCTCGTCGAAGGTCAATCCCGTCCACTCGCCGAAATCGAGCTCGCTGAGGTCGTCCAGCACCGTGACCGGCAGCGACAGGCGCCGGCTGACGATGCCGGCGGTCTCCTGGGCGCGCTCCACCGGGCTGGCGTAGATCGCCGCGATCCCGGCGTCGGCGAGCCGGCCGGCGGCGGCTTCGGCCTCGGCGCGGCCGCGCTCCGACAAGACGACGCCGGGCATGCGCCCGGCGCAGATGCGACCCTGCACCGCGTGCTCGCCGTGGCGGAGCAGATGGAAAATGGTCATGCGCGCATCATTCGCCGATCGCGCGTCGGCGCACAAGTTGCCGCCTAAGGGTGCGTGTGGTTCGAGATGGGCGCTGCGCCGCCCTCACCAGACAATGCCTTTGGATGGCATCAAGAAAGCCGTCATCCTGCGCGACTGTGAAGCTCGGGCCAGACATACAAGGAGCCCGCGCAGCTTGCGTCTCGAAGGACGCAAGAAATGTCGCAATTCCATGCATACTCTTGCGGGTGACGAGGGGGCTGGCTGTAGATTTCGGGCAGATATCAGCGAAAACAGCCAAGCGAAGGGAGCAAGACCATGCCCGATAACTCGCGCTGGAAACGCCGCCCCGCCGGCTCGACCTGGGGCGATTGGGGGCCCGACGACGAGTTGGGCCGGCTCAACCTGCTGACACCGGCCAAGGTCAAAGAGGGCGTCGCCGAGGTCAGGGAAGGCAAGGCCTTCTGCCTCAGCCTGCCGCTCGATTATCCCGGCGGCACCGTCGTCAACGCGCGCCGTCACCCGCCGCGGCTGATCGCCAACAGTCGGTGTGCGACTCCAGGCCAACGGCCGACTGCATATCGAGGCTCCGTTCGGACTCGGCGATTTGTTCGCGCTGCGTCTACGGCCCAACCCACGGCCCAGACAACGGGCTTCGCCCGAACCTGCGCCGATGTACGCCGCCGCTGGCCCGAACTGACGGTGGAGGCTACCCCATCGTCGAGTTGAAGGCGCCGCCGTCGAGCAGCAGATTCTGGCCGACGATAAAGCCCGACGAGGCGCCGCAGAGAAAGGCGCAGGCGTCGCCGAATTCGGCCGGGTCGCCGACGCGGCCGGCCGGGGTCGCCGCGCCGCGCTTCGCCAGCTGCTCTTCGAACGAAATATTCTGCCGCCGCGCCTCGAACTCGATGCCGGAGCGCAGCCGGTCGGTGAGGAACGGGCCGGGCAGGAGTCCGTTGATCGTCACGTTGTACTTGGCGACCTGCCGCGCGAGGCCGGCGCAGAACGCGGTGAGGCCGGCGCGGGCGCCGTTCGACATGCCCAGATTGGGGATCGGCGACTTCACCGAGCCCGAGGTGATGTTGACGATGCGGCCGAACTTGCGCTCGCTCATGCCGTCGACCACCGCCTTGATCAGCATGATCGGGGTCAGCATGTTGTTGTTGACCGCCTTCTGCCAATCCTCGACCGACCAGTCGCGAAAATCGCCGTGCGGCGGGCCGCCGCAATTGTTGACCAGGATATCGGGGTTGGGGCAGGCGGCGAGCGCGGCCCGGCGGCCTTCCTCGGTGCCGATGTCGCCGGCGATCGCAGTCACCGTGGCGCCGGTTTCCTTGCGGATTTCCTCGGCAGTCGCTTCCAAGATTTCCTTGGTGCGCGCGGTGATGACGAGGTCGACCCCGGCGCGGCCCAGCGACATCGCGCAGGCGCGGCCCAACCCCTTGCTCGCGGCGCAAACGATCGCCTTGCGGCCCTTGATCTTCAGATCCAGCATGTCGTCCTCCCGCCGGCGGCAATAAGCCGCGATGCGGCTGTTATAGCGCAGTCCGCCCGCTTGGGCAGAGCGCTGCCGCGCCGACCCGCGTGGAACGCAACCGGGCCATGCGGCAATTTGCGCTTGCGAATTATTCCTATCTCGACATAAATTGAGAACGATTATCACTTGCGTGCGTCTGTCCTCATGCGTCTCTTGCCCGCTGCCTTGTTCCTGCTGCTCGCCGTCGCCGCGCCGGCTTTGGCCGACGACCCGGTGGTCGCCATCGCATTGAAAGACCACCAGTTCGTGCCCGCCGAGGTGCCGGTGCCGGACGGGGTCAAGGTGCAGCTGCTCGTCAAGAACGAACAGCCGACGACCGCGGAATTCGAAAGCAACAGTCTACATCGCGAGAAGATCGTCACGGCCGGTGGCCAGATCACCGTTTTTGTCGGGCCGCTCGATCCCGGCAGCTACGAATTCTTCGACGATTTTCATAATTCCACCCGCGGCCATCTGGTAGTGAAATAGGCACGGCGCCGATGCTTCCCACCGCCATCATCGTCTTCCGCGAGGTTCTCGAAGCGGCGCTGATCGTCGGCATCGTGATGGCCGCGAGCCGCGGCGCGCTCGGGCGCGGGCTGTGGGTGTCCGGCGGGGTCGCGGCCGGCATCCTGGGAGCGCTTGGGGTGGCCGCCTTTGCCGCGACGATCGCGGCGGCGGCCGAGGGGATGGGCCAGGAACTGTTCGACGCCGGCATTCTGTTTGCCGCGGTCGGCATGCTCGGTTGGCACAATATCTGGATGAGCCGGCACGGCCGGGAGCTCGCGGTCAGCGCCCGGCAGCTCGGCGACGAGGTGCGCTCCGGGGCGCGGCCGCTCTGGGCGCTGGCGTTCGCGGTGGCGCTCGCGGTGCTGCGCGAGGGCTCGGAGATCGTGCTGTTCCTTTACGGGATCGCGCTCGCCGGCCAGGGCGGGCCGCTGGCGATGGCGGCGGGCGGGATGATCGGGCTGGCGCTTGGCGTCGCCGCCGGCGCGGCAATCTATTGGGGGCTGGTCAGCATTCCGATGCGGCTGTTGTTCACGGTCACCAGCTGGCTGGTGCTGCTGCTCGCCGCGGGCCTTGCCTCGCAAGGCGCGGCGTTCCTGATGCAGGCCGATCTGCTGCCCGCGCTCGGCGGCAATGTGTGGGACACGTCGTTCCTGCTCAGCGACCAGAGCCTCGCCGGTCGCATCCTGCATACGCTTATCGGCTACACCGCACAGCCGGCCGGCATTCAGCTGGTGTTTTACGGCGCGACGCTGCTGACGATCGGCGGGCTGATGCGCCTCGTGGGCTCTGGCGCCGACAGGCCTGCCCCGCCCAAACGCGTAAGCCTCGCCCCCGGCGAATAATCCAAAATTTTTTTTGGGAAATCTAGATAATGCGTCGCATTCACATCTTCATGAGCTCAACTGCCGGTCGGGCTTTGTCAAGCTTGTTGCTAGCAATTGGCACCCTGTCCCCGGCGCTGGCCGACTTCAAGGTACATCTGCCCGACGCCGAGACCGGCGAATTCGAACTCGAAGAAGTCGGCAGCTACGGCCGCAGCGGCAACAACGACACCACTAACGAACAGAGCTTCGTCCACGAGCTGGGCTATGGCATCAACAATTTTTGGCACGCCGAGCTCGAATTCGAGACCAACCGGCCAGGCGGTCCGAGCAATCATTTGAAATTCGATCAGCTCACCTTCGAGAACCAGTTCGTTTTTGGCGAGCGTGGGCAGTATTGGCTCGATCCCGGTTTTTTCATCGAATACGGTCACGGCATGCTGGCCGGAACGCCTGACGAAACCACCTTTGGGCCGACGCTGCGCAAGGAAATCTGGGGCACCGCCAATACCGTCAACATCTTCTTCGAGAAGGAGCTCGGCTCCTTTGCCTCCGGCCGGACCAATTTTCTCTATGCCTGGGAAACGCGTTTCGAGACGGGCTGGATCGTCGAGCCCGGCTTCCAGGCTTATGGCGAGGCGGGCCCGTTTGGGCACTTCGCGCCGATCGGCCAACAGGACCATCGGATTGGCCCGCAGCTCTTCACGCAAAT
This sequence comes from Allostellaceae bacterium, assembly GCA_035648415.1. Lineage (GTDB taxonomy): Bacteria > Pseudomonadota > Alphaproteobacteria > ATCC43930 > CGMCC-115725 > DATARH01. The sequence goes on from DASRLO010000023.1 coordinate 26,229, forward strand.
CAGCAGCCTCGGCCCCGGCACGTTGAAGATGAACGGCGGCGTGCTGTTCGGACTCACCCCCGCAACGCCCCGGCAAACCTTCCGCTGGCAGCTCGAATACGAACTGCATTTTTAGCGGCCGGGCCGTTAACCACGAATTGCGCACTTCTATACGGCATTTTATGTATCGTCAGCCGCAACCGGCCGCCCTCAAGGCTGGGGGAGGACGATGTGCTGAGCGGGTTGCGCGTTGCTTTCCTGATCGCGGCGATCGTGTTGCTGTTGGTGCTTCCGTTTGGCGAAGCGAGCGTGTTGATCGCGTTGTTCGTCGCGGTCGATCTCGCCGCCGCCGCGCTGCTGCCGCGTCCGGCCGCGCCGCAACCGGCGAATATCGTGCCGAGCGGCAAGGACGCACGAACCCTGGCCTTGCTGCGCCGCACCGTGCCCGAGCTGCGGATGCGCCGGCCGGCGGCGACCGTCGAAGCGCAGGTGCGCTGGCGCGCGGCGGCAGAAGCGCGCCGGCAATTCCGGGTGATTTCCTGATTACAGCTCCGGCAGGAGCGTCCAGATCCCGAGCGCGATCGACAGGATCACCGCGCCCCAGCGCAGCGTCCTGAGCGAGACCCAGCGCGCGAGCTGGCGGCCGAGCAGCACGGCCGGCAGATTGGCGGCGATCATCGCCAGCGTCGTGCCGGCGACGACCGGCAGCAGCACCCCGAAGCGCGCCGCCAGCGCGGCGGTGGCGATTTCGGTCTTGTCGCCAAGCTCGGCGATGAAAAAGGCGCATACCGTCGCTCCGAACACCCCCAGATGCCCGGTGCGCACGGCGGCGCCGTCGTCGTCTTTCTCGGGCAGCATCGCCCACAGCGCGACCGCGAAGAACGACGCGGCGATGATCCAGCGGAGCCACGGCCCGTTGAGTTTGACGCCGATGAAATAGCCGAGCGCCGCCGAGGCCAGATGATTGATCAGCGCCGCGACGAAAATACCGGCCAGAATCGGCACCGGGCGATGAAAGCGGCTCGCCAGCATCAGGGCGAGAAACTGCGTCTTGTCGCCGAGTTCGGCGAGGGCGACGAGCCCAAATGAGACAAGAAAGGCTTCCATCGGCAGCGCTGGTCATAGCCCAACGCCTTGCCGCTGGGAATAGCCCGAACGTCGCGTTCGGCACGGGATCCGAGATCGCGATCGGCTGTCGCCTACCCCTGCGCGGCCAGCGCCAAGTCGAACAACGGGAGCAGCGTCGGAAAGGTCGGATAGCGGCCGGCCTCGATGTCGGCCCGGCTTGCCCAGGCGCAATCGGCGGCATCGTCGGCGGCGATGCCCTCACCCGCTCGCCACATCCCGCGCACCGCGATCAGCGTGTAGTGGAACTGCACCCGGCCCTCGTCGTCGCGGCTGATCGCGTCATGGATGTCGAGCCAGCCGGCGGGTTCGGCGGCGACGCCGGTCTCTTCGCTGAGTTCGCGCATCGCCCCTTCGGCGACGGTCTCGCCCAATTCAAGCACCCCGCCGGGAAACCCCCAGCGCCCGGCATTGGGTTGCTGCGCGCGCTGGACGATCAGCGCCTTGTCGCCGCGCAGGACGACCGCGAGAACGGCGACGATCGGCCGGTCGGGATAGCGCCGCGCCGCACGCCGCGCTTCAAGATCGGCGGTGGTCGGTTCGGTGGTGGTCGGTTCGGTGGTGCGCTGTTCGCTCATGCGGCGTCCAATCCCACTCCAGATGCTGTGGACATTTATCCGAGCCACAAGATTATCGCGGCAATGGTTGTGACGGCGAGGCAGTTTTGAACAAGTGTCCTCCCCGCGACAGCGTACCCAGGGACGCTGGTCGCCGGGGAAGTCCCCGCAGCCGGGCTCGGTGGGCCGCCGCGCATCCGGGTCTGCCGGACGCTTCCGAGGTTGCGCCCGCGACGGGGCCGAACCATGCTGCGATCCGCCAGCGGGAGACGAGGATGTCGCGCAGGTCGTCGCTCTTGGTGTTCGGTTGTGTCGTCGGGCTCGGGCTTCAGGGGTGTATCCTGATCAGCGCAGTTGCCGGATGCAGCTTGGAGTCGGCGAATCAAGCCGGCGGCAGCGTGACGAGGGTGACCGAATTCACCGAAGCCGGAGCGATCAGCCTCGCCGACGAGCATTGCCGCCACTATGGCCGCGTCGCGCAGGTAACCGGCCTGCAATTGGCGGCGAGCCGCCTAATCTTCGACTGCGTCGCGCCGTGACCCCCCGAGAGCCGCCGCGGCCCCGCCACTGGAGCGGTGAGGCCCCGCCCGATGTCGCCGTGATTCGTACCTTTATGCCTGGTCTCCTCGGCACTGAAGCCGACGCCGTCGCCGAGCTCGCGGCGGCCCTGATCGAGAGAGGCTTGATCGACCAGCGCGCGCTGGAACGGGCGCGGCGCGGCGCGGCGGAAACCGGCGGGCGCTTCGACCAGGTGCTGACGCAGCTCGGCCTCGTCAGCGAACGCGTGCTCGCGGAGGCGCTGGCCGAGCTGGTCGGCGCGCCCTTGGTCACGGCGACCGATTATCCCGACGCTCCATTGTTCCCCGACCAGCTGAAGCCGCGGTTTTTGCGCCGATCGCGGACGCTGCCGATCGCGGCGGAAAACGGTCGCGTCGTGCTCGCCATGGCCGACCCGCTCGACAGCTTCACCCATGCCGCCGTCGCCGAGGTGCTGGGCTGGCCCGTCGCGGTCGCGGTCGCTGTTCCGATCGAGCTCGATGCGGCCTTCGAACGGCTCTATCCGGACGCCGCCGACCGCGATAGCGGCGATACCCGCCTCGGCGATGTCGAAGCCGAGGCGGAGCCGGTGGAGGGGGATGCCGAACGGCTGCGGGACCTCGCCAGCGAGGAGCCGGTGATCCGGCTGGTCAACCAGCTGATCGCGCGCGCCGTCGAAACCCGAGCCTCGGACATCCATCTCGAACCGTTCCCGGATCGCCTGCGGGTGCGCTACCGCTATGATGGCGTTCTGCATGAGTTCGACTCGCCGCCGGCGTCGCTGCAAGCTGCGGTGATCTCGCGGGTTAAGATCATGGCCCGTCTCGATATCGCCGAGCGGCGGCTGCCGCAGGACGGCCGCATCAAGCTGACCGTGCGCGGTCACGATATCGATTTCCGGGTTTCGACGATGCCCTCGCTTTACGGCGAGACCGTCGTGCTGCGCGTCCTCGACCGGACCGCGGTCGAATTCGACTATCAGAAGCTGGGGCTCACGGGCGACATCCAGCGCGGCATCGAAGCCGCCCTCGCGCTGCCCAACGGCATGATGCTGGTGACCGGGCCGACCGGCAGCGGCAAGACGACGACGCTTTACACCGGCCTCCTGCGGCTCAACTCGGTCGCGCGCAAGATCGTCACTGTCGAGGACCCGATCGAATTTCAGCTTCCCGGCATCAACCAGATCCAGGTGCGGCCGCAGATCGGGCTCAATTTCGCCAGCCTGCTGCGCTCGATCCTGCGCCATGACCCCGACATCATCATGATCGGTGAAATCCGCGATCTCGAAACCGCGCAGATCGCGGTGCAGGCGGCGCTGACCGGGCATCTCGTGCTGTCGACGCTGCACACCAACTCCGCCGCCGCGACGGTGACGCGGTTGCGCGACATGGGATTGGAGGACTACCTGCTGACCGCCACGCTGAAGGCGGTGCTGGCGCAGCGGCTGGTCCGGGTCCTCTGCCCCCACTGCAAGGCGCCGGTCGGCGAGCCGGCGGCGCTGATCCGGCGGTTCGCGCTGGAGCGCTTCCAGCCGCCGGCGGCCATCCGCCTGTTTCGCCCGGTGGGTTGCCCGGAGTGCCGCGGCACGGGGTATCGCGGACGCCGGGCCATCGCCGAGTTGCTGCTGCCCAACCGCAGCATCGATCGGTTGATCTTCGACGGCGCCGACCAGACCGCGATCGAGGCGGCCGCCGTCGACGGCGGCATGCGCACGCTGTTCGATGCCGGTCTGCTCGCGGTCAGCGAAGGCGAGACGACGATCGAGGATGTGGTAAGCTGCCTGCGAAGCGAAGTCTGATCGCGTCGCCTGGCGGGCGTTGACCGCGTCCCGGCGGCGCGAGAGCATAGACCCCGAAATGCCCTCCTTCCGCTGGTCAGCCCTTAACGGTGGTGGCGACGTCGTTCGCGGCGTGATGGAGGCTGACGACCGCCAGGGCGCGATCGACCGGCTGCAGCGCCAGGGCCAGATCGTGCTGCGCGCCGAACTCGACGGCCGGCGCCGAAGCCTTTGGGGGCTGCTGCATCTCGAACCGGGCGCCAGGCGCGGCCTCGACAAAGCCGCTCTCGGCAATGTTACCGGCGAGCTCGCGATCATGCTGAACGCCGGTCAGGACCTCGATCGCGCCTTGCGCTTTGTCGTCGACACCACCGCAAAGCCCCGCCACCGTTCGATCCTGACTGGTATCCGCGACAAGGTGCGGGGCGGCAGCTCGCTCGCAGCGGCCCTCGCCGCCGAGCCGCGGAGTTTCCCCAGGCTCTATGTCGGCCTCATTCGCGCCGGCGAGGCCAGCGGCGCCCTGGCGGCGACGCTGGGCCGGCTCGCCACGCTGCTCGAGCGCGAGCGCGGCCTGAGCGCCAGCGTGCGGTCGGCCCTGATCTACCCGGCGCTCCTCGTCGTCGCGGCTACGGCGTCGGTCGTCCTGCTGCTGGAATTCGTCTTGCCGCAGTTCAAGCCGATCTTTGAGCAGGCGGGGGCGGAACTGCCGGCCCCGACGCGGGTCTTGTTGGCGCTCGGCGACGCGATCGGCGCGCTCGGGCCGTGGCTGCTGATCGGGTTGCTGATCGCCGGGCTTGTCGCGCGGCGAATGCTCCGGCGGCCCGATGTTCGGCTGGCAGCGGATGGGCTTCTGCTCCGCGTCCCGGTCGTCGGCCGGCTGATGCGCGAGACTCTCGCCGCGCGCTTCACCCGCACGCTTGCCATGCTGCTGCAGAATGGCGTCGCGCTGATACCGGCGCTGAGCATCGTGAAGGACGCCCTCGATAATTCCGCCGCGATCGCCGCCGTCGAGGCGGGAATGCTCTCGGCTAGGCGCGGCGCCGGCCTCGCCCGTTCGCTCGGCGCGGGCGGCCTCTTCCCACCGCGGATGATCCAGCTGCTTTCGCTTGGCGAAGAAACGGCCCAGCTTCCCGAGATGGCGCTCAAGGCGGCCGATATCCATGAGGCGCAGGTGCGCCTGATGGTCGAGCGGCTGATCGCGCTGATGATCCCGACGATCACGATCGTGATGGGCCTCCTGATCGGCGGCATCATCGTCTCGCTGGTGACGGCGATGCTGAGCCTCAATGACCTGGTGGTGTGACCGACGCCTGCCGGCGGCTTCCGGCAGGGGCGGCAGCGACGGTTTCACCTTGATCGAGCTGCTTGTCGTGCTCGCGGTCTTGGGTTTGGCGGTGGGCCTTTTCGCCGGCCACAAGCCGCATTGGAGCAGCACCCTCAGCCTCAACGGCGCTGCCGCGGACCTTGCCGCCGGATTGCGGCTCGCGCGGTCGGAAGCGATCGCGCGCGACCGCCCGGTCGAACTCGAAATCGATGTGCTGCATCACCGCTACCGGGTCGCCGGCGCGCCCTTTCGCACAATTCCCGCCGATTTGTCGCTCCGGCTGCAGACCGTCGAGGGCGAGCGGCGGGGCGCCGGCGCGGCTTCCATCCGGTTCAATCCCGACGGCAGCTCGACGGGCGGCGGCATATCGCTGGCGGATGGACGCCGCCGCGTTACGCTCGCCATCGATTGGCTGAACGGGAGGGTCCGCATCGCCGATGCGCCCTGACCGCGCCGCCGGATTTACGTTGCTCGAGGTCGTCATCGGCCTCGCGATTGCCTCGCTCGCGCTGATCGCGTTGTTCGAGGCCGGCAGCGAAGGGTTGTTTGCCGTCGAGACGACGGGACGCGTCAAGGAGGCGGTGCAGCGCGCCCAGTCTCATCTCGCCGCGATCGACGCCGGCGGCGCCTTCGCCACCGGCGAAACCGCGGGTAACGACGGCGGCGGTTTCCGCTGGCGAATACGCACCCGGCCGATCGCGCTCCAGCAGGGCGGCGAAGCCGAGGACGCGCCCAGCCTGTTCGCCGTCGAGATCGTCATTTCCTGGCGCGAACGCGGGCGAACGCGGTCGGTCGCGCTCGCCAGCCGCCGGCTGGCCACGGCCGCCGGCAGCGAATGATGGAGCGGCGCGCCGAGCACGGCTTCACCCTGCTCGAGATGCTGGTCGCGCTGGTCGTGCTCGGGCTGCTGGTCGCCGGTCTGGCGCAAGGCGTGCGGACCGCGTTCTCCATGTGGTCCGTCCAGACACGCCACATCGATCAGGCGGCCGAACTCGACGGCGCCGGGCGGGTCATGCGCGCTCTTCTGAGCGGCATGCAGCCGATTTCCCCGACGGGTTTCGCCAGCGGTGCCGCGGAAGCTCCGGTGATCGCCGGCGACGCCAGCCGCCTCTATTTTGTCGGCGACCTTCCCATGGGATCGGGAACGAGCCGGCGCGCCGACATCACTATTGAGCTGCAGCGGGGACGCGTCGTCCTGCTCTGGCTGCCGCGCGACAGCGGAACGCCGACCGGACCGCCGACGGCGCCCGGCTCGACCGAGCTTGTTCGCGGCGTCGAGTCACTGGAATTCGCCTATTGGCTTCCTGCGCCGGCGGAGCACGGGGGCGGCTGGCTCGTCCGGTGGCGCGAGCCGGCACTTCCGAAACTCGTCCGCGTCCGCCTGCAATTCCCAATCGGCGACGGTCGCCATTGGCCCGATCTGGTCGCGGCCCCGTTGCTGTGGACGCCGCCGGCGGGGTCGAGGAGCCCGCCCGCAACCTCCGAGCACTGATCGTGCTTTCGCTGTGCGGTATGGTTGGATAATCTTGGCCGCGCAAGGGGTATGCGTTCGTGAATCTGGTGCGCCAATTTCTCAACTGGTGGTTTGGTCAGCTCGAGGGGCTTTTTCGTTCGGGTCTGCGCGAATCGGGATCGAGCGTCGCGGATGCAACCGTGATAGCGCCGAACGGCCCGCTGTCCCAGCCGATCGGCAGCGTCGCGATCAGCTCGCGGCGGGACAACAAGGAAACCCCGCTCGGCCGGTTCGATCTCGCCGCCGCGACCCTCGATGAGCTGGCGCATCCGCTGGCGGGGCTGACGGTGCTCCGCCTTGCTGAGGCTGATATTCTGGAAAAGACGGTGGTACTGCCGCTTGCCGCGGAGCGCCACCTTAGCGAGGTCCTGGCTCTCGAGATGGACCGGGAGACGCCGTTCAGCGCGGACGACCTCTTTTGGACCTATCGGGTGGAAGCGCGCGATCGACAAACCCGCCGGCTGTCGGTGCGCCTGGCGATGGTCCCCCGCGCCAAGCTCGCCGGCCTGCTTGGCGCTCTTGCGCGCGTCGGCGTCGTCCCCGCCCGGGGGGAAGTCGCGGCGGGGACGGGTCGAGGCTGGAATCTGCCGCTCGGCGACGCCGCCGGGCGCGCGCGCAATTGGGGTGATGGACTCTTCTTGCCCGCCGCCGCGTGCTGTGCGCTTCTCGGTCTCGTCGCGGTCGCGCTTCCCTTCGCGCGGCAGGCCGCCGCGTTTGCCGCGGTCGACCGCGAGATCGCGGCCGGGCGCTCGCAGACCGCCGAATCCGAAACTCTGCTGGCGGAAATCGCTCAACGCTCCGCGGCCATCAAGCTGATCGAACGCGAGCGCGGCAAGACCGGGAGGCTGCTGGAGGTCCTCGCCGCGGCAACCCGGGTTCTTCCCGACAACGCCTTTCTGACCGAGATGACCCTGCGGCAGCGCAAGATTACGCTTACCGGCCGGTCCGGCGCCGCTGCCCGATTAATCGGCGCCCTGGCGGCGGACGGCTCGTTCCGAAATCCCGAATTTGCCGCCCCGGTGACGCGGATCGAGCCCGCCGGAGTGGAGATCTTCACCATCACCGTGGAGGCCGGGCCGTAGCCTCGTTGGAAGCCCTGCCGACCGGTCCGCGCGGCCGCGTCTTGGCAACCGCCCTACTCTTGGGTGCCCTGACTGCCGCCTATTTCTGCGTGGCCGCGCCGTTGCTTGAGGTTTATGCCGCACACGAATCGCTGCTGGAAGATCGTCAGGTGCTCGCATCCAGGCTGGCCGCTGCGGCGCAACGGATGCCGGCGCTGCGCGAGCGCGTCAGCGTATTGCGCGCCAGGGCCAGCGAAAGCCGGCTCGGCCTCGATGGGGCGAGCGACGCGATCGCCGCCGCCGATCTGCAGAGCCGCGTAGAGGAATTGGCGACCTCGATCGGCGCTGGCATCGACAGCAGCGAGGGCCTTCCGCCCGAAACGCGGGACGCCTTTCGCCGCATCGGCATCCGCCTTGCGATCACGGGCCCATACGAGACCCTGGTGAATTTCTTCGCGGCGCTCGAAACGGCGCCGCCGCCGCTGGTCGTCGACAATGTGCGGATCACCGGCGGGTTGACGAGGGCGTCCGCCGCGGGGCCGGTCCCGCTCAGCGCCAGCCTCGAAATCTACGGGTTCCGCGAGGGCGCGGGATCGGAGACCGCCGACCCGCGGGGCAGCGCCGCGATGAAGGGCGCACCGTGATGGCGGTGCGAAGATCGATCCTGGCCCTGATCGCCGGCAGCGTCCTGTTCGCCGCGCTGATTGCCGTCGAATTGACCGCCGGGCCGCCGGCGGCGACGGCTTTGGCCGTCGCACCGCAGCAGAGCGACACCAACTTGAACTCCGACTCGCCGCATGCGCCGCGGAGCGATCAACTCGTCGCCGCGGCGCTGACGCGCCCGCTGTTCAGCGTCACGCGGCGGCCTCCGGCCGAGACGGTTTCGGGACCGGCCGATAGCGGGCTCGCCGGAGCGCGGCTCACCGGCATCGTGATCGCACCGGACAGGCATCTGGCGATTTTCGCGGTCGGCGGCGCCAAGCCGCTGGAATTGTCGGAAGGCGAAAAATTGAGCGGCTGGCAGATCGACGCCATCGCGGCGGGCGAAGTCTCCCTGAGCGGGCCGAACGGCAACAAAACCCTGTTGCCGACACTTGACCCGCTGCTCGCGCCCGCGCCGCAAGGGCAAATTTCGGGCTTGGGTCGGCCCCGCCCGGCCCCTGCAACCGCGGCATCGGCCGGGACTGGACAACGCGCCGGGCCCCGCGTTCCGGCGCCTGCGGCCCTTGGGGCGAGGCGGTCGCCATGACGGCGGCGATCCTCCGGCGATCCTTGGCCGGCCTGCTCTTTCTGACCGGCTGCGATGTCGTGTCCGAGCTGCCGGTCGTGCCGCTCAAGCAGCTCACCGGCGAGCCGACGGAAGCGCGGCGGAACAGCGTCATTCCCGGCGATCCGGGCAGCCGTCGCGAGTTCGACGCTCCCGGCCGGCCCGCGCCGCCGGTGGTTGCGCTCTCCGCGCCAACGGGCAGCGGCGGCGCTCAGGCCGGCGATGTCACCCTCAATTTCGCCGATACCGATATTCGCGAGATCGTCCGCACCGTTCTCGGCACGACGCTGAAGCTGAACTACACCATCGATCCCGCCGTGCGGGGCACCGCGTCGTTTGAGGGCGCGACGCCGTTGAACCGCTCGCAATTGCTGGCGACGCTCGAAACCCTGCTCAACCAAAACCACGCCACCGTCGTCGAGAAGAACGGCGTCTACCAGATCGTGCCGATCGCCGTGGGGGTGGCGACCAACGCAATCGCCGGCGCCAGCGAGGCGATGGCCGGAACCCAAATCGTGACGTTGCGCTATGCCTCGGCCGCGACCTTGGCGAAGCTGCTGGAACCCTATGTCGCCGAAGACGGCAAGATTACCGCCGAGCCGGGGCGCAACGCGCTGATCGTCAGCGGCGACGCGGTGGTGCGCAAAACCCTCGTCGACCTGATCGGCGCCTTTGATGTCGACTTGCTCGCCGGCCGGTCCTTTGCCTTGTTCCCGGTCGGTGACGGCAACCCCGGCCAGCTCGCCGCCCAACTCGAAAAGCTCTTCCTCGCCGAACCCGACGCGCCGCTCGCCGGCGTGGTCCGCGTGCTGCCGCTGGATCAGGCGAACATGGTCCTCGTCGCCACCTCGCAGCCGCGCTACATCGCCGAGGCGCGCCGCTTTTTTTCGCTTACCAATCGGGCCGCCGACGCGACGACGCGGGTATGGCATGTCTATTACGTGCAGAGCGGTCGGAGCGCCGACCTCGAAAACCTGCTTCAGCGCGCGTTCACGCCGAACCGGGTCACCGGCGGCGGTTCCGGCCAGGAAGGCCGTACCGCGCCGGGGACCGCGGCCCTCACAATGAATAGCCAGGGCGCGGGAACCGCCGGCGGCGGCGCGTCGGGATCGCTGCTGCAAAACCGCGGCGCGGCCATCGGAACGGCGGCCCTCGCCACGCCCCTCGCGCCGGACAATTCGAGCGCGGCCGGTCAGCCCTTGTCGGGCGCCACGCAGGATGAAGAGCAGCGCGGCGAAAAAGGCATCCGGATCATCGCCGACCATCGCAGCAACGCTTTGTTGATCTACGCCAACCCGGCCGAATACACCGTCATGGAAGGCATGCTGCGCAAGATCGACATCATCCCACAGCAGGTGATGATCGAGGCGACGATCGCCGAGGTCACCCTCAACGACGCGCTCTCCTACGGAACGCAGTTCTATCTGAAAGACCGCCTCGCAAGCACCCTGACCCAGGGAACCCAGGCCGGCGTGGCGAATTTCGCGGCCAATTTTCCCGGCTTCGTGCTGACCGGCGGCTCGCATGTCGCGATCAACGCCTTGGCCCAGGTGAGCAAGGTCCGGGTCCTCTCGTCGCCCGAGGTGATGGTGCTCGACAACGAGGCGGCGCGGCTGCTGGTGGGGGAACAGGTGCCGGTCATCACCGGCAGCGCGCAAAGCACGCTCTCGGCCGGGGCGCCCATCGTCAACAATGTCGACTACCGGGAAACCGGGGTGATCATGCAGGTGACGCCGCATGTGAACGCCGGCGGCCTCGTGTCGCTCGATATCGGCCAGGAGGTCAGCGACGTAGCCGCGACCACGAGCTCGACAATCGACTCGCCGACCTTCAACGAGCGGCTGATCCGCACCCGCGTCATCGTTCAGGACGGCCAGACCGTCGGTATGGCCGGGTTGATCCGGGACAACGATTCGCGGGGAAATTCGGGTATACCGTTTCTCAAGGACATTCCGCTTCTGGGCTTCCTGGCCTCGTCGCAGAACGACACGCGGCAACGAACCGAGCTGCTGGTGCTGATCACCCCGCATGTCGTGCACGATCAGCGCGGCGCGCGCGCGCTGACCCGGGATTTGCGCAACCAGCTGATAAACGCCCAGTCGGTCCCGGAAGAACTCAACAGCCAGCCTTTGTCGGGCCTGGCAAATCCGCAGGGGCGAAGCCGCTGACCCTGTGCCCGCGTTCGCTCATTCCCGAGGGCGGCGACGGAACCCGCGGCTTTGTTCTTCTCGTCGTGCTGTGGACGCTGGTTTTGATCGCCTTCGTCGCCGGCCATCTCGCGGGAAGCGGACGAAGCGAAGCGCAGGTCGCGGCCAATCTCATGGCCAACGCGACCGCCGAGGCCGCGGCGGACGGCGCGGTCAACGAGGCGATCTTCAATATCCTCGACCCGCGCCCCGATCGCCGCTGGGCGCTCGACGGTACCGCCCACGAACTGACGATAGGCGACGCCCGCATCGTCGTGCGTCTTGCGGATGATAACGGCCGGATCAACCCGAACCGCGCTTCGCCGGCGCTCGTCGAAGCGCTGATCGAGGCGAGCGGCAGCGACGCGGAAACGGCGCGGGGCCTCGCGAACGCGATCGCCGAATGGGTCGGCACCGCGACGGTCTTCCGTCCGGACAGCGACATCGTCGCCGATTACCGGGCTGCCGGTCTCGATTATGCGCCGCCCGGCCGGGCGGCGGAGACGATCGACGAACTCGGCCGGATCGTCGGGATGACGCCGGCCGTGCTCGCGGCGATCCGTCCGCATCTGACGCTGTTCGGACCAGCCGTGCCGGATGTCGCGCGGGCCGATCCGACGGTGGAGGCCGCCCTGACGCTGCTCGCCAAGCGGAGCGCCGGTTCCGGCCAACCCGACCGGCCGGCGATCGTCCCCTATCAGCAGCGGCAGACGGCTCGCATCACCGCGACCGCCTATGGCCCGCGCGACGCCGTGCTGACGCGCACCGCCGTGGTCGAGGTGGGAGCCGGGTTGCCGCGGGGCTATGTCGTCCTGGCCTGGCAGGACGGCGTGGACTGAACCGCTATCCCGCAACCGCGAGCAGGTCGAGCGCGAAGACCCGGTCGACGAACCATAAGAGGGCCAGCAGCAGCGCGCCCACCGAAACGGCGGGGGTGACGATGCCGCGAAACGCCGCCTCGCCACGCTGCATGAAGGCGGTCGGCACGAGCAGCGCGGCCAGGGTGATCTGTCCGAGCTCGACACCGATGTTGAACCCGCCGAGGCCGAGCGCGAGACGGAACGGCGGCAGCCGCATCGGCCCCAGCGCGCTGGCGAACGCCAGCCCGTGGATCAGGCCGAAACCGAAGGCGACGTGCCAGCGCAATTGCGGCAGGATCGGCCGGATGTTGTCGATCGCCGCGAGCATGATCGTCGCGGCGATCGCGGGATCGACCAGGCGCGACGGCAGGTTGATCAGGCCGAGGACCGCCAGGGTCAGGGTGATGGCATGGGCGATGGTGAACGCGGTCAGAATCTTCGCGGTCTCGATCGCGACCCTGCCGAGGCCGTCGATCGGGACCCAAGGCGATATCCCCGTTCCCCCGCCGGAGCCGCGCCGCAGCGGCGCGACGACAAGCAAGACCGCGACGAACAGAAGATGGTCGTAGCCGAGCAGGATGTGGTCGTAGCCGAACAGCACAAACCGCACCGCCTCGTCGGCCAGCGTCTGCGCCGCGAGGTCGAGGACGACGCTGGCGTGCTCGGGCGTCAGGATATCGGTCTTGACCGTCCCGCCCTCGCTGATCGTCAACAGCCCGCGATGGGTCGGGTCGACTTCGAACAGCAGGCGATAGCCGATCGTCAGCTGGCCGCTCGCCGACGGGCATTCCGCGGCGAAGGGAAGCACCGCGTAGGCGTTTCCGGCATGATAGTCGACCATCGGCTCCGCCGGCCGCAGCAGGCACGACCCGCCGGCCCGCGATAGGGTCAGGTGGTTGAACGCGTAGTCGTCGATCTCGCGCCATTTCGCGCGCAGCTCGCCCCAGGTGATGCTGCCGTCGGCATTCGCGTCGAGGCCGACGACGACATCGAGGTCGCGCAGGGCGATGTCCCAGCGGCCGACGATCCGCCCGTTTTCAAGCTCGATGTTGAGGTAGCTGTCGGAGGCCAAGTGCGCCGAAGCGGCCCCCGTCTCCACGATCAGAGCGATGCACAGGACGAGCAGCCGAAGCACTAGCGATGGCCGAAATATCGCGAACAGTCGAAGGCGAAAATCATCATCCCGATGGCCGCGACCCAGCTTGCGCCGGCCCGCCAGGCGATCGGACCCCAACCGACCTTGACGGCGCGGATGGCGATCAGCGCATAACTGACGGTCGCGGCGGCGGCGAGCGCCGCCCCGAGCGAGAACAGCGCGAGCGAAAGCCCCGTCGCCGCGTCACCGCCCGCGAGACCGCCGATCGCTCCGCCGGCCAAGGCCAGTCCGGTCAGCGACAGGACGCCGGCGCGCCACTGCGCCGCACCGGCGAGGCCGACAACGATCATCAGCGCGGCGGCAAGCATCGACAGATCGGCTTGCCAACCGGCGGCCCAAGCGGCCGACGCGCCCAGCAATACGGCGGCAAAGGACGCGGCGATGATTCGTGCGTCGTTGCGGCGGTCGGCGAACCCCGCCAAGATCGCCAGCCCCAGGAGAAAACCGACTTGGTCGAGCGAGGTCAGCAGATGGACTGCGCCGGACCAAAAACTGCCCATGCTCTTGAGCGCGGTATGCGCCTCCGCCGGCGCCGGTGCGATCAGGGCCGCCGCTGCGACCAGCAGCCAGCGCCATTTCCCGCGAATGACGCTAAGCCCCCACGGATTCATAGACAAAATAGCATCCGACGAGGCCGACAAAGAGTCCGCAGGCGCGCAATGCGACGGCCCCGCCCGGCGATCGATCGAGCAGACCGATGACGATGCCGGTCGCATGCAGCAACCCGGTCGCGACGACGAAACCCACGGTGAAGGAAAGCGCGTCGGCGGCGTTCGGCATTTCCGCGCCATGCGCGTGGCCATGCGCGACCGCGAAAATCCCGACGACCAGAAGCGCCGCCGCGACGGGCAAACGCTGCTTCAGCGCCACCATCGCGCCCAGGGTGAGCACCGACAAGGCGATCAAAATCTCGGTCCCCGGCAAGGGCACGCCGATCACGCCGAATACCGCGCCGATCGCCATGATCAGCGGGAAGGCGATCGGCAGGAGCCAAATCGAGGGCAATCCGAGCTGCGCGCCCCAGATGCCGACGCTGACCATGGCCAGCAGGTGGTCGAAACCGGTCAGCGGGTGCAGGAAACCCGCGGCGACGCCGCCGCCCATATCGCTGGTGATGTGGGCGAATGCCGGCGGCGCCGCTCCCAGCATCGAAGCCGTCAACGCCGCCACGCCGGACGCGCGTATCCCGATTATCCGCCCCGACCGGGACTTTCGGCCATAGTCTATTGAGTGATGCATGCCTCGGCGCGCGCAAGTAATTGGATCAGTGAGGATATCGCATAACAGTTCAACAGTGATGGTGGAAATCGCCTACCGGTTATTGTAGCCTCGAAAAACCCATTCCTCGGGGAGGCACATCATGTTTAACCGCTTTGTATTTACGGCGTTCATCGCCGCAGCAGGCCTTTTCAGCTATTCGCCGCCGGCAGCGGCGGCCGACCATCGCGACGCGCCGACGGTTGACGAGTACAGCGCCATCGATATCAACGACGTGTTCATGTTCCGCGACCCGGACAATCAAAAGAACCTGGTGATGGCGCTCAGCACCCAGGCAATCGCCGACCCCAAATTTGGACCCTCTTATCACTTCCAGGCGAACGCCCTTTATCGCTTCTATTTCAGCACGAATGCCCAGGCGAAGCCGACCGCATCGATCGACATCGTCTTTTCGCCCTTCGAGAACGGCCCATCGTGCCTGGCCCCCGCGGCCCCATGCCAGACCTATAGGGCGACCTTCCCACACGGCATTACCGTCGAAGGCCTGACCACCCAGGGGACCGCCGACCCCACGCCGCTCACCCCGGTGATCACCAAAGAGAATACCGGCGGCGGAACCATCACGGCATTCGCGGGGCCGCGCGAGGACCCGTTCTTTTTCGATCTCATCGGCTTCGACCGCTTCGTGGCGAAATTCAACGCGACCGGGCAAGCCGATCTCGGTCAGTTTACCGGCGTCGACTCTTTCCTCGGCAAGAACGTCAATGCGATCGTGCTCGAATTCCCGATCAGCCTCGTTGTCGGCAACGTGACGAAGTTCTCGGCCTGGGGGGTCACTTATATCTCGGACTTCCGCTACCACGACCGGGACGGAGACCGGGACCGGGACGCCGCGCGAACCGGGCCGGGCGCCGGCGGACTGCGTCAGATCGATCGGATGGGCAACCCCGCGATCAATACGGCGCTGATCCCGCCCCCGCTGAAGGACGCCTTTAATTTTGGGGTGCCGGAAGACGATGCGAAGGATTTCGCTTCGGCGATCGTCGCATCGCTCACGAAATTCGGCACGTCGAAAGCGACGATCGCGACCTTGGCCTCGGTTGCGGTGCCGGATACGCTCAAATTCGACACGAGCGAGAAGGACGGCTACACCCAGGTGCCGCCCAATGGGCGTCTGCTCGGCGATCGCGTCACCGATTTCCTGCTGGGCTTGATCTTGAACAACCCCGGCGGCATCTCGGACGGGACGAAGGCAAAGACCTATCTTGCGGCCTTCCCCTATCTCGGACCGCCGCTGCAGCAGCCGTTGCAGTCGGCCCAGAGCCAATAACGCGCCGGCGCGCCACGATCGGGCGGGATCGCACCAGCGCCATCGGCTGCCTCGCGCGGCTGATGGCGGGGCTGGCGGTCTTCGCGAGTTATTCCGCGACAGCCGCGCCCTTTGTCCCGACCGACGACAACTTCATCTTGCAGACGGGGTTGCCGTCGGCCGATCCGCGCATGCGCGAAATGCGCGCGCTCGCGGCCGGGCTTGCGAAGCAGCCGGACGATTTGAGCGTCGCGATGCGGCTCGCCGGTAGGCAGCTGGCGATGGGCGTGGCGGAATCCGACCCGCGCTTCGTCGGCTACGCGCAGGCGACGCTTGGCCGGTGGTGGCGGGACCCGGCGGCATCACCCTCGCTGCGGGTCCTGCGCGCCCGTGTCCTTCAGGCCCAGCACAATTTTGCCGCCGCGGCCGACGACCTCCACGCGGCGTTGCGCGGCGATCCGGACAACCTTCAGGCGCTGCTGGTGTTGGCGAGCGTCGACGAGGTCGACGGCAACCTCGCGGAGGCGGAGAACTCCTGCGCCGAATATGCCAAGCGGCGCCCGGGCCTCATCGCCACCGCATGTACCGCGAATATCGCTTCCCTGGTCGGCCAGGCCGCGGCCAGCGAGCGCGTTCTCGCCGGGGCCGTCACGCAGTCGCCGTCGCCCGACCGCGGGGAGCAAGCCTGGGTGCTGGTGATCCTCGGCGAAATCGCCCTGCGCACCGGCGATCCGGCGGCCAATGATTACCTCCAGCAAGCCGTGTCACTGGACGACCGCAACGTCTACGCCCTGACAACCTATGCCGATTATCTGCTCGACCACGATCGCGCGCGCGACGTCATCCGCTTGTTGAGAGGCTTCGAGCGGATCGACGCCCTCGATTTGCGCCTGGTCCTGGCGATGCAGGCCGTGGGCGATCCGGGCTTCGCGGCGGCGCGTGACGATCTGGCTGCCCGCTTCGTGGCAGCGCGGCGGCAGCATGATGCGGTGCATCTGCGCGACGCGTCCCGCTTCTCGCGCGAGGTCGAACAGAACGCGCCGGCAGCGCTCGAATTCGCCCGGCAGAATTGGGCGACCCATAAGGCGCCCGAGGATGTTCGCCTGTTGCTCGCGGCCGCGCTTGCTTGTCACGATCCCTCGGCGGCTCATCCCGCGGTGGAATGGATCGCGTCGTCGCATCTCGAGGACCGGCGATTGCCGCCGCTCCTGGCTCAGCTCGGATTTTGAGCGCTGCCGAGAGAAAATAGGCCGCCCGCCGTTAGCTGCTTGCAACACTGCGAGGGGGCATGGAAGCGCCCGAATTGGAGAGGCGGCTGGCGGCGATCGTCGCCGCCGACGTCGAGGGCTATAGCCGCCTCATGCACAACGACGAAGAAGCAACGATGGCGACGCTGTCGGCGCGGCGCGGGCTGATCGACGACCTCATCGCGGCGCATCGCGGACGCATCGCCAATACCGCCGGCGACAGCGTGCTCGCGGAATTCGCCAGCGTGCTCGACGCGGTTACCTGCTCGGTCGAGATTCAGCAGCTGATGGACGAGGCCAACAAAACGGAGCCGCCGATGCGCTTCCGCATCGGCATCAATGTCGGCGACGTGATGGTCAAGGACGGCGACATCTTCGGCGACGGCGTCAACGTCGCCGCCCGGCTGGAGAGTTTGGCCGAGCCGGGCACGATCTGCGTGTCGCGCGGCGTGCGCGATCACCTGCGGCATCGCACGAATTTGGCGTTCGACGATCTGGGCGAGCAGCGGGTCAAGAACATCGTGCATCCGATACGCGCCTTTCGGGTGCGCGTCGGACCGGAATCGGAGATATCGGCCGACCCATCCCCCGAAGCGCTGGGCGAGCTGTCGGCCCCGCCGGAGGTCGCGCTCGAGTTGGCGCTGTGGGAGAGCGTCAAGGACGGCGGCCCGGCCGAACTGGCCTCGTACTTGGAGAAGTACCCGGACGGCACGTTCGCCCCGCTGGCCAAGACCCGCCAGGCCACCTTCGACGGCCCGCCCGTATCCTCCGACGAACTCGACCTCGCCTTCTGGGACGCGATCAAGGACAGCCAGCGTCCCGAGGAATTGGCGGCCTATCTGGAAAGTCATCCTGACGGACATTTTGCTGCGCTGGCGCGGGCGCGGCTCGCCAATCCCGACGGTGACGGCGATGCCGACGCAGTCGAGCCCGCCAACGACCCGGTCGAATTGGCCTTCTGGCAATCGATCGGCGAGAGCGGCGATCCGCGTCTCTTCGAGGCCTATCTCGACAAGTACCCCGAAGGCGAGTTCGCGCCGATCGCGCGCGTCCGGCTGGAAAGCTTGCGCGACGCTGAAACAACGCCCGCGTCCGAAAGAGAGGAGGCGCCGGTGAACCGGGAGACGCTGCCTCTTCCTCGCGGTCATGCGCGGAACGGGGAAACGCGCAAGGCCGTTTCATCTCCGTAAAGGAGACGACGACCCATGGCACCCCGGTCGTTCTGGCGCGACTATCTGAAGCTATCTCTCGTCACGTACCCGATAGCGATGCTGCCGGCGACGTCCGAGACCCAGAAGGTCAGCTTCCATACCCTCAACCGCGGCACGGGGAACCGCGTCCAGACCCGATACGTCCCGTCCCGCAGCAAATCAAACGCCTTGATGTCGTCGGCGGTGCCTGGGGCGAGGTAGCAGGACCGGTCGAAATAGATGTCACCGACGTCGCCACGGGCGATGAACGCCTGGGCCGCGAGCGTCTTGTCGCTTTCGGGCATCGCCTCGGCGATCTCGTCGGGCTCGAGCTCCGCGATCGATTGCGGCGACATCACTATCAACCACCGGCAAGACAGCGGCGTTCCAGCGGGTTACCGTCCGCGCCGGGATGCCGCGGCCAGTTCCTCCAGCCGCTCGGCGAGACGAGCCAGCTCCCAGTTTCGCGCCAGCGCCGCAGTCTCGCTCCACGCCGGCTTCTGGTCGTCGAGAGGCGGCAGCGGCGCCGTCGCGTCCATCGCCGCGATCCGCCGGTACATCCGCAAATCGCTTGCCTGCACCGGGAAGCGCCCATCGACCAGGGCGTCCTCCAGGGTGGCGTATTTCCGCAGGAGCGCCGCGGCGCCCTTTGCCCCGACACCCCGGGCGCCGGGGAGCCTGTCCGAGGGGTCGCCGCGCAGCGCGATGAAGTCCGGGACCTGCACCGGCTCGACACCGTAGCGCTCGCGGACTTCGGCCGGCCGGATCCTCGCCATCTCGCCGGCCCGGACCGGGTGCAAGATGGTGGTGGCGTCGGACGCCAGTTGGAACGCGTCGCGGTCGCCGCTGGCGACAAGGGCGCGTCCCTCTCGTCGCTCTTCCGCTGCAGCTGCCGCCGCCAGGAAATCGTCGGCTTCGTAACCGGGCGCCTTGGCGTTCGCAAAACCGCAGGCCGCGACAAACTCCGGCAGCACGTCAAGCTGCTCAGTCAGTTCGTCGTCGAACTGCCGCTCGCCTTGATAGGCGGGGAATAGCTTCTGCCGGTAGGTCGGGACGTCCAGCGTGTCCCAGCCGACCAGTACGGCGCGCGGCTGTTCGCTCTCGTAAAGCCGCAACAGGAAATTGGCGAAGCCGATGACGGCGCCGCCCCCGCGATTGCCGGCACGGCGAATCGATTTCGGCAGGGCGTGATAGGCGCGGTGGGCGAAGGAGTCGCCGTCGACAACGAGCAAAGGCCGCGGTAAAATTGCCATGCTGAATTCATCGCTCCCGTTGCGACGATCATCTAATCCCGGGATCAAACACCTAGCGGATGATGCTTCATTCTTCCGCCTTACGGCGCAGCGTTAATTGCCGAGCGCGGCGATCATGTCGGCGGTGACCAGGGTCACTCCGCCCTCGCTCAGGTAGAAACGCTGGGCGTCGACCCGCGGGTCCTCGCCGATCACCAGCCCTTCCGGAATCCTGACGCCGCGATCGACGACCACCCGGTTGAGGCGGGCGTGGCGGCCGAGCTCGACCTCGGGCAGCACGACCGCGTCGCGGGTGCGGGCGTGCGAATTGATCCGGACGCTCGAAAACAACAGCGACCGCGAGATATGCGCGCCGGAGATGATGCAGCCGCCCGACACCATGGAATCGACCGCCATGCCGCGCCGGTCGTCGTCGTCGAAGACGAATTTCGCCGGCGGCAATTGCTGCTGGTAGGTCCAGATCGGCCAGTTCGGGTCGTAGATGTCGAGCGACGGCAACGGCATGACCAGATCGAGATTGGCGGCCCAATAGGCGTCGATCGTGCCGACGTCGCGCCAATAGGGTTCGGCCTCGGGCGTCGTCTTGACGCAGCTCTCCTCGAATTGATGCGCGGCGGCGCGGCCGCGGCCGACCAGACGGGGAATGATGTCCTTGCCGAAATCGTGTGCCGATGTCGGGTCGGCCGCGTCGCGTTCGAGTTCGGCGTAGAGGAAATCGGCGCTGAAGACATAGATCCCCATGCTGGCGAGCACGCGGTCGGGCTTGCCGACCATCGGCGTCGCGTTCTTCGGCTTCTCCAGGAAGTCGGTGATCTGGTGCGACGCATTGACGCTCATCACGCCGAACTCGCTGGCCTGCTCGATCGGCACCTCGACGCAAGCGACCGTGCAGTCGGTGCCTCGCGCGGCGTGCTCGGCGAGCATGTGCGAATAATCCATCTTGTAGACGTGGTCGCCCGCCAGCACGACGAAGTAGTCCGGCTGCGCGGCGCGGAAGATGTCGAAATTCTGGAACACCGCGTCGGCGGTGCCGCGATACCAGGTCGCCTCGTCGAGCCGCTGCTGGGCCGGCAAGAGGTCGAGGAACTCGTTCATCTCCGGGCGCAGGAACGACCAGCCCATCTGGAGGTGACGCAACAGGCTGTGCGCCTTGTATTGGGTCAGCACGGCGATCCGGCGGATGCCCGAATTGAGACAGTTCGACATCGCGAAATCGACGATGCGAAACTTGCCGCCGAAGAACACCGCCGGCTTGGCGCGCCGGTCGGTCAGCTGCCGCAGGCGGCTGCCGCGGCCGCCGGCGAGAACCAGCGCGATGGCGCGCCGCGCCAGCCTCTCCTGGGAACGTTCCATCGACAGCATGGGCCTCTCCCTCGACCGGCGTTTTGTTGTTTCAAGTGCGGCGCACATCCGCGCCGGCGCCGGCGCTGGAGCGGCGCCGATCTCGCGCTAGCCAATTCTACACAACGACGCTGGGTTCCGTCCGTCCGGTGATGGCCTTTATTTCGGCGAGCGCGGCTCCGGCTTGCGCTAGAGCCGCCAACGCCACGCTCGCCGGGAGCGCGTGTCGGGCCGGATCGGGCTCGAAGCGCTCGAGGTACACCCGCAAGGTCGCGCCCTCGGTGCCGGTTCCCGACAGGCGGTAGACGATCCGCGCGCCATCGGCAAAGCCGACGCGGATGCCCTGATGCGCGCTGGTCGAGCCGTCGACCGGGTCGGTATAGGCGAAATCGTCGACCTCGGATATTTCAAGGTCGCCAAGGCGGGTCCCCGGCAATTCGGGGATACGGCGGCGCAGCGCGTCGATCAGCCGGTTGGCGCGCTCGGTCTCGATCTCCTCGTAATCGTGCCGCATGTAGAAATCGCGGCCGAAACGCGCCCAGTGACCGGCGACGATCGCCGCGGCCGCCGCGCCGCGCACCGCCAAGATGTTGAGCCAGAACAGCACCGCCCAAACGCCGTCCTTCTCGCGCACATGGTTCGAGCTTGTCCCCGCGCTTTCCTCGCCGCAGAGGGCGATGCGGCCGGCGTCGAGCAAATTGCCGAAATACTTCCAGCCGGTCGGCGTCTCGAAGCACTCGATGCCGAGCTGCGTGGCGACGCGGTCGACCGCGCGGCTCGTCGGCATCGAGCGCGCGACCCCCGGCAACCCGTCCTTGAACCAGGGGACAAGGTGCGCGTTGGCGGCGAGGATCGCCAGGCTGTCGCTCGGGCCAATCGCGCCGCCGCCAATCGCGCCGCCGCCAATCCCGCCGCCGCGCGCGACCACCATGTTGCGGTCGCCATCGCCGTCCGAGGCCGCGCCGAAATCGGGCGCGTCCGGCGCGGCCAGCGCGGCGATCAGGTCGGCGGCGTGGGCCGGGTTGGGGTCGGGGTGGTGGCCGCCGAAATCGGCAAGCGGCTCGGCATTGACCGCGGTGCCGGCGGGCGCGCCGAGGCGGTGCTCGAAAATCTCGCGGGCATAGGGGCCGGTGACCGCGCTCATCGCGTCGAAGCGCAGCCGGAAGCCGCCGCGGAACAGGTCGCGCAGCCGGTCGAAATCGAAGATGCGCTCCATCAGCGCGGCGTATTCGGCGACCGGGTCGATGATGGCGATCTCCATCGCGCCGAGTCGGGCCGAGCCCAGCCGGTCGAGCGGAACGTCCGCGGCCTCGACGGTCCGGTAGGCGCCGATCGTCTGCGTGCGGCGGTAGATCGCCTCGGTCACCCGCTCGGGGGCCGGGCCGCCGTTCGCGACGTTGTACTTGATGCCGAAATCGCCGTCCGGGCCGCCCGGATTGTGGCTGGCCGAGAGGACGATGCCGCCGAACGCGCCGCGCTCGCGGATGACCGCGCTCACCGCCGGGGTCGACAAGAGGCCGTCGCGGCCGACCAGCAAGCGGCCGACGCCGTTCGCCGCCGCCATGCGGATGATCGTCTGGATCGCGCGGTCGTTGTAGAACCGGCCGTCGCCGCCGAGCACCAGCGTGCTTCCGGCAACGCCGCCGCCGGCCGCTTCGGGCAGCGCGTCGAACAGCGACTGGACGAAGGCCTCGATGTAGCCCGGCTCGCGGAACACCGCGACCTTCTTGCGCAGGCCTGAGGTGCCGGGGCGCTGGCCGGCGAACGGTGTGACGGGGATGCTCTGGATGTTCATCTCGGCAGGTCCAGGGCAGCCATCCCTACGTGTCGGATGTGCAACTACCGGTCGACGCGGGGAATTGCCGGCGCGACTCTAGAGCAAATTGCCGGGGCGCGGAATCGGTTCCGCGGCGTGGCGATTTGGCCGGGCTCCGCCGTGCTGGCCGGGCGCCGCGCGAGGCGGCGCTTAAAGGATGAAGCGCGAGAGGTCGCTGTCCTTGGCGAGGTTGCTGACCCGCTCGCGCACGTAGTCGGCATCGATGGCCAAGGCGGTGCCGGCCGGCTTGTCGGAGGCGGTGAAGCTGATCTCCTCCAGGAGCCGCTCAAGGATTGTGTGCAAGCGGCGCGCGCCGATATTCTCGATCGTTGCGTTGATCTGCTCGGCGAGGCGGGCGATCTCCTCGATCGCGTCGGGGCGGAAATCGAGCTCGACCCCTTCGGTCGCCATCAGCGCCTTGTACTGAGTGATGAGGCTCGCCTGCGGCTCGGTCAGGATGCGGCGGAGGTCGTTGCGGTCGAGGCCCTTCAGCTCGACCCGGATCGGTAGGCGGCCCTGCAGCTCGGGGAGCAGGTCGGACGGCTTCGCGAGGTGGAACGCGCCCGAGGCGATGAACAGGATGTGGTCGGTCTTGACCGGGCCGTGCTTGGTCGCGACG
The DNA here is from genome assembly GCA_035648415.1 of Allostellaceae bacterium. Taxonomy (GTDB): domain Bacteria; phylum Pseudomonadota; class Alphaproteobacteria; order ATCC43930; family CGMCC-115725; genus DATARH01. The sequence continues at coordinate 49,564 of DASRLO010000023.1, forward strand.
GTGGTGCCCTCGATCAGCGGCAGGAGGTCGCGCTGCACCCCCTCACGGCTGACATCGGCGCCGCCGATGCCGCCGCCGCGCTCGCTGCGGCCGCAGATCTTGTCGATCTCGTCGAGAAAGACGATGCCGTTCTGCTCGACCGCGGCGATCGCCTCGCGCACCACGGTCTCCTGGTCGAGGAGCTTGTCGCCTTCCTCGGCCAAGAGGAGGCGGTGGCTTTCCGAGACAATGGTCTTGCGCGGCGCGGCGCGCTGGCCGAAGGCCTTGCCGAAAATGTCGCCGAGATTGAGCATGCCCATCTGCGCGCCCGGCATGCCGGGGATCTCGAAGGTCGGCATCTGCGGCGCGGCGCTCTCCTGCACGGTGATCTCGATCTCGCGGTCGTCAAGCGCGCCCTCGCGCAGCATCTTGCGGAATTTCTGGCGGGTGTCGGCGCTGGCATTGGTGCCGACGAGGGCGTCGAGCACGCGGTCCTCGGCGGCGAGCTCGGCCTTGGGCGCGACCTCGGCGCGCAGCCGCTCGCGGGTCATCGCGATCGCGATTTCGACCAGGTCGCGGGCGATCTGCTCGACATCGCGGCCGACATAGCCCACTTCGGTGAATTTGGTCGCCTCGACCTTGAGGAACGGCGCCTGCGCGAGGCGCGCCAGGCGGCGGGCGATCTCGGTCTTGCCGCAGCCGGTGGGGCCGATCATCAGGATGTTCTTGGGCAAGACCTCCTCGCGCAGCTCCGCGCTCAGCTGCTGCCGCCGCCAGCGGTTGCGCAGGGCGATCGCCACCGCGCGCTTCGCGTCGTTCTGGCCAACGATAAAGCGGTCGAGTTCGGAAACGATCTCGCGCGGGCTGAAGGAGGCAGTCATGCGGCTTAGGTGCTCAACTTTTCGAAGGTGACCTGATCGTTGGTGTAGATGCAGATGCCGGCGGCGATCGCCATCGCGCGGCGCGCGACGGCTTCGGCGTCGAGCCCGTCGATCCCAACCAGCGCGCGCGCCGCGGCGAGCGCATAGCCGCCGCCCGAGCCGATGCCGATGATCCCGTCCTCCGGCTCCAAGACGTCGCCGGTGCCGCTGAGGATCAGCGACACGTTCTTGTCGGCGACCGCCATCATCGCCTCCAGGCGGCGCAGGTAGCGGTCGGTGCGCCAATCCTTGGTCAATTCGACGCAGGCGCGGGCGAGCTGGCCCGAATGCTGCTCGAGCTTGGCCTCCAGTCGCTCGAAGAGTGCGATCGCATCGGCGGTGGCGCCGGCGAACCCGGCGATCACCGAGCCGCCGCCAAGCCGGCGCAGCTTCTTGGCGTTCGACTTGACGATGGTCTGGCCCATCGACACCTGGCCGTCGCCGGCGACCACGACCTCGCCGCCCTTGCGCAGGCAAAGGATCGTCGTGCCGTGCCATCGTGTGCCGTCGGTAGGCTGAGCCATGCGTCACGGAAAGCCGAGTTGCGAGCGGCCAAGCCTCCCGCGCAGCCTCACATGTAGTCGCCGCGCGCGGCGGGTCAAGCGAAACGGCCGACGGCGGGCCATGCAACGCCGCGGGCTAGCAAAGTGTTTATGGAAGCCGGTACAGTCTCGGTCCCGCTTGGGGACGACAAGCCGCTGGGCGAGCAGACAATGAGCGATGCATTCGGCAGCCTGATCGGCGACGACAGCCCGAGTTCGGATGCGCCGGCTCAAAAGCTCGTCCTCAATGTCGGCTGCGGCTTTGCCGGACGGGGGCTGCACGCCTCGTTCCAAGGCAGCGAGTGGCGCGAGCTGCGGCTCGACATCGACCCCTCGGTCAGTCCCGACATCATCTCCTCGATCGTCCACATGCGGCCGGTCGAGGACAGCTCGGTCGATGCGATCTGGTCGTCGCACAACCTCGAGCACCTGTATCGCCACGAGGTGCCGGCCGCTCTCGGCGAGTTCATGCGAGTGCTGCGGCCGGGCGGCGAGCTGCTGGTGACCCTGCCCGATTTGCAGCGCGTCGCCGAGCTGGTGATGAACGACAGGCTGGAGGACGAAGCCTATGTGTCGCCGAGCGGCCCGATCAGCGCGCTCGACATGATCTACGGGCATACCGCGTCGCTGGCCCGCGGCAATGAATACATGGCGCACAAATCGGGCTTTACCTCGCGCACCCTGATGCGGCTTTTGATGGAGGCCGGCTTCACCGCCGGCACGCTGGAGCGCGAGGGCTTCTCGCTGTGGGCGCGGGCGTATAAGCCGGGAACATGAACTCGATCCCGCGGGGCGGCGCCACTGCCCGATGAAGTGGCTCTTCATCCACCAGAATTTCCCGGCGCAATACGTCCATGCGGCGCGGCGTCTCGCGGAAGCCGGCGATGAGGTCGTGTTCATTACCCAACAGCACGAGCGGCAGCTTCCCGGCGTGCGCAAGATCGTCTATGCGCCGGCCCGGCCGTCCTCGCCGATCCACCCGTTCGCCGCCGACTTCAACCTGGCGGTTCAGAACGGGGTTTCCGTCGTGCAGATCTGCGAGGATTTGAAGCGCGAGGGCTTCACCCCCGACCTCGTCGCCGGGCATAACGGCTGGGGCGAGATCCTCTACGTCAAGGATTGCTGGCCGGCGACGCCGCTGCTCGGCTATTTCGAGTTCTTCTACCGCCCGAGCGGCAGCGACCTCGATTTCGATCCGGAATTTCCGCCGAGCGCGGCCGACCGGATGCGGGTGCGCACCCGCAACGCGGTCAATCTGCTGGGGCTGGAAACCGCGGATTGGGGGCAAACGCCGACCGGGTTCCAGCGCGACCTCTATCCCGAGTCCTACCGGCGGCGGATCGGTGTCGTGCACGAGGGCATCGACACCGCGCTGGTGCAGCCCGAACCGAGCGCCCGGCTGTGGCTCGCCGGCGGGCTGTCGCTGTCGCGTGATGATCCTGTGATCACCTACAGCACGCGCAACCTCGAACCCTATCGCGGCTTCCATGTCCTGATGCGCGCCTTGCCGATCCTGCTCGAACGCCACCCGAGCGCGCGGGTGCTGATCGCCGGCGGCAACGACGTCAGCTATGGGCGCCGCCCGACGCAGGCCGCAAGCTGGCGCGAGCAGCTCGTCGCCGAGCTTGGGGACCGCCTCGACATGAGCCGCGTCCATTTCCTCGGCCGGATGAACTACCAGCAATACCTGGCAATGCTGCAAATATCCGCGGCGCACATCTATCTGACCTACCCGTTCGTGCTGTCCTGGGGCTTGCTAGAGGCGATGGCGGCGGGCTGCGCGGTCGTCGCCTCGCGCACCCCGCCGGTCGAGGAGGTCATTCGAGACGGCGAGAACGGCTACCTCGTCGATTTCTTCGATGGCGCGGCGCTCGCCGATCGCGTCGGCGACCTGCTGAACCATCCCGACCGGCATGAAGACGTTCGCGTCGCGGCGCGCCGGACCGTGGTCGAGCGGTACGATCTCGCCGGCGTATGCCTGCCTGCCTACCTCACCCTGCTGCGCCGGCTGATCCGCCGGCAGCGCGGTTAGACGACCGTCGCGCGAACGGCGCGCATGTTGCAAACGGAACTGGCGATCGGTTCGGTGGTTTGATGTGTGATGGGGCGACGCGCGCTGCCCGGAAGCATCCGCTTAACTATGATACCACAGCGTTAACCAAGAAATTTGTTTCGAAATGCACTAAATTGTTGCAGAATTTTGCGACGTTCAAAACGAGGTTTGCACGTTTTTCGGGGCCCAATTTTACTGGAGTGACCTTGCCGTCCCCCCGGGCGAGGCGACGCGGCGATGGCGAGCACGGCCGGCAGGCCCATGCGCTATTGGCGCCACCCGGTACGAATGAGGCAGAGCCGGAATAATGCCAGCAGCGACAACCATTGTTATTGCCCGCGAAGATTTCTCCATACCAGGCGGCGATGTTAGCGACCCCAACAATCGCGCGGAGCCGATGGCTCTCGAAAGCCGGTTCTTCAGCCTATTGCGCGAGTCGCAACCCGATGTTGTCGTGCTCGACCTGCGGCAAGCCAATGGCGACGGCGTCGGAATGATCCTCAAGGTCCGGCGGCAAAGCAGCGTGCCGATCCTCGTCGTCTGCGGCCAGGATGCGCCATGCGCCCAGGATTACCGTTTCGCGGGCGCCGCGGAGTGCATTGCCAGCCCGGTCGATGTCGTCGCGTTCAACGAGGTGCTGCAGCAGATCGTCCGGGTCAACGGCCACGCCGCCGCGCCGGCGGCGCGCGAATCCGAGTGCATCCGCTTTTCCGGCGTCATTTTCCGCCCGCACCAGAACCTGATCGTCAGCCCTGACGGCAGGACCATCCGCTTGACCACGGCGGAAGGGCTCCTGCTTGGCCACTTCGTCGCCAATCCTTGGGAAATCCAGACCCGCGGCGATTTGGCGGAGGCGCTTTACGGCAAGCACCGGCCGGCGACCGACCGGGCCATCGATGTCGTGGTCAACCGATTGCGGACAAAGCTGCGTTCGATTGGCGAAACGACCGAACATTTGATAAAAACCGAATTCCGCCGCGGTTATCGCTTTGTTTGCGACACCTCGATCGAGCGCAAGCGCCCGCTTTAGGATGTCCGCTGGCGGGATGGCAAGGGTTCGGCCGGCGCCCGGAGCCGAAAGGGGTTGTTTCGGGGTGCCGCAGGGGAACGCGTGATGGATGGCATGGAGCGCAACGGGTCTGAGGAGCCGCGGGTCACCAGCGGCGGAGCACCCGGCGTCTCGTTGCTCGGCTCCCTCGTCATCGTCGCGCGCCAGCACGGCATCCACCTCTCGGCGCCGCAACTGGTGCACGACCATTTGCTCGAGCCGGGCCAGCCGTCGATCCCGCAGCTGCTCCAGATCGCCGGCGCCAGCGGATTGCGCGCCAGCAGCACCTGGCTCAGCTGGAGCGAGCTTACAAAGCTCGGCAAGGCGCTGCCGGCGGTCGTGATATTGCGCAACGGCAGCGCGATGGTGCTGCGCCAGACCAACCAGGACCCTCAGCTTCCCCGCGTTATCCTCCAGGACCCGAACGCGCACGAGGACGCGCCTTTGATTCTCGACGAAGCCCGCTTCACCGCGGCCTGGACCGGCGAAGTGCTGCTGTTCAAGCGGGATTACCGGATACGCGATGAAGATCAGCCGTTCGGGCTGAAGCTGATCCTCGGCGTGCTGGTGCGCGACAAGCGCATTGCCCGCGACATCGCCATCGCGGCGTTCATGCTGAGCCTGCTGGCCCTGGCGCCGATCCTGTTCTGGCGGCTGCTGATCGACCGCGTGCTTTACTACAACAGCATCAGCACCTTTTCGGTGCTGTGCCTATCGATGCTGATCCTGATCGCCTTCGAGACGGCGTTCGGCTATCTGCGCCGCTACCTCGTGCTGCACATGACGCAGCGCGCCGACGCCAAGCTGTCGACCTATATCTTCGACAAGGTCGTCCAGCTTCCGGTCGACTTCTTCGAGCGCATGTCGGTCGGCGAAATCGCGCGCGACATGCACGAAATCCACAAAATCCGCAATTTCCTCACCGGCACGATGTTCGGCACCGTGCTCGATGCCTTCGTGCTGTTCGTGTTCCTGCCGATCATGCTGGCGTTCAGCCCGATGCTGACGCTGTTCGTGCTGGCTTTCGCCGGGCTCATCTGCGGCTGGATCATTCTGCGGCTGCCGGATCTGCGAAAGAAGACCAAGGCGGTGTTCGAAATCGAGGGCGAGAAGGGCGCGTTTCTGGTCGAGACGCTGCACGGGGTGCGCACGGTCAAGGCGCTGGCGCTCGACGCGCGCCGCCGCCACGACTGGGACGTCAAGGTGGCGAGCGCGGCGCGTCTGCGCTTCGAGGAAGGACGGGCGGCGAATGTCGTGCAGACCGTCGCCGTGCCGCTCGAACGGTTGATGACGAGCGGGGTGATCGCGGTCGCCGTCTACATGGCGATGACGACGCACGAGCAGGTCTATATCGGCGCGCTCTTCGCCTTCATGATGCTGTCGCAACGCGTCGCGATGCCGCTGATCCAGCTGTCGCAGACGATCGTCCAATACGACGAGGTGCGGCTGGCGCTGAGCGTCATCGGCAATCTGGTCAACCGGCCGTCCGAGGAAGGCCGCGGCAAGAGCGGGATCCGGACGCCGATCGTCGGGCGCGTCGACTTCTCGGGCGTCCGCTTCAGCTATATGGGCACGACGAGCCCGGCGCTCGACGACGTCTCGTTCACCATCCCCGAGGGCTCGATTTTCGGGATCATGGGGCGCAGCGGCTCGGGCAAGACCACGGTCACCCGCCTCCTGCAATTGTTCCACGGCAATTACGAGGGGCTGATCAAGGTCGACGGCACCGATCTGCGGCAATACGACGTCGATCATCTGCGCGGCAGCTTCGGCGTCGTCATGCAGGAGAATTTCCTGTTCAGCGGCACGATCCGCGAGACGATCGCCGCCGGCAAGCCCGACGCGACCTTCGACGAGGTGGTGATGGCGGCGCGGCTCGCCGGCGCCGAGGAATTCATCGAGCGCATGCAGCGCGGCTACGAGACCTATATTTACGAAGGCTCGCCCAATTTGTCCGGCGGCCAGCGCCAGCGCCTGGCCATCGCCCGCGCCCTCATCACCAACCCGCGCATCTTGATCCTCGACGAGGCGACGAGCGCGCTCGACGCCGAGAGCGAGGCGATCGTCAACGCGAACTTGATGCGGATCGCCGAGGGGCGCACGCTGATCATCGTGTCGCACCGCCTGTCGTCGCTGATCGCCGCCGATTCGATCCTCGTGCTCGAACGCGGCAAGATCTACGACATCGGCGCCCACACCGATCTGATCGAGCGCTGCGACATCTACAGCAATCTCTGGCACCAACAGCACCAGCACCTCTTACCCAGGCCGTCGTCGCATGAAGTTATTTCCTTTCGCCCGGCCGGCACTGCTTGAGCCGGATGCGGGCCGCCAGGTCCGCATCTACCAGTCCGAAACGGCCGAGATCCTCGAGGGGCCGGAGCCGATCCAGACGCATATGACGCTGCTGGTGCTGACCGGCCTGTTCGCCTGCCTGCTCCTCGTCGCGACGTTCATGCGCGTCGACCGCGTCGTGTCCTCGTCGTTCGGCCAGGTCGTCACCATCGACCCGACCGTGGTGCTGGGCGCGCTCGACCAGTCGATCATCAAGACGATCGATGTCCGCGAAGGCCAGCAAGTCCACAAAGGCGAGGTTCTCGCGACGCTCGATCCCACCCTGACGACCGCCGATGTCGGCGCGCTCAAGGCGCAGGTCGCGAATTACGGCGCGGAGATCGCGCGCTGCCAGGCCGAGATCGCGCAAAAGCCGTTCACCATGCCGCCCTCGACCGACCCGGTGGCGAACACCTATATCTCGGCGCAGCGCGAGTACTATTTGCAGCGCAAGGCGCAGTACGACGCGCAGGTGCGCAGCTACGACGATCAGATCGCGCAGCTTCAGGCGACGATCGCGAAATACGTCAACGATCAGACCCGCTACGGCGATCGCGTCAAGATCTCGAAGGAAATCGAGGATATGCGCGCGACCCTCGCCGCGGCGCAGGTCGGCAGCCGGCTCAACCTCCTGACCGCGACCGACCAGAAGCTCGAAATCCAGCGCGCTCTCGAATTCGACAAGAATGCCGTGGCCGAGACAAAGCATCAGCTCGATGCGACCACCGCGACGCGCGACGCCTATGTCCAGCAATGGTTCGGGCAGGCGAGCCAAGAGCTGGTGACCGCACAGGGCAACCGAGACACCGCCACCGAACAGCTCACCAAGGCCACGATGCATCAGGGGCTGGTGCGGCTGGAGGCGCCCGAAGACAGTATGGTGTTGAAGATCGCCCAACTGTCGGCCGCCTCGGTGCTGAACCAGGGCCAGCCGCTGATCTATCTCGCCCCGCTCAAATCGCCGCTCGAGGCCGAAATCCGGATCGCGGCGCGCGACATCGGCTTTATCCGGGTCGGCGACAACACCACGATCAAGCTCGACGCCTACAATTACATCGAGCACGGCACGGTGAGCGGCAAAGTGCGCTCGATCAGCGAGGGCGCCTTTACCACCGACGAGAACAACACGCCGGTCGAGCCCTATTACAAAGTCCGCGTCACGCTCGACCCGATAACGCTGCACAATGTCCCGGCGAGCTTTCGGCTGGTCTCCGGCATCACCTTGACGGGCGACATCCATGTCGGCACCCGCTCGCTCTTCACCTATGTGCTCGGCGGGTTTGTGCGCGGTGTCGACGAAGCGATGCGCGAACCCTGATGACCCCAGCCGACGATCCGACCGAAGAGAGCGACAACGTCGAGGCCCTGGCGCGGCGATTTCTCGCTCTCCAGGCGCGGTATGCGGCGGCAAAGCCGGGAGAGCCCGCGACCGGGGTCCCGGCCGAGCCGCCACCGGAGGCGTCGGCGAGCGCCCCGGCGGAACCGCCGGCGATCAGCGGGACAGAGGCGCCGCCTCCGGCCACCACGGCGGTAGATCCGCCGCCGACCGACGTGGCGCCGGTGCCGCTTCGCGAAGCGCGCCGACGCCGACAAGTTCGTCACCGT